>CAKQVG010000001.1:0-718973 GCA_934277695.1 uncultured Clostridia bacterium
AATTTACGATTTCTGTAATACTCCAATTCCTCCCGAAGTTCTGCATTCTCTTTTTCCAGCTCCTCAATTCTTTTTAATGCCTCTTCAAGTGTTACAGTTTTCTCCATTACCCTGTCCTCCATTCATGTCATTTTCGTTTTGTCTATATTATAAATATCTGTGTTTCTTTAGTCAATCTGATTTTGTCATGTTATGTCATTTTGTACAATAGCTTTCATACAATCGATAATTCCGGTCCATATTTTAAAATCAGCGTTATCCATCCTGTAGTGTTAATTCCCCCTTGTAGACATGTTCTTAATTAGCTATATCTGAGCAACAAAATAAGGCTTTCCGAGAGGCTCGTTATACCTTGCAACGATAGTCTTTCAGAAAGTCTTATAATTACTACACTCTATTTACTTGTCGACCTTGGTAAGATAGAAATTTACCAGAAAATTTTAATGGCGATGCTGCTACTTCTTCGCATTCTCTTCCAGTTCCAGCATATACTTATCAAAATCAGACATAAATAATCTGTCCTGAATCACACGATATTTTTCAAATTCTGTCTCAGCGTGGAGTTTGGCTTGTTCTGCACTTATCTTGCCCGCTCCTGTGAGAATTTCGGTACCGTTAAATTCGAGGAAACCGTCAAGTCTCTTTGCCCAATCTTCCATACTCATAGGAATATGACGTTCAGCTTGCAATTCGGCATAGTCGAGATAAAGCGATACAATACGTTCTAAAAAGGACAATTCTTTTTCTGTAAGATAATTTTTTGCAACAGACACATCGCTTTTAACTATTTTCCCATCTGGAGCATTCTCCCAGGATGTTAGTCCCATATGTTGTTTTTCTGCATCCGCTCGTTCAACAATCAGTTCAGCAGCAGTATGTCTGTGAGTAGCATAATGCATTTTATTCTGCACAGTTTTGAAAAAGAGTCTTGTAGTTTTTGCGTCTTTATCATAATCAAAAGCTGTTGCATAAAGGTCAGTTACTTTTTGATAGAACTTACGCTCAGACAGGCGAATCTCACGAATGTACTCTAACTGACGGTCAAAATATTCATCTGTGAACATCGTGCCCTTTTTCAGACGGGCTACATCCATTGTCCAACCCTGAATGGTATAGTCTTTTACGATCTGCCCTGCCCATTTACGGAATCGTACGGCTCTTTCGTTATTAATTTTAAAACCAACAGCAATAATCGCCTGGAGATTATAGTGATTTGTTTGATAATTCTTCCCGTCGGCGGCAGTTATTAAGTATTTCTTAATAACTGAATTCTCGACTAATTCGCTATCGTCAAATATTCTTTTCAGATGTTGATTGATTGCGGGTACAGAAACATCATACAATGCGGCCATCATCTTCTGTGTCAGCCATATATTTTCATCCTCGTAGCGCATCTCAACGCTGTCCTGCTGGTCACCTATTTACCGGCCGGAAAAGAACGAACGATTATCGGTTCAAGCAATCCGTTTTCTTTTATGCTTTCTGTTAATTCTTGCTGCTCAATTCCGTTTCTTTCCTTAAACGGATGATTTTCAAAAGGAACGAGTAAATCTATGCTTATGTTTTTTATCATTTTAACCTCCATATATATTCTTTTCTCGGCTGGTAACAGTCTTAATCTTCTAAGTCTTATTACCTTCCGTTATTCGGAAATCAAGAAAACCGAAAATCAGAATTGCTTCAGATAAATAATGCTCGGTTTACCTTGACCTTGCTTTTTGCGAAGTATTAAGTCTGAAGTTTCAAGTTCTGAGAACAATTTGCATATTTTTTCGTGACCGAAATGCAGTTTTTCTTGGACAGACTTTATCGTAAAATACTGATATACTCTGCCTTGATTATCTATCCAACCGTTTTTGACGGACAAATACATTCGGTCAAGCAAAAGTCCGTACAGCATTTTCGCATCGGTTGAAACAGATTTGTACTTTTCTTCAAATAACGCTTTCGGTACTTTGTAGAAAGCAAAGTTTTTAGCATCCGATATTTTGAAATATTTGTTCACTGTATCACCTCTGTTTCTGTATTGATTTGGTGCTGAAATCGGTAATTTTTTCTTTTCTATCGGCTTTTTATTGAAAGCAACTATCGCTATATTAAATTAACCGCTGTCATCATATTCACGGCGATTTTTAACGCTTTTTGTGCCTCTTTTGGATTTGTACTTCGGGCAGAAAACAACGATTGCCTTGTGGCTTTGCTTGCATTTGTTTTTGCATTTAAGGCAAAGGCTGTTGTATGTCCTTCTGCCTGTTTCGGGATTTATGAAAAAATCCCATTCTTGTTTTGCTTTCTTTGATAATCTCGGCATTGTAAAAAACTCCCTTCACTTGTTAGAACCGG
Organism: uncultured Clostridia bacterium; assembly: GCA_934277695.1. Taxonomy (GTDB): domain Bacteria; phylum Bacillota; class Clostridia; order Peptostreptococcales; family Anaerovoracaceae; genus CAG-238. The sequence continues at coordinate 2,344 of CAKQVG010000001.1, forward strand.
GAGAGCCAAAATAGGGGGATGCTTTCCGGAAAATTCATAAACATTTAACATTTGCCCCTCCACTCATTTGGACAACGGGAGCCGAAATGCACACCCAAAATTGCCGATTTAACGGAAATTTTTTAAAAAAATATTTTTACCCCTCTACTTGTTTGAACCGAGAACGAAAAAAGTCAGGGTGTTTTGACGAAAAAATTTGTAAAAAAAATGAAGTCCTTCGTTTATTGAAAGTTCAAAAAACGAAGGACCGGGTTCGTAAAAATATTAAATTGTAATTGCAATGCACAAATTTAGCGAGCAGACCATTTGTATATCCACATCATACAAACGGTAATTTTAGGGGCTACCCTAAGACCCGTTGAAAATATTATGTAATATCAGTTACGCATAGAATTATTAAAATTTTGAGAGTGGAAATCATATGTGTTATATGCTGGCCTAAAAAATAACAGAGATAGAACTTATAAGAATTGGAAAAATCAGAAGAAGTATTATTTTGAATATGAATGAGGAGCATGTAGAGCAACTTTTGCAAATGTTGTTGAATTATAAGGAATATTTGAAAAGTGAATATGATTACAAAAAAGGGGCTGTCGCACAAAGACAGCCCCTTTCGATTTACTGCTGTAATTGTTCCTTGATTGAAAGTGCGATTTCATAAGCAAGGTTGACAGGAACAGCATTTCCTATCATCTTATATCCATCATTTACGTTATCGTATAAAAATTTGAACGAATCAGGAAAGCCTTGAACTCTCGCAACCTCTCTAACAGTCATACGTCGATATAAATGTTCATATCCTTCCGCATATTGATAACGATTATGTCCGACATGAATCATTTTTGGCGCTTGTGGATGCAATTGACACTGGCGACCTGATGCTTGAACCGTAAATGCTTGTTCATCCCAGTTTTTAACTCTATTTCTGCTCATAAAAATCGGAGAAAAAGCACCTGTGAAATACTCATTATTATTCACGGCATCGGGATTGTGGTGGTTTTTATCCGCTGATGGAACGGCAGTTTCCTGTAAATCCCAAATAATATCACGGAGAGTTATTTTCTTTTCATCATCTTCTGTGCTTCCTTTGGGGAAAACAAAGCCAATATCAAGGTCTTTTCTAAAACCGATGTAGAAAACCCTTTTCCTTTCTTCTGCTACACCGTAATCTTTGGCATTTACCAATGTCACCGAAACATTATATCCCGATTCTTCAAACATTGAAATGATATTTTGAACTGCTTCATTGTGGCGATTTGCTAACATTCCAGAAACATTTTCGGCAAGGAAGAATTTCGGTTTCACCTGTCGCAAAATTCTTATGTAGTCATAAAACAACTGACCTCTGGCATCTTCAATACCACGGAGAGAACCAGCTTCAGACCAAGACTGGCAAGGAGGTCCGCCAATAATTCCATCAACATCAGCAGGAAAGTCCTCCGCTTTTATATTGCGAATATCTCCCTCAATAAGTTTTGTGTTCGGGTGATTTACTTTGAATGTTTCCCATATGGTTTTGTCATATTCATTGGCAATGGGAATTTCAAAACCTGCCTTTTCAAAACCTAAATCCAAACCACCGCAGCCCGAAAACAAACTTATAACTTTCATATTGACTCTCCTTATATGCTAAATGTAATCAGTTTCGCATCCACCAGTTTCGCCGGATTGTCCGGGTTTTTCACTCTGACATTTTTAATTTCAAAACTATCCTTGTGGATGCTTGTAATAAGAGCAGTATTATCAAAGGTGTTCCACTTATCATTGTTTATCACACACATAAAAGTGAAGTTCTTACTGAAATCCCTTTGATAGACATAATCAAATACTTTCCACGGATTTTCAATTCCCCACATTCCACGGACTCGCATATATGTAATTCCGAGAGGGTCAACCCTGTTTATGTGTCCAAGTTCCTTTGATTCAGCAAAATCAACTCCGTGAATTGCTTCAACCCCATCTTTGATTGTTTTCTTTATTCTACTGTAACACTCTTCACTGGCACAATAGTCAAGACCATAAACCATAGAAAGATGTTTGAGATTATTGTTTGTTTTATCAACGACACCAACAGCATATATCATATCTTTCTCAGTCCAGTCCTCGGCACTTTTACAAGCGGCGGAAATCATCGGACTGTTGCTTGAAAGAATATGCTTAGGATAACTCGAATTCAAAGCAAGAGCAGCATTGTTGGTTTCAATCTTTTTAACTTCAATAGCATCACCGCCACAAATCATCGCATCCGGAGGGTTACTGTTATTACCAAGATAAGAAAAAACCTCGCTTAGCTTCTCTAAGCGGTCGGTTTCGTTCATTTCAAAAGAATCGGCAAAAAGGTCTTTGATATATTCTTCAAGGGCATCTCCGGCATTGTTTGCCCTGTTTCTGCCTTGATAATATTCTACCAGTTCAACAACCGGGTGATTCACCAAATTGTAAATCGCGTTTATTATATTCATCTCTTTGCACTCCTTTTGTTACTATATTCCAGTCTATTCTACCACGGAATTTGATTTTCTTCAAGTAAATCAAATTGAAAAAGAAGCAGTACAAAGAAATTCCAAAAAATCTTTGTACTGCTTTAATCAATTTTTCTGATAATTTTATAATTCTATCATTTTATTACTTCCAAGTTTTCGGTCGTATCGTTCTATCTGGCTTTTCAAAATCTCAATGAGTATATAGTTGTCGTCAAGAGAATTTTCCAGTAGTTCGATACGGTCTTTTAATTTTCGAGTTTCTTCTTCGTAGTCCACAAAAAGAATATGTATGCAAGACATCAAAGCATAGCAACCGATTTGGACAACCTGTCCATAATTGGTCTGCTTGCTAAGATTATGCATTGCAACTTGGCAAACAAAATTTTAGGCACAGCCTACTGGAATTTTCTCCGTAAGTTGTGCCTTGTTTTTAGTTGTATATTACTTGTTCATTAACAATTTCCATTGCTCGATTGCAAATATTATTCATCTTTTGCACCCATAACATTGGGTTATCCGATTTCAATTTTTCCGTAACATTTTCTTTTTCGGCAAGGTCTTTTACCAACCGAGAAAAAAGATTTTGAGCCTGTTCTTCGATGTCGGCAAGATATGAATTGAGCTTACCGCTTGTCAGCAAATTGTAGTAACGCACTTTATGATTTTGCTTCAAATATCGTTTGTGCCTCATTGCCCATACGCCGATATTCGTTTCTTTTTCTTCCGCCGGTAACGAAAGATTAGGCAAAAGATAATCTCCGACCTGCGTATAAGTACCACCGTTATTTTCAAAAATTGTTTTCATATTAAAACCTCCTTGTATTTGGTAACACCATTTTACAAGGAGATCTTTACTTTGTCGAATGTGCGGATTAATCCGCAGTCCAACGGGATTCAAAATCATCTTTATCCATACTTAATCCATCATTTAAGCTTTCAAGAATTTGTTTGCCATTCGGCATCATTTTGAGTGTTGTTAAATAATTGCGGATTGCACCTCTTATGTCTTTTAAAGAAGCTTTTGATTTAATCCAGTTTTGAGGAACGAACATCTTACCGTTATCCATTGCCTCTGCCGATGCGTTTTCCATCGCCATATTTAAACAATTACCTGCCATATCTATAACGGTATCTAATAGATTTTCAGAGGCAAGTTTTTTCAAAGCAACAGAAGGCGACGGAACAGAATCGTTCATCTTGTTAATCTCACATAAAATAACAGAAATTGAATAAAGATGGTGATATGGAGCATAAGCTTTCATTGCTAAAAGCGTTTCATTTAACCCCATTGGGTTATCTTTATTCCACTTTTCATAAAGTTTATTAAACATCACATTTAAAGCTTGAACATTTTCCGGAGAGTAATCTCTGTGAAACAGTTGGTCAAAATACTTGTCGAATATTTTTGTTTCACTATATGAGATTGTAGGTCTTTGTGAATGCCAAGCAATAAGTTGTTTTCCTAAATCTGTCAAATTAACAATATGAGAAGTATTATACTTGACCGAATCCACTTTTTCGCCACGTTTAGTAACAAAGTATCCGTCAGTATAGAATTGTTCGTAAGCTTTTTTCAATGCAAGAACTGATTTATCATTACTACGAAGGTCTCTTGCTTTAACAGCACTTTGGCTGTTAGTCGAGGTGCTGATATTATCCGCTCTATCCGAATCGCTAATTTCATAAAATCTAAACATTACATAAGCATCATCTGCTTTTTTCGCCGATTCACTGCAGCTAAACATTGTGTTAAGCGACTGACAACCGTTTACTACATTCAACTCTTTCACCGATAATATATTATCGTGAATTGTCATTTGTGAACAGATTGCCGTTATACCGTTATGTAAGAAGAAAAAGTCACTTGCGTCCTTTTTTATGGTTTGAGCAATGCCTTTATTTACTTTATTGCTTGTACCTAATGATTGACGAACATTTTTACGAAACAAACTTCCGTCTTTAATTCCCGGAATTTTAATACATTCTTTAAGCGGTAAAGCAACTATAACAGCTTTTGTATCTCCGATAGTAAGTTCCATATATTTTCCGTCTTCAAGCACAAATTCGTGATTAATATATGGTCTGTTTTTATTTAATGCTTCGTCATATTTAAATTTTAGAGTATCATTATCAATTACATTGAGATTAGCTTGCAGCACTTCACTCTCAGCGAGTTCTCTTTGAAAAGCAGAAAGGTCTGCTTTTGCCGACTCTGTAAGTTCTGATGTAGTAATAAGCTCAAAACAAATTTCGTAATCATCTTCAATAGCATTTGCCATTTCATTAATTTTAACTTGCAGTTTTTGATTTGCTCCATCCTGCAGATGAATTAAATCCTTTACTTGAATCCAAGAAGAAAGTACTTCTCGTAAAGGTGCAGAATCTACAGAATCGCCGCTATAAAACTTGCCCTGAATTATATAAATAGTTGACGATTGATTATCTATATATACAGCATCAATTTGCTTATCGCCTGCCCCATCGGTAATGCAATCTTTTGTTTCGTATGTATCAAGGTTATGTATGTTGCGAAGATACCAAGCAACAAATCTCTGTCCGTCATTTGGATAATTTTGCTGGTAGTATTCTTGGGATATTTCTGACAGGATTTTATTATACATCGTGATTACCTCCAAAATTATATCATCTTGAAATGCCTTAAGGCATTCATAATAGCTTCTTCTTTATCTTTTGTACATTGCGGCTGTTTGGTATTTTCGGATTTCGGCTTGTTGTAATTCTCTCGCTCAGTAATTCCACACTTAGTTTTTACTTGTGCTATGTTGAGCGATGAAACTTTTAAACCAAATCTTTCAAATATGTAATCTTTAATTTCTTCATAGGTTGCCTTTGCTTCGGACGCCGTTAAATCCATCTCGTCCATGTCAAGTCTCACATTCACATGATACTTCGCTTCGTGGAGTTTGGACAATAAACATACCGTCTCCACATGCCCGGTCCACGGGAACATGTCGCACGGTGTGGCTTCCTTAAATTCGTAGCCGTGCTCACCGAGCCACTTGATGTCGCGTGCCAAGGTCGCGGGGTCGCAGGAAACATACACGATTCGCTCCGGAGCAGCCTTTACGACTGCTTCGAGCAGCGGCTGCTCGCAGCCGGCGCGCGGTGGGTCGAGTATTACGACATTCGCATGCGTAATACGCAGTGCTTCGTCTTTTAACAATTCTTGTTTCGCTGCCTCTTCGCCGCGCTTCTTGACGACCTCGCGCACAGCCTGTTCTTCCTGCGCCTTGGTACGTACCATCTTTGGCAGTTCTTCTTCCGCCTTGCCGCAGACATATCGTGCATTTACGATGCCGTTAATCGTAGCGTTGCGGTTTGCGTCGAGGACTGCACCTTTGACGGATTCAATGCCGATGACGCGGCCCGGCGACTTGTCCGCTGCAGCCTGCCCCGAGGCAGCATTCTCTACAGCCTGCCTCGAAGCTGCAGCTGCGTTAAGCTCGGCAGTCCTTCGGTTCATTTCCGCGGCTGCGAACAGCCCGATGGTTCCGACACCGCAGTACAAGTCCAGAACCGTTTCATCGCCTTTTAACGATGCGTATTCCAGAGCCTTCTCATACAGGCGCACCATCTGTTCGCGGTTCACCTGATAGAATGACAGCGGCGAAATCTCGAAGGAAAGCCCGCCGACTTCTTCCGTGATGGTCGGCTTTCCCGCAATCGTTATGCACTCCTCGCCCAAAATCTGCCCCTCAAGATTCTTCGACTTATTTATATTTACAATAACGCTTTCCAAATTAAATTCCACGCCTGCAAGCGGTCCGTCCTCATAAACAGGCACATTGTAAATTGCCTCGTCGAGCATCTCGATCAGCTTCGGTGCGTTCGGAATGGCTTTGCCGTTGATGACGAGGATTACCATAACTTCGCCGGTTCCCGCAGCGGTGCGGACAATCATGTGACGCATGAGGCCTTTTTCCCAGCGTGGATCGTATGACGTGATATGGTCTTCTTCCATAAATTTACGAAGCGCGGCCGCAGCTGCCATGGCAGGCTCTGACTGAAGCAGACAGTCCGTGCAATCCACAACATCGTGACTCTTCGGACGGTAAAAGCCCACCCTCGGCTCGTGCACCGGTTTTACGATTCCGCCTTTCTGCGTAATCAGGCCGCCCGTGCTGACCGGCATGCTCGCCTTATTCCGATAACGGAACGGAACTTCCGTCGCATCTTCGCCGCCCATGCCGATAATCGGCATAATGACAGGATCGTTCAAGCCGCCCAGACGCACCAGCTTCTCACGCACCTGCTTTTCTTTCAGCGCAAGCTGCGCCTCATAGCTGAGCTGAGAATAAACGCATCCGCCGCACAATCCGCTGTGCGGGCAAAAGCTCTCCTGTCTGTCCTGCGAAAGCGCAAGCATCTCCGAAACACGCCCGAATGCGTAGTTTTTCTTTACTTTCGTAAGTTCAACCTTTACGCGGTCACCCACAACCGTGTCCTGCACGAAAACCGCAAAACCACGCTCGTCGTCATAGATTTTGCCGATTCCGCGTCCCTCCGCGCTCATATCTTCAATTGTCAGTTCTACAATCTGTCCTTTTTCCATCGTTTCTGTCTTTCCTTCCTAAAAAACCTTTATCAAAAGCAGCCTTCCGTCTGCGACACTCACCGCCGCACGCTCTCCTGCCAAAACTTCATTGCTGACGCCGTATTGATAGTCGCAGGAAATGACTGCGTCCTTAAGCGGATATTTTGCGCCTTCAATCGTCACGCCTTCCGCCTTCCCGCTGATATTCAAAACCGAAAAATACGAAAAGCTTCCATTTATATATACCGGTGTCTGCCCCACCAGGCTCATTTCCGAATAGTCATCGACAATCATGCCGTGCCTGCCCGCTTCATCAAGCATGAGCAGAATCGAAACATTTCCGAGCGTATGGTCAAGTCTCTGCCCGATAGCTCCCAATAAAAGAAATTCCGAAAAGCCTCGCCGCATTCCCTCCTTAACCGCAAAAACCGTATCGGTATCGTCTTTTTCGCACGGCAGCACAATCGTCTCAATGCCTTGCTTGAGTGCCTCTTCCTTCGAGTAGGAATCAAAATCCCCAATGATTAGGTCCGGCTTAATGCCAAGTGCCTCATTGTGCTTAAGTCCCGCATCGCAAAATATATAGAAATCATCCTTCCGCAAGTAATTTTTTGCCCTTGCGTAGTCTTTGATGTCGGCCGCTCCGATAATCACACATTTTCCCATTTTGTCACCTCTCTGCAAAAATTGTAACATAAAGCGGATGAAAAACCAAGCCTGTGTTCTGTTTTAAGCGTTTTTGATTTTTTCTCATTTTTTGCTTGACAAATACAGGGTATAATAGGGTATAATAAGGTATACAAACTTGAAGGAGGTGTGTCATCGTGATGGATCGATTTTCAAATTATGCGGATTATAAAGATTTGCTTCTTCGTATTTCAGAAATTGAAGAAGCGCTTGCTCTGCTTCCGGCGGGCTCGATCGGAAAGAAAACCGTCAACGGAAAAATATACTATTATCATCGTTTTTATGAAAACGGGAAGCGAAAAGAAAAATATATTCCACAAGACAGGCTTGCCGATATGAAGATCGCTGTCGAAAAACGCAAGGCTTTAGAAGAAGAACTGAAAGAATTAAATGCCCGAAAAGCGCGTTTTTCTGCAGACACTCCTTCCTCTTCAGTTCCCGCACAGGCGGAAGCATGGTCGTATAACGGTATTCCGCTGACTTTTGAGTCAACGCGTGTGTCCGAAGAGGTCTTTCGCTATCATTCCAATGTCATAAAAGGAGATGCCCTGCGATTTTTCGCAAATCAGTCTTCCGGTTTCGGCCGGCGGGAATGCTTCCATCTTCTGCAGGAGTATATTGCCGGAGCTTTTCCGGATAAGGTTCTGATTCTTTACGGACTGCGCCGCACAGGGAAAACAACGATGATGCGTCAGGCGATTTCGGAAATGCCGGATGCGTGCCTCGCGAAGACGGCATTTATTCAGGTCGTGCCCGGCGTCACACTGGCAGATATCAATACCGATTTAAAAATTCTTGCATCGCAGGGGTTTCAATATATTTTCATAGATGAGGCAACTTTGCTTGCGGATTTCATTGAAGGAGCTGCACTTTTTTCGGATATCTTTGCATCCTGCGGCATGAGAATCATCCTATCGGGGACGGATTCGCTCGGCTTCCTTTTCTCGGAGGATTCTCAGCTGTATGACCGGTGCGTTATGCTGCATACTACATTTATCCCTTATCGCGAATTCGAGCGGCTGCTTGGAATTCACGGGATTGATGAATATATTCGCTATGGCGGGACGCTGAGTCTGGGCGGCAGCCACTATAACGAGCATTCAACCTTTTCCACAGCGAAAAGCACCGATGAATATGTGGACAGTGCAATCGCCAAGAACATACAGCATTCGCTGAAATGCTATCAGGACGGCGATCATTTTCGAAATCTGCGCGTCCTTTATGAACAGGGAGAACTCACCGATGCCGTCAATCGCGTCGTCGAAGACATCAATCACCGTTTCGCGCTGGATGTGCTTACGCGTGATTTTCGTTCGGGAATTCTTTCACTTTCTGCACGGAATCTGCGCCGCGACCGTATACATGCAAACGATGTACTCGACCGCATTGACCTTGCGGCTGTTACCGGACGTCTGCGCCGGAAACTCGAAATTTTAAACGCTTCGGAGCGAAAAATTATGCTTACCGATGAGCACTGCGCCGAAATCAAGGAATATCTTGATTTGCTGGATTTGACATTTGACTTCGACATCGTATCGCTCCCGAATCTATCGCAGAAGGAAACGAAAACCGTTGTCTCACAGCCCGGCCTTCGTTACTCGCAGGTTGAAGCGGTTATTTCCTCTCTTCTCGAGGATGAAGAGTTTTCCGACCTCTCGCTTGCAGAGCGAAACTATGTACTTGCGCGGATTGAAAGTGAGGTATGCGGCAGACTTATGGAAGATTTGATTATGCTCGAAACGAAGATGGCATATCCGCATAAGAGAGTCTTTAAACTGCAGTTTGCGGTCGGTGAATTCGACATGGTTGCCTTCGACCCGAAGACGGCTTCGTGCGAAATTTACGAAATCAAACACAGCAGCGAGCGGACGCCTGAGCAGTACCGACACCTGATTGACGAAGACAAGTGTGAGCGGACGGAATTCCGCTACGGTTCCATCACCGGTAAATATGTAATCTACCGCGGCGAGTCGCATCATGACGCAGGCAGCGGCATTCATTACCTAAATGTTGAGGAATATCTGAAAGGACTTCACGGGCCGGCAGACGGCAGGTGCTAAAGCGTGTTTGGAGCGGGAGAATTATCTCTCCGCTCCACGCTCTTTTTCAAACAAATATTTGAGGTAGCCGTAACCCTCCGCTTCCATCTTTTCGTATGGTACAAAGCGCAGCGCGGCGCTGTTGATACAATACCGCACACCGTTAGGAGATTCAGAATCTCCGCTAAACACATGCCCCAGATGAGAATTCCCCGCCCTGCTTCTCACTTCGGTTCTGCGCATGCCATGGCTGTTATCTTCCAGTTTTGTTATCGCCGGTTCCTCGATTGGTTTGGAGAAGGCCGGCCAGCCACAGCTGCTCTCGAATTTGTCGGCAGAGGAAAACAACGGTTCGCCCGTCACAACATCCACATAGATGCCTTTTTCGAACTTATTCCAAAATTCGCCCGTAAAAGCTCTCTCTGTGCCGCTTTCCTGCGTAATGTGATATTGCTCTTTGGTCAGCTTTTGCCGAATCACCTCCGCAGCCGGCCGTTTGTAATCGCCCGGATCGACGCGAAGCTCCGAAAAAAGCTTCATTTCTTCCTTCGGAATATGGCAGTAGCCGTTCGGATTCTTTTTTAAGTAATCCTGATGATATGTTTCCGCCGGATAGTAGTTTCTTAGAGGCGCAATCTCTACAAAAAATTTCTCGCTGCGTTGGCGCTCGATTTCCGCGACGCGTTCTACCGTTTCTTTTACCTTATCATTGGTGTAATAGATGCCGGTCTGATACTGGCTTCCGCGATCATTACCCTGACGGTCCTTCACCGTAGGATCAATGACATAGAAGTACGCGAGAAGCAAGGCGTCAAGGCTTACTTTTTGCGGATCATACGCAACCCGCACCGTTTCACGAAATCCGGTGTTTCCTGTGCAGACACTGCGATAATTCGCGTCTGCTTCGCAGGTGCCGTTCGCGTAGCCGCTTTCCGCGTCGATGACGCCCGGAATGGACTGCATCAGTGCTTCCAGTCCCCAAAAGCATCCGCCCGCCAAATATACAACGTCTTTTGATGTGTCCTGATACATTTCTTCTCCCTCCTGCGTGACAGTGTCCTGCCCTGTCTTTTCTATTTCTCTGCTGTTGCTGACTTTTTTGCTCGCTTTATCCGCGGATAAAAGATTCCACGCGAAGCAGCTTGTCAGCAGCGCGCAAAGGATAAGCGTAATTATAAGAAAAAGTAAAGCTCTCTTTGACATGGTGTCTCCCCCTTTCTGCGGCAATCTGCCCTTTAGTTAGAAAATGCTTTTACATATTATATCAGGAAGACTATAAAATTGATGTTAAGAAAAAATTGTCCGTTTCCATCGGTTTCCCTTGGAACGGACAATTTTGAATCTTACATAATATTAATCGGTTTTCTTGAATGCTTGATTGCGTGTTTTACCGCCGCATTATAAGCCTCTTCATCCGCATCGTGCTTTTCCTTAATTGCTTCTTTGAGCACCATATCCTTGACCTTCATCAGTCTCGTCTGGTTGCCTCGCTCGTTTTCGTCAAGCCGCATGCGAATATACTTAATCGTCATTTCGAGCTGCGGTATCTTTACATATTCAAGCGCGTTAACCCTGCGCCGCGTCCGCTCAAGCTCGGCAGCCAGCATTTGCGCTTCTTTTTCCTTTGCGGCAAGTTCCAGCATCAGCGGAAATACATCCGCCAGACTTGCAATTGCAGAGTCCAGTTCGCCGGAAGTATTGGCATAACCGTAAGGGTAGATGTTCGAAGCATCCTCCGCTGTTGTGGTGAAATCAAACACCGGAACATCCACGCTCATGACATTCCTGCCTGAGACATCTAAGTTCACGCCCTGCTTCGGAAACATCAGTGCCTCCTCCATGGCAGCGCGGCTCATAACCGCCTGTGCTACACCGAAGGCCGTGTAAACATCCGCAAGGCGAGCCTCCACCTTGTCTCGGAGTTCCTTATTTTCACGGGCAAGTTCAAGGAAACCTTTCATCAGTTCATCCCGCTTGTCTTTTAAAAGCTTGTGACCCCGCACGGAAGTCGCATGACGCTTTTTGAGCGTTGTGAGCATCATACGGGTGGGATTTACATTGAGTCTTTCCACTTTTCCTGCCTCCTTCCTTTTTTAATCAAATCACGAATTGTTCAGTGCATCGGCGTTTACAAATACTTTTCGATATATTCGTCCTTGATACGCTTCAGTTCGCTCTTTGGAAGAAGTCGGAGCAGTTCCCAGCCCAGATTCAGCGTTTCCTCAATCGTACGATCAGTGTCGTAGCCCTGTGAAACATAGCGTCTCTCGAATTCCTGCGAGAACTTCGCATACATTAGGTCGACCTCGGAAAGTGCCGCTTCACCTAAGATTGCAACGAGTTCCAGGTTTTCTTTGCCCTTCGCATAAGCAGCAAATAGCTGGTTCATCGTGTCCGCGTGATCCTCACGGGTTTTGCCTTTGCCGATACCTTTGTCCTTCAGACGCGAAAGCGATGGAAGAACATCGATTGGCGGTTTAATGCCCTTGCGGAACAGCTCATTGGAAAGAATAATCTGTCCTTCCGTAATGTATCCGGTAAGGTCAGGAATCGGGTGCGTCTTGTCGTTTTCCGGCATCGTCAGAATCGGAATCATCGTAATCGAGCCCGCGCAGCCTTTCTTTCTGCCCGCACGTTCATACATCGTCGCAAGGTCGGTATATAAATAGCCCGGGTAGCCTCTGCGGCCCGGTACCTCTTTACGAGCAGCCGAAACCTCACGTAGAGCCTCCGCGTAGTTTGTAATATCCGTCAAAATAACCAGCACATGCATTCCCATGTCGAATGCAAGATATTCCGCAGCCGTCAGTGCCATACGCGGTGTAGCGATACGCTCAACCGCAGGGTCGTTGGCAAGGTTCATAAACATAACCGTTCTGTCAATCGCGCCGGTTCTTCTGAAGTCGGAAGCGAAGAAATCCGCTTCTTCGTGCGTAATACCGATTGCCGCGAATACAACGGCGAAGTTTCCGGCATCGTCGCCGATTACCTTTGCCTGACGCGCAATCTGCGCTGCTAAGTTGGAGTGCGGAAGACCTGCACCCGAGAAAATCGGAAGCTTCTGTCCGCGGACCAGCGTGTTCAGTCCGTCAATTGCCGAAACGCCTGTCTGAATGAATTCAGCCGGATAGTCACGAGCCGCCGGGTTCATCGGAAGTCCGTTGATGTCGAGCATCTTTTCCGCAATAATGTCCGGCCCGCCGTCCTTTGGTCTTCCCATACCGTCGAATACACGACCGAGCATATCCGGCGATACCGCAAGCTGCGTACCGTGTCCGAGGAAGCGCACCGTGCTCTGCTTCAGGTTGATGCCCTGAGACGCCTCGAAAAGCTGAACCAGCGCGTTATGTCCGTTGACTTCGAGGACTTTGCAAAGTCTTTTCTCCCCGCTCGGAAGCAGGATTTCGCCAAGTTCGTCGTAGGTAACATCGTCAACATCCTTGACCAGCATCAGAGGTCCTACAACTTCACTGATTGTCTTATATTCTCTAATCATCCGCTTCAGCCTCCTCTACTACAAGCGCATTGATCGCAGCGCGTATATCATTCATCAATTTTTCGTATCTTTCGTCAATCTGCTCTTCTTCGATATATTTGAATCTGCCGATTTCTTCACGCTGAGGGATTGCCGCAACCTTTGCAAAGGAAGCACCTTTGTGAATACCCTCAAGCCCTTCCTTATAGAAGCCGAGAATCAGCTTCAGAAGCTTAAACTGCTTGTTCAGCGAGGAATAGGTGTCCACATCGTGGAACGCGTTCTGGTGCAGATAGTCCTCACGAATGGATTTGCAGACTTCGAGCTTCATGCGGTCTTCCGCCGAAAGAGAATCAACGCCGACGAGCTGTACGATTTCGTTGAGCTCTGCTTCCTGCTGCAAAAGCGCAAGCGTTTCTTCTCGCATCTTCGGGAATTCTTTGTCAACATTCTCCGCATACCATTTTTCCAGTCTTTCCACATAGAGGGAATAGGACTGAAGCCAGTTGATTGCAGGGAAGTGTCTTGCGTATGCCAGTGCCGAATCCAGACACCAGAACACCTTTACGATACGCAGAGTTGCCTGCGATACCGGTTCGGAAATGTCACCGCCCGGAGGAGATACCGCACCGATTGCGGAAAGTGCTCCCACACGGCCTTCTTTTCCGAGGGATACGGTTCTTCCTGCTCTTTCATAGAACTGCGCGAGTCTGGATGCCAGATAAGCAGGATAGCCTTCTTCACCCGGCATTTCTTCGAGACGGCCCGACATTTCACGAAGAGCTTCCGCCCATCTGGAAGTGGAGTCAGCCATCAGCGCTACCGAGTAGCCCATATCTCTGAAATATTCCGCGATGGTAATGCCTGTATAAATAGACGCTTCACGCGCCGCAACCGGCATGTCCGAAGTGTTTGCGATTAAAACGGTTCTCTTCATCAAAGACTCTCCTGAACGAGGGTCTTTCAGTTCCGGGAATTCCATCAGTACATCGGTCATCTCGTTTCCACGTTCGCCGCAGCCGATGTATACAACGATGTCCGCATCCGCCCACTTTGCAAGCTGGTGCTGTACAACGGTTTTGCCTGAACCGAACGGCCCGGGAACTGCTGCCACACCGCCTTTCGCAATTGGGAACATCGTGTCGATGACTCTTTGTCCGGTGATAAGCGGCATCTCCGGAACCAGTTTTTCCTTATATGGACGACCGCGTCTTACCGGCCATTTCTGCATCATGCTGAGCGATTTGATGTCGCCTGCCTTTAAATGCTCTGCGCCGTAGTCCTCCGTCAGCCTGATTTTACAGATTGTGTGATCAACCGTGTAGTTTCCGGATTCAATCGAATCGATTACGCCTTTGATTCCTGCGGGAACCATGATTTTCTGCGTAACCAGAACGGTTTCGGGAACTTCACCGATGATGTCGCCGCCTTCGACTTCGTCTCCGGTTTTTAGCAATGGTTTGAATTCCCATTTTTTCTCGCGATTCAGCGACGGAACCTTGATTCCACGCGTGATGTTCGGTCCCGCAACCTGCACCATTTCCTCGAGAGGACGCTGAATACCATCATACATGGTCTCGATGAGTCCGGGTCCCAGTTCTACTGAAAGCGGCGCTCCCGTAGATACAACCGGAGCACCCGGTCCGATTCCCGCAGTCTCTTCGTATACCTGAATGGAAGCCCTGTCGCCTCTCATTTCTATAATTTCTCCGATCAGGCCTTGGCTGCCAACATGCACGACGTCGAACATATTGGCTTGATCCATGCCCGACGCAACGACCAACGGCCCGGATACTTTCAATACTTTGCCTTCTGCCATTTTAATTTCCTCCAAATAATATATCGGCTCCGACGGCTCTTTCCACCGATTTCTTTACGGATGTCATTCCGATGCCCAAACTTCCGTCCTTTCCGGGAATCGGAATCACAGCCGGAAGCCTGCTGTCTGTGTACTCCTCGACTTCCTTCATCATATATTGATAAAACTGTTCTGTAATATAGATGATGGCGAAGTCCTCCTTAGCAAGCCGCTTCAGCGTTTTCTTTGCCTCCTCGGCATCGCCCGCCGGAAATACATCCAAACCGACCGCTTGAAAGCCTAAAACGCTTTCTCTGTCGCCGATTACGCCTATCTTATACATAAGTTTCCCTTAACCTTTCCGCTACAATTTCCGCAGCTGTTCCGGCAATCTTGCCCGCAAAGATAATTCTGAGATTCTTGACCTCCATCTCTTTGGCAATCAGATAAGCCGCAGCGGTTTCCAATCCGAATGGCTGATATTTGCACTCTGCCGCAAAGCGGATTTTCAAATTATCGAGAATTTTTTCAAGCTCGCTGTAGCTTCCCTTTTCGGTAACGGCTTTCGCTCCCTCCGCAAAGACTTCGTAATAGCCAAATGGCTGCAGTTTGTCCGCAATCGAGCTGTACGCCTCTTCATAAGCACCCTCAAAGAAACGCTCCTCGAGGTTTCCGCCTGTAAGGAAAATCTTTTCGAAGAAATTCTTGGATTTTCCGATTTTGCGAAGCCTGATAAACGCACTCATGTTCAAGCTGTCGATTAAGAGCTTCACATAGCCCGTCACAAAAGCATTATCAAGCTTTTCTGCTTCCTCAAGCATATCGCGGTAGCATGCACGGTCTAAAATAATGTCGATTTCCTGCGGGTCACGGCTCTTGGCGAAGACCTCTGCCGCCTCACTAACCGCCTGCTTCATGGAAACGGAAAGCAGCGCAAAATCTCTTTTGCGAATCATTTCCTGCATTTCCTGAGGCGGTATCGCCGCCGACTCCAGCAAAAGCGGTGCCGGGTCTGTCTTAAGCGCCTCCGCCTTCAAAAGAACCTTTACATTATGATAATCGCTTGGGTACAGGAAAAGTTTCATCTGCGGTTCGTCCGAAAGCACAGAAAATACAAGCTCATAGCTTTCAGCAAGACCCGCGTCGAGAGCCTTCTCGAAGGCACGCTCATCCTCGCTGTCCTTACCGTCGCCATATCCGAACTCGCTTAAAACTTTCATTGCGCCCTGCACGTCTTTCTGCTCCATGACTTTTTCCATGTCAGCGCGTTTCAGAAGCGAAGTTTCTTTGCTGCGAATCAGTACCGAAGGGAATATATAATCATATTCGCTTTTCTTTGCCATTGTATCCCCCTTTAGGTAAATAAAATTTTCGCTGCTTCACCGGCAAGATCCATGCGATGCTCCTTTACCAGAGACTCGATGGTACAGTCTGCGAAGGTCGAACGATAGGTGACAATATAACCACCTTTCATATTTCCCACTTCTTCATCCAAAGTGAAACGCTCCGCATACTGGATTTCGTCTCCGTATCTGTCTCTTCTCTTTGAAGCAACCGCGCGATTCAGCGCGTCGCAGACCTTCTGCCCGATTCTTTCCTTTTCATCAGCGTTGAACAAGAGCTTGCCGCCGTACATGTCGGCCGCATCTCCAAGCTCCACCAAAAGTTCTATATAGCGATATTCTTCAATTCCGATAATGTAATCTACCATCCCTGCAAAACAATCCGAGAGGAGTTCCTGTTTTTTCTTCAGGATGATTTTTCCCGCATCGATGTCTGCCGCTGATTTTCCATACTTTACTGCTTTTTCTTTTTCAGTGCGTCCGCTCTCTTCGGCATCCGCCAAAATTTTCTCCGCCGCAGCCTTTGCGTCTGCGAGGATTGACCGAGCCTCCTGCTTGGCACTGCCCACTACCGCATCATAATCGGCCTTAGCCTCGGCAGCGATTCTATCGGTAATTTTTTCAATGCCCATATTGTCGTCCTTTCTAAACCGGTATTCTCAGCCAGATCAGTACCGAAACAAGCAGCGCGAAAATCGCGTAAGTTTCTACCATTGCGGTATAGATGATACCTTTAACCATCTGATCGGGTCTCTTAGCTGTAAGCTGAAGCGCAGCAGCTGCTGCCTTTCCCTGTGCAATACCGGACCAAATACCAACTGCTCCGATTGGAATGCCTGCGCACATGAAATAGAATCCCTGAGCTGCAGTGAGGTCAACCATGTTTCCGCTGAGCAGGCCGATTTTTACCATGATCAGGAATGCGATAATCAGACCGTAAATACCCTGCGTACCCGGGAGTGCCTGCAAAATGATTGTTTTACCGAATTTTTTCGGGTCTTCCGCAACAACAGCCGAAGCCGCCTGACCTGCGATGCCAACGCCCATAGCTGAGCCGATACCTGCCAGCGCCGCGATTGCAGCACCTAAAATTGCTAAACTGTTTCCGTCAATATATTCAAAAAACATCTTAAATTCCTCCTGTTTTTCTGTTTTTTATTCTTCATCAACACGGATATATTTCGTCTTTCTGCGCAGCGGGTCGAAAGGTTCTCCGCCGTCCACATAGAATTTGCCGAAAAACTCTACATACTGCAGTCTTGCCGAGTGAATGAATGCGCCCAGCAGGTTGATTGCAAAGTTCACAGCATGCCCCACCGCAAAGATAAGCAAGAAGAGGATCAGTCCGGCAATTCCTCCGCCGAACAGCGAGCCCATCGTATTTACTACCTGTGCGATAACGCCGGTCGCAAGTCCCAGTGCCAAAAGTCTGGCATAAGACAAAATATCCGAAATCCAGCTTGTGATGTTATACAGATTTGAAAAGCCTCCGACGATTTTGCCGATGCCTTTCCTGCCTCGTCCTCCTGCAATCAGAAGACCGGCCGCACCTGCGATGCTCATCCACATACCTGCGGTAGAAAGCACCGCCGAGTCGAATGCCGCGGAACCGCAAAGCCATGCGCAAAGGCCCAGTATCGTCAGATACCAAAAACCCTCGTCACAGACTGCATCCACAAATTTTCCATCTTTGATCTGCATATATGCCTGGATTCCCATTCCGATAAAGAGATGAATCACGCCGAGTATCAGCGAGAAAATCAAAAGCTTCATCGGGTCTTCCAGCGGATTGAACCAAACTGCATTAAAAGCAATTTGTTTTCCGAGGAAGGTGTTTGAAAAGACGCCGATCAAGTCCCCAAAGAATCCCCCGAAAAGTACGCCCCATACCGTGGTCGAAATACCACAGTAGAAGAAAAGTTTTATCATTTTAAAGGTCGTACCCTCAAGGTCAAATTTTCTCAAAACGACTCCGCATCCGACTGCCAGAAGCAATCCATAGCCCGCGTCACTGAACATCATTCCGAAGAAAATGATATAGAACAGCGAGTAGATGGAAGTCGGATCAAATCCCCAATAACTCGGCAGCGAGTACATTTCCGTAATCGCTTCCGTTGGCTGGAAAAAGCTCTTATTCTCAAGCAGAACCGGAACTTCTTCCCCTTCTTCCGGGTCACGGAATTGATAGCAGGTGTTGTTTTCGTCTAAGATCTGCGTTACCCGCACCTTCGTCCGTACCGGAAGCCACCCCTCAAGGAGGAAAGTCTTCGAAGTCCTAAGAAGTTTTTCTCTGCTTCTTTCTTTGTCTGCCTCGACCGTAAAGTAGTCTGCATAGTCTTCGACAGGCTCTTTCCAAGCTTTCAGAGTTTTAATTTCCTCTTTTAATTTTCGCAGAGTTTCCTCTGCCTCTTGTTTTTCCTTATTCAATTGTTTCAAGTTTTCATCCGCAGTTCCTGCAAATGCAGATAAGTTCAGCTCTGAGAAACCAATTTCCCGAAGCTGCGCCGTAACTGCTTTCGTTTCTTCTTTTCCTGTGACAAAGGCTGCGTACATATAATCCTTATCTTCCGATACCTGTTTGATCATACAATACTGCATCGCCTCAGCATTTTCGCCTTCAGCAGATGCTCTCTGCAGTTTTTCTGTCACTTCGGAAAAACTCCGAAAATCAGTCTTTGGAATCACTCCAAGCGTGATGTCTGTCGTCTGCGTTCCCCTCTCCGCAAGCGAAAGGTCAAAGCTTTTCCACGGGGTCAGCATCGCCGTATCGCTTTCAATCCGATTGATTCGGTCACTTGCATTTTTTATTTTCTCCGCAAGGTTTAAAAGCTTGTCGATTTTTGCCCGTGTCTGTTCTTCACTTTCACCGATTCCTTTGAACTGAGGCTTTTTTACCCGGCGCCGTGTGTGGAAAAGCGGTTCTTTGATTTCCCCGTATTTTTCCAAAACTTCCAGTGCCTGTGCCGCATCAAAGACCTTCTTTTCAAAAAGCTCGACCGTCTCCGGCGCGCCATCCTGCGTCAGATTCGCGTCCCGAAAAGCTTCCCCGGACATTGCCGAGCAATCCGTAAGTTCAACGACGCCTAAGTCCATCAGCTCTGACATCAGTCTCTTTTTATCTGCATCCAGTCCCAAAACCGCAACCTTTTGCATTCTAATGATTGACACTGATTTCTACAATCCTTTCCGCTATCGTTTCAATAGCTTGTTTTTTCCGAGCCTCCGCATCTTTTACCAGAGATTCGGCAGTTTCCCGGGCTTGATTCATGGCAGCTTCATAATCTGCTTCTGCCTGTTTCTCGCCCTCCTTCAGATACGCGGCTGCATGCTCTTTTGCCTGCGCCTGTGCCCGCTCTGTTGTTTTTTTTGCCTCGGATTTCGCAGCTTCAATCATCTGCCTAGCATCCGTCTTGGCGTTTTTACGCATAGCATCTGCCGCCTCCTCGGCCTCGCGAATTTTGTTTATTTCTTCCGTAAACACTTACTCGCCTCCTTGTTCTAAAAAAATCACCCATACCCCTTTTATTATTTTTACCACATTTTTAAACATACTAAAACCATATTTTAGCAAATGATTAGCAATTTTGAACAATTCCGAAAATTTGCCTAAATTTTTGGACATAATCTAAATTATATGCAAAAAAAGCCGCAAAAACTCTCTACAGCTTCGCGGCTATTTCTTCCAATTTCTTTATTCTGTTGTTAATTCCCGATTTCTTCAGAGGCGGATCACACATTTCGCCGAGTGATGCTATTGAAACATCGGGGTTTTCAAGACGAAGCTCCGCAACTTCCCGAAGCTTATCCGGAAGCGCGGATATTCCGATTTTTTCGTCTATTTTTTTGATTGCGGCAGCCTGCTTGATGGACGCCTCAATTGTTCTGTCCATGTTTGCGTTGTCGCAGTTGACGCTTCGCTTCGCGGAATTGACCATTGCTTTCTTGATTCTGGTTTCTTCCATGCTGAAAACCTGATTGCTTGCGCCCATAATTGCCAGCGTATCGCTGATATAGTCGGCTTTTTTCATGTATACAACATATTTTTTTCCGCGTTTAACCACCTTGCAGCTGAGATCGACAAAGGAATTGATAAGCCTCCGGAGGTCCTGCGCCATCGTCTCCGAGTTCAGCACAAATTCAAGGTCGTAGCTTTTTTCCGGGTCGCTCATCGTGCCCGCGCCCATGAACACTCCGCACAGATAAGCCTTCTTACAGCACTTGGTTCGCACAATGCCGCTGTAAATCCCGTCCGAAAAATAGTTGTTCCCTTCCTTAATCAGAAGCATTCCCGTTTCCCGGAGAATCTGTTCACTGAGATTATCCGCATCGATCGTAATGCTATACGCATATTTTTTCCCCGAGCGTGCTTTTCCGACAGCCTTGCCTTCTCCGATTTCGAGCTTAGTTTCGATTCCGAAATAATCCTGCAAAAGCTTCTTGTAGTGCCTTGCAACTGCCGGATTTTCGGTTGTAATTTTGATGCGGAATTTACCCAGTCCAACGAGCCCGATGCTTCCGGCCACGCGAAGAAAGCCCGAAATTTCCGCAAGCACGCAGCATTTCTTTTTGGGCTCAATTCTTGATAATTCGTTTTTCGTGTCAGATGCGAACGACATATGTTTCTCCCTTTGTTAAAAAGGAGCAGCATCCGCTGCTCCTTTCGTATATCGTTTATGTATTTGGATTATTTCAGTGGAGCTAATCCTAAGATTTCTCTTGCTTCAGCAGGAGTAGCAACTTCTCTGTTGAGCAGCTTAGCCATCTGAACAACTCTTTCTACCATTTCGCCGTTGGATTTAGCAAGTACGCCCTTGGACATGTATACGTTATCTTCGAAACCAACACGAACGTGTCCGCCCATAGCGATTGTAGCAGCAGCGATGCCCCATGCATTCTTACCGATACCTGTAGCAGTCCAAGTGGAGTCTGCAGGGATGGAAGTAGCCATGATAACGAGGTCGCGAACTGTAGCTGTCATCTGAACGCCGAGTACGAAGTCGAAGTGAATTGGATACTGGATGTGACCCTTCTTAGCTGCCTTAAGAGCTAAGTCAATCATGCCCTTATCGAATACTTCGCATTCCGGCTTAATGCCTCTTTCCTGCATGATGTCGCCGAAGTTAGCGATTGTGTTGTCTGTATTGATGAAGATTTCGTCTCCGCCGAAGTTGCAAGTACCGCAGTCTAAAGTTGCCATTTCAGGAGTCGGAGTGATTTCTGTTGACTGTAATCTTTCAAGGTCAGTCATACCAACTGCTCCACCTGTGGAAGGCTGAATAATAACATCCGGACATTCTTTTCTGATAGCATCAACCATTTCCTGGAATCTGCCCTTGTCCTGTGTCGGAGTACCATCGTCCCATCTTACATGAAGGTGGATAAGAGCTGCACCTGCATCATAAGCAGATTTTGCTTCTCTTACAACTTCTTCTACAGTATAAGGAACTGCAGGGTTGTTTTCCTTAGTTACTTCCGCACCGCAAATACATGCACTGATAATTAATTTGTCCATTTTAATCAATCTCCTTTTTATTTCATTCTTTCAAACAAAATAATTACTAATAACGGTGTCTTTGCACCCACAGAAACATTATAACACCTCGTTAATGGATATTCAAGTTATCTTTCCATTGATTCTTTATATTCTTTTATTTGCTCAAGAATATTTTCAATATGGTGGTTCATCATAAATTCGACAAAAGGATGGCTGTCATCGGAATCCTGGGCCTCTGCCAGACTTTTAATATATTCCGCTCTTTTCTCTTTCTTCACGATAGAAGGCACCACCCCAGCCTCATGCTGTATCATATTCATAACAAGCCTGCTCATTCTGCCGTTTCCGTCTGCCCAAGGGTGGATATATACCAGGCGATAATGTGCTTCGAAACTGAATTCATATATTTTTTCAATTTTCTCCGAGCCTATTTTCTTCCTTCCCTCATTCAGCCAATCGCAAAACTTCTCAAGTCTGCCGGGTACTTTCTGCCATGCCATGTAGCTCTTTCCTCCCCGGCCCGCACTGACATTCAAAAGTCTCAAGTCTCCGTCCGCACTGTCAAAGGTTCCCGCTATCGTTTTGTATAACATTCCCGTATTTCTCATAAGCGTGCTTGATAATCCACAAAGCGTCTCGGTCGTAATTTTCTCATGCTTTTCGGCAAGCAAAAAGCCTTTTTCATAGGCTTTTTTTAAGTCTAAATTCATAAACTGTTCCGTCATTGGCTTTGCAGCTCCGATTCCGTCCTCAAAAAGCAAGCGATTTTCTGCTTCAGAGACAGTCGAACCTTCTATTGCCGTCGAATGCGTTATGATGGAATACAGATAAAATTTGACGTAGTTCAACTGTTGTCTTATGCCTAATTCTTCGTATTCCCTGAACACTTCGTTTAATCTGCTCATTTTTACCTACCGATCTTTCTTAATCTTTCGCTCTACAAATCCCTATGCTCAAGCGTAACCCGGCGTCCTTCCTCCGAAAAAATCCGGTACACCTCATTGGCAACCGCAACCGAGCGGTGATGCCCTCCCGTGCACCCCAGCGCAACGGTCAGACTGTATTTTCCTTCTTTGATGTAACACGGAATCAGTCGCTTGATGATTTCCACCAGTCTGTTGATGAATTCCTTTGTAATGTCCTGCTTCAGCACATATTGCGAAACTTTTTTGTTATTGCCCGTCAGCGGTTTCAGGCTCGGCACGTAGTAAGGATTGGGTATGAAGCGTACATCCAGAACCCAGTCGGCTTCGAGCGGAATACCGTGCTTATACCCGAATGACATAAAATTCAGTATAAAGGAATCGCTCGCCTCTCCTCTTGCAAACAGCCGGTCGAGTTCCGAATTGAGTTCCGCAACCTTGAGCGTGGACGTGTCTATGATATACGTGGCATGCGCCCTAAGTTCCGCAAGTTTCTGCCGTTCTTCCTCTATGACTTCCGAGGTTATCGCCGCCGTCGAAAGCGGATGGATTCGCCTGCTCTCGTTATATCTCCTTATCAAAGTCTCATTGGAAGCCTCGATGAACAAAATCTTGAAATCCACGTTTTCATCTCTTTCAAGCCCCGCTATGCTTGCCTTAAGATCACCGAAAAAACTGCCTCCGCGCACGTCAATCACAAAGGCAGCCTTCTTAATGTTCTTTGCCCCGGTTAAGCTCAAATCTATGAAATTCTTAATAAGTGCGGGCGGCATATTATCGATGCAATAATAGCCCTTGTCCTCAAACCAGTCGGCCGCTTTGGTCTTTCCGGCACCCGACAATCCTGTGATAATTACAACTTCCATATCGTTACCTGCCTTTTTTTTCATCTTATCATATTATACCCTTTTCCGCAACGCAAAAACACAAGAACAGCCCTGCTCAAAACAAGCGGGCTGCTCCGTTTTCTTTATTATTATTTACCTTTTGCCAAGGGCTTATTCAAATATATCCTCGAATTCCTTGATGTCAACTTCTTCTCCGGCTTTGCGTCTGTTGAGAGCTGCAAGTACGCGGTTGAAGTTGTCACGGTTAATCGGGTATTTTGTCATCATGAGTACCACCAGCAGCATGAAAATTCCCGGAATCAGCGTGAAGCTGTTGCTTACCCATGTAAGAGCCGTCTCCGGCTGCACCGCCGACTCGTTTGCAAATCCTGCCATGTCAAGAATAATGCCGAGAACCTGAAGTCCTACCGCAATTGACACCGACTCGGAAAGTGCCTGCAGGGAGATAACCGCTCCGGAGCGTTTTTCGCCCGAAATAAGCTCTTCCACTTCGCACACGTCATAGATCATCGAAGGCATGAGCTGCCAGTAGCAGGTATTCGCCACCGAGTAAATCACGCAGATTACAATAACTGCGGTAAGAGAGTTCACGCCGATAAACCTTGCGCCGATCATAAGCAGCCCTACAATGCCGATGCCGCCCATGAAAACGTATTTTTTGTCGGTTTTCTCGGACAGTTTCGCCACAAACGGCACAAACAACACACCGGTTACCGTTATGATGAGCATCATCATCGAAATGGTCTTGTCGCCCATTCCCAGGTTATATGTCATATAGAAAACTCTGTCCGACGAGAAAATCGTATTTGCAACGAGATATACCACGCTGGCACCGAGCAGGAAAAGGATCGGTTTCAGCTTGAGAATCTCAAAATACTCTTTGAACATTCCCGCAACCATGGAAAGTTTCAGGAAAGGCTCCTTCTTTTCCGGCTTCTTGAAGTTTTTGTTGTCGTCCTTATGTATCGTAAGCGCGCATATCAGAAGCGCCGTTCCTCCTGCCACACCTGTAAAAATACCGACCATCTGCCAGGACTGCTGCGTTGTCTTGCCCAGATTCATGCAGTAATCGACGATAATCGTCGGAAGCACCATGCCGATGCACATTCCGACCTGATTTCCCACATATGCGTAGGAACGCAGAACCGTCCTTTCGTTGTAGTCCTCCGTAAGGTCCGAACCCCAGGTGAGGTACGGAACAAAGAATGTCGCAAAGACCGTCCAGAAAAGCACAATCATAAGGCCGTAATAGATTACCTTCACGGTTGGTGATGCATCTATCGTTGTAAACAACATACTCGTGATAATCGCAACCGGAAAAGCCGCAATCATCAGGAACGGTTTTCTCCGCCCGTATCGTGACAAGGTCGCGTCAGACTTAAATCCGATAATCGGTCCGCAAATCGCTTCCCAAATTGAGCCGATTGCCGAAATCGTTCCGGCGATTGCAGGATTAACACCCGCCACTGTGGTTAAGTACAAAAGCAAATATGTACCGGTTAAAGTATATAATGCGTTGTCGCATATTCCTCCTATTCCGTACGATAACTTCGTCTTAAAAGGGAGTTTCATTTTTTATTCACCTCTTTCTTCTAAGACAATTATAAAGTATACTGTTACCGTATAGTCAAGGGGAAAAAAGATTTTTCTTGTATTTTTTTCTTCAAAATGTAATTCAAAACATCCCCATGCTTTTTAATGCAAAAATCCATAGAAACATCGTGAAGCATGCTGCTCCCGATGAGAAAACGACCGCATCGCCCGCAAGTTCGTAATCGCTGTCCATCTCCTGTGCCATCGGAAACGACGAAACCGCCGTCGGCGATGCAAAGATTGCAATCAGTGTTACGAGTGCAACACCTCTGAATCCAAGGAGAATCCCCGCGCTCAGCCCGATTGCCGGCACAGCGATGAGTCTGCCGGCTACGCAGATAAGAATGTCCTGCTCGCGTTTCATCGCACTGCGAAGATCAAAAAACGCACCAAGCGTAAGCAGCGCAAGCGGAGTCGCCACCCCTGCCATAGAGGAAGCCACGTTTTCGAGAACGCTCGGCAGCTTCAGACCTGTCAACACAGCGGCAATTCCCGCAAGTGCGCCCAGAATCAGCGGATTTTTTGCAAGTTGTTTGAGGATATGCAAAAATTCCGGTTTCTCGCCGCGAAAAACTTCCAGTGTTATAACGGCAAGCATATTGTAAAGCGGTACGATGACCGTCACCATCACCGCTGTCAGTGCAAGGTTTTCACTCCCGAATATATTTGCAACAATCGGAATGCCCATGATTACAAAATTGCTCCGGTAAATTGCCTGTATCATCGCCCCCTGGGTCTTTCGCTCCTTCGCAATATGTACAACGAAACAGACCGTAAGCGCATAAATCGCCAAAACACTGACCACACCGAAAAGCATCAGCCGAATGTCAACAGCATCGCTTATGTCCTTTCCGTAAAGATTTGTAAACATCAGCACCGGAAAAAAGACGACAAAATTGAGTTTGTTTATCTTTTTCACTTCCGCTTCGTTCACAATCCCCGCATGCCTTACCAGCATGCCGATTCCCATAATTATGAAAATGGGCAGCACGGCTCGTGCTGCCACAAAAAAATTACTCGCCAATGTATTCATCATAGGTACACACCTTATCCGTAATTGTTCCGTCCGGATGAATTTCGATAATCCTGTCGGCAATGGTCTGAATGAATTCATGGTCGTGCGAAGCGAAAAGAATGCCGCCCTTGAAAGCAATCAGTCCCTCGTTGACTGCCGTAATGGACTCAAGGTCCAAGTGGTTCGTCGGCTGGTCGAGCACCAGCATATTCGAGCCGAACAGCATCATGCGGGAAAGCATGCAGCGCACTTTTTCGCCTCCGGAAAGCACCTTGACCGGCTTGTAAACCTCATCCCCGGAGAAAAGCATTTTCCCGAGAAAGCCTCTCAGGAAAGTTTCGCTCGTTTCAGTCGAATACTGCGAAAGCCACTCCACGAGGTTCAAATCGCATCCGTTGAAAAATTCGGAATTGTCGAGCGGGAAGTAGGAAGTTGCAATCGTCACGCCCCACTTGAAGCTGCCCTCGTCAGGCTCCATCTCGCCCATGAGAATTTTAAACAGCGTCGTGTTCGCGATTTCATTTTCTCCGACAAAAGCGATTTTGTCGCCGTTATTGACGCGGAAAGAAACATTATCCAAAATCTTAACCCCGTCAATCGTCTTGGAAATTCCATCAACCTGCAAAATTTCCTTGCCCGGCTCGCGGTCCATCTTAAAGCCCACGAACGGATAGCGTCTTGAGGACGCCGGCATTTCTTCCACGCTCAGCTTATCGAGCAGCTTTCTTCTGGAAGTTGCCTGCTTGGACTTAGATTTATTCGCGGAGAATCGCTGGATAAACGCCTGCAGTTCTTTGATTTTCTCTTCGTTCTTTTTGTTCTGGTCCTTTATCATCTTCTGAACCATCTGGCTGGACTCATACCAGAATTCATAGTTGCCGACATACATCTTGATTTTGCCGTAGTCGACATCGACGATGTTCGTGCAGACCGTGTTCAGGAAATGTCGGTCATGCGATACAACGATGACCGTGCCTTCGTACTCCATCAAAAAGTCTTCCAGCCAAGCAATTGCCTTGACATCGAGATGGTTGGTCGGCTCGTCGAGCAGGATAATTCCCGGATTTCCAAACAAAGCCTGTGCCAGAAGCACCTTTACCTTTTCCTTCGCAGTCAGGGATGCCATCTGCGTATACAGAATGTCCGCAGAGAGTCCCAGCCCCTGTATCAGGCGGCTGACATCGGATTCGGCTTCCCAGCCGTTCATTTCCGCAAATTCCGCCTCCAGTTCTGCTGCGTGTATGCCGTCTTCCTCACTGAAATCTTCTTTCATGTAGATGGCGTCTTTTTCTTTCATCACATCGTAGAGTCTGCGATTTCCCATAATCACGGTATCCAGTACCGTGTACTCGTCAAATTCAAAGTGGTCCTGCTTGAGCACCGACATTCGAACGCCCGGTTTCAGCGAAACATCGCCGGTTGTCGGCTCCAAGTCTCCGGAAAGAATCCGCAGAAAGGTTGATTTTCCGGCTCCGTTCGCGCCGATAATGCCGTAGCAGTTGCCCGGCGTAAACTTAAGATCCACATCTTTAAACAGCGGCTGCCCGCTGAAATTCATACTTACATTGTTGACTGTTAACATGCATGACTCCTAGCTGAAAATTTCTTTGAACTTTTCCTTGAAGCTGCTCTTCTTCTGGTAGCAGTCATCTGTCAGTTCCTTCGCCATGTCCTCAATCGCCTTCTTCTGCTTGTGATTGAGCTTGGTCGGCACTTCAATATTCACCTTTACATAAAGGTCTCCATTTGCCTCACGCTTCAGGTATTTTATGCCCTTGTCCTTCAAACGGAATGTGGTTCCCGGCTGCGTTCCCGCAGGAACCTTGTAGGAAACCTTGCCGTCCAGTGTCGGTACGGTAATTTCCGCGCCGAGAGCCGCCTGGTCGAAACTGATCGGCATTTCCAGATAAAGATCTGCACCCCTGCGCTTGAAAACCTTGTGCGGTTTTACATTCAGCACGATATACAGGTCACCCGCAGGTCCGCCGTTGATTCCCGGCTCGCCTTGTCCTCTGATAGGAATTACACTCTCATTGTCAACCCCCGCAGGAATATCCACGGAAATTGTGACATTCTTTCTGATTTTTCCTTGGCCTTTGCAGTCCGGACAAGGCTCTTCAATAATCTTGCCGCTGCCGCCGCATTGGTCACAGGTCGTAACCGTCTGGAATTGACCGAACGGAGTCCTCTGCGTCTGACTGATCTGACCGCTGCCGCCGCATTTCGGACAAGTTTTCTTCGTTGTTCCCGGTTTTGCACCTTCACCTTTACAGGTCGGGCACTGTACATATTTGCTCAGTTCGATTTTTTTGCTCGTGCCGAATGCTGCTTCTTCAAAAGTGATTGTAATCGCCTTCTGAAGATCTCTGCCCTTTCTCGGCTGATTGCTTCTTCTCTGCTGTCCGCCGCCGAAGCCGCCACCGAACGCACTGCCGAACATATCGAATATATCTTCAAAGCCACCGAAGCCGCCTGCTCCGCCGAAACCGCCAAAGCCTGCGCCTCCCATGCTGTTCGGGTCTACGCCGGCATGGCCGAATCTGTCATATTTGCTCTTTTTATCGGGGTCAGACAGAACGCTGTATGCTTCGTTGACTTCCTTAAATTTTTCTTCCGCTTCCTTGTTTCCGGGATTCTTGTCGGGATGATACTTCATCGCCATCTTTCGGAAAGCTTTCTTGATTTCATCCTCGCTCGCTCCCTTTTGTAAGCCAAGCACTTCGTAATAATCGCGTTTTTCTGCCATAATAAACCTCTCCATTACACCCGAAACGCCGGAGCAGTTTCGCTCCGGCACCCGGGTTTACATTTTTTTCGTATTATTTATTGTCGTCATCAACTACCGTGTAATCTGCGTCAACTACATTGTCATCTGCAGGGCCTGCCTGGCTGCCTGCGTCTGCGGCTCCTGCTGTTTCAGCACCTGCGCCGCCCATTCCCGCTGCACCTGCTGCCTGAGCCGCCTGTGCCTGTTCATAGAGCTTTGTTGAGATGATGTGGAATTTTTCAGTTAAAGCTTCTGTCTTTTCCTTAATCTGGTCAACCGTACCGTTGTTCAGAACAGCCTGAAGCTGGTCTTTTGCGTCGGTAATCTGAGTCTTTTCATCTTCGGAAATCTTTCCTTCGAGTTCCTTCAGAGATTTTTCTGTCTCGTAGATTAAGGACTCTGCTCTGTTTCTGATTTCAACTTCTTCTTTTCTCTTCTTGTCTTCTTCCGCATACTGTTCCGCTTCTTTTACCTTCTTGTTGATTTCGTCTTCGGAAAGGTTTGTGGAGGAAGTGATTGTAATTCTCTGTTCCTTGCCTGTTCCCATATCCTTAGCGCTTACATTTACGATACCGTTTGCGTCGATATCGAATGTAACTTCAATCTGCGGAATTCCACGAGGAGCCGGTGCGATGCCTGTCAGCTGGAATCTTCCTAATGTGGTGTTGCCTGCTGCCATTTCTCTTTCTCCCTGCATTACGTGAATGTCA
Organism: uncultured Clostridia bacterium; assembly: GCA_934277695.1. Classification (GTDB taxonomy): domain Bacteria; phylum Bacillota; class Clostridia; order Peptostreptococcales; family Anaerovoracaceae; genus CAG-238. Next base: position 32,074 of record CAKQVG010000001.1, read on the forward strand.
ACAGCTGTCTGGTTATCAGCAGCAGTTGAGAAGATCTGGCTCTTCTTTGTAGGAATTGTTGTATTTCTTTCGATTAACTTCGTTGCAACGCCGCCCAGTGTTTCGATGGAAAGCGAAAGCGGTGTAACATCGAGAAGAAGTACATCGTGAACTTCGCCTGTAAGAACGCCTGCCTGAATTGCAGCACCGATTGCAACGCATTCATCCGGATTGATTCCCTTGAACGGTTCTTTGCCGGTTACTTTCTTAACAGCTTCCTGAACTGCCGGGATTCTTGTGGAACCGCCGACCAAGATAACCTTTGCAATGTCTGCGTTTGTAACGCCTGCATCTTTCATTGCCTTGTTCATAGGTTCAATGGTTCTCTGTACAAGGTGCTCTGTGAGCTGATCGAATTTTGCTCTTGTAATGTCTTCGTTCATGTGAAGCGGACCGTCAGCCGTTACCGTGATGAACGGAAGATTGATGTTTGCAGTCTGAGAGCCGGAAAGTTCTTTCTTTGCCTTTTCTGCCGCTTCTTTTAATCTCTGGAGTGCCATCTTGTCAGCTCTGAGGTCTACGCCGTGTTCCTTTGCGAACTTGTCTGCAAGATAGTTCATAAGAACTTCGTCGAAGTCATCGCCGCCGAGATGTGTATCACCGTTTGTTGCAAGAACTTCGAATACGCCGTCGCCGAGTTCGAGGATGGATACATCGAATGTACCGCCGCCGAGGTCGTATACCAGAATCTTGTGGGAGCCTTCTTCTTTATCAAGACCGTATGCAAGGGATGCTGCCGTAGGTTCGTTAATGATTCTCTTTACATCAAGACCTGCGATTCTGCCGGCATCCTTGGTTGCCTGTTTCTGTGCATCCGAGAAGTAAGCAGGAACTGTGATAACCGCTTCTGTTACTTTTTCTCCCAGATAAGCCTCTGCATCATTCTTTAACTTTGTAAGAATCATCGCGGAAATATCCTGCGGTGTGTAATCCTTACCGTCAATTGTTACCTTGTAGTTTTCACCCATATGTCTCTTGATGGATGAAATGGTTCTGTCCGGATTTGTAACTGCCTGTCTCTTTGCAGTTTCTCCTACCAGTCTTTCTCCGTCTTTCTTAAAACCGACTACGGATGGAGTCGTTCTCATGCCTTCTGCATTGGCGATAACCGTAGGTTCGCCGCCTTCTAATACTGCTACGCAGCTGTTTGTTGTTCCTAAATCGATACCAATTACCTTTGCCATTTTATTTTCCTCCTTGATTTTCAAGTTTAAATTTCAAAATTAGATTTCGCCACGGGCGATTTTCGTTTTCGGTGCGCCGGAAAAATCGTTTGTGGCTAGGCGGCCAAGCGTTGAGGAGCGGAGCATACTCGAAGTATGTGAGCACCGCAGAACGCTGCAGCCAACAACGCCACGGGCGATTTTAACAAGCACTAGTTTGCTACTTTGACCATTGCAGGTCTAACCACTCTACTGTTCAAAATATACCCCTTCTGCAAGACCTCGGTAACTTTGCCGCTTTCATATTCGGTGCTGTCCTCGGTCATCACAGCGTTGTGGAAGTTCGGGTCAAAATCTTCACCCAAACATTTAATTTCGGAGACGCCTGCTCTTTCAAGTACGCTGAGAAGCTGTTTCAGAATCATCTCCATCCCTTCGAGGAACTTGTCGCCGTCGTTTCCGGCTGCAAGAGCCCTCTCAAAATTATCTATTACATCAAGCAGTTCTTTGACGATTTTCTCGTTTGCGAACGCATAAATGTCACTTTTTTCTTTTTCGGTTCTGCGCTTGAAGTTCTGGAAGTCCGCCATCAAACGCATATACTTCGTGTTCAAAGCCTCTTCTTCGGGATCCTTTGCGGTTTGCGCCTCCGTTTCGGCGTTCTCGCCTTTTTCAGCCTCTTCGGCCTCCTCGCATTCCTGATCCGGCTTTAAATCTTCTTCGGTTTCGGGCAAATCCTTATCGGTCGCCGTCTGCCTGCTTTTCTTTTCTTCACTCGTCATCCTCTTTACCTCCGCTTTCCAGTTTAAATGTATCGTTTAAGTTGTCTGTCAAATATTCGATAATCGATGTTACCTCGCCGTACTTCATTCGCGTCGGTCCGATGACTCCGATTTTGCCGACCAGCTTGCCGTCCACATGATAGCTTGCGGTTATCAAGGAACAGTCCTGCATGATGTCGTCGGAATTTTCTTCTCCGATTGTTACCATGATGCCGTCGTCTCTTTCAATCAGCTTCTTCGTAAGTTCCTCTTTCTGACTGAGCATTTCAATGAAGCTCTTCGCCTTCGAAAGGTCATTGTACTCCGGAATATCGAAAATGTTCGTAAGTCCTTCCATGTACAGGTTGACATTCAGCATATCCTCCAAAGTTTTCAGGAAGTTCGGCATTACATCTTCTGCAAGCCCGCTCATCGCCACGATGTCCGTTTCGACATTCGCAATGATGTTGTTCGTAAGTGCCTGGCTGATTGTCTTTCCTTTATAATTGTATGTCATCGTCTTGGAGAGAAGCTGCAGGTTGTCTTCCGTGTAAGGTACGCTCATACGCACCGCCTTGTTGGAAACTTTGCCGCTCTCGCTGACGATCATCAAAACCACAGTATGTTCATCCACCGGAAGGAGATTGATGTATTTCAAAACATCTTCGTCCTTGCTCGGTGTCAGCGCAAAAGATGTCAGATTCGTTATCTCCGAAAGCACGCTCGCCGCATATTCTATCGTCTTCTCAAAATCGTTCACCCTGCCGCGCAGTCTGTCTGCGATGATATTCTTTTCTTCTTTAGAAAGTTCTTTTTTCTCCATCAAAGCGTTTACATATAATCTGTAAGCTTTATCCGAAGGAACTCTGCCCGCCGATGTGTGCGGGTGTGTCAGGTAACCCATCTCTTCGAGGTCTGCCATTTCGTTTCGTATGGTGGCCGGACTGTAATCAAGCTCCGGTTTCTTCGAAAGCGTTCTGGAGCCGACCGGCTCAGCCGTTCTCACATAATCGGAAATGATTGCCTGCAAAACCTTCAGCTTTCGTTCACTTAATTCCATCTTCGGAGACCTCCTTTCTTTCCCTGCCGATTCGTGAATCGGGAATCGTTCGGAATTTCGTTTGTTAGCACTCACTCTGCCGGAGTGCTAACTTTATGTTATTAATATACCCCGTTTTTTGATTTTAGTCAATGTTTTTGAAAAATTTTTTTGTGTATTTTTGGTGAAGATACTTTGGAAGAAATTACAAGAGTCGCCGAAAACGCACCATAACAAAAGGCCGACTTTCGCAGATCGCGGCAAGTCAGCCCCCAGCTTGTCTCCAAATAATTTTATTGTTACGAATTCCGTTTTCGTTTCCTAGCCGCGCAAAATTCCCGAACCGGTATAGATGTCCGCACCATGCGGGTTTTCTTTAATGTAATTTGCATAATCCGTATCGTTCAGTTTGCGATTTTCTCCGGTTGCTGTCGTATAAACATGGCCTTCGAGTTCCCCGTTTGTTCTATAGCAGATGTAATCCTTGCATATCACATCTACCCATGTATTGTAAGGCATCCCTTGGAGAATCGGTCTGCGCTCCGCACCGCTCAGTGAAGCACTGTAGATCTTCGTATAATCTTCCTCTCCGTTCGTCACCTGGTAGTACAGTCGTCCGCCGTCTATCGCATTGCCTTGTAATCTGGCCGGATTGATCGTACGGCTGAATTTGTCTTTTTTGCAGTCAAAGATCCGCAGACCGTCTTTGCCGAAGCTGGCACCGTACAGATAACGCATGCCGCCGGAGTTGTAGTAGCATGATGAGTCGAAATCGCCGGATACTTTCTTCACTTTTTTCGTTTTCAGATCCATGCTGTAAAGCGGTGTTCTGCGGGAGTAATCACCATAAACAGAATAATTCACTCTGTAATACAGCTTGCCGCCGTAGATATTGACCAGTTCGATCTTTCCATTACCCGCTTTTTGACTGATCGTTTTGACCAGCTTTGCTTTGCTGCCATTGACGCTGCCGCAGTAGATACCGGTCTTGCTGCCTGCTTGCGAAGTTCCGCTTTTTCTGCTTTCCACTGTGTAATAAACTTTAGAGCCGTTGGTTAAAATGCGTGCGTCAAGATTGCGGATCAAACTATCGGTGTTTACCGTTTTACCGATCAGTGTGCCCGCTCCGTCTTCGGTTTTGGAATAATAGAGCTTGCTCGCAGCCGGATTTCCGCCCCATTCTGTCCAGTAATACCCACCTGCTAAAGCCACACGTTCATTTCCATCTTGTCCGTAATCCGCCCGATACACTCCTTGAAGCATGAACGGACTTGCAACCTGATATTTTGTCGCCGCAGCGGCCGTGTCGGTCATCAGCATCATAGCGCAGATCAGCACCAGCATCGCTGCCAGCGCGGATACTAAGGCCTTTGTCATTTTGAAACTTTTCTTCATCTTTTTTCCTTTCTTTCCGTCTGTCTGCTTACCCCTTTGTGTCTTGCTCTCATTATAGGAAAAACCTGTCTTACTGTCAACTTAAAATGCTGTATCCATTTTCGAACGTTCTCCACTTCCCTCGTTTCCGTTTTGGAAAGCTGCTTTAAGCCTTTTTCAATCTCTTTTGTAAAAAGTGTCACAGCAAGTGTCACACCTGATGCCGCTTTATATGTGGTGCGCCATGAGGGGCCTGACCGCCTGCTGCGCTTCGCTTGCAGGCTGCCTCCTCGGCTCCCCTTCCGGTCGCCTTCGTACCATTCGCAATTCAAATGTTCACAGGACATTCGAATTACGCTCATGCCCTCACGGGTTCGAGTCCCTTCTATTTTCGTATAAAATTCTCTTTTAATGCTTTCATATTCTGCTTCAATTTTTTGATACTGCATATTCGGGATTCTTTGCTCTGTTTGTTCTTCTATAAAGATGTCATCATTAATAATGAGTGCATATCGGTAATCCAGCCCCGCAGACGGTCTGTTCTTTGATGGAACAGCATGTCCGATTCCTCCAAACTTTCTCACCTCAGCGCCAAGATTGTTTCGGAGCGGGATGTAAAATTTGTTTGCATCACTTTCGACCACAAGGCAAAGGTGTGTCCTGTGATTTTGTTTGTTGAGATTTCCCGGATCAAGCATGTTCGTAAAAGTCGAATGCTACATGAAATATTCCTCTTTAATAAAACATAAGTTCATTGTCATTGTTTTGCTCCCCATAAAAAAACAGGAGCATTTTGATTCATGCTCCAAAAAATTCTTCAGCTTTTTTTAGACAGGTGCATCTGACGAACCCCTCACAATTTCTTCAGTTTTTTTAAGCCGGACACTTCTGACAAACGCCCCAAAAGAGCAACTGCTCTTATTAACATTATACCCAAATCAGCTTAAAATGCAACTTTTTTTATATTGATTTTTTGATGCTGCAGCATCCTTGTCATATGTACTTCCTGCTGTATTTCTTCCGCGCAGCTGCCGGTGGTATCAGTCCAATGCTGAGTTTCAGTGCGCGGTCGATGTCACGCATTTCCGTTTCGCTCACGCTGCCAAGATAGCTTTTGAGCCTGCACTTGTCGATGGTGCGGATTTGCTCCAAAAGCAGTGTGGAGTCCGTACGCAGCATATAGGACGATATCGGCATATGTACCGGCAAAGATTTTTTCGTCTGCTTTGCGGTAACAGCCGCGACGATGGTCGTTGGGCTGTGGAGATTTCCGATATCGTTCTGAAGTACCAGAACCGGACGGATGCCGCCCTGCTCACAGCCAATCGCCGGATTCAGATCCGCAAGATACACATCGCCTCGTCTGACGGTTCGAACAGCTTGATTCATCACTTTCACCCCCTGATTTTGTTACTCTGATTTTCTTCTCCATATATCCATATATAAATTTCTTGCTTGTATCAGCCGCCCTGAAAATGTCCCTGCTGCATAGCGCAAAGCATCATCAAGGCGGCTCTTTCATTCTAAAGTATCTATTTCCAATTTCGGCTGTATTTTCACTCAATCCCCCAATCCGCAGGGCACTTAGCAAGCGAGGCTCGGCTGCCTCTCATAGGAATCGCACCTCCCGAGGGTTCTCCACGGGCTGCCCCCATTGCGTGATCCTGCGTCTGCAGGGCTGTGGCTGGACAGAAGTATCATGATCATCCGCTGCTTGTCATCGCCATACCGATGGATGCCAGACCATCGGCAGGATTTTCACTCTTTTCGTTTTTCTTTCTTTGGAAAATTCATACGGAAAATCCTTACGGCTTGCTCCGGGTTAGGAAGCGGCAGCGGCAAAGTACTTGCTAAAGGTTTATGCAGTTTTCAAAGTGCAATGAGAGGCCTTTTTTATCCCCTCATTACTGAAAGCCAAAAATTTTCGAAATTATAAGCAAAAAAATAAAATTTTTTCAAAAAATTTTTTTGAAGCAAAATTCTATGGATTTTTACCGCCGAAAACAGAAAAAAAAGAACCCTGCTCGCTTTGAGTAGGATTCTCGTTGGAAATCATTTCTGTATTTGTTTTTCTTAAAAGTTGCTTGCGGTATAACGAACCGTGACAACATGTACTTCTTTTCGTTCATGCAGCACGCGATAAACAATCACATAGTTTTTCACAAACAGTTGTCTATAATCACCGTTTGCATAAATTCCAATGCGCCGAACAGCCCCGCGATCCGGCAGTTGTTCCAGACTTAAGATGGCAGCTTCCAGTTCGTCTGCAAGATTGGCTGCGGCAGTTGGCTCAAGCAGGTTATATGCAATATATGCGTAAATTTCGTCTAAGTCCCGATACGCACGCGCATACAATTTCACAACATAATTATCCAAAATACTTCCTCCGTAAACCGGACAGCGTTTCTCTTGCATCAAGCAAGGTTCCTTCTTCTGCAAATTCCTTTTCTGCCTCACTGATCGCTGCATCGATTCTTGCCGTCTCAATCATTTCCTCGTAAGTTTCAACGCTCATAACCACTAAATCACCATACCCGTTTTTTGTGATAAAGATAGGCTCTCGCTTCGCATGGCATATTTCAGATATTTCCGTGGTTTTTCTCAAATCTGTAATCGGTCTAATTTGTGGCATATCCTTAGCCTCCCTTCATGCATAAAATTATAGCAGAATTATGCACAAAACACAAGCTAAATATACCTATCTCTTTGCACACACTTCACTGCACCGAGCTGTTTCTCCGGTAAATGCAGGTCTCATCCGTCAGGAATGGCTTCATCTGCGGATTGTGGTCAATCAGCTCGAAGGACTGTCCCGGCCGCATAAATGGTTTGAGGACTTCCGCAAGTTTCGGAAAGAGGTCGAATTTGCTGCCAAAATAGTCAATGACAAAGGTCAGATGTGGGATCTTTTCGTTATCATTCTGCGCAAGGAGTGCCCACACCGCATTGACGCCGATCTGCCCCCGCAGGAAGCTCCCAACTGCCGCGGTCAAGCCGCTCGGAAGAATATCGACCTTGCGGTAGGTTGTATTTTGCAAATGGTCGTGTTTTTCAACCGTCATGCCCTGCGTCGCCGAGTCATATTCTGCAAGCGCATTGCGATCCAGAATGATATTCTCAGTAAACGGCTCGATGACAATGCCGCTGACCTCTTCCGGAAGTTCAATTAAGATGTTTCGCAGCATCGGGAACGCAATCTCGGCAAGCGTCTGCGAGTCGAAATTTCCAATCTGTGATTCTTTAGAAAAGAACGCCGGAATCATCTTCTCTCCCTGACTGCTGATTAAAAGTTCCAAGGTGATATTGCCGCCTCCTTGTTTTTTGCAAGGGATGCATACGAGCCGCCCTGCGAGGCTGCGGAAAAAATTCATTTTCTCTTGTATTTTATTATCCATCGTTTTCTCACTTTCTTTTTCGGCTGATCCGGTATCTGCCTTTTATCTGAAATTTTGTTCATCGCTATTTCGGGGCTACAATTTTTTACTTCTTTTTTATGATCTTTGATTTTGATTTTTCACTTATTACTTTATTTACTTCGCTTATATCTTATTGTTTTTCATAGGAGTCTTTCACTGAAAACAAAGGACTGCAGCCCCATAGTGCGGAAAAAACACCAAAAGACCACAGTCCGTTTTCACTGTGCATACTTGCTTCCGTCTTTGTCTGCGTTTCTCCGACGCAGCATACGGCTGGTATGTTTATGCATGTTTCCTGACTCAGACCTCATCGCCTCGCTTTCCTTCCCAAACCCTGCGGTTCAGTGGATTTAAGAGCAAGGTTCCGTCAATACAGTGGCGGGACCGTGCAGGATTTGCACCTGCTTCCATCTTAGCTTTCTACCCGGCTGCCCGCAAAACACCTGCCGGTAAACCTGCAGGTTTCCCTTTGCAAAGCGCTGAGAAGAAAGAACATAAATCATCTTCTGTATTCTCTTTTTCCAAGAAATATTTTATCATAAAGGCGCTTCGTTCACAAGCCCCAAACCCCTATTTTTCTGCGTTTATGCGCTCTCCAGCTCTTCGCGCAGCTTCCGCAAAATCCGCTGCAGGCGCTGGCTGACGGCAGCCTGTGTGATGCCGCAGCGCCGCGCGAGTTCCTCCTGCGTCGCATGAAAGAAGAAGTGCGCGAGGATGAGGCCTCGTTCTTCGTTTGTCAGGCGGTCGATGGCGCAGCGCAGTCTCTGGATCGCGTCCTTTCCTTCTGCAATGGCATCCGGTAGCTTTTCGGTTTCCGCAGGTAGGATGCTGCCCTCAAGGCCTGCTTCGATGCAGTCCTCAAAAGACAGAATCTGCACCTTTTGTTCCATTTCCATCAGATAGCGCATTCTGCGGCAGATGCGGTAATGCTCCCGGTATGCAGGCTCGTCCACTTCCAGAAGCATTCCTTGAATCAGAATGTATCTGCGATTTTTCGCATCGAAGCCCTCGGTTTCTTCTTTCTTTTCGCAAAATTCCTCATAGCTGAGCTCAATGTACTTTCCGCAGTCCAGCAGAAACACCCTTTTCGGTATGTAATTCATAGCGTTCTCCTTTCCGTTCCAAAACAACAAAGCTGCTTTAGAATGAAAGGAGGCGCGCGGGCGCATCGATTAAAATAGCCAATCAAAACGTTCGAATTCCATTTACTGCTTCCGACAATTGGTCTGAGAATTTTCTCTATTGTAAATGCAGGGGTTTATCACCCACGACTGTTTGCGCTTACAAACAGCTGTATTTTCCGCGTTATTGTCTGTCTCATAGGTTCCTTCCTTTTTGCATCTGCACACTTTCCTTTGCAGATGCACTTTCTATGTTTTCTTCCAAAAACGAGGAAACTGCAAAGTTTACACCCACTCTGCAGTTCCCATATACATCAATTTCTGTTCCTGAAATCACTGATGTCCTGTGATGTTGTTGTGTGTCCGGGTATTTCCGGCTGGCCGGAGCCTGCCTGCACCCGCCTGTGCGGGTTTTATTTCCCTTTCGTCCAGGTTCTGCTTGCGTATTTGCACTGCTTGAGCGCGGTCTTCGCGGCAAGCTTGCCGTCCGCGTCGTAAACCTTGACTTGCACCTTGTAATAATACTTCGTGCCTTTTTTGCCGCCGGTATTGGTATAAGTGCTCGTCTTTTTCGTGACTGCTGCCTTGTAGCCTGCGGCTTTCTTTGTCGAACGATAGAAACGGTACTTCACAGTATAACCGGCATCTTTGAGTTCCTGCACGATTGCCTTGTCCTGCTTGTCGAGGCTGACGGTTACCTTGACGTTCTTCTTCGCGGTCTTTGCAGAGCGTGCGACCGGTGTCAGTTTCGCGGTCAGCGCCTTTACATCGACTGCCGGTTCTTCCTTGACTTCCAATCCCAGCTCATCTGCATCGACGAGCGCGAAAGTTGAGAAATGCGGTGTCGTAAATTCGTAGTATTTCTTACCGCTGATGGTCAGGACCTTACCCGCCAGCTGCTCGATCTTGCCATCATCTGCGAGGTGAATTGCTGCAACCTTCTTGTCGAGCAACTTGGAAACGATTTCCGCAACCACTTTGACCTTGCCCTTGTTGAAGTCAGAGATGACCTTGTCGCCGGATTTGATCGTCAGCTTGAGCAGATGACCGTTTGTGCCTGCTGCCTGTTTCTGTGCCTCGGTCGGCTTCGCTACCTTAGTCACTTCAAGCGTGATGGTCGCGCCCTTCGCCTCAGCGAGTACAGTCTTGATCGTCTCCTGATCGAGCGTCACCTTGCCGTTTTCGGTGTTCACCGTCAGATCGGCGTTGGTCTTGTCCGCGACATTCTTCACGAATGTTACATCAAGTGAAAGCTGTACGCTGTCTGCGCCCTTGCTGTCTGCCTTGCTGACTTCGAGGATAATCTCTGCGGATTTCTTATCAACAGCCTGCTTGAGGATCTCGCTTTGGTTCTCAGCCTTGACGGTCGCTGCTGCGGTACTGCCGCTGACCTTGACCTCGGTTGGAGCTTTCGTTGTTGCGGAGCCTGAAGAACCGGAAGTGGTGACGTCTTTGACTTCATCCGCACCCGGCGCACCCCACTTGTCAGAGCCTTCCTCTTTGGTGTAGTCATCGGTGTAGTGCCATACGATACGATCTCCCGGATTCAAAAATTGCTCACTAACACCCAAATTTGGATGAGTCCCATTTAATGTATACATCCAACCGGAAAGTTTACCGTTTGTAAATTCACCGAGTCTCAATCCGTTATATGTAACATAATCCACATAGTTACCCGATGGATTCGAAAAGCTGATTTTACCATTCGTATCTTTTGTTACTAACTGTAAAATATCCCACACAGTGTTGTTTTGATTCACTTCAAAACTTCCCGTATACCACTGCTGAGGCAAATTATTGGATTGCAAGGTATGTGTTCCTGTGGCTTCGGTTGGATCACCATGATCGGTATCACCTAAAATCGTAATCGAAACTTTTGCAGGTTTTGGATTTGCATATCTAATACTTACGGTGAAAGAAGTTTCTGCAACCTGATAACGCACTTTTACCTCAAAATCGCCTGCTCTGCTACTGCTGAAGCCTGAGAATTCAAGTTCATCAATAGAAAGCTTTTTCGTATTTCCATTCGTGTAAATGCCTGTAATAGTCATCCCATCTGTTGAGAAAGCCTCTCCTACGGCATAAGTGGTTTTGTAATCACCTCCAAGAGTAAGCTCATATATGATTGGTTCACTTGACAGCTCAGGATACTTTTCTCCTTGTTTCCAATTCTTTGCACTATAGGTTCCGCCATTTAGTTTAGCTGCGATATCATTGTTTTTGAATTGTTTATCGGTCGCTGCAATGCATACGGCTGATTGTTCAAAATTGTAATCAAATCCGTAGCCTGCGCCATACTTTGGATGCTCTTTTGTGATGATTGTTTCAATTTCACCGATACCGGTTTTTGCACCGCAAGAATCGACATAATAGTTATTTTCAAATGATTGGTACTTATTAAAACTCTTCATGAAGCCGACAATACCGCCGACATATCCAGTTCCGCTTGTTTCATTTAATGTCCCGTAGAAGTGATTGTTGCTGATTGTTCCCACACCGTTTGACCAACAGCACTCACAACTTGGTTCCGTACCCATGACTCCGCCGACTGCACCTTTTCCGGTAATATTCCCTGCAACATAGCAGTTTTGCACAGATACAACCGGTGTATTTGGTGCTGAATTCACTCCATCACTTCCATAACCGTTATAGCCGGAGCCTATGATTCCGCCTGCAAAAGTGTTGGAATTGACCGTCCCTATAAAAGCAGAGTTCAATATAGAACAGTCGCCCATGGATTGTCCTTTTGTTCCGGCAAGTCCACCTGCGCCATATACGGTAGCGTAACTTATACAGTTTCGGATCTTTCCGTTGAGTGTTCCTGTAAAAGAGCCATTGGCTACTTTCGTGCCCGCTTCTCCTATGAGAACATCTTTTTCAATCTTTGAATTTTGAATCGTCACGGTATTCGCCCCTGAGCCGCTTCCCGGAAGGAATCCCGAATACTTGGTAGACGAACCCGACTTCAAAGTAACATGGTCGATCAGCACGGTCCAAGGAACGCCGGTCGCATATTTTCCGTCTTCGCCATAATCAATAAATGCGTGGCTAACCAACGCAGAAGCCGCAATTTTTGCACCTTTGATGTTCAGGTTTTTGATGGTTGCTTTTCGTACATATTTGAACAAAGGCATTCCGTTTTCAGGAATCGTAATGGTGTGATCATTTCCGTCAAAAATACCCATAAACGGATTCACATTCACCCCCATATCGGTTCCTGCTCCGGAAAGCATGGCATCTTCCGTTTCCTTTGAAGGGTCTTTCAGTGCTCCGATTTGTTCCCAACTTTCCGGAAGCTCAAGACTTGCTGTTAACTGAAAATAAATTCCCTCGCAGCCTTGCCCTCCATTGACTATATTCTTTAGATTGTTCAAATCCTCTCTGTTCGATATTAAATACGGTGATTCTTTGGTTCCTTTGCCATTAAATTTATCAATTCCCGGAATTTCCGTGACTTGAACCTCCACCGTTCTGCTCTCCTGCTCCGCACTGAACTCCGCAACAGTGTTTGTTACAACGCAGCAGTAATAAAATGTTCCAAGTTCATCGGTTGGTACAGAGAAGATCTGCCCCGTTTCACCTTTAAGACACGTTTTTTCGCCATTTGTTTCCGATTTTGAATACCATTGATAAGACAGTCCCACTGCTACATCCGGAAGATAATCGTTAGATTTAGCCCCTATTACAAGTTTCTGCTCACTGCCTCTGACGCATGCGATATCTTCGGGCTCTTTCGTGATCACCGGTTTCGATGCAGAGGTCGGAAGTGAAATGACCGTTATTGTATCACTAAATGCGGAATACGGAGCTCCGCTCACGGTGTTCGTAACTTCACAGCGATATACATCCTTATGCACATACTCTGAAGATGGTGTATAATTTGCTTCATTTGCACCATCTATTTCCACAAAATTTCCTACACCGCTGGATTGGCGATACCACTGATAAGAAATCTTTCCTACGGACCCTTCCTCAAGTATGTACTTAACACTTAACGGATCTGTGACTGCTCCTCTATCGTAGCGATATTCTGTTTCTTTATTCAGAAGTTCTACTTTGGGAACATAATTTCCTCGTTCTATCAAAAGGGTATACGTACTTTCTTTTACGTTTTGGGAAGCAACAATATCGTTTCCATCTTCGGATGCAACAACATAGTCCAAAGTAATCGGAATATATCTTTTTCCATCAGTTGTTTCCGGCAGTTTGTCAATCGTAAAAGTTGCGGTTGTCTTTTCAGCTGAAACAACTGCATCTGCAGCTGTTCCATAACTTAAACGTGTACCCGCAGCTGTAAGCTTGCCCGCTTCATCATAAGAGGCAAGCGCCGTCTTCGGTGTGCAGGTTAATGTGACAGTTTTTACATCTTCGGAAACGGATACCGAATAGGTTCCGCCATCATTAACCGTATCCCACTTCGCATTCAGATCTAAAGGTGTTTCCGCATCAGCCACCACCGATAGTCCGTCCAGCATTACTTTCCGGTATGCATGCACATTGTAAGTTTGGGGCTCAGCTAAGTTCTTTCCCTCACCTACGGTCATAGTTAAACTTCCGGTCTTTCCTACCGGAAGCAGAAAAAACTTAATATTAGAATTATTAAACAGCATTAATTGACCGGTTGTAGGGATGGGGTGCGGTTTGGACGATTGAATTCCCGGTTCAACTTTATAATACAATCCGGATTTTTTTACTATCGCATTGATCCGAGCCCCCGCATTCCCTGTGTCCGGAAAGAATACATTAAACCCTTTTTCTTCCGCTGACGTAATTGGCTCAATGCAGTTTGAATATGTAATTGTGCCTGCCTTTAAAGTAAAATCCGATAGGTACTCGCTGTTTGACGCATACGCCGCGAAAGAGTTTCCACTTTCAAACATTATGCCGGTCAAAACAAGAACTCCCACCAATAAGCAAGCCATTGATTTTTGTAATAATTTCCTCATCAAGACTCCTTTCTTAGAGCAAGTAGAGGCTAACAAATAGCCTCTACTTGATTTTTGACTCGATTGCGTTTATAACATTGTTTGAACGCTTTTAATTGTATGGATCTTCAGATGCATTCGGGCAATTCGGAATCAGATAATTCAAAGTGAAGTTGTCACTTTTAACGGAATTATAATCGAACACAATCGAAGAAGTAGTCGCGATTCCATAACTTGATGCATAGAAATCTGCAGGATTAGTATTGTCGATGTACAATGTCCAAGAGTTCCCTCTCCAATAGTACTCATACTTGCCATCTGTTGTAGGCCCTACATAGTAATAGCTCCCTGCATCACTACTCATTCCATCATAGGTTGTGAAATACAGTCCCGGAGCACCAACAGCAGGGTTATTATCCCATCCAATCAAAATTTGATCATCGGTATAAGAAGATGCATCGTAAAACTGATACCATGCTTCGATTAAAGCGTCAGCTGCTGTATAACCAACATTTGGAACGCTTGCTGATGCTCCCGCCGTGTCGTAAAGATGGCTTGCGCTTCCTGCGCGAGCAGATATTTCTGCGGCTGAAATTGTGTCAGTAATGTAAGTTTCGCCATACATCTTTACAGTTACATTTACACCGGAATCTGCTGCGAACGCTGTCGCAGTCATGGCGAATACCATCACCAGTGCGAGGACTATGGCAAGTCCCTTTTTCATTGTTCTTTTATTCATGCGTATACCTCCTGAATAAAATCCCTCGGCATTTCTCACTACTCATGGCAGTACAAGCAATTTGAAATGCATCCATCATTTGTAATTACTTTTCCGGCGACTGCCCACCGTATCTACAAAGCGGTATCGCTATGTATTCTTTTTCTTTTGTGTTTTCCTGCATCGTTTCGTTTTGCCTCTGCATTACTTCACACTTCTATGTATTGTTCCCCAAAGGGCGATGCTTTCCTTCGCAGCATCGCCCTGAAAGGATGAAAAGACTACAAAAAAGACTGCCTCTTTTGGCAGTCTCTCTAAAATTCAAATCATCAATGCTTCTGTATATATGAGTATGTGGGTATTTCTTTATGCTTGCGGTCTATACAGTCTGAAAAGTGCCGATTGGCAAGCACCGCAGCCGCTGTAGCTGTCATGCTCTATACGCCGTTCTTACCTTTTCGTCATTGATGTGAAATTCTACTGCCAAGAGATTTTCCATCTGAGCAGTAACTCGTCTCCCGAACTTATCCTGTCATGCAGGCATTACGGTTGCTGGTACAGTCGGCTTTTCAGCCTATTCCGTTAGTTACTCTCGTTTTATCCAGTATATTCGAATACGATGAACTTGAGTGATTCATCTCATCGCTTTCTTCCGACAGGTTTACCAAAAAGTACACCTTTTGGTAAGTCAGCAAAAGAATATTTTACATAGCCTTCTGCCTTTCGGATGCCTATATCCTATCATAGCAAATCAAAAAAAGCAACCTATTTTGACAAAAACATGTCGAAAGTATGAAAGATTTGAGAAAAAATATTTTGTCGAATCGTTTACCAAAAGGTGTAGGTTTTGATAAATCAAAGGTTCATGGCTTTCATCGTTCGATAAAAGGTTCCCTGACTGAGACCGCTTTGCCGAAGCGCCTCTTGCAGGGGCAATTTTTTTTGCATATATTTTAGGATGGTATGCTCAACCTCGGGACTGATCTTGACACCGGGTCTGCCAAAGCGCACACCGCGTGCCTGTGCAGCGTCGATCCCCTCTCGCTGCCGCTGCTTGATGTTTTCCCTTTCGTTTTCGGCCGCAAAGGACAGAACCTGCAGTACGAGATCCGCGATGAAAGTTCCCAATAAATCTTTACTTAGGGTGGTATCCAAAAGCGGCATATCGAGGACTTTAATATCGGCCTTGATTTCTTTGGTGATATAGCGCCACTGCTCTATGATTTCCTCGTAGTCTCTGCCCAGCCGATCAATACTTTTGACAAGTAAAAGGTCGCCTTCTTTGAGTACACGCAACAGTTTTTGGTACTCTGGACGGTCAAAGTCTTTGCCCGACTGCTTATCGATAAAAATGCGGTCAATCGGAATTCCCACCTGTTGCATCGCCAAAAGCTGCCGGTCTTCGTTTTGCTCTTTCGTTGATACGCGTACATATCCATATCGTTTGCTTTTCGTTTGATTCATTTGTATTACCTCCGTTTTACCCATAGTATTGGCAAAATTGAAGTAATCATCAGCAACTTGCAAAACGATGTACGGTTTCATTCCCATTATACTCGATTTTCTTGAAAAAAACTGATCGGTTTTCAGGGGTTATGAAAAGCTTTTTAGGTGTGCGGGCGGCATGCTGCCGCCCGCGCATGGGTTACCGATTCGTTTTTCTTCTTTTTCGGAGCATTCCGGTGCTAAAAACAAGGCCTGCTGCCGCGCCTGCAAGAAGCAGAATATAGCCTGCTGCATTCGCAGCATCGCCTGTCTTAGGCACTTCCTGCGGTGTCTTTGGTTTTTCCGGTTTATCTGGTTTTTCCGGATTTTCGGGTCTCCCCGGTTTTTCCGGCTCATCCGGCTTCTTGCCGATGGTGACAGTCTGCCAGTCGTCTTTCAGATCCTCATGCTTTGCAATCTCAATCTCTGTGATACTGCCGTCCGCGTTTTTCACTCTTTTATATAGTTTCTCAAACGCAACAAGGCTTTTTCCTTCAAGTGTGTCAGAGCTGAATGCGAACTCTACGGTTTCCTGTCCGTTTGCACTGCCTGCCGTAAAGATTTTCTCTGCAGTGACAGGTTTGCCATCCGCGAGAAATTCTTTTCCGGTTGCTCTGTCCATCAGAGTTCCGACCAAGCGGTATTCGCCTTGCGGTAAGTTGTAATAGGAAACAGTGTCAATCAGCAGGAAGTCCTGCCCCGGCTCTATCTCATGTGTGCCGCTTTTCGCATCGACAAGGGTCGTTCGGATCGACGGCGTGCTTGGTGATGGGGTTGGTCTTCCCGGCTCGCCCGGCTTGCGGTCATTTGGAATCTCTCCTGCGTTCACATTATCAAAGGTATTGACCTTGATCTTGAGGGTGCCTTCTGCATGATCTGCTCTTGCCTGTGTGACAGTTTTCGTGAAAAAGACCGCGTCCTTTGCGTCCTGTCCGTCGATACTTGCTGTCGGTAGTTCTTCATCTGCGATTGCGCCTGTCTGCGTGTTTGCCATGCGGATCGTGAGATTACCGCTTTTTGTAAGGCTCATAGCTACGCTTGTCCCGCTGCTCGTTTCAAAGGATAGCTGCTCGCCTGCAGCGATGTGAAATGCAGAAAGCGACGCGTCCTGCATTTCTTCGCTGGTCTTGCCGTCTGTGTCTGTTCGGAAAAGTGAGCCTGTGACAGCCTGCTGTCCTTTTTCGTCTGTCATCGTAAAATCAAGGCGATGCGTGAACACTTGATTGCCATCCTTGTCAAGCATGCCGACAATCTTTGTGCTGCCGTCTGCCTGTTTTTGTTCTTTCGTTTTTGGTGTGTGCGTCAGCGTCCCTTTCAAGCGGTTCGGGTTGCTGCCTGCTTCGCTAAAGGAAACTTCTGTTTTCGTTTCTACGAGGCTTTCGCCTTTTACCTTTGGAAATTCATAGCTAAAGCTCGTATAATATCCGGTGTAGGATACGGCCGGAATATAGGTTTTTTCCATGCCGTCGAGAAGGTAGGTATAGGTGTTTTCAGAAGCCGACACTTTTAATTCCTTGCCGTTTGGCAGGGTGATCGTGCTTTCCTTTCCTGCAAGTACGGTTGCGGTAATGTCTGTGCGGTCTTCTTCGCACCGGATTTCGGTCAGTCCGTCCGTAAGTTCTTCGGTCAGTGCATAGGATTTCCCGTCTATCGTGATCTCCGGCATCGGATAGCGCTGCAGCACGCTAAGCTGTATATCTACCTTGCCGCTGCGATCTTGAATCAGCTTTCCGCTGATGCCGTCCGCTGCATAGGTAAATTCGCATGGCTCTGAGGTGATTTCTTTGCTCTCGCCGACTGCGAAATAAAATGGAGTCTGGTTCAGTTTGTAGCCTGCTTTGGTATCAAGTTCTTTGAGGTAATAGATGCCATCCGGGAGCTTAATCCGCTCTTTCCCCTTGCCGCTTGGGTCTACCGCAACGCTTCCGATCAGGCTGTCTTTCTTTGCGAGTTTCGTAAGGCCTGTGAGGCTTCCCTTCGCCTTGATGTCCTCGCCTGCGAAAATGCCGAAAGTCGCGCCGTCTCCCGGAAGATAGTTTCCGCTTTTGTAGGCAGTTTCAAAGACTTTGCTGAGGTCGATTTCCACCTCATAGCGTTTGTTGGTAAGGTTTAGGATCTTCCATACCAGCGGGGTATCCTGATTCTCATAAGTGAGGCTGATTTCCTGTGCCGTGCTGTCTGTGACATAGCCGTCCGGCGCACTGATCTCGCGCAGCAGATACCTGCCAAGCGGCAGAAGCGAAGAATCCGCTCGGCCGTTTTCATCGGTCGTGATGGTCTCAATCAGTGTAGACTGCGGTGCGCGATTGGTTTTGTAGATGCCGCTCAGCGCCAAGACGCCTGCACGCTTTCCGCTTCCTGTTTCTGCGCTGTAAAACTGCATCGTGTAGCCATCGGAAAAGGTGATCTCTACCGGCGCATCTTCATTGGCAGAAGAAACAATTTCAAGACTGTAATACACATCTTCTGCGGTGCCGCCATGCTGGCGCGCGGTCACCGTAATGCCGTCATAGGGTTTCAAAATCACTTCGGTATTGTCAGAGCTAAGGTCATGAAACCAGTCGAGTGTCTTACTCTCCATACCGCCCTCTGCGTCCTGATGCGAAAACTTTAGCGTCAGAACAACCTCAGAAAAGTTCGCATCGACCGCATCCATCGGAATCTGAAGCATCGCACGCAGACTGCCGCCTGCATAGTACATCTCGGTCTTGATCCCATCCGAACTCAGAAAGTATACCGGGCTTTCCGGCGCGGCCGCCGTAAAGGTAAGGGTGCGCCCTGCCTGCACATAGGTATAGCCTGCGCCGACCTCAATGCTTGGGGTACTTGTCAGGAATGTGATCGTGGTGACAGCGCTGTCACCCTCTGCTTTTGTGGCGATGGCAAAGCCGTCCAGCGTTAGGCGAAAGCCCTCTGCCATCCCCTTTTGCTGCACATAGCTTACCTCGTAGATCTCCGTGATGCTGTTTTCGGTTTCATCTACGCTTTTCGCATAGTCAAGGTATGAGCCTTTCTCTCCGGTGAACATATTGCCGCCAATTTCAAATGAGCCGAGCGGCCGCTCGATGTCGTTTCCGTCTGCGTCCTCACCGACATAGGTGTGTACCTCGGTCTGCATTAGGTCGGCAAGCGTAGTATCTTCTTCGGTCTGTTCTTTTAAGGTTCCGGTCTTGACGATGCGTACCTTTGTAATATTTCTGCCGCCTGCTTCAAATGTAAGCACGGTCTGAATGTCATAGGAGATCTTGAGATAATCATTTTCCGTTTCAAAATGATCCGATGCTTTGGTTTCCCGTTCCTCCGGTGATACATACAGCACCTTCTTTTCGTTTTGCTCGGACTTTTCGCGCTCTAACAGATACCAAAGCTTTGCGCCGCTTGCGTGGCTGAGACTTTCGCTTTCGTAAATGGCTGCCGGATGGCTCTTTCCCAGCGGGTCAAGCACTTCGGTTTTTTCACTCTGACCGTGCGTTGAAATCTCCTTTGGAATCTTGATTTCTTCATCCGTCTTGCTGTCGTAAATTCGAATTCCGTCGCTGCCATCGGATAGCAGCTCGTCAATCGCCGCATAGATGCCGTACACCGCACCTTTCAGCGATTCCAAGGCGCGGTAGACCGGGGTGAGAACGGTATAGCCGTTCTTTGTTTCTTCTAAAAAACCGCTGAAAATCTCGCCGCTTTTTTCGATGCGGATCTTGCCCTTGACCGGGTTATTGGTCATGGCCGTAACTTTGTAATAATGGATATACGGATAGTCCTCGCTGTCATACTTTGGATCTGCCGGGCTGATGTTTCCCTCGTAATCGACTTTCTGCCCGAAGTTTCCGTCTGTATGCGTCTCCTGTTTTTCGACGGTAAAGGTGTAATAGTTAAAGACCTCTTTTGCCTTTTTGTATGCAAGGAAGTTTCCTTCTTCGTCATAAATGCTGACAAGATCTTCGTAGGAAAAGCCCTCGGGTGCTTCGGTTTTTCCTTCTGCGATTTCGCCGTAGTCCGCGGAAGACTGGTTTCCGTCTTTATCGTATCGTCCGACAAAGTACCCTGCCGGAAGCAGGAATTCTTCCAAGCGATAAGTGCCAAACTCCAAGTGGTACGGGATCGTGATCTCACCGTTTTCATCGCAGCTCCACTCGTCTGCTTTGAGACTGGAATTGATATTCTGCGCATTTGGCAGAAGTTTTCCGTAATTCTTGGACATGGCCGGGTCATCCAGAAGAGGGTTTCCCATATAGCGGATACGGAATTTCGTGCCTTTCAGCGCGACCTTCTTTCCGGTCTCCGCGTCTGTCTTGATGATCTTGACCACATTCTCGATTTTTTTATTGCGGATGTCATAATCATAGCGATCATCGTAGGTGTCCTTTGGTGTATAGCTTCCGCTATGTTCATCGATCACAACCTCGAATTCCTCGAGTACGAAAGAAGTATCATCAGCGCATACTTCTTTCATCACATAAGTTCCGTAAGGGATGTCATAAATGAACAGTTCCCCATTTTTGCCGATGAGAAGCGTCTCGTCTCCATTATCCGTGCCGCTGGTATCTCGCACTGCACGGTAGACGGCCGTTCCGTTTTTCAGCGGTTCTTCCTTGACAAACCGAAGATTTGGGTGATTTTCATAGCCGCCGGATTTTAAGGTAAGACGCCACTCGGACTTGGTGGACTTGTCCTGCCCGCCGGAGGTTCCCTCCTCGTCAAAGACATTGGCATTTTCAAGGGATTTTGTCAGATTCAGCTTGCCGCGGTAGCAGTCATTTACAAAGACTTCTTCCGGGTAGACCAGCGGGTTTTCTCCCTCGACCTCGCTCAGGTTTCCGGTTACGCTGTTTTCTTCGGTGTTTTTTCCATCGGTAATCTGCCAGCGGACATCGTAGGTGATCTCGCTCCAGCTTTCCGGATTTGAAGTGCAGGTCTGGCTATTGGTGGTCACGGCATCATAGCGAATCTCATAGCGACGGATGCCTCTGTCCGGCTCGATGAAGCGTCCGTCCGGGCGGATCTCCCGCACTTCATAGCTCACTTTTCCCGTCCACTCGATTTTGGTCGGGCTGACTACACAGTGCACACCGTCTTTGGTGGTATGGGTGTAGCTTCCGCTTTCCGTCTCCGTAAGCGCCATCGCATCTTCCCACGGCTGAGCTCTAAGAGAGTCCGTGTTTCCATAGGCGTCCAGCGTGATGCGGTCGACTTCCTCGCCGTCCTTTAAGAGCACATAGGTTGCCGACAGCGCCGCATCGCCCATGCCAGTATGCACATCGCCATCCCAGCCGGGATTGAGATCTTCTTTACTGATCGGAATCTCAATTTCCGGAAAATATTCGGGCTCCGGACGCTCACTTTCCGGCGGAATCTCCGGCGGGGTCTCACTCTTGCTTAATTTGAAATAGAAGAAGATAGGGTCTGCAGAGCCTGTGGTAATGGTCTGGCGGTGTGCCGCGCCGGATGACCAGCCCCAAAAGAGTAAATCGTCTCTGCACTCCTTGCCATGCAGCTTTTTCTGCATGGTATAGAGGGTGTCCCACTTTGGCTCGTCGGTTTCGGAATCGCCTTGAAAGATTATCTCATAGTATCTTCCTTTGCCATCTTTCTTCGGCGTAATCGACAGCTTGCTTTTGCCGCTGCCTTTGGTGATGATGATTTCATTACTCAGCTTTTGGCCGCTGAGGATCTTTTCGGTGTCCCGCACAGCCGCGCGCCAGATGCGTTTGTCCGTTTCATCCTGCGTCAGTTTAATGGTCGGGGCTTTTTTCTGATCGCTGTTTCCAAGGCCTCTTGGCATCACCTTTTGGTATTTCATCGCCTGCAGCATGAAGTCGTAAATGTCCTGCGCCGGGGTGTCTTTGATAAGCTGGTAATAGAAGTATTTGCCGAGTTTCTTACCGCTTGGCGTTCCGCTTGCGTTCGTAAAGGAAAGCCCCGGATCTTTTCGCTCAAGGTTATTCTTTCCGCTGCTGCTTACGCGAAACTCCTGCTGGATTTCCCAAATCAGTACCTGCGTAGCCAGATACCAGTCATCCCGGTTATATCCCGCGCCGCTTTTTGCGCGGTGCTTCCCGTAGTAGCTTGAATCTTCAAAGCACATGGCGCGAAGATCGCTGTAGCTGTCTCCGGTCTGGCATCCAAACAGGAGCGCGCTTTCGATATTCTCTCGCATGGCCTCACTCATGCCTTGAAAGATTTCGTTCCCATCCCGCTTACTTGCGGTATATTGTTTTCCGCTTTCTGCGATCACGCCATGCTCGATGCAGTAGCCGCGCGTCTGTTCGCTGCCCTGCTTGATGATATACGAGCGCTTGGCCGACGCCAGCTCCTGCGCGGTTCCGACATGTTTCTTTCCGGCATTATCGTACCAGTAGATTTGATGCCAGCCAAGACACGATGACGGAAACCGGTAGGTATCGCCATCGGTAGTTGTCAGTACGCTGCCCTCATCCCATACGGCAGGGCGGCTTGCATTTGGCGCTGCAAGCGCGCTCTGCGAGAAAACGCTGAGGATCATAGAGATCACAAGCAGCATACTGATGAGTTTTCTTTTTCTCATGTGAATTCATCTCCTTTTTTGCATGAAAAAACACCCGGATGGTTTTCCGAGTGTCTTGCATCTTTTGATTTACTTGTTTGTTCTTTTTAATTTTTTCTCTATCCTTCGAGGAAGGACACCCCGCAGTAGAGCGGATCTTCCTCATGCAGCCACACTTTGATGCAGTGATCTTTCAGTCCGAAGTGGGTGTACTGGTGGTCGAAGACATAGTCGACCGCATCTTCGAGGCTTGCATATTTCGATAAGTACATCGGCCAGCAGGTGCTCCATGAGGAGTTCTTTGGTGTCTTGACTTCGCCGTCGATATAGATGTCGTTGAGTTCAGCGCCGTATTCATTTACCAGCCGTTCTTCGATTGCCTGTTTCAGCTCCGCATTCGTCCATGTTTCGTGATAGCGATATGGCGCAGAGTACAGGCCGTAGATGCGCTTTCCGCGGATCACTTTGTAGGCGCGCACTTTGAACTCGTACGCATAGTCTGTGCTGCATCCGATGTGCGCATAACCATCTTTGCTGCGGTAGACGGTGAAGATGTCGGTGTTTTTCGTGTACCACTTTTTTGTTCCAATCTCTCTTACCGCAATCTGATAGCCGCTTGCGCCACTGACAGGTTTCCACCGCAGTTCGAGTTCTGCAAACCGCTCTTTTTTCTCATAAAGGCTTGTGATGACCGGTTTTCTCGGTCTTGCGTGTGCCTTTTTGACCTGCGATACCTTTGAGTAGACTTTGCCATCCGCATCTTCCTGATAGGCTTCCAGCTTGTACAGGTAGGTCGTTCCGCAGGTCCGCCCGGCATCGATGTAGGAGCAGCTCTGGCCGCTTGCTGCCGTATAGATTTTCCGGTAGTTTTTCGCGCCCTCGACCCTGCGGTACAGGATGTATCCGTCTGCGCCGGGAACTGTTTCCCACGAAATTTTGATCTTTGTCACATCATAGCTTGCTGCTTTCAGCACAGGCCTTTGCATTTTGATGTCTGCATTCTCCTGCGCTTCCTGCTGCACCGGCTGCGCCGTGCTTTCACTTGGACTTTCCGCATAAGCTGTCTGCGTAATCAGAAGCAGCACCAGCAGTCCTGTTAGAATCTTTTTCATCTCTCGCCTCCCTTTCCCTCATGGTTCGGTTTTTCTTACCGACATTATGGAGGCAAAGGGTCGGTTTGTCAACGAAATACTGCAGAAACATCCCTAAGATATTTTCTTTTTTTCTGCTATTCTTTCTCTTTTTCTTTCCGGCCCTGTCAGCTTTGACAGGGGCCCCCTGTCAAGGCAGGCTTAGAGTATCCCCTTGTCGGGAAAATGAAAAGTCAGCTAAAGAAAATATCGGTTGCTGGTTCTGCCGCCGTTTTCCCGAAACGCTGCACAAACGGTGATGAGCTTCTTTTCCTGAAGCTCCCGGATGCCGCGCCGCACGGTGCTTTCGCTAAGCCCAAGGTCGCCTGCGATGGTCTTGACACCGGGCCATGCTTTGCCGTTTCTTCCGCTGCGCTGCCTAAGATAGAGATAGATCGTTTTTGCTTTTTGCGTGAGCGCATCTGCGTCCCGGATTCGGTATCCGCTATTGATTTCCTGCAAGGCTCTCACCCCCTTTCCTTGCGCGCCGCTTCTTAACTTGTGCGAAGCGATACACTCTTTTTCTCATTTTGCTTTCCCTCTTCCTCGATTTCCGCACTTCCTATTTTGCTCTTTTCCAGCAAAATCTTTGTGCGCAGAGTATCTTTTTGAATGTACCGCGTCTTTTGCCGGCTCTTTTCTTCGATGATATAAACAGGCTCATCAAAGGTCACGCCCCACTCAAAATACAGCCGGAGCTTTGCGATAAACGGATGCGTGCCGGTTTTCATGACCACAAAGCTTCCTTTTTTCATGCTCTTTAATTCGTCTGCGCTCATGAGTTCTCGCTGTATCATAGATAAACTCTGCGACGGATGATCTTTGCTGCGGGATACCGAGCCTGTGAGTACCGTACGATATCCAAGGGCCTTTGCGATACTGTCAGCCGTCTGCGATGTCGGGGAAAACCCGCCTGCAATCGTGATCTGGCAGTTATCCTGAATGATGGCGCTGCCTTCTTTACCGTAATTTTTTTCAAGCTGCTGGTAGCTTTGAATGATCGGAACGAGCATGATATTGCGCGACCGGGCTGCGGCAAACGCCATCTCCAGCGAGGAAATCCGCGGCAGCGTCCCAAGTTCATCCATATAAAAGGCGGCTTTGCGGGAAAGCCTTCCGCCCATCTCATCTGCCACGGAAAGGAGCTCGCGGTATGTCTGCTGAATGAACAGCGAAACCAAAAAATAAGCACTCGGATTTTCCTCCGGCATCACAAGAAACACCGCGCATTTTTCCTCGCAAAAGGCCTCGATATCGATCTCTGTATCAAAGCAGAGGATCTGCTCCATCTCTGAATCGAGAAACGCATTGAGCCTTGACATGGCGGTCGAAATGACCGACTGCATTGCCTGCTCGGCGCTGTTTAAGGCTGCGCCTGCAAACCACCGAATCTTATCATCCTCGCTAAGAAGATTGAGCAGGTTTTGAAACTCACTCTTTCCGTCTTTTCCTTTTCCGATCATCTCCTGCAGGAGTTTAAACACCGACACAATGTGCCGCTCGCCCTCTCCGCCATAGCGGCTGACAAGAAGGATCGCGGATGTCAAAAGCCCTTCGGCGGCATCGTAAAAGAACGCATTCTGTCCGTAGTTTGCCGCATCGCCCTCACTGAAAATCAGGGTCTTTGCAATGATTTTTGCATACTTTTCGGCTTTGGCAAGGTGGGTAAGTGTTTCCGGATGCTCCTTTGCAAGGTCGGTATATTTATTGACAAGATGCAAAAGGTTGTTTCCGTTTGAGCGCGTTGGATTACGAAAGTCGATGACCGCCACCTTGTAGCCATAGTAGTTTTTCGCGATTCCCGCAAAGTTTCGATAGACATCGCCCTTCGTATCGGTTACTACGAAGCTCATGCCGCATGCGCAGGCATATTCGAGATTTGGATACAGCCAGTAGGCGGTCTTGCCGCACCCGGCCGCGCCGACCATCATCGTATGCACATCGGATGGATCCACCAGCACAAAAATCTTCTTTCCCCGCTTTTCGCAGGAGAGGATAATTCCCTCCGGCAAGCGGATTTCTTTTCCGCGCTTTGCGGCGCTGCGCCATGCTTTCGGGGTATAGGGCACGCGGGTGTAAACGGTATGCAGTTCTTTTTTTGTGAGAAACCGCGCGCTGCCATGCTGCCCATCACCGACGGTCCTGCCTTTAATCCCATTGAGATTGGTCCGTTCGGAAAGGCTTTCGATGACGATGAGAAGTCCGAGAAACGCGCCGCCGCACAAAATCAGTAACTCATAGCCGGGCATAATGCACGCTCCTTTTCCTGTTCCTGCCGGTGCAAGAGCTCTTCATTCCAGTCTTTTTTTCTTGGGTAGTCCACTTCTACTTCGTAGCCTTTTTCGAGAAGCTTTTCGCAGATCCGCTCGCCTGCCCGATAGCCTGCAAGATCGTTATCAAGACACAGCACGCATTTTTTAAGGTTCGAATGCAGCTTCAGCTGGTGAAACAGCACCTGATCGGAGACCGAACAGGCGGCGGCGTAAGAATGCACCCGCCAGTTTTCTTTCTGCAGGCTGATGTAGGAAAGCATATCAAGCGGTGCCTCAAAGAAATAGATTGTGTCGGACGAACCGCTGTAGTGAAAGCTGTACTGCGGCAGGCTCCCTGCCTGATTTCCCTTAAAGGTGCTGTTTCGAAGCGTTCCCCTTTTATTGGCATGCCGCATCAGGCCGTTTTCGTCTTTGCCGCAAAAGACCGCGTTATGATAGCCTGCTTCCTCATAGATGAGTCCCATCCGCGCAAAGCTGAGGACGATGTCCGGATCAATGCCGCGTGTTTTGATGAGATAGGAAAAGACGCGCTTCATGTCATGATGCTTCTTTGGCGGTGTGAATGGTTTTTGCACTTGTTTCTTTTGCGCCGTGCTTCCTACATTGCCGCCACTTGATGGAGATTGCGCTGCGCTCTCCCGGCTTCCGCCAAGCAGCAGTTTGACTGCATCCGGGTAGCTGAGGTTTAAGAACTTTCTTGCAAAATCAATGCTGTTTCCGCCCTCGCGTTGGTACTGGTTGTACCATAAATTCCCCCGGATACTGATTTTTTCGCTGTCCTTCATCCAGACAAGTTCCTTTCCGCTGCGCCGGACTTCTTCGCCCCTGCATCGCAGAAGCTCCGCAATGTCTGCGCTACCTGCGCGAAGTTTTTCCTCTTCCGTAAACCGAATATACTGGCTCATAGACTCTCCTTTCCTACGGTTCTTCCGTAAACTGCTGACCACGCGACGTGCGAAGCCCTCTTGCTCGTTTTCGTTCTTCGATCTCCGCCCGCAGTTTCTGCTCGGTAAGCTTTTGCATGCGCAGGTTCCCCGGCGGAAAAATCTCCGTAAAATGCCCGGCAAGGCGCATGAGATAAAGCCCGGCAGGCATCGCCGGACGATGCGGACGGTAGGTTTCCAAAATCAGCTTAGCGTAGGGATTTCCCTGCGCGGCCGCCTTGCTTAAGTAAGCTTTTCCTGCATCCTCATCGCGCATGACACCCTGCCCGAACAGATACATTTTGCCAAGCTGGTACTGTGCATACTGGTTCTCCTTCTTGCAGGCCCGCCTCAGATACCGCAGGGCTTTTGTCATGTCCTTCGGCAGGTCTTTTCCGATGGCATAGGTTTTACCGAGCAGATACTCTGCCTGCGCGTGGTCTTTTTTCGTAGCTTTTTTAAGCAGTGCTTCTGCCCTGTGGCTGTCTTTTGGGACATGCTCCCCGCGTAAATAAAACTTTCCAAGCAGGTAGTCGGCATGCACATTGTCTTTTTCTGCGGACTCTGTGAGAAGCTCTATCGCCCGCGCATTGCTTGCTTCTTTGGCAAGGCCTGCAAGGTGCATCTTGGCAAGACTGTACATGGCAAAGGAATTTCCCTGATCTGCTGCGCTTTTAAAGAGGCTTTCGGCAAGGGCGATGTCGCGTGCGGCGTCCACACCTGCAAGATAGACCCTGCCGAGCTGATACTGCGCATACTGGTTCCCCTGATTTGCACATTCCCATAAGAGTTCAAGCCCTTCTTCGGCATCTTTTGCAAAATGTTTTCCGGAAAGAAGCTCCATCCCAAGGCGATATTTTGCGACCTCAAGGCCGCCTGCTGCGGAAAGCCGCAGCAGCTGCTCTCCTTTTTCTGGGTTGTAGAGCTCGTTCTCCGGATCATCAAAGAGACATTCTTTTGCTTCAAAATACCATTCAAATAGCTGCGAGAGCTTTCCTGCATGATCCTGCTTTGGTCTTTTGGGCATCGCATCTTCCTCTGCTTCCGGAAAGAAGTCCTCGCCCGCTTCGGGCAGTTCTTCAAAGGTCAGCTCCTGCGCTGCAAAAGAGAGTGCTTCGGTGATGATTTTGTTTTTCAGGTTTCGGAATGCCTTGTTTTCCGATAGGCCCTGCGCCCTGCGCGGCGCATCCTGATAGATGTTTTCGATGCTGCGCTGCCCTTCCTGCCACGCTGCATAGCATGCGGCAAGGGCATCTTCTTTTGATAGTTCGGTTAAGATTTCATCTACGAGCCTTCTGAGCGGGCCCGGAAGATAGCCATAGACCTTGCGGCCTTTGAGGCTCTTAAGCCTTTCCGATAGCTCGGTGAATTTTGCAAGCAGCGCCGGATTTTTGGCAGGAATGCTTCGCATTTCGGAAAGCATTTGATCCGTTTCTTTTCCGATGGCTTCGCGCCGTTCGGTCTGCATGGCGTAAATCGGAAGCAGGTCTTCTCTGAAAATTTCCCGTGCAAAGGCTGATTTCATTTGTTGAATCCCGGCTTCACTGAGATAGGGTTCCTTCCCTTTGGAATAGGCGATCATATGAATGTGCGGATGATGCGCTTCATTGTGAAACGCAGCGTACCAGATGAGATCACCTGCCGGAATCTTCATGGCCTCCGCCATCCGGTGCGTGTTTGCTCTCAGAAGATTTTGCCATGCCTCGGCTCTGTCATAGCCAAGCCGCTCGGCGTCTTTTCGCGTCAGGGACAGGATATTCGTCCAGACGATTCCCTCATGCGATGCCACCTCTCTTGCGACTTTGGAGAGGGAAAGTTTTTCCTCTCCTGCGCTGAAAAGTCCATGTACCCCTCGTTTCTCGACGCCCGGCCGCATCGCAATGTATCCGACATAATTTTCCCGTTTGTCGATGACTTCTACCCCTTCTCTGGTCGCGATGTAGCGGATGAGATTTCCGGCATGACTTTTGGCGCGCGGAGATAAATAGCGGCATTTTAGGATGATATCAGCCATCCGTATCGCCCCTTTGGAAAGCCGCCGCATCTTCTAAGGTGACGCTTCCCTTCAGATTTTTTACCTCGCGTACGCACATACCACGAAGCCGGCTGAGGCTTTCTTCCTCGATCTCGTTTGTCGCTGCGACCGTGTGGATCAGCATCGAAAGCTCGACGGCCATTTTGAATAACAGCCTTGCGGTGCGATCTTCATAACGTCCAAGGCTTCCCTGCATGGCAGAAATCACGACGGCGGGAAGATATCCATCCGTCTGTTCTGCCCTCAAATAGCCGCTGTAAAAGAGGACTGCTTTTTCGATAAACTCCGAGCGGCTCCTGCAGTTATCTTTTTTATACAGTGCCTCGATTGTTTCCATTGTCTCTGCACGAATCCACAGCGCAAATTTTCTTTTTTGGGTTTCCATTTGCTTTGACTCCTTTGCGCATTCTTCTAACTTGCGGAAGTCGCGGCAGGTTTTCTCCGCTTTGACTCCTTTTCGCATTTCCCCTCTGCGTTTTAACCCCTATATGCACCGAAGCGGAAAATCCTCTAAGGTCTTTGGGAGACCCGCATTGCGGGGCTCCGGTAAGCGAGGCGAGGGGCGATTTTGCCCCCGCCTCTTTTTCCTGCAAGCAAAAAGAGCAAAGCTGCTCTCCTTCACTTTTGCATATTTTCGGCTGCTGGCTTCTTCCCCAAACGCGCGGACACGCCGTTTTTTCGGTGGCGGCATCTACACCGCATCCATTTTCCTCTAAAAAACGGACACAGGGGAAGTCTGGGGCGTTCTCTTGGGAAATGCCCCATGCTTACAGCATCTCCATGCCGGGGCTCATCTCCTGCATGGGCATAAGGCCGTACACACGCTCCATGCTGGTCTTTAGCGCCTCTCTAAGATACGCCGTATCCAGTCCGCAGTCCCGGTAGCCTTGTTCAACAATGTCGTAATACATAGCGGACGGAAGTCCTGCAGGCATCGCAAGATCCATGATGTATACCATCGCATGAACTTCCTCGCCGTCAAGCATCGCAGGAAGCACTGTCTTATGATAAAAATTCGGATACCCTTCGTAGCGGTCAAGCGATTTTTCATCGCGCGCGCTGATCTCCCAAAGTCCGATTGGAACTTCCTTTCCCTCCATATTTTCAATAGTCGCAAAGCTGTGATCCGGCTGCCCGCAAAATAGCAGATTCTGATTCTGTAGCATGGCAGAGCCAAGATACTTCGCATCCGGACAGCGTCCCCGCATCTGCGCGTGGTTTAAGTTGCTTCCGTATGCTGCGTAAATTTTCATCTTTTTCATTTTGTTCTCCTTCATTCCAATTAAAACATCTGCATGGTAAATCCCTCGTCCTGCTGCGTTTCGGTTTCACTTTCCTGCTCCGCCGTTTCCTCTGCCTCTCTTCCTTGCATGCTTTGCGCTGCTTCCTCCATACGCTTTGCTGCAAGGCGCTCCTTTTGCCGCTCGGCCTGCACCGGGTCTTTCCATGCAATATTCCCTTCGAGATTCTCGAGCAGGAATTTCCTTGCGGTCTGAAATTCCTCGCCGATCATACCGAGCCGAAGAAGCCAGGTACGAAAGGTATATTTTTCATTCGTGCTTTTTGTCCGGCTGTGCGAGGCGCCCTTTTGCACAAGGGCCTGATGGCTGATCGCAAGGCTGAGCTGGATATAGGTTTTGACTTTTCCTGCGTGCATCGTCCCGTTGAACAAGCGAAACTCGATCGTGCCTTTTGAGAACACGCTGTGCAGATTCAGCGCATGATAGCGGGTCTCGTCGTAATGATCATAGCTCCTGCTGTCTCCGTGATACCACATCCGCTCAAAGTTTTCGATACTTTTGGGTTTCTTTCGGTTCAGCTCCTCTAAGAAACTCAGATCCGTTTTCTGGCAGTAGTGATCCTCTCTTGCGACATCGACTGCAAGTGCTTTATATAGCAGGTCTTCTTTCGACACCATGATATTCACAAGGTTACGGAGGGTTTTCACGCTGTGCGGGGCCGCATCGACATGAATGTGTATCCCGCAGGAACGATTTACACAGGCGCCCGCATGCCGCAGTTTTCGCACAAGCTCCTGTATCGTTTCGATATCTTCATAATGGCAGATTGGGGAAACCACTTCCACTTTATATAAAGTGCTTGCAGATCTTCCATCACGCGCAGCCGGATGAATCGATGCATCGCTGACCACTTTCCATTTTCTCCCCTGCCCATCCGTCACATGGTATGCATCGTAGGTGCCGCTGTCATACACTTCGTGTGTGTCAAAATATGCGGCGATAACTTCGGCTGCCTTTTTCCGGGTGATTCCCGTCATTTCCATTTCGATGCCGAATCTCTGACTTCTCAAACGGAATCAGTCCTTTTCGCCTTTTCCTGTTTCTTTGATTCTTTTTTCTGCTCAGAAGAAATCCGCTGCGATACAAAGTCACGGACGGCAGGCGGCACCTGCTTTGCATAAAGACTGTCAAGAGCTGCAGTCAGCTCCGTTTCCAAACTCATATTTTTTTGCGTAAGGTACATCGTAAGCGCTGCATACTTTTCTTCTTCGTATGCGATGCTGATATTTACTTTCTTCATTTGAGACCTCCCAAAATCATCCCCTCTTCCATCGCAGGCTCATACCGCTCGATCGGAAGTTCTTCCTGCGCCTCGACAGCCGCACGAACCAGCGGCAGAAAGGCTGCATACCTTGCATAGCTTGCACCCTCTGCTTCAATGAGAATGGCATCCTCATAGCCATCGCCAAGCACCATCAGGCAGTGCGCGATGTCGTCCTGGTCAAGCCGCATCAGATCGCGATACCGTGTAAGAAATTCGTACTCATCCAAAAGATTTTCTTTTAGATGCACAAAGTCGCTTCCGCTTAGCTCTAAGATTTTTTCCACCTTGCACAGCCTCGTGTCAAAACGAGGCTCCTTACGAAATAGCGTTGTGTTTAGCTCCATAAACGTCTCCTTTCCTGCTTCAAAAAACAAAAAGCACAGGAAGTTTTTGATAACTTCTTGTGCCTTTGTTACTAAACCTATTCTAAATAGTGTTAGACTAAGATGTTTTGTACGAACAGTTTAACACTTATTTATATTTTTTCTTTAACTAATATACCGCTGAATTGACTGGTGCGTACAGGAAGGTGCTTAATAAACCGTGTTCTTCAATTTTTGCAGTTTCTGCGTTTTCGCGATTGAACAGGAGGACTTTCTCTTCACCAATCAAGATCCTGCCTAAATAGCTGCCTTCATTGTTATAAAAAGCTGCAATCATCCCTTGCACATCATTATAGTTTGGAAAGATGAGGATATTGATTTCATTTTGTCTGCCATAGCTCCAAATAAAATCATACGACTCGCGATTTGTATCGAGCGTCGGAATATCTTTTTCTATATCTGCTATCCGAACAATAATGTGAAAAGAACCGTCATAAGGATTCATCCTCACGATATTACAGCTTTCATTCCAATAGAAACATCCCGTTTTCGTGTCTCCGTAAATATTTTCCCCAAACCACTCGGAATACGGCGGAGTATTCTGACTCAGTGTTTCATCAAACATACTTTGAAATGAATGCCTTTGTACGACGGTAAAGTTTCCATTATTTCTTTTCTCTGCAACAATTGAAACAGGATAGCTTTCCCTTGCAAGACTCCCTTTGGTTCTGTTGCACATAAGTGCAAGTGTTCCGTCTTGGTCAAGGAAAAAAGCTAATGGCTCGAATCTTTCATTTTCCTCTACCTCCATCTGCAGTTTGCCAATTTGTTCGCCTTTTTTCTCGATTTCATAGGTTTCACATTTTTCATCAGCAGTATAATTGAGTTGCTCGTCTTCATTCCAAATCTGCTTGAAACTGATAAACTCCCCTTCTACCATTGAGTTCTTGCGAAATTCTTTCCATTTGCTTTGCTCAAGAATTTCACACGGTGTTCGAAATGCCTGTAAAGGCTTTGCACGCAAAACCATAATGTCATCGCACAGGGAAAGCGGATATATTGTATCTCTGTCAAAATTCCCGATGTCAGCATCTTTCTGAACCTGATACAGTGGTTCCGTCGCGCACCTCATCGTACCATTCTTCAAATTAATATACAATTCATACGCGCCTGCAATGTCTTCGTTTTCCTGCGCATAAATCAGTAGCTTCACGTCGGCATCCCTTGCGGAACACCCCACGAGTATCAACAGCCCTATGGACAGTATCGCAAAAAGACTTTTGAATCGTTTGGTTTTCATGTAGAATCCCTCCTTTCGTGTCCCCTTGTTTGATGTTCTCTTAATTCAACTTCCTGCCTAACAGGATGATTCGAACAATCACAGGACATAGTGTTATATTCAATACAAGCTCAAACAGAAAGTTGCCTCCAGCAAGTCCAAGTATCAAATAAGAATATCCGGAGCCTTCGAAGCCGAATGCTGCTGCAATATCGGAAACAATCTCCATAAAAAACAAATAGCAGCCGATTAAGAATACGCTCGTATTAATCAAAGGGCACAAGGCAGCGGCGATGGCTACTGCAAAATAAGTATTGATTGCTTCAAACATTTTATAACCGATTCCTGCAACTGCTCCTGCAAGAATGCCTTTTAGAATCACAATGCAAATTGTTGCAAAGGGACGAAACTCTAAGAATAATGTTGCATCTCCTGACATTAAAACAACCATTCCAAAAACGAAACCCAACCATGCGCCAGCAATCCATCCATAAAGTGCCGTCCCTACCACAATTGGAATCAGCACTAAGGATATTGAAAATGCGCCAAATTTGATGAAACTGCCGAGCAACTGAAGCCCGATGATCAGCGCGGTAAAAAGCGCCATGCCAGTCAGCCTCTTTACATTTTTGCTTTGCATTGCCGTCCTCCTTATCTTTTCTCCGCCTCCTGCCGCTTTTCATCAAATGAAAAAGAAATCATTCCACGCCATGCGCAGAGCTTCTGGGAAAGAAATCCTTTCGCTGACTGTAACCGTACCTTTTTGAATACCTTCCACGCGAATACGATATTCACTTTCTGTAGATAAATAAGTAAAGACGCACCATGTCTTGCTGCCATCGATATCTGCCTCCATGATTGAGTCTTCTGCATTCTGCTCTCCTTTGCTTTCTGTTTTAAACAGTACGACTTTCCCTGACGCCTCAGATTCTGTCTGCACATGGACGGCAAGTTGAGATGATGCGCTATGCAACCGATATTTTTCGATTTCATAGACATTCGTTTCGAGATCTCCGGTCGTCAGATTCCAGATTCCGGCTTCTATCGCAGCATCCGATGCGGTATTTGGATGGTCCATAAGCTTGACCGCCTGCCATGTTACTGATAGTAGCAAAGCCAGCAGGAGAATCACAATAGGTGTCAGAATGCGGAAGATGGTTCTGCGGCGACGTATCTTTTTCGCATAAGCGGTGATATGAGCCGTTTGCCCTGCCCCTGCTTCTGCCGAGGTCGAGAGATAATCTTTTCTTTTCATGCGCTCATATTTCTCTCCACAGGCTTGACACTCGATCAAATGCTCCTCAAGTAGCAGCCTGCTATCATCTGAACAGCATTCATCGACATATAAAGGCAGTAAATCCCCTGCCACATTACAACTAATTTTCA
Organism: uncultured Clostridia bacterium; assembly: GCA_934277695.1. GTDB lineage: Bacteria > Bacillota > Clostridia > Peptostreptococcales > Anaerovoracaceae > CAG-238. The sequence continues at coordinate 66,549 of CAKQVG010000001.1, forward strand.
TTTTCGCCCTCCAATTTGTGTATCAATTTTTCTTTTGCCCGATAATGGGTAACTCTTGCCCATGAATCCGTCTTCGAAAAAATCATTGCAATTTCCTTGAAGCTTAAATTTCCTAAAACTCTTAAAGTGAATACTTCTTTATAAGGCTCATTTAAGCTCTGCAACGATCGAACGATTTCTGCTACCTGTTCTTTTTCATACAGCTTGTCCATGAAATGATTGGGATCTTCTATTTCTAAAACTTTTTCCAAGGAATCATGCTTATTTCTTCTCTTCTGTTCTTTGTAATATACGTTTTTAGCGATTTGGCACAGCCATGTCGCAACATTACATTCTCCTCGAAAGCGGTTAATATGCAGGAAGGCACGATAAAATGTTTCTGCCGTCAGTTCCTCAGACAAATGTTCATCGCGGCAAAGCGCTAGAAGATATCGATATATGATGTCTTTATACTGGTGACAAAGATATTCAAATTCCTCCATATGGACCCTCCCTTCACCTGAATTATTTGGCCTTCATATATTAGAGTCAAAAAAAGTGGAAACGTTACAAAGATATTTCAATATTTCAGTTTTTTTGATTTATTCTCTTCTACATCACTTAAGCATTATAACTCATTTCGACCATACCTGCTGCATATTGCTCTTTATTCGCAGTCCTTGCTTTCCAATACAGCATTTGCTTGCATCAAAGGGCAGGCACTGTGTTGCCTTACTTCAACTCGTCGCTTCCTCATCATTTTCAAACCGGAAGAGGGTCACAGTCACAAGATCGATATTTCCTTGCCGCAGCGGACACTCAAACTGATATTTGATCGCGCGGTTGTTATAGTTATAGTTTGCCCAAAAGGTGTCTCCTAGGTCTTGTTCGGTTAAAAACAAATTTCTACCTCCTTAAAAAATTCATCGCAGAAAACCTCGGAGGCGATGCTTCGAGGCTTTCTTTTTCTTTTGGCGTTCTAATCTCTTTCTGGGCGTTTTGACCCTCAAAGATTGACAATCCTTTAATAGTGGTATGCATCCCTTACGAAATATGCCGGCGATTTTATACCGGTCATGACGATTCCTTTTATCAGATCCTTGCTTTCTTCACTTGCCCCCTCCGGATTTAGTATTACATCTAATTTCGTAAGAGGCTGCGCTTTTATGAGTTGTCCTTCCCGACTTACTGCCGCGATCTGCCCAAAGGAACCAATGAAAGCTCTGATGTTTCCATCTTTTCCCCGGTGCATGCCGCCGGCAATTATAACATTATCTTTCGCTTTCATAAAATAGTCATAATTGAAAATCTCCACGAGCAAATTGTCCGATGTCGAAAGGGCAAACGACTTATAAAAGGATTCCAGTTCATACAATTATCTTGATCGTGGCTTCATCATTTCTTTTCTAATAAAATGGATCTCCGCTTGCAGTGTTGTTCCAAATCATCCATTTTTGCGTCTTTTCATCACGCAAGAGGAAGAAATACTGCTCTACATCGCCATCCTTTAGGAATGTTTTTTGATGGTCGTATACCACATAGTATTCCGCACGAACCGCTATCAGATTATCTTCTAAATAAGAATCCGACCATCCGTTTTCTTCTGCGAGTTCGCTCCCTTTGTATTGCTGCTTTACTCTCTCCGTTGCATCTTGATCGACGAAAATTTCCTTGATTTGGAGTTCAAGCGTGTATTCTTTTTCCAGCTGATTTTCAAGTGCGCTTTGCACCGTTTCCGTTGGAGATGTCGATGTTTTTTGTATCCATGGATCGAATATACCTGCTTGATATGCCGCAAAGCCGCAAAGCAGGATTGCTCCAATGATTGCTGCAATCAAAAGCACCCGTTTCTTAAAGAAACCTTTTTTGATTCGGCTGCTTTGAACTGCGACCTCCTGAAGAAATCGATCATCGATATTTGTAAAACTATCATACAGAGTTATTACCACTTTTTCTCTCATAAGAACAGCCCCTCTCTTTTCAGTTCTGCCTTAAGTTTTTGGCGAAGCCGATACATGCGGTTTGCGACATCTGCCGGAGTCAGCCGATATATTTTCGCAATACTTTTCAGAGATTCTCCGAACCAGTATCGCCGCAGGAAAATGATGCGATCCATTTGCGGAAGTTCTCCGAGCCACTTGTTAAGAGCCTCGGTCAACATTCCTTTTTCGATTTCACCTTCCACATGGGAAGAGGACGGAATGCATTCATCCAGTTCTTCAAAAATCTCCTCGATACCCGCATAACGTTTTTTTCTGTGATTCTTTCTCCATAAATCAAGAGAAAGGTTACGCACCACTCTGCCAAGCCATCCTCTAAAGTAAACAGGTTCGTTGGGCGGGATGGAATTCCATGCCTTTAAATAGGTGTCATTGACGCATTCTTCTGCATCTTCGTGAATTTGCAAAATATTGTACGCAAGACTTCGGCAAAACAATCCATATTTTATCTCGGTCTGCCTTATCGCATTTTCGTCGCGCCTAAAATACATCTCAATAATTTCCATATCGTTCATCCACTAAAACTACCTCCTTTCACTACACCATCAACATCTCTTAACTATAAAGACGTTATTCTTGCACAAATATTTGAAAAAAGAAGAAAATTTTTTGATTTTATCTAACTCATGGTTTAACTTTGATTCTAATTTCTCTGTACATTCAATTTTGCCTTCCTTTACTATCGAATATCTCTTTTGCGTAGCTTGATATGTACGGATAGTTTATCAAATTAAAGTGTTCTATGCAAGCGCGCTATCGTCATAAGTTATTCTCCATATAAGCAGTAATCGTGATTGCAAAACTTAGCAAGTTTTTACTCATACCTGACGCCCGGCACTTTCAGCCAGTGCGTCCAACTCCCCGCAGAGAGCCTTGTCTCCAAAATGCCTGCGCGTGTATTGGCAGCTTCGATCACCTTGCCGTCTCCGACATAGATGCCGATATGCCCTTTCTGCCAAACCGCAATGCCGGGGATCTTCGGCATTGAAGAAATTCTTCCTTTTTCTTTTGCCTTCTCAAACATTCCGTCTGCACCGACATCGGCGTGTCCGCCGCGTCCGTACACGATTCTTTTCGTTTCCGGATTCAGCCACAGATAGCCTTTGATAAGGCCGACACAGTCTACTGTGCGTTTTCCAAGATAATTTTCGCTGATGAATTTCTTTTCCGCACCGATTTCCGCAGGGTACTGCTTCAGCTTCTGCTGAAAGGCCCGTCCGGTCAGCACTTCGCCGTAAGTCCCCCAGACATAGCCCCAGCCGCTCGTTTTTGCACGCTTTGCGAAGAGCGCAAGGTCATGCGCATTTTTCGTCTTTGGATTTTCATAGCCGCTGAGATTGATAACATCTGCGCTTGCAGTACTGAGAAGTGCCTTTAGGTCATCATCCGAAACCGAAATGCCGAACGCCTTTCGGAGTTCTTCAATCAGTGCATCTGTATCCCCGCCTTTTTCAAAACAGTCTGCAAGCTTTTCCGCAAAGCCCGGCTGCTCGCCTTTGTCATAGAGAAACACAAGATAGATGGCTTTTGCCTCTTCTGCCCTGCTGCTCAAATCTCTTTCGGAAAGCGCCTTTTCGATTTCGGAAAACACCGACTCCATTCTTTCATATTCTCTCTGCTGGGTCTCGGGCATCCTGCTTGCGATACTTTCAAAGAAATTTTCTGCATCTTCGCCTTCAGCGAAAAATTCGCGCAGCGCGCTGGCCGGCATGACGGCAAAAAGCAGAAAGCCTAACAGAATCGCAAGCACTGTTTCCCGCACCCGTTTGTCGCTGACCGCAGCAAGCGCCAGCCGTTTTAAGACCATCTGCATCTATCTTCCCCCTGCCTTTCCAAACAGAACTTCTTTGTAATCCGGTGCGATCACCTGCAGCAGATACCGCTCGCTGCCGCAGCGATATAGGGCGGTGCCGCGCTCCGGGTATTTGATCAGTTCGTATTCGCTTGGCTCGACCTGCAGCGCGTCCATGTATTCTTTTGCGTTGATCTGCCCGGCATGAAACAGAAACTGATGTGTCGGAATGGAAAAGAGCGGCTTGGTGTATTCCTTGACCGCAGGGATTAAAAAGTCCTCGACATTTTGACTGGCGATCGCAATCGAAGAATCCTTTTTCCGGTCACGCTTCATGCCGTTTCGGATGTACTCAATCGCTGTCATGTTCGATAAAAACAGATACAGCTCATCGATTGCTGCCAGCGTGTTTCCTCTGGATAAAAGGAGATTGGACATATACGATAAAATGTTAAACAGCATCGCATCCTTGAGCTTCTTGTTCGTATCCATCAGACCCTTCACGCCAAAACACAAAAAGTCATCGGCTTTGATGTTCGTATGACCGTTAAAGAAGCGGCTTTCTGCACCCACGCACATCGAGTGAAGGCCAAGGCAGACCCGCTGCAGGGTTTCCTCGGTATAGATTTCTTTTTTCGATGCGTCGTAGTTTTCATAGGCTTCCTCGCACAGTGCGTAAAAGTCCTGCATGCGCGGATAGTTTTCCGGCCGCATGCGTGCATAATCGGTATAGTCATTGATGCCGAAGTTCCGGTAAAGCTGCGCCAGCAAAATCTCAATTGTATCGATCTCTTGATCGCTGAAATCCTTATAGCAGCGGAAGAAGTCTTTTAAGAATGCAATGTGCTGTGAAAGTCTTGTGCTTTTGCGAAACGCTTCCGGCGCATCCTCTTCTTTTTCTGCTGTCTCATCTGCATCCACTTCCGCCCACATCTTCGGTTCGAGCGGGTTGATGATATATCTGCCGCTGAGAAAGTCAAGGTAGGTGCCGCCAAGGTTTTCGCAGAGTTCCCGATACTCCATTTCCGGATCTAAACAGATAATCTGCTTCCCTGCCTCTCGGGTGTTAATCAGGAGCAGCTTTAACAGATACGACTTTCCCTGTCCGGAGTTTCCAAGGATCAGGATGTTCGCATTGGTCTTGTCCTCTGCCCTGCGGTCAAAATCCACCAGCAGGTTCGTGCCGTACTTGTCGCGCCCGATATATAGCCCTTTCGGGTCGGTCTTTCCGGAAAAATTAAACGGAAACAGATTTGCAGCTGACGAGCACGGAAGCACCCGCTCAAAGAGTGCGCCAAACATATTTTCGCCAAACGGCAGGCTCGATAAAAACCCTTCCTTCTGCCTAAGCATCAGCTTATCCACCGTAAGCTTGCAGCGTGTAAGCTCCATGTCAATTTCGCCCGCAAGCGCAAGAAGCGCTTCCTGCGAGCGTGCTTTCAGCTCTAAAAATACCGCTACATGAAGCAGCGGCTCGCGGTCTTTTCTAAGATTGGCAAGCAGGGTCACAACATCCTCTAAGTTTCCTGCAGCCTCAATCGTTTCATTCACATCGCTGCCGCCGGATTTTAATTTGTTTTTTCGCGCAGCGTTTTGAATGATCTTTCGCTGCTCGATCGGCTCGACCAGCCTATGATAAATCTTTAAGGTCACGCCGTTTCGGTCCGCAAGCTGCGAAAAGACTGCCTGTGCCTCGGTCGACGGCGGATATTCTTTCACCGCCCATACCATGCGGTAGGTATCACCGAGAATGTAGTAACCGGTGAAAAAGCGCAGCGCGCTTGGCGTGATCAAATCGAAGAAATCTTTGGTGCGGATTTCTTCTTGTTCTTCTTCTGTGATGACTCTATCTTTTCGTTTCCATCGCATCCTCGTCCTCTCCTTCCAAGTTAAAATACTGCACGCCGTCAAAGTCCGGCATGGCCTGTCCGTTCAGCGACGCATCAAAGTAGATAGCAAGCAGGCGCTTGATCTCGACCTTTCGGAGCCTTCGCACTTCAAAGCCCTGCTCAGCGATGATCTTTTCGATACGGTTTGCTTCGGCAAATTCCGCAGCCTCATTTTCCTCTTTTAGTTTTTTGACAAACAGAAACTGCCGGGAGGTCGCCATCTCAAGCTGCATCCGGTCTAAAAACTGCATATCCTTTTTCAAAAGCCGCAGGACTTTTGGATCCGGATGTTCTTTGCTTCGCTCTTTGAGATACCGCAGGTTCTCATCGAATCGTTCGGCGGCGTCCATGCACAGGATTCGGATGTCCGGCAGCGCAGAAAGCACCATCATCAGGTGGCGCTCCTTGATCTCCACGCTTTCCCGTGATAATACCGAAATATTGGTTGGGCTGACCCGAAAGAATAGGTAGGTGCCGCCTCCTGCTTTCAGCCCATAATCCGTGAAATCACTTAGCCCAAGAAAGACCTGCAGGGCCGCTTTTTTCTTGCTGCGCCCTTTTCGTTTGTTTTCTTTTTTTGGTTTCTTCTTTCTGTCCTTCATTTCTCTCACCTCCAGTCATAGCGCTGCTGACCGGTAACGAAAAACCGCATACACCACGAAAGATACTCCAGCATGGTGTATGCGGAAAGGCGAATGGTCAGAAACGCAAAGCCAAGGCTGATCCCAAGCGGAAGCAAGATTCCGAGCTTTGCCAGCGCGAGCGCAGAAAAAAGAAGTGCTACGCTTAAAATGGCGAAGTCCCTAAGGCTCCACAGCCAAAGATTTGCCTTTTCTTTTAGGTTTTTGGGATATAGATAAATACGGTTCATTCGTTTTTCCTTTCGTTATGGTCTTGCAAATAGGCGCGTCAGATAAATGGCGCTTTGCGCGCTGTGCGCTGCGCTCATCAGATTCATCTTTGCCGAGGTATCCATTCCAAACTGCCCGGCAATGCGCGGCACTTCGCCTGCGGCAAGCATGATGCCGATACCGATGATCTTGTTTCCCGGAAAGGTCATCAGCCCCAGCATCAAAAGCGTGGTCTGCAGAAACGCCGTCAGACACAGCGCGATCACCTGCTTGGTCCACTGGATAAACCCATCGGTATACCCACGCGGCACACTGAAGAGATACATCGAGCCGACCGCAATCTGCACAAGCAGGATTCCCCCGCGCTTGATATTTTGAAAAAACACCTTTGTGATCGCATAGGCAAAAGCAATTAAAATCAGTACCGCAAGCAGGGTTACTTCTGTGAGATCCGCAATCAGGAAGTTTCCTGATAGGGTCTGCACGACTTTTCCCGAAAAGCCGCCGCTTCCTTCTGCGGTAAAAATTCCAAGAAGCTCCCCCGATAGTGTGTTTTGCAGCGAGATGGAAAAGCGGTAAAGCTCAATCGGAAGTACCCCTATAAGGCTTGCCGCAAAAAAACCTTTCAGCACATTCAGGGCTGTCATGTTAAGATTGCCGCGCCCGTTCTGGTATTCGATGGCCGCATCAAACACAGCCGTCACCATCCCGACACCGAAAAGTGCCCAGCCAAAGAGACTGAAAAGCTGCACCACCGCCGCGACCCACGAGAGGTCAAAGATTTCTGCCCCCATATTCCCCATCATCGCAAAAAAATCTGCAGCTGCCTGATAGATGGTCTCATACAGCCACATCAGCAGATTGTTCCAAATGATTTTCCCAATCTGATCCCCGATCCACTCAAACATCTGCTCTCTCCTTTTCGTTTTTTATCTTTCAAACAGAAAAAGAGGGGCTTCCTCTTTTTCCGCATGCAAAAAGACTGCCTACTCGCAGTATAGTCGGCACTTTTGCATTTATAATTGTACTATATTTATACTTTTGTTTTATTATCGATATCTGGATATTCGTGTCTGTTACCTTTATAGTCAGTCACTATCGTATTTCCAGTTGCATCTTTTTCATAATAAAATGGGCCTAACGGTACTTTTCCAAATCCATTTGGAATATCCAAAACATATGTTGGCCAACAAATCCCAGAAACTCTGCCTCTAATCCCCTTTAAAATATTTTGTCCCTCATTAATACTTGTTCTAAAATGTCCCGTACCCGGTACAAGGTCACAATGATGTAAATAATACGGTTTTACTCTATTTTCAATAAGTTTTCTACATAATTTTTCAATTGTGTTTGTATCGGCATTTACTCCTTTAAGTAGTGCACTTTGACTTAACAGAACTATTCCTCTTTGCGAGAGCATTTTTAGTTTTTCTGATACTTCGGTGGTAATCTCGTCCGGATGGTTGCAGTGAATTACGATATACAAGGGTTCAAATTTACATAATGTGTCTATCAGCTTATTTGTAATGATACTTGGCTCTGCAATTATTGCACGAGTGTGTATACGTAACACTTTAATATGCGATATTTTCTTTAATTCATTTATAATATATTCCAGTTTTCTGATATCCGTCATAAGTGGTTCCCCACCGGTTAAAATCACTTCCCATATCTCATCATGTGCAGATATGTATTTCATTGCTTCAGAAATTTCGTCATATGTCAGTTCTGTCTTTTCTGTTTGTAATCTCCACTTTCTAAAACAGAATCTACATTGTATAAGGCAATCATTACGTGGAAAAAGCAATACTCTATCTGAATATCTATGGATTAGTCCTTTTGCCTTAGTATATATTTCATCTCCAATTGGATCTACTATTTCACAATCCTTAATCTCATATTCCCTTGAATCAATTTTGTATTGTCTTTCTATAGGATGTCCTTCTGGTAATTCTGCAATTTGTTTGTCTAAATATCTCGTAGTTTTTTCGAATAATGTATTCATTTGGTTGTCCTCCTTTTTTTCTTAATAATGTAACTAATTCTTAATTTTGCGCTTTTGATATTCTTTTGCAACTACCATTAGTGCATATTGCCATAATGCATATATATGGTCCTCAGATAAATTATCTGTCCTAATTGCTGGTTTGCTATATCCAAGTTCATCAGAATTCATCCAATACTCTGAATAATTTCTTTTTACAATTTGTAACCCAAACGCTGTAGGATTTTTTCCGATAGGCGAACCTGGATATGGCACTGGAACTCCTATATGCGAAACTTCTGTAAGATTGTTTTTGACAAAGTAACATATTCTTTCTATCGTCCTCATCGCATCTTCTAAAGTTGCATCTCCCAAACCAATTATCCAGTATGTAATTGGTTCGATTCCTGCTTCTCTAATCATTCTGCACTGTTCTTCCGCTTTGTCAAATTTAATAGGTTTACCCATTATATCTAAATTCTCTTGCACACCATTTTCCACTCCTAATCCAATTTGCCTACACCCTGCTTGTTTCATCAACTTTAAATCATCTTCGTTTAAACTTCCAACAGTAGTTTGGCACCACCATGGAATGTGGTTTAATCCTCGCAAAATAAGTTCTTTGCAAATTGCATGTATATGTTCCCGGTTAGACATAAATGTAAGATCACCAAAGCAATAAAAATTCATTCCATACTGCTTATAAGTATATTCGATCTCATCCACAACCTTTTGTGGATCACGATATACAATTTTATAATCTTCATATGCATTGCGATAAAACGCATCGCATGAGCAAAATGCACAACTATAAGGACACCCTCTACTCGTAAAAAACCGCGGCATAAATGGCAATGATTCTCTACACATTAAATCATACGCTGGGTATGATATATCGTCTAAGTTAATATGAAAATTACTTTTCTTGTTTGTAAAAACAATACTATCTTCTATTTTGTAAACAATTCCTTCTACATTCAATGGTAATGTTCGTTCTTTCCACTGTTTTGCAATTTCAACAATTGTCTCATTCCCCTCTCCTAAAATAATTACATCAACCTCTGGGTTTTGTATAAATTCATCAGGAACAAGCGTTGGATGCATTCCGCCAAATAGCATTAATGCATCTTTGTGAATTCTTTTCACCGTTTTCGCAATACTCAATGCATTTTCAGATGCAACGGTGATAGTGGAAATACCAAATATCTTTGCTTTATTAAGTTGTATTATTTTTTCAACATCTTCTAGTGTTATCATACGATGTTCATTTTCTCGCAAAAAAAGATCGTATGCCTGAAAATCCAAAACATCAACAGAAAATCCTTCATCTCTTAGTGATGCCGCCAAACTGAATAATCCATGATTGACCTCGTTTGGTAAATCTCCTAAAGGTTCTTGGTTTTCCATTGATTCCCAATACTCTCTGACGATTTGATTTTGCTCTTCTTTTAAGATCTTCATCAAGAAGTTAGGTTGAATTAGAATTACATCCAATTCCTTAGGTGTGAACATAATCTCTCTAATACTTCTCATCTTTTTTTCCTCCTTTTACACTTACTTAATTAAATATATTTGATAGAATAGGTAATAATATTGGTACTATCAAAGTCAAAATTGTTCCTGTCGTTAATGTAACAAGACCATACTTAGCTCCAATAGCTTTAGTAATAGGCGCTAGCATTGTGTCCATATCACCAGCTGCTCCGCTCGCAATAGCACTCCCCGGACTTATCTTTATAAGTATCGGCAGAAATATGACTGTGAAAACTTCTCGTAAAATGTTAACAATGAACCCATATGTGCCTATCGCAATACCATAGTTTTGAGTCATGAAAGCCCCTGTAATGCTGTAAAAACTCATTCCACTTGCGGCAATTACAGACACTTTTGTAGATACATCTATGAACATTGATGCAACTAGCCCCCCAACTATACTTCCTGATAATACAGCAAGCGGCAACACAATTATTCTAACTCCTAGCTTCTTAAAAAAGTTAAATACTCCTTCTGTTGCACCCTGTGAAATTCCAACACATACATATAAAACAATTAATGAAATGGTCATCCCGGAATTCAGAATGGTTTCGGATATTTTTCCTGTCAACATATTTCCACTTACTATTCCTATTACAATGCTAAGTGGCATAATCCAAATCAAAGGGCTTATTTGCTTTTTTTCTTTCTCGACTATTTCTTTCTTCTCGCATGTATCTTCTTTTTCAGCACATACTTTATTATTTTTATCAATCGCACTGTCAATTTCATCCAGCATCAATACTGTCTTCTCACAAATATAAGTACAAATAATACTAAACAAAATTGTCAGCAATGCTATTATTGTACAATTAAGTCCTATTCTTGGAAATTGCATTAAAATGCTTTGGTCAATGCCCACACCTAGTCCTATTATCAACATCAGCAATATTAATGCCAAAGTCGAAATAGCATCTGTTACTTTTAGTAAAAAATGCGTTTTGGTTTTTAAACCGATTAATATTCCTGTTCCCAAACATATAAACGGTAATGCCGTCATTCCCTATCACCTCCTAGCTATAGAATAGTTATTTTTATTTTTTTTTCAATACAAATACCCTCTAATGCAAAAAAAAAGCTTGAAATGTTTTCATTATTTATGTATTTTATAAAAAAAGACCTTTAGGAGGTTCCGCAATGATTAACGTTCTTATACTTTCTAACAAGCAATCTGAATTAGAACAGATTTCGAAGAATTTACGTCGTAGCACTGACGATTCTCTATGCATTATTACTACAACTAGCGCCCACGAGGCTTTGCAAATTGTAAATAAAAATCAAATTCACTTTGACATATTCATTATCGCTATGCAACTAGAAAACCATAGTGGATATATGATTGAGAAAATGATACGCAAAAATAGATTTTATCAATATTCACCATTTATCTTTATCAGTTCTTTTAATCATCTGTTTTCTAATGAGCCATTATCTCCTTTCCCCGCTTATAGGCTACGCAACTATATTATACTTCCATTAACTGATGTGGATATTCAAGGAAAATTTTCGCTTTACTTCGATTACATTTATTCAAATCAAATTCTTTTAAATCAGTTAAATAAAAAAATGTTACTTCAAACTCCTACTGGAAAACGGGAGATCCCAATAAAATCAATACTGTATATAGAGGTGCAAAGTAAACGGTGCACTATTTACACAGTTAATGGAAAATACCTTCTTAGAAATACAAGTTTAGTATCTGCACTGGATAAAATAAATTCATCCGATATAGTTCGTTGTCATAGGTATTTTGCTGCTAATATTAATAATATCGACTACATTGAACATAATAGTTCTCGCATTTCAACACTTCATTTTAAAGCTTCACATTTAATGTGTCCTGCATCAAGTAAATATTTACAAAACATACAGCATCGTGTTTCTACATCTCATTAGTTATTTTGGTATAAATGCTAAAATAAAGATGTACAGGTTTTATCAAATAAAAATGTACAAATGACGATAGTCCCGTTCCCATTCCGATATTTCCTCCTGTAGTTCCCGGCCGAGATGAAAGCCCTGCCGAAAGGCTTCGGTGCAGATCAGCTCCTGCACCTCGGCACTTGCATCTTGATAGCGCTCAAAGAGCCTGTTTGCATCGCTTCCCGCAAAGAGTGCAGAGATATCCTGCGCGGCTTCGCTGAGCGCTGCGAGCGCCTTTTTGTATGCCCTGCTTTTCGGCACGCAGGTCAGGCTTTCCTCGCTGAAAATTCTTTTCATGGTATTCATGGCCTTCTTCCTTTCTCTGTTTGATTAGCCACAGGATACCGTATTTTGCCGGGAAAGTCTACGGAAAGATTTGAATTACCCGAGAATATTCCAGATATACAGCGGCGCGGTCAGGGTAAAGAGCAGGCACGCAAACAGGATGCAGGGCGCCGTAAATTCAAACTGACCATGCTTGCGATAGTCGAAGTAAGCAGTAGACAGTTTAACAAAAAACAGTACCGCAAGGATCATGTCGATAACCGGAAACACCACATTTTCTACCACCGATTTGACCTGCGTCTGTGCGGCTTTCCATGTCTGCTGGATGGCAGATGACACATCGCCTGCCGCATAGGCGTTTTCCGTAAAGCAAAACAGCAGCACCAGCAAGATCAGCAGGATCAGCATTCGTTTTTTCTTCATGATTTTTTCTCCCCTAACTTCTTTGTGACTTCTTTTTCGGTAATATACCGGACCTTCACACCGAGGTTTTCGCAAAACTCAATCTCCCGCTCCATCTCCTGTGTGATGACCGGGCCGAACACCCACATTTCATCGCAGAACCAGATCAGGCTGAAGCGTTCCTCGAAAGAGATCCTTGCAGCGCTGTCCGCCTGCAGATCGTCCGTTTCTCCAAACACATAAAAATGGACTGCGACCGGAATCACGCCCTCTTTCATCGTATAGCCTGCATAGCGCAGAAAGCGTCCGATATGGTTTTTTAAGTTTCCCGCAGAAAGCGGCGCCGATAGATAGATCTTCTTTTTCATGTGTGCCGCCATCCTTTTCGTTTGGTTTCTTGCACACTGCTTTACGCACCCCTTTCCATTGTTTCTTTGTTTTCACAGCTGCCGCAGGAAAGCGGGCAGCCTGTGCAGTCTTTGTCACAGACAAAATCCGCAAAGTCGTTTCCGCCTCGGAGGATGATGGCGTTTTCCTCGACATACATCTCCAGCACAGCCCCCTCGTAGATGCCGGCTTCCTTTAGCATTTCCGTGGGCACGCACAGCATCACAACTTCCATCGTTTCTTCTTTTTTTCTCATCTTAAAATCCTCTCCCTTAATTGTTTTTCTTCATCCAAATTATCATCAAACAGGCTCACCTGCTGCGGCCTTCCCCGCTCCCGCTCAAAGAAATCATAGTTTGCAATCAGGATCTCACCAAACTCCTTTCCCGCCTCGTAGCGTTGCGCCATCGAATGCACCCGGCTGAATGCGAAAATGTTGCAGTCCCTATATAGCGTGCGGATCTGTGGGCAGTCGTTGTAGGATAGCAGGAATTTTCCCTGCATGGATTTTAGGCACTCCGAAAGCCTGACATGATCCTCCTTTTGAAAAGCGATATCATAGACATATTCGCTGGTGTAGTACGGCGGGTCGCAGTAAACAAACGCATTCTCCCGGTCATAGTGACGAATCAGAACCGCAAAATCCTGATTTTCAATCACCACCCGGTCCATCCGCTTTGCAAAGTCCTCTACAATGCCAAACAGGCTCCGAATGGAAAACGGCACGCCTGCAAAACTTTTGCCCCCGCTGCAGTAGCTGTAGCGAATGAGCTTAAGGTAAGCTGCCGCCCGTTTCAGATCATAGTCGCCGGTTCTTTCCGTCAAAAGCAGCCTTCGTTCTTCCTCGGTGATATCCGGAAGAAGAATCTGCGTCAACCCTCTTTCCTCGTCTGCAAAGGCGCTTTCGGTTTCTTCTTTCTGCAGGAACCTTCGCAGCTCGTGAAAATCCTCCCGCGCATTCAGCGTCAGAAAGCCAAGCTCCCGGATAAACGCCAGCGGGCGATCCCGCATGCAGCGATACAGATTCACAAGATTGCCGTTAAAATCATTAAAGACCTCAAAACGGTCCGGCCTTTCTTTTCCAAGCAGCACCGCACCGGAGCCGCCAAACGGCTCGATGTATCGCTCGTATTCCGCCGGAAAGAGCGCATACAGAATTTTCAGGATGCTGCTTTTATTGCCAACCCAGCTGATCGGTGATTTCATATGAATCCCGGATTTCCATTTTTACTTTTTTTCGTTCCCCCCTCTCTTACCATGAAAAGGTCGTGACTGTCATCCACATATCATCTGCGACCTCTTCCAGCGTGATTTCTTCGATTTCATCAAAGCGCTCCATGTACTTTTTTATCTCCGCTTCGGTTAATGAGCGGTATTCCTCGCCGTCATCCCCGACCACAAAGAACGGACCTGCAAGGATGCTTTTTCCGTCATGGATGCGCCGGTTCCCGTCCATGCCAAGAAGCTTACTTTCCTCGTTGGCCACGAGGATGGTTCCGTCTTCTTGATAGATATGCTCAATCAGGCCTCCAACGGCGCAGCTGATATCCTCGTATTCATTTCGAAGTTTTCTGACGACCGGCTTTTTATGCGGCTCGACAAACACCACAGCGAGCAGGTTTTCTTCCTGCTGCAAAGTTCTTTCCTCTTCCGCTCTCATCTTGCTCCCTCGCTTTCCATTTCTTCATAAATCCCCTTTATCTTTTCGCCGAGCGCCGTAATGACCGGAACACTAACAGCATTTCCCGCCAGCTTATATAACTGGCTTTCGGGAATACCTGCGTTCTTTGCCTTTTCATACTGCTCGTCTGTAAAGCCCTGTAGCCGCCAGCACTCCAGCGGTGTTAATTTTCGCACGCGCCCATGATGGAGGATCCCATGCCGGTCAGTAACCGTCAACGTAAACATCGGCTCATTCGGCTCTTTGATCCGTCGTCCGTTTTGCCGCGTCTTTTCCTTTGCGGGGCTGATCACGGCACGCGGCGTCTCGCTTTCCACAAAGACGCCGGACTTTTCTGCCTTATGATGACTGAATGCATTGTCCTGCCGTGTGGTGATGCATCTTGCATGATCGGTAAGCTTCGCATCCTCATTTAGGTCGATAAAGAAGCACCCCTGCGCAGCACTTGGCAGAACGGTGTGGGCGATCTGCCTGCCGACTCTGCCGCGCCTTGTGTTGAGATTCGGATAGGCCAGGTCGATGCTGTCTCCGGGATAGGCCTCTTGAAAGCCTTCTTTGGTCGCGACTTTGATCGGCAAGGCTATCTGGTAGAGTCCTGTTTTTCCCCCGAAGCCTCCGGCACCGCTTGTGAGGGTGATCCCGGTTCCGCTGTCTGCATAGATGCGGTTTCCTTCACAGCCGCCGACGAGCTGCACAGGAGCCGCCGCATTTGCGTCTCGGAAAGAAAGTATTTCGCCGGGACATCGCTCTCTAAGATATCCGATAAGATACACTCTCTTTCTTGCTTGAGGGACACCGAAATCCTTGCTGTTAAGCACCTGCCATGCGACATCGTACCCCAGCTCATAAAGCGCAGTAAGGATGGTCTGAAATGTCCTGCCTTTGTCATGCGACAGGAGTCCGGGAACATTCTCAAGACACAAAAATGCAGGTCGCTTAACCCGAGCAATTCTTGCAATCTCAAAAAATAGGGTTCCTCTGCTGTCGCTAAATCCTCCCCGCTTTCCAGCGATTGAAAAAGCTTGACAAGGGAATCCTCCGCAAAGAAGGTCGAAATCCGGAAGGCTCCCCGGTTGTATCGTTCTTGCATCTTCATAAAAATTTTCTCCTTTCGTATCATAGATTGCCTCATAGGCTTTTTTCGCATATTTGTCGTTTTCACAATATCCGATGCAAGTAAAACCGCCGGCCTTTGTAAGACCTGACCGAAATCCCCCGATTCCTGCAAACATATCAAAATATCTGATACTCATACGGCATTCGCTGCGTTTCTGTTTTTTCCGTCACCTCCACTCTTTATTTCATGAAAGAAATTCCTTCTTCCATAACGGCTTTCGCTTCGCATTCCTCGGCGCTTCCGATTTTACGAAAACTGTCAATTCCGTAAATCAGTGCAAGGCTTCCGCCCTCGTCCCAGTTCACATGCAGCTGCCCTGCATCATCTACCGCCCATACGGTTCCCTTGCTTCCCGCAGGCAGCGGATGATACGGATCCGTTACGGACTCTAATAGTTCAACTCTGCTTCCCTTTGGATACTGCTCGCGCAGTCTTTGGATGTCTTTTCTCATTTGTTTCTCCTATTCTGATAACCGCAAGCCCGAATCTGCAGATGGAAACTGCAGTCAGTACCTGCGCATACACCGTTTGATTCATCATGTTTCGTTTTCCAAGATCCCGCAGCCGAATGTTTCCGCTGCCAAGATAGATGTCTTTTGCCGCCGCATACAGGCAGTAGCTTTCCTCGCTCGCGCTGCCAAGCCGGATTTCCTCAAAGAAAATCTGCCCTTTTCGGACTTTATCCTTTGCGCAGTTCCAAACTTTCTCATCGGCTGTTAAAAGATACAAGGCGGCAAGCAGCTCGTAGTTTTTTTCCTCTTGCTTTTTTGCAGCCTCATGAAAGACCTGCTTATGCAGACCATCTCTAAAAATCATACTGCATCACTCCTTCCTGATTCGCTATCTCTTTATATTGATGTTCTTCTGCCGCCGTTTTAGCGGCAGTCGTCACGGCTGGTTCGCATAGTGAAATCTCCTTTAGATTCTTCGGATCAACGATGACCTCAGATTCGTTTCGTCCAAGGAAAACAGCGAGGATATCTTCCTTTCGAATCTTTGCACGGTATACCTTGCCTTTGCCCTTAAAACGATTCGCAAACCATTCCGCGGTTTCCTGTTTCATCGTCCATGACATGGCAAGGATATTATCCTTGTTTTTTTCGGTAACGCCACGATAAATTTCAATTTCGTCCGGAAGCTCTGCAAGCGTTCGGCACTCGTCAAGATTCATCAGATCCTCTGCGCTTGTCTTTTGAAACATTTCCACAAACTCCTCTTGAGATACATTCACATCCTGATTCGGTCCTTCTGTTTGAATCCAGCAAAGAGCGAGAAGCTGTGCAAATTCTTTTTTCTCTATGTGAGGCTGCGCGTATTTTAGAAATGTAAGGAGGTAAGGCTTATTCATCATACAGCAGATTTGAAAGACCGACTCTGCTTGATCGATGCGCTTGTCCAGATACATTCTCCATTGCATGCGGTTTTCCTCGGAACTCGTAATGTCCAGCATTTCCCGTCCGTTTTTCCCGGGCAGAAAAACGATGCCGCTGTTTGCGAAAGGATGGCTGATGATGAGCGGTGCATACTCGGTATCGCGTATCTCAGTGCTCAGCAGCCCCTTTGCCACCAGCCGCACCCCTTCCATATCGGTGCCTGTCTTTTGCTTTTCTTTTTCGTTCATGTTCTCACCTGCTTTCTCTGTCGTTTGCTTGCTCCATTTTTACATTTTTACATCTGCAAAAGGGCATAAAAAAAACAGATAAAAAAAGTTACTTTTCTATCTGCTTCTTCTCAAAAATATTTGTTTTTTTCGCTTGATTTTCTTTCCGCTTTTCGCCCGTCCCGATTTCGTGGGGGTTCAAATCTCGAAAATCGCAGAAAAACCCGTTTTGCATCCCTAAGTCGGTATATTCATTTACGCGATAATCCGGCGTCAAAAAATGCTGAAACCCAGTCATAGACTGGGTTTCACGACCATGCATCCTAAATGGACGCATTACTTGGTGCGCCATAAGGGACTCGAACCCCTAACCTTCGCATTCGTAGTGCGCGACTCTATCCAATTGAGCTAATGGCGCATATCGAAATGCAGGGAAATGTGTTAAGTACATATGCCTTGCATTTCGTACTTTGTTATTATACAAAATATTTTGTGCTTTGTAAAGGGCAAAAATAGAAAAGTTTTATGCTTTACCCTCCGGATTGCCTTCTCCGCAGTCTTTCTGAAGCTCTGCGTAACGCTTAATTTTCATTGTGCTTGTCTTCTCGAAAGCATCGTCTTTGATTTCAAGCTTTTTGATGCACTTATAGTTCGTCAGCTTGCGGTTCACGAGCTTGATCTGGCTCCAAATAATCTTGTAAATCTCTTCGTCGGTAAACGGCTTGCTTTGGACTTTGCGGGAAGCACCGTGAATTTCCTCGATTGCATCCATATCCGGAATCACACGAGCCGTTATGATAAGTTCCTTTTCACCGGAAACCTCTTTGCCGTATACCATGCACTCTGCAATTTCGGGAACATCCGAAAGCAATGTCTCAATTTCCTCAGGATAGATGTTTTTGCCGTTCTGCGTGACGATTACATTTTTACTGCGGCCGGTGATGTATAGGAAACCGTCCTCATCGAGGAAAGCGATATCTCCCGAATTGAACCAGCCGTCCTTCATAACTTCCGCAGTCGTTTCCGGGTCTTCATAATATCCCAGCATTACGGTTTGGCCCTTGATCAAAACTTCGCCCTCTCCGCGTTCGTTCGGATTCGATATGCGAATTTCATCTCCAAATACCGCCTTGCCGGCAGACCCCACTCTGGTATCGAAGTCCGGCGTAAGCGCCGCAATCGGGGCGGTTTCCGTCAAGCCATAGCCCTGAAGGAATGTAACGCCGATGTCTTCAAACCACTTGCCTATCTTAGGATCAAGCGGTGCAGCAGCAGAAACAATAATGCGAAGATTGCCGCCAAGCCCTGCGTATATGTCCTTAAATACTTTCCGTTTCACATCGATGCCCATGTTACGGAGACCGTTTGTAAGCCTCATCATTGATTTTACAACAGAGCCTTTCTTGCTTTTTTCAATGTTTTTCATGATTTTCTTGTAGAGCGCTTCTATCAGAAGGGGCACTGCAAGAATTGCCGTCGGCTGTGTAGCCTGCATGTCGGATGCCAGATGTTTTAATCCCTGACAGACCGCAATGGACGCACCGCTTGCCATCGGATAGATGAAACCGATGGTCGATTCATATGTGTGATGCAGCGGCAGAACCGAGAAAAGTCTGTCCTCCGGAGTCAGATAGACATAAGGCGTGATTCCGTTTATGTTTGCCGCCAAATTGCGGTTGCATATCATTACGCCCTTTGCCGCGGAAGTCGTTCCGCTGGTAAAAATCAGCAAAGCAAAGGCATCCGGATCGATTTGTTTTTCCATGAGGCTGTTATCCCCAAGGTCAGTAAACACTTTCCCTTCTTCCGTGAGGAAATCGAATCCCACGGTCGTGAAATGTGCCTTTCCCTGCTTTTCCTTGCCTTCTTTTTCCTTAGTCGGAGCTTCCTGGCTGTACATCTCAATTATATAGTTTACATTCTCGCAATGCGAAGCCGCCTTTTTAACAAAATCTTTTTTCTTCGGTGTGTGAACAATGGCAACAGCCCCGGAACGTTTTATGAGGTTCTCAAGTTCGTTTTCCGGAAGTTCCTTGTCAACAGGTACCGCAATGCCGGCCCCCAGAAGCAATGCCATGTATGCCACATACCATTCATAAGTGGTCTCACCGATTATAATGACTTTATCGGTTTGTTTGATTTTCAAAACCCGCGTAAGCGCAGTGCCGAAGTTCACGGCATCGTCTCTGAATTCGCCGTAGGTGATTGTTTCAAAACCTTTTTTCTTGTTAAAAGTTTCGAGCACAAAAGGCCGCTCTGCGTATTTCGTCGTTGAATTTTCAAAAATTTCTTTTACGGTACTAAAATGTGTCCCCGGATAGCAGGTGCTTCTCGGGATGTCACTTTCGAGGCTGTTTCTGATAAGTTCTTTATGTCTTTTTGCGTATTCGTGCTGAAGTTCTTCCAGCTCCCCAATCTCGCCCATGCGGTATTTCGGAAGCTTGAAATTCGGTATTTTTTTCAAAAGTCTTGCCATATTGTCCCCCTATCTGATAGGCTGCCGGACATTCCTGTCCGCAATATTATCTAAATATTATATCATTTTTGGGTACGAAAAATCAACCTTTTTAAAGTTTTTCCGTCAAACGGAATGAGCGGATAAAGATAGGAATTCCCCGTGAGGGTTTTGGTCGATGCCATAACCACGACGACGACAAAAGCCGTCACCACAAGTCCGGCCGCTCCGAAGAAAAATGCTCCAACCAGCATAAAGACCCGGCAGAATTTCATTGCGTACGAGAATTCTATGCTCGGCTGCGTAAAGGCAGCAAGCGCCACGACCGCCATGCATAATATCGTCTGCGGAATGAACCAGCCCGATTCGATACTGAATTCGCCTAGAATCAATGCACCTATGACAGAAAGCGACGCTCCGAGCGAACTCGGTGTATTCAGCGATGCAAGTTTCAGACCGTCCACTGCAATTTCAAGCAGGATGAACTGCCAGAAGATCGGAATCGCAAAATCTTCCGCCGGCACAAAAAAACTCAAAACACGCGGTGTAAACTCTTCGTACTCCGCCATAAGATAATACACAGGCGTCAGAAAAAGAATTACAAAAAAATTCAGCAGTTTAATGAATCTGAAATAGTTACCTGTGAGCAAAGGAAAATAATAGTCATCCACATCCTGAAAAAATTCAAAAATTCCGGTCGGTATGAGCATCACCGTCGGAGTATTGTCAACGATGATGGCAACCTTTCCTTCATTTATATGTGCTGCAATTACATCCGGGCGCTGGGAATATCTGACCCTCGGGAACGGATTTATGCCTGACCCTGCGTCAAATTCCCGCAGCAATTTTTCGAGCATGCTCTGATCGGATACGGTGAGTGCGCTCTTTGTGGCGTTGGAAGTGCTGCTCTCATCAGTGTCTTTTTTGCTGTCCTCACCAAAAGGACTTGCCTTCCTGCTCATCTTTGAAAGCGCGTTTTCCATGCGATGGACGAATTCCATATCCGCACGGTCTTTCATATAGACAAGTGCCACATCGCTCTTGCTCACGCTTCCCACATTATATGCTTTGAAAATCAGGGATTTATCTCTGATTCGTCTGCGTATCAGTCCGATATTGGTCATCAGCGTTTCGTTAAAGCCGTCCTTGGCACCGCGCAGGGTCTTTTCTTTTTCGGGTTCTTCCACAGCACGCGCCGGGTAATGTCTGGCATCCATAATAATGATCTTGTCAAGTCCTTCTACCACGAGCGGGATCAGCCCGGTGTACATTTTGATAATCGCATCAGCCGGCTGCGTTATCTCAGCTTCCATAAACGGCAGGTTCCGTTCCAAAAACTCCTGACTGCTTTTGATTCCCTCCATGGATTCGTCGGGGACGGCGAGCAGGAATTTGAACAGCAGCAGAGCCTTATCGGAGTCGTGCAGCCCGTCCACAAAAAACACAGAGGCCCGCCGTCCCCCGATTATAAGCTTCCGTTCGAGCAAATCAAAGCTTTCGCCGAGCGGAAGCTCCCTTCTGAAAATTTCCAGATATTCTTCAAATGCTGTTTTTTCTTTCTTTTCCATTTTATCTCCTTTCGGGGCAGCCCGCAGGGCTGCCTTCCGCTTTCTGCCGCCGCAGCAAATTTATCCTTGTTTATTCTTCCAAAATCTTGCCATTTCATACTTTTACATATATAATAAAGTGTTGGAATATTGAACAAGAAGGCGGTGCGGACACAAGGCGGGCAGCGCAGGCTGCGTGCCGCCCGCCACGCCATAATACGGAGGATAAATATGAATTATGAAAAACTTGCGGGGATTTTGTTTCCGCACATCACCAAAACCCCGGACGATTACGAAAAGCTCTATCCCAAGCGCAAGCTGCCTGCGGGCGCAAAAGTAACCAGACTCGGACCGAGCCCGACAGGCTTTATTCACCTTGGAAACCTTTACGGTGCTTTTGTTGACGAGAGACTGGCACATCAGTCCGGCGGCAAGTTTTTCCTTAGAATCGAGGATACCGATGACAAGCGTTATGTAGAAGGCGCAGTCGAAGTGATTATCAACTCCCTCAGATTCTTTGGCATCAATTTTGATGAGGGCGCAACGATGGAAGGCGACATCGGTGACTACGGCGACTACACACAGAGCCACCGCGGCGAGATTTACCAGTGCTTTGCAAAGAAGCTCGTTGCAGAAGGTCACGCGTACCCGTGCTTCCTGACCGAAGAAGAAATCGCGGAAATCCACGCAAAACAGGAAGCCGAGAAGGCAAATCCGGGAATTTACGGCAAGTGGGCGCTCAGCAGAAATCTCACGATGGAAGAAATTGAAGTGAACCTTGCAGCAGGAAAATCCTATGTAATCCGTCTGAAATCCGACGGCGACATGAGCCTGCCGGAAGACCAGATTCGCCGTTTTCAGGTTGAGGACGCAATCCGCGGAACCCTTGACATGCCGGTAAACGATCAGGATACCGTTCTGCTCAAGGCAACCGGAATACCGACTTACCATTTTGCACATGTGGTGGATGACCATCTGATGCGGACAACCCATGTTGTCAGAGGCGCGGAATGGATTCCGTCGCTTCCGATTCATGTGGAGCTTTTCGACAAGCTCGGCTGGGAGCCGCCTGTATACTGCCACACCGCGCAGCTTATGAAGCTCGACGAAGAGGGCAACAAGAGAAAACTTTCCAAGAGAAAAGACCCTGAGCTTTCGCTCGACTACTATAGAAATGAAGGCTACCATCCGGCAGCCGTACGCGAATATCTGCTGACGATTCTCAACTCGAACTTTGAAGAATGGCGCATCGCAAATCCGGACGCGGACATCGACGAGTTTGAATTCACGACAGAGAAGATGAGCAACTCCGGTGCACTTTTTGACCTCAACAAGCTCAACGACATCAGTAAAGATGTTCTGCTCAAAATCCCTGCCGCAGAGCTTTTCGACTTCCTCAAATCTTGGTCTGACGAATTCAAGCCGGAGCTGGCCCCGATTTTTGAGGACAGAGCATATCTCGAAAAGATTCTCGACATCGGCCGCCACGAAGAGAGAAATCCGCGTAAGGACCACATTTATGCACAGCAGATTATCAAGAATATCAGCTATTTCTTTGATGATATGTTTGAAATTGAGGACGAATTCCCGCAGGAAGCTGCAGGAGATGTTTCTGTAATCCTCTCGAAATATCTGGAAACTTACAACCATGCGGATGACCAAGAAGCATGGTTCGGCAAAATCCGTGAAATTACCGCAGAACTCGGCTATGCGGTAAAACCTAAAGATTTCAAGAAGAATCCGGATCAGTACAAGGGCCACGTTGGTCATGTCAGCACGGTAATCCGTGTAGCACTCATGGGCCGTCAGCAGTCCCCGGACGTATGGGAAATTCAGCAGATTCTCGGCGAAGAACGCACTCGTGCCCGCCTTTCCAAGTTCATATAGTCGATAGGCGATTCACATGAAAAGCAACCAAAAAGGAGCATGTCATTATGATATGCTCCCTTCTTATTTCTATTTCTTCGTCGTCACTGAAATCTTTGTAAACGGTGTGTATACAAGCTTGCCGTCCACTCTGCGGATACCGCGGACTTTGTACCAGTAAGTTTTGCCCGGTTCCAATCCCTTGGTATTGATGTAATACTTATGTGACGCACTCGTGCTTGTAAAGATTTTCGTATAGCCCGAAGATTTTTTCGTCGAACGCCAGATTTGATAAGCATCAACACGATAACCTGAATTTGACTTCTTCCAAGTCAGTTTTACGCGCTTTCTGGTCACCTCAGGTGCCTTGAGCAGAACGACTTTCGTGCGCTCTACACCGGCTTTGATCTTTGCATTCTTCGCAGCCTCAGCATCATTGTTGTCGTCCGGCACCGACGGATTATCCGGTTTTTCCGGCTCCGGTGCCGGCTCCGGAACATCATTTACAACCGTAAGCGAAATCGTTTTGGCCGCTGTTCCATATTCGGAAGTTGCCGCCGCATTAATCGTCAGCGTCGTGGTTCCGGCTGCCTTCGGTGTTACCGTCCCGCTCGATGAAACCGATGCGACAGACGGATTGCCGGAAGAATAGGTCAGCTTCGCATCTGCATATTTTGCGCTTGCACCGAGCTTGTAGGCTCCTGCCGATAAGTTTATGCTCGTTCTCGCATCTGTCACCGTAATCGACTGCGTCGCTTTGACAATATTGTACTTCACGGTTTTTGTCCCCTGAAGATTTCCCATAAACGAAACGATAAGATCTGCCTGACCGACTTCGACCGCGTTTGCAACCGTGTAGGTGTAGTCCAGATTCTCTATCAGCTTACGACCCGATGCATCCGTTACGGTTATGTACGAAGGTTTTGTGACGCTTCCGGTATATTTACGATCTTTCGGCTTCTTAATCGTTATCCCCGAAAGGTCACGGCTCGGCTCGATATGGAACGGCACCAGTTTATAATCCGTATACATGCCCCTTCCGATAATCATCGCGTATGCCGTTCCTGCAGAACCGTTGCCGACATGGCGTACATTATAATCAACGCCCTCGGTAAGGCTTACACCGTTGTGGGTTACCGAAACACCCGGTGTGAATGCCATGCCTGCGGAATATTGATAATTTGAAGCACCGGTTAAAAACGCTTCACAATCCGCCAGAGATTTATCCGAAACACGCTTTGATTCCTTCGGAAGATACAAGAAGTTGACATCGGCCCTTCCGCCGATGCCGTTTACACTGCCTCCGGAACTGTACTGCCAATAATCATAGTCATAATCGTAATTGCATGTTTTGTAATACTGTGCCACCCAAATCGGATATTCCCGGCCAAGTGCTTCCCCGTCAACAGTCTTGTTTAAGAAATTGAGATTTGCATAAAGTCCCGCCCGATGGCCGTTTGCTTCGATATATTCGCAAAACGCCCTGACATTTGCAGTTGCCTGAATCTTCGTAATCGTGCCGCTTGTGAATCTACCCGATGAAACCGGCGAGAATTCATAATCCATGAAAATCGGAAGATCCAGTTCGTAATCTCCGAGAAGTTCGAGCGTATAATCAGCTTCTGCCCGGGCTTCAAATGTATTCAAAGCCTGCGAGAAGAAATAGACTCCCACCATCACGCCGGCCGCCTTTGCGGCTTCAATGTTTCTTACGAACCAGTCGTCGGGCTGCATCCTGCCTGCTTCTCCGTATCCGCGGAATCCGATTCTGATAATTGCAAAATCAACACCGGCCGCTTTTGCATCGTTCCAGTCGATGCCGTTCTGATAAGTCGACACATCCACCCCATGAATCAATATTCTGTCATTAAACCGGCTGTTATGCGTGTAGGTTGTCCCCGTAAAACCGGAAACGCTGCTGCCGGCATAGGCAAAACCTGCCCCAAATACTGTTGTAAATACAAGTGCTGCGGTGAGAATCACCGAAATAATCTTCTTCTTACCCCTTTTTATCATTTTTCTGTATTTTCCCCCTTTGCTTTTTCTTCTTCTTCCAAAACGCGATATGCTACCTTTCCCACCAAAGTCTTAGGCAGTGCATCGCGGA
This sequence comes from uncultured Clostridia bacterium, assembly GCA_934277695.1. Taxonomy (GTDB): domain Bacteria; phylum Bacillota; class Clostridia; order Peptostreptococcales; family Anaerovoracaceae; genus CAG-238. The sequence goes on from CAKQVG010000001.1 coordinate 91,947, forward strand.
AACGAATTTCTCTTGGCAAAGCATACTTCGCCATATGCTTTTCACAATATTCAAGCAGAATTTCCCGTGCCTCATCTTCCGAAACTTTTACACCCGGCTTAAGAACCACGTATGCCACGACCTTCTGCATTTTAAGCGGATCCGGAACACCGATTACGCAGCTCATATGTACGAGCTCATGTGCATCCAGAGCATTCTCAATCTGTGACGGGTAAACATTGTATCCGCTGGTGATTATCATTCTCTTAATTCTTTGTTTGAAATATATGAAGCCTTCGTCGTCCATAATGCCCAAATCGCCGGTATGAACCCATGTAAGCCCGTCCGCATGCTTTCTGAGCGTGTCCGCCGTTTCCCTCGGGTTGTTAATGTATTCCATCATTACGGTCGGACCGGAAAGACAGATCTCGCCTTCTTCACCGTAAGGAACTTCCTCTTCCGTGCCCGGCTTTACAATCTTGTAATAAGTGTCCGGGAACGGCAGTCCTATGCTTCCTTCTTTCGCCGTATGGATCGGCGTAAGGCAGCTTGCCGTTACGCATTCCGTTGTGCCGTAGCCTTCTCTCACATGGATGCTGGCATTGTGCTGCTCAAGGAAGGCATCAAAACGCTTTTTCAGTTCAATCGAGAGGGAATCTCCACCGCTGAAAACGCCTTTCAAGCAGGATAAGTCAACACGATTCAGAGTTTTAAGCCGAAGCAGTGCTTCGTAAAGGGTCGGCACTCCGGCAATGAAATTCGGTTTATGCTTTTTGAGAAGCTTCGCATAGCTTTCCGGATTGAAACGCGGTATCAGTAAGCATCTGCCACCGCTGGAAAGCATGGAGTGAATGCATACGCCAAGTCCGAAACCGTGGAAAATCGGCATAACCGCAAGCATTTTATCGCCCGGTTTAAACATTGGATTCGTTGCGATAATCTGCTGTCCGAGCGCATTGAAGTTGAGGTTCGAAAGCAGAATCCCCTTCATGGTTCCCGTGGTTCCGCCGCTGTAGAGTATCGCCGCCGGATCCTGCGCATTTCTCACCGCATGGAACGGTCCGTGATAATTGTTTCCGTCGCGTAAGAATTTTTCCCACCATACGATTTCGGCATTTTCCGGAACTTTCTTTATTTTGCGGCCCTCCGCAAGATAGTATCCTTTTCTCTTCACAGGGCTCAGCACATCCTTTATGCTTGTGAGAATCAAGCTTCTGAGCGGCACATTGCCGCGGATGTTCTCAAACTTGCCGTAGAACTGGTCGAGTGTCAGGCAGACAACACTGGATGCCTGCTTGAGACAGAATTCGATTTCCTTCTCGCCCGAAAGCGGGTGTACCATGTTCGCAATCGCTCCTATCTTATTTACGGCATAAAACATGATAACAGCCTGCGGTGCGTTCGGCATACATATGGTAACGCTTTCGCCTTCTTTCACTCCGATTGCTGCAAGTGCCCTTGCACATTCGTCTACTTTGTTGATAAAATCTCTGTATTTCACTTTACCGCCCATAAAGTCGTAGGCAATGTAATCCGGGTAATTTGTTGCAATCTCCGCAAGCTTGTCGTACATCGACCCTTGGAAATAATTCAAATGTGCCGGAACACCTTCAAGATGATCAATCCAAGGTGTCTTGACTTCATGAATTTCACACGGTCTCTTCAGTTTAACTTCTTTCATAATCAACTTCCTCCTTTGCTGCCGTTTCAAGTAGCTTTGGATTTGCGAGCAGGTATTTCAGCAGCTTAACCGTTTTGGAATAATAGTATCCGTCAGCAATTCTCTCATCGAGGGTGATGCCGATCGGCAGGATGTCTTTCATCGACATGGTTCCGTCCTCATCGTAAACCGGACTCTTTTTCTTTTGCCCCAAAACGATGAAAAGGGAATTCGTCCCCCAGTTGCTCAGGTGATGATATCCTGATTTAAGCCCGATGGAACCTAGGTTTGTTATAAAACATGTGGCATGGTTCGGATCCGTTTTTATCAGAGAATACGGAACCTTTCCGCATTCATCCAGCTTATGAAGAATCCACATCACGAACCGAAGCACGAAACGCGGAAGTTTCTTGAGCATGTCCATCTTATCCGTCGAATTGTCTGCCTTATCGCTTCTGCATTCGTTGATCTCCGCCGAAATCTTCCTGTGCACATCATCAATCGTGGTATTTTCGTCAAACTTCATGAAGGCAAGTGCCTCCGCTCCGTTATCGCTGAATTTCTTCTTTACAACAAAAGCGAGTGAAAGGTCATCTCTCTGAAACATTCTGCCTCCCTTGATGAAGCGGTTCATCTTAGGCCTGAGTGTTATCGTCTTGACAACCGCTGCGAGGAAAACATGAAAAAGCTTGTATGCTTCCTCCCCGTCATTAAGGTTTGCATTTTTTTCTTCCAGATATTTTTCGATGGTTTCAAGTTCGATGCTTTCCTGTATAAAGGCCTCATTGTCGGCACGGTTCGGGTAGAGATACGGCATAATGACGTGTAATGCGTCCACATCGCGAATCCACATTCCGTCCCTTCTGTCGCCTCTTCTTTTCTTCTTTTTTTCCATAAACAATCTCCTTTGCCCCTTGCGTTTTCTCGCAAAAAAACAATAAAAGGGCTTATTCTGAGTTATGCAGCTCAGAAAATACCCTTTTATTTTATCATTTTTGACCCGTCATTTCTACTTTTTTCGGGATATTTTATATTTATTTGGCCTTAAATGCCTTCCAATATTTGCTATACAGATCATCGGCTTCGTGCCCGAGGTTTGCAAGTGTCTCGCATCGTGCCAGAATCTCATCCGACGGATTGAGAATCGGATTGTCTGTAAGGTCGAGAATTTCCTTGTTCGGGATTCCGTATGTAAGATACTCGAAATTGATTCTCGCAATATCTCCTCTCAGCATGAAGTTAATCCAGTCCTCCGCAGCCTTTTTGTGATTTACCGCACGCGGAACTGCCCAGCAGTCCGTCCAAACTTCGGAGCCCTCGTCAGGCACCACATAATCGAGTCTGTCGTTTTCATCCATCGCATAGATGACATCTCCGGATGTAATGACCGCAAGCGTTGCGGAATCGCCGATCATAAGGTCTCTCGCATTGTCGTTTGCGTAGCTGTAAACTTTCGGTTTCTGTTCTATGAGAAGGTCCGTGATCTCTTTAAGCTCGTTTTCATCCGTCGTATTCATGGAATATCCGAGGATTTTTCCGGAAACCATGAATGCCTCTCTGATGGAGTTTGGCATGATAATCTCGCCCGCATACTCATCGGACCAAAGCTGCTTCCAGCTGTTTATCTCACCGTGAACCGCATCCACATTATAGATAATGCCGTAGGTTCCCCATGTGTGCGGCACGCTATACTTCATGCCCGGGTCGAAATCGTTGATAAACGATTTGACATTATCGGTCAGATTCTCAATATCCGGTACATTTTCGAAATTAATTTCCGCAAGGAGTCCTTCCTTACGCATCTTATCGATCATGTAGTCCGACGCACAGACGACATCATATTCCGCCGTTGAGTTTTTGATTACCGGATACATTTCCTCGTTTGTGTCAAAATAGTCAATGATCACCTCATATCCGGTTTCCTCTTCAAACTTATCAACAAGTTCCGGGTCAATATAATCACCGAAACAGTATACATAAACCTGTCCTTGATCCTGTGCCCCCACAAGGGAACCTGCATATCGGTTGAGTCCGAGAACGCACACAAGGAAAACAAGCGCAAGCACAATCGCTTTTTTTGTGGTAATTCCACCCTTCTGAGAATAGTAATCAGCCTTCTTGCGTCTGTTTCCCGACATGAAGTTCACGACAACAAGAACCAGCAGAACTGTGACGAAAATAACGGTCGAAAGCGCATACAGCGTCGGTCTTACGCCGATTTTCACCTGGCTGTAAATGAGAGTGGACAGGGTGTTTATTCCCGCCCCCCTCGTAAAATGCGTGATTACAAAATCGTCAACCGACATTGTAAAGGAAAGCAGGAAACCTGAAACGATTCCCGGCATAATATCCGGAAGCACCACCTTAAAAAATGCATATACCGGTGTTGCACCAAGATCGAGAGCCGCCTCGTAGGTATGATTCTCGAGTTGTTTGAACTTCGGCATTACCGACAGTATCACATATGGGATACAGAAAGTGATGTGTGCAAAAAGCACCGTACCGTAGCTCAGGCTGATTCCGAACATCAGGAAACTCATCATAATCGAGATTCCGGTAACGATATCCGCATTCAGAAGCGGGATGTTGTTCATCCCCATGTAAAACGAACGTTTCCGCTCGCTCATGGCATTCAGTCCGATGCATGCCAGCACCCCGACTACCGTGGCGATTACCGACGCCCAAAGCGCTATCGTAAGCGTATTGCCGAGTGCCTCCATGATTTCCTGATTCCGAAGCATTTCGCCGTACCACTTGGTGGAAAATCCCTGCCATGCGTTCATGCTCTTTCCGGAGTTGAACGACAAAACCATCAGCGTGCCGATTGGAAGGTACAGGAACACCACGATGAGGAGAAGGTAAAAGATTTTGAGGAATTTTTTCATATCATATTGCCCTCCCCGTTTCTGTCAAATTTTTCGATAAATGCCATGCTGATTACGATAAAAATCATCATAATAAGAGAAAGTCCCGAGCCCAGATTCCAGTTGGAACTTGCGGTAAACTCCTGCTCGATAATATTTCCGATAAGGTTTACCTTGCCGCCTCCGAGCATATTCGAGATTGCAAAGGTCGTAAGCGACGGCACGAAAACCATCGTCACGCCACTGACGATTCCCGGAACTGAAAGAGGTACAATGACCTTGCGAAGAACAAGCGATTTGCTTGCGCCAAGGTCGTATGCCGCTTCAATCAGATTGTTGTCTATTTTGATGAGTGCATTGTAAATCGGCAGTATCATAAACGGCAGATAGTCATAGACCATGCCGAGGATTACCGCTGCGGGCGTATTGATTATGTTGAGTGCCGGAAGTCCGATTTCCGCCAGCATTCCGTTTATAATGCCGTTCTTTTCAAGCAGCACCTGCCATGCCATCGTTCGAAGCAGGAAATTCATCCACATAGGCAGGATGAACACAAATACCATAAATCCTTTCTTGCCGAGTTTACTGTCTTTTAGCGCAAGTCCCAGCGGAAAAGCAAGGAGCAGGCAGATAACCGTGCTCGCAAAGGCCAGCAGCAAGGAAAGTCCAAGAGCCTTGGCATGTTCCCCCGTTGCGATTGCAACAAGGTTCGCCAATGTAAACGCTCCACTTCTGTCCGTCATGCCGTAATAGGCGATTACGCACGCGGGAATCAACGTCCCGCATAACATAAAGGCCATGAACGGCGCGGAAAAAAATCTCTTTGTCATTCAAAATCCTCCAATGTAATCGCTTCTTCGTCCTCTGACTGTGGTTTATTCATAATCTGTATGTTTTCAGGAGTCACGCTGATGGAAACCTTTTCTCCCACCGGGTAGCTCGTTGTGTTTTGTGCAAGCCATTCAAATCCGCCGGCCTCGATGCACATTTCGTAATGAACACCGATGAAGACATTCGATGTCACAATGCCGTCCATGATCCCGCAGCCCGGCTTTCCGATCATAATATCTTCCGGCCTGATTACAACGTCAACCGGTTTCTTTCTGCCGAATCCTTCGTCAATGCATGGGAAGATGTAGTCACAGATTTTTACCACGCGGTCTTCCATCATCACGCCGTCGATAATATTGCTGTCGCCGATAAAGTCCGCAACAAAAGCATTTTCCGGCTCGTTGTAAATTTCCTCCGGTGTTCCCATCTGCTGAATGTACCCCTGGTTCATGACAACGACTTTGTCCGACATCGTGAGTGCTTCTTCCTGGTCATGGGTGACATAAAGGAATGTAATGCCCAGCTCATTCTTCAATCGAATCAGTTCGTACTGCATCTCCTGTCTGAGCTTCAGATCAAGCGCTCCGAGCGGCTCGTCAAGCAGCAAAACTCTCGGCTCGTTCACAATCGCCCTTGCGATGGCGATTCTCTGCTGCTGCCCTCCGGAAAGCGAATCCACCGAGCGTTTCTCATAACCGCTGAGATTTACAAGCTTGAGTGCATACTTAATCTTGTCATTTATGTATTCCTGGCTTTTTCCGCTTATCTTCAGTCCGAAAGCGATGTTTTCGGCTATATTCATATGGGGAAAAAGCGCATACTTCTGAAATACCGTATTAATCTGTCTCTTATTCGCCGCCAGATTCGTAATATCCTCTCCCTGAAAGAGAACTTTGCCCGTATCCGGGGTCGTAAAGCCTCCTAAAATCCGCAGCGTCGTTGTCTTCCCGCAGCCCGACGGTCCAAGCAGCGTAATAAACTCGTTTTCCTTAATCTTTAAATTGAATTCGTCAAGCACCAGCTCTCCGTCATAAGATTTTGAAATGTCAATCAGTTCAATCAAAGCCATTTTTCCTTTAGAAACTCGGCGGCACGCTCACCCACAGAATTTCTGCTCCTTTCTTCGAAGTAATGTAGTGCTTTTTGTCGGGAGTGTAATAAAACGACTCCCCCGCCTTGGCTTTCAAGCGTTCTTTGCCAATCGTAATAACAATTTCTCCTTTCAGGACATATCCGAATTCCTCCCCTTCGTGCGGATTGTCGGGATAGGTGCTCCCTCCAGCCGCCAGCGTAAGCCTGATCGGTTCCATCATGTTTTTCTGTGCATTCGGAATAATCCACTCGGTCATGCTTCCGAGTTCGTCGTCCTTCTTTTCAAAATAATCCTCCGGTCCGAAAACCTTCTGCACATGAGAATCTTCTTCCGAAAAAAACTCACTCAGCGTCGTTCCCAGACACTGCAGAATATCCTCCAGCGTCGCAATCGAAGGCGAGGTGACATCGTTTTCGAGCTGGGAAATAAAGCCTTTCGAAAGCTCGCTTCTGTCTGCCAGTTCCTCCTGCGTCAAACCGTTCAGCATTCGCAATTGTTTAATTTTCGGTCCGATATCCATATTTTTCTCCGTTTCGTTATAATAAACTTTAAGTTTAGTATTTCTAAACCGAATTGCAATAATAATTATACAGTATTTTTTAAAAAAATCAAGACTTTTTGCGTAAACAGTGCTATAATCGACAATATGCACCTACGGTGCTGCTATTTTTTCAGATTGGAAGGCATAATGCACATGGTTTTGGTTATCAATAAAGTTTTGGCAATATTTTTACTCATCGCTGCGGGATACTTTGTGGGTAAAATCAAAGTTCTCCCTGCCGGAGCCGACAAAACGCTCAACATTCTTCTGATACAAATAATCACTCCGTGCATGATTCTCTCTTCCATAACATCAAAAGAACTGACGGACGACACTTTCACTGCAACGATTCAAACGCTTGTTGGTGCTGCTTTGTTTTTTGTTTTGGCCGGAATTGTGGGCTTTCTGTTTTCGAAATATATTCTTCGCATTCGGCCCGACTCAAAAGTCGGTGTCTGGGCATATTCCTTCGGTTCCGTAAACACGGGCTTTATGGGTTTTCCGGTGACTCTTGCTCTTTTCGGGCAGGATATCTTCTACCTGATTGTAATGCACAATGTCGTACTAACCGTTTATCTGTATTCGGCCGGTCCGTCCATGATTAAAATCGGTGAGAAACACTCCGAAACGGCCTCCGTTTCCTCTGCGCAAAATCGCCTGAAGACTTTTTTCAAATCGTTTGCAAATCCGAATGCCGTCGCAAGTCTCATTGCTCTTATCATGCTCTTTTGCAGGCTGCATCTTCCGTCGACACTCTTTGAGTCCGTCAAAACCCTTGGCGACGCAACGATTCCGCTTTCCATGCTGCTTGTCGGCATCCAGCTTTCGGAAAGTGATCTTTTGTCAATTATAAAAAACGGTAAGATTCTCGCATTTTCACTTGTAAAAATGCTTCTTCTTCCCGTTCTTGTTTTCTTATGTGTAAACTGGCTGCCGCTCTCGGCTTATGTCAAGACTGCACTCATTTTCGCCGCTGTCTTTCCGTCGGCTGTTGCGACTGCCCCGGTTTGCGCGATGGAGGGCAAAGGCTCTCTTACCGCAGCGGAGCTGATTGCGATTACGACGCTTCTGTCCGTAGGCACGATTCCGCTCTTTGCGACGCTGCTGACACAGTTTTATTTGAGCTGATAAAACAGCCCATACTGCGTGCGGTACCACACAAGCATTCCGTGCCCGCGGTTTGAATCCGCCAAAAGCTACACCTTCACATACCTTTGGTTCCTGCTGCTTGGTTTGTCCGGAATAGTCATTTTAATAAGATTGAGCTCCTCCGCGGGATGTAAATAGTTCCTGCGAAAGGTTTCTTTTGACTTGAGCCCCAGCTTCTGCATTAGCGCTTTGCTTGTATACGGTGTATCATATTCCATCACAGCGAGCAATTTCTTGACATATTCGGTATGCCTTTCGTCGTCCTCTTGGATTTGCGCAGAAACATCATCCAAAATTTTGTCAATCTGTGAAAGCATGAATTCAATAAAAATCGTTGACTCGCCCTCCGTATGACACCTGCTTATCACCTCGTAGTATTCCTCCTGAAATTCTTCTATTCGACTCTCAATCGGGATATATCTGAAAATGGGCTTCCAATTCGACAGTATCGCAGTATGCCACAATCTTGCCATTCTCCCGTTTCCGTCAGAAAACGGATGGATAAAAACAAATTCATAATGAAAGACACTGCTCAAAATCAGAGGATGCACATTTTTCTCTGCCTCTTTCATCCACACAAAAAGTTCATCCATAAGCTGCGAGACCAGTTTCGCCGGCGGTGCCATAAAAATACATTTTTCTCCGCTGAATATGCCTTCCTCCCCGCGTCTGAATTCTCCCGAATCCGGCACGAGGTACTGCGTCATAATCCCGTGAAATTGCTTTAAACTTTCGATGCTGTATGGCTCTATCTCCGAAAAGCGTTCATAAGCCACAAAAGCATTCTTAACTTCCTGAATTTCTTTTGGCTCTCCCAGCACCGTTTTTCCGTCAATGATGTCTCTGACCTGACCGAGCGAAAGTGAATTGGCTTCAATTTTCAATGAAGAATGTATTGACTGTATTTGATTGTTCTTCCTAAGATGCGGTTTTGAACTCAAATTGGATGTCGCAGTAATTTTTCCGATTTTTTCGGAGATTGATGCCACATAGGTTAACATCGCGTTGGTAATTTGAAATGGCGGTTGATAGTTTTTCATCCGTGCACCTCCGTTATCTTGCGTATTATCTTGCGTATTATCTGACTCAATTATACACTGCATTCGAATAAAAAGCAATCCTAACACAAAAACAGAGGGCCGAAGCCCTCTGCCAAAAGTCAATTATTCAAGTATATCTTTTCTTGTAAGGTTGATTCTGTTCTGGCTGTCGATTTCAAATACCTTAACTCTTACGGTATCGCCGACATTCATCACATCTTCGACCTTTGCCACTCTTTCCTTCGCCATTCTGGAGATGTGCAGCAGACCCTCCTTGCCCGGAAGAATTTCAACGAATGCGCCTACAGAACCTTTCGCAGTGCTGAGGATTCTCGTAACCTTGCCTTCGTAGATTTCGCCAACTTCAACGTCCTTAGTGAGGGTTTCGATTTCGTGCTTGCAGGCTTCGGTGTTTGCTGCGTCCGTTCCGTAGATGGAAACCAGACCTTCGTCGTTGATGTCAATCTTAACATCGTACTTTTCAACAAGTCCGTTGATCGTTTCGCCGCCCTTGCCGATGACAATTCTGATCTTGTCTGGGTTAATCATCATGGAAAGCGCACGCGGTGCGTACTTGGACATTTCCGGACGCGGAGCAGGAATTTCTTCGAGCATCTTGCCCATGATGAACATTCTGCCTTCCTTCGCCTGTCTGAGTGCTTTTTCGAGAATGTCACGGGATAAGCCGTGCACCTTGATATCCATCTGGATTGCCGTTACGCCGACTTCCGTACCTGTTACCTTGAAGTCCATATCGCCGAGGAAGTCTTCCATACCCTGGATGTCGCTCAAAATTGCGAATTCGGAGGAACCGTCTTCCTTAACTCTTTCAATCAGTCCCATTGCAATACCTGCAACCGGTCTCTTAATCGGAACGCCTGCATCCATAAGTGCAAGGCAGGATCCGCATGTGGAACCCATGGATGTGGAACCGTTTGATGACAATACATCGGATACGACACGAATTGCATAAGGGAATTCTTCAACCGGCGGAATAACCGGAATCAAAGCTCTTTCAGCAAGTGCACCGTGACCGATTTCTCTTCTGCCCGGTGAGCGAGGCGATTTTGCTTCGCCTGTGGAATATCCCGGGAAGTTGTAGTGGTGAATATATCTCTTTTCTGTCTGTTCCGTAATTCCATCGATTGTCTGTGCTTCGGATGCCGGAGCCAGCGTGCAGGAAGAAAGCACCTGCGTCTGACCTCTCTTGAAAAGCCCGGTTCCGTGAACTCTCGGAAGAAGTCCCGTTTCGCAGAAAATCGGTCTGATTTCGTCGCATTTTCTGTCGTCCGGACGGATTCCCTCGTCGAGAATCATGCCGCGAACGGTTTCTTTTGTAATGTTGTAGAGAACTGCATCGATATCCTTCATGTTGTCCGGATAAGTTTCTGCAAAGTGTTCTTTGGTTTCAACTTCAACGGCATCCATGTTGTCAAGTCTTTCGAGCTTGTCAACCGTGTGGATTGCTTCTCTCATCTTAGGAGTCGCATACTCTCTTACCGCTGCGTCGATTTCTTCAAGCGGCTTATAAAGTTCAACTTCCATCTTCGGCTTACCGACTTCAACAACAATCTGGTCGATGAATTCAACAATTTTCTTGATCTCTTCATGTGCGAAAAGAATTGCATCAAGCATATCCATTTCCGGAACTTCCTTTGCGCCCGCTTCTACCATCATAATCGCTTCCTTCGTTCCGGCAACCGTCATATCAATATCGGAAACTTCTCTCTGTGCAAGAGTCGGATTGATAACAAATCTTCCGTCCACTCTGCCGACTTTTACGGAAGCCGTCGGACCGTCCCAAGGAATGTCGGAAATTGCGATTGCGATGGAAGAACCAATCATTGCAGCGATTTCAGGGCTGCAGTCCTGGTCAACCGACATGCAGGTTGCAACAACGACAACATCATTGTAGAACCCCTTCGGGAACAAAGGTCTGAGCGGTCTGTCCATAAGTCTGGATGTCAGAATCGCGTGTTCCGAAGGTCTTCCTTCTCTCTTGATGAATCCACCCGGAATCTTTCCTACCGAGTACATTCTCTCTTCAAAATCGCAGCTGAGCGGGAAGAAATCAATTCCTTCCTTTGGCTCTTTGGAGCAGCATACGGTTACGTTTACAACCGTGTCACCGTAGCGCACCCAAGCCTGTCCGTTTGCCTGCTCGCAGACCTTGCCGATTTCAATCTGCAGAAGTCTTCCGCCGAGCGGGTACTTAAATGTTCTGTAATCTGTAAATCTAGGCATTTTCACCCTCCTGTTTTTTCGCGCAGCCCGGATTTCGTATGACTCTCGGAAAAAGCTCATCCTGCATGAGTTCTTTCAGAGAGTCACATCATACTGACTTCGGGCATGCGTTTTCAATGTGTCATGTTATTAAAAATAAAAGCGGGGTTTCTTATCGCCCCGCTTAAATTCACAGTAAAACCGAAACTTACTTTCTTAAACCTAAACGAGCGATTAAAGCTCTGTATCTTTCAAGGTCATTCTTCTTCAGATAAGCAAGCATGTTTCTTCTCTGACCTACCATTTTAAGAAGTCCTCTTCTGGAGTGGTGGTCTTTCTTATGAATCTTTAAGTGTTCGTTTAAATCGTTGATTCTGTAAGTAAGAATTGCGATCTGAACTTCAGGGGAACCTGTATCTCCCTCTTTGAGCTGATAATCTTTGATAATCTGCTGTTTCATTTCTTTCGTAATCATGTTATTCTCCTTTTCTAAATACGCCTGCTGCCGAGCTGTGCGCCGGATCGTCGCGAAAGCGCAGCACAGGTAAAATTTTAACAACTTATCTTACCACAATACACCCGTTTTCGTCAAGCACATTTATGAACTTGTCACGTTCTTTTTCGATTTCCACCCTGTGAAAAGGGGTATTGATTCCCGGCATGCCGCCCGTATGCAGAAAAATCACCGTCTCATCCTGCGCAATTTCACCTTTCTTAACCATTTCAACCATTCCTGCGAAGCATTTTCCGGTGTAACATGGATCAAGAATGAGTGCTTCCTTCTCTGCGGCAAGATACATTGCTTCACGCACCTCTTTGCATGGGTTGTTGTATGCTCCTCGGTCATATTTATCCGTAATGTCAAAGTCGTCCTCGGTCACGCCGGACGCTCTGCCGCTTGTCGTGTCGAAACCGTAAAAATCACACACTTTGTCAAAATAGTTCTTCGCATAGGCTCTGATCCCGTTTTCGTACGGCATAATGCCGATGCCCGTGAGCCTGAGCGGAAGATTTTCCATTCGAATCCCTGTGAAAAGTCCCATGTAAGTTCCCATGCTTCCGACCGTCGTAATCAAACGGGGAAATTCCCTGCCGCCGGATGCGATTCCGGACTCCGCGAGCTGCCGTGCCGTTTCCACTGCACACTCATAATAGCCCAAAATCCCGAGCTCGTTGGAGCCGCCCATCGGAATGTAATATACTTTCTCGCCTTGCTTCTCATAGTGCTTCGTAACTTCGGCAACGGTTTCCTTGAGAAGCATTCCTTCCGGCTTTGTGCCGGCAGGGTCTTTCTTTCGAAGCCATACATCGCAGCCCATCATCCCGTCAAGGAGAAGGTTTGCCGAAAGCTCGCCCGGATACTCGTCAACACATACGATTGCACCTTTCATGCCGTATTTTCGTGCAACCGCACATGTCAGTCTGCCGTGATTTGTCTGTGCTCCGCCCACTGTGAGCAGCATGGTTGCCCCCTTCGCCTTCGCATCGGCCAAAAAATATTCAAGCTTCCTCAGCTTATTTCCGCCTGCCGCAAGCGGCGTTAAGTCATCGCGTTTAATATACAGATTGATTCCCAGCTCTGCCGACAGATTGTCAAGCCGCTCAATCGGCGTCGGAAGATGCAGAAAAGAAATTTTTTCGTGTCCTAAAAGCATCGTGCTACCTCCTTGCAAACTTTTATCTCTTTCTTTGCCACTATTTTATTCAATCCACCCCTGCAAGTCAACAGTTTTGTTCGACAAAAAATACAGCAAAATCTTGTATACACGGTGTTGACATTGCTTGGTCAAAGTGTTACATTTTAGTTGAGAGGAATACGTTTATTTAATAACGATTTCCGTTTAAAATGACTTTTATTTAAAAAAAGAAAAGAGGAGATTAGTAATGGCAACTTATGTTGAAAGAGTAATTGATGAGTGTAAGAAGCACAACCCGGGAGAGGTTGAATTTCATCAGACAGTAGAAGAAGTTTTAACTTCACTGGCGCCTGTTATGGACGCACATCCTGAATACGAAAAAGCAGGCTTACTCGAAAGATTAGTAGAACCTGAAAGAGGAATCACTTTCAGAGTTGTATGGGTAGACGACCAGGGCAAGACTCAGGTTAACAAAGGTTACAGATATGAATTCAATTCCGCAATCGGACCTTACAAGGGCGGTTTAAGATTCGCACCGAACGTATATCCTGGAATCATCAAGTTCTTAGGTTTCGAACAGATCTTCAAGAACTCCTTAACAGGACTTCCTATCGGCGGCGGCAAGGGCGGTTCCGACTTCGACCCGAACGGCAAGAGCGATGCTGAAATCATGAGATTCTGCCAGGCATTCATGACAGAATTATACAGACATATCGGTCCTGACACTGACGTTCCTGCAGGTGACCTCGGTGTTGGCGGAAGAGAAATCGGTTACTTATTCGGGCAGTATAAGAGAATCACAAACAGATTCGACGGCGGCGTTTTAACTGGCAAGGGAATCCCTTACGGCGGATGCCTCGGAAGAACAGAAGCTACAGGTTTCGGTATCGTTTGGTACGCAGAAGAAATGCTGAAAGCAAACGGCGAAGACATCAAGGGTAAGACAGTTGTTATCTCTGGTTTCGGCAACGTAGCTTGGGGTACTGCTTGGAAACTCCAGCAGCTCGGTGCTAACCTCGTTGCATTCTCCGGTCCGGATGGATATATCTATGATCCGGATGGAATCAACACTCAGGATAAGCTTGACACTCTGCTTGAACTCAGAGCATCCGGCAAGAACATCTGCGCTCCTTATGCAGACAAATATCCTAACGCTAAATTCTTCGCAGGCAAGAAGCCTTGGGAAGTTAAGGCTGACCTCTACATTCCATGTGCAACTCAGAACGAAGTTCAGATGGAAGATGCTAAGCACATCGTTGAAAGCGGTGCTAAGTTCTACTGCGAAGGTGCTAACATGCCTACTACTAATGAAGCTCTTGAATACTTACAGGAACAGGGCATCGTTGTTGGTCCTGCTAAGGCAGCAAACGCAGGCGGCGTAGCTTGCTCCTGCATCGAAATGGGCCAGAACGCAAGCCACACTGTATATCAGCATCAGGATGTTTATGATCAGCTCCACCAGATCATGATCAACATTCACAAGGCTTGTAAGGAAGCTTCCGAGAAATACTACGGTAAGTACGACCTCGTAAAAGGCGCTAACATCGCAGGTTTCGAAAAAGTTGCAGAAGCTATGATGGGCCAGGGTCTTGTATAAGATAGAAACAACATAAGCTTAGGACAAAAATACACATAACGAAGCAGAAGCGGTTCCGTAAAGGAACCGCCTCTTTCTATTTTATGATTTCATTTATTCAGCCAATTTTCTGCCTCTTTCAGCTGCGCTCCCGCACGATGTACACTGGACGCGCCTTGATTTCCTTGTATGCGCGCGCAAAATACAGTCCGAATATGTAAAGTACCAGCATTTGCAGGGCGCCGCAGCCCAGAATCAGGGCAGTCTCTATGCCACGCGGACTTCCCGTAAGTGCAGTGCAGATCAGCGCGGCGGCGGCAGCGGCCGCTAGAAGCGCAGAAAGCGCGCCCGCAAGGCGCAGCGGCGCCGTCGAAAATGCTAAAATTCCATCGGCTGCATAGCGAAGCAGCGCCCGCAGGTTCCATTTGCTTTCGCCTGTTTTTCGCTCCACATTCTCAAATTCAATCCATTTTGTCCGAAAGCCGACAAACGAGAAGATGCCTTTGGTATACCTTCCGCGTTCATGCAGCGAAAGAATCGCATCCATCACCTGGCGGTTCATCATCCGAAAATCCCCTTCTCCGTCATTCGTGTTAAGGCCGGTGAGTGCCTCGCAGATTTTATAGAAGCCGCGTGACAGAAAGGCGCGCAGCTTTCCGTCCCCTCCGCGCCCTTTCCTCTTGCCCCCGCAGCAGTCGTATTCGCCGTTCTTTACTGCCGCATACATCTTTGGAAGAAGCGCAGGCGGGTGCTGTAAATCTGCGTCCATAAACACTGCAAAATTTCCTGCTGCTTCGTTAAGCCCCGCATACATCGCAGCTTCCTTTCCGAAATTACGCGAAAAGGAAATAAATCTGCAGCGTGAATCCGCTTGGGAGATTTTGCGAAGGCAGACAAGTGTTCCGTCACAGCTTCCGTCGTCAACGAAAAGAAGTTCATAATCTGCCCCCTCCTTCATCCTCATTTCTTCGGCGACCTGCTGCGTTTTCCTATAAAACTCGTCGATGCACGCTTCCTCGTTGAAGCAGGGCACGATAATGCTGATTTTATCTTTCATCTGGTTTCCCCTTTCACACTGAAAATTTTGTATTTGCAGGCCGCATAATTCAGAATCACCGTGATGACGCTGACCGAAATTTTGGCGGCGGCGTTCGGCATCGCCATAAGCGTGAGCAATAAATACAGCAAAATATTTTCAACTGCCAGGCTCGCGAGACGCAGCAGAGCAAACTGCAGAAATTCGTGCAGAACCGAATTTTCCGATTGAAAAACAAAGCGGCGGTTCGCAAAATAAGCGAAGATTACCGCTCCGAGCCACGCCAGTGAATTTGCTGCCAGCGAGAAAGCCGAATCTGCCGCGCCGCCTGTACCTCCTGTCACGCTTCGCCCAGCTGCCATGAACAGCCCGAAATAGATGACATAATTGACCGCTGTTGTCATTCCGCCTGTTATAAGATAGCGCAGCAGCCTGCTTTCGCAGAGGCGTTTTGCTTTTCGCCATAACGAGATGACAAGCAGAATTAACAGCGAAAGAACGCTGACTGCAAATCCCGTCCGATAGCCCGGCGGAACGAAGCGGATTTCTATCTCGTGCATGCCCTCCTCAAGAGAGATGCCGAGGAAAGTGTTATCAATCTTTAAAATTTTACTTTCCTCAATCGCTCGCCCGTCAACTTGAACCTCATAACCCTTTCGATATGGATAACTCGTCGCAAAATACCCGTCTTTTTTTATATTGATAGTTCCTGAAAAGATTTGCCCTTTGCCCGCATCGCTCGCATGCATCTGCGGCTCCCAGACTTCACCGCCGCTGTTGTACAGTTCCTTCTCGTCTAAGAAAGACAGCGTGAGATTTTCTATCCGGTATTCGTTGGCATTTTTCTGAATCAAAAACCCGTCCGTGCCGCCGGAAAGCACATAGCTGAAATGCTTATTGTGGTTCGGATACGGCGCGCCGCTTCCGGAAAGCTTGTTGCGAACCCCGTTTATATCAATCACGACGGCACGCGAGCTCAGCGGTGTGACATCAAAAGACAGAATCGCGATTTTGCCTCTGAAGTCCAGCGGCACACGGACTTCCCTGCTCGAAAGCCGCAGTTTTCCCTGAATCTCCGCCTCTGTGGCTTTGTCCGCTCTTTCCGCCCTCTGCAAAATTTCCTCAAACGAAACGAGCTTGTCCGTACCGTAACAAATCGGCAGAACACGCGGGTTTTCGGCAACTGCATAATCTCCGCCTTCCGAAATCTTTTGATAGCCGTTCGGCAGGGAATCCTTGTCCGTCAAAATGTACCGCACGCCCATTTTGTAATTAAAAATTTCGTTTTGCCCCGGAATCAGCGCGACACGGTTTTGGATAGGGATTGCGTTTTTTGCATCGTCGTAGAAAAACTTCGCGTACGCTTCCTGCGTCATGGACGAATACATCGAGCTTCGCTTCGCGTTTGCTCCCGGCAGGAAATTGCAAAGGTTAAAAGCATCCGCCAGAATTTCAAAACGATAGTTGCCGCTTTCATCCATCCGTGCGCTCGCCTCGTCAAAGGCTTCTCTTACCGCTCCGGTCTGAATCTCGTCTTGGCTGATATAGCCGCTCTGTGTGTTCAAGTAAAAGGAGAAAACACACGGAATCAGAAGCAGCCCTGCGATCAGCCTTTGCGTGCAGCGATTCTTTTCGCGCTGCGATCTGCGAAGCCTCTGCCCTTGTCTTACGCCCAAAATCCAAAGCATCAAAGCCGCCCAGTCGACATATTTCCACATGCCGTATTTGCCGGACAGCAGGAGGCATGGTATGAGGCACAGAAGCCCCGCCCACACTTTCGGCACATCCTTTCCCATAAAATATTCCTCACACACACGCGCAAATACAAGACATACGAGCAGCAGAAAGGGAATCAGAATTTTTCCTCTGGCATACAGAAAGCCGTTCAGTACAAACGGAATCACCGGAAAGAGGCTTCCTGCCAAAACCGCCGCAGACGGAAGCCGAAGTCCGCGTTTACCCAAGGCGCATAAGACCGCGTACAAGCCAATCAGCGTCAGCCCCATGCCGTATGGGGAATAAAGCAGACCGTCGAGTTTCGGATTTACGAGCGGCATTTTGCTGCCCGCAAAACTTCCCGCATCCTTACTCGTCGATAAAATATCCAGTCCCGTCGGTAAAAGCAAAACCGCCGCAAGTCCGATGGAAAGCAAAATCCAAAGAAGAAAGCGCACATGCATTTTCAGGCGCCCGCGACGCGGTGCCGCTTCCGCTGCAGGCTCCGCGCCCGCCTGCCGAACCCGATACAGGTAATAGATCCCAGTCACGCACAAACAGCTCGGCGCATAGTAAAAGCTGTGAAAGTAAACGAGTGTCAGACCCACGCACAGCAAAATGCCTTTGTGTTTTTCGATGAAGCGGTCAATCCCTATCAGTGCAAGCACCAAAAACGGCAGATAATTGACAAACATCAACTGGAAATGTGCGTGAAGAAAGCACCCCGCCGCCAGATAAAGCACGCTGCCTGCAAATGCCGCCCTTCGTCCTGCTGCATTTTGCCTGCAGTTTCCCTGCAGCCAGACATATACCAGATTAGCGCCGAGCAGAAGCTCAACTGCCGCATAACCGCCGAGGATGTATTCCATCCCAACACTCGGAAACAGGCATCCCAGCAAAACATCCGGCCGCAACAGCCCATAATAGGCGAAGTCATAGACCGTTACACCCCCGCCTAAATCGATATATAGCGGAAGCAGTCTGCCCGATTCCAGCATCGCCTGCCTGAGCGACTCTGCAATCGGCAAATGCTGGCTCAGCCAGTCTGAGCCAAAGCCAAAGAGCAGCCCCTCTCCCGATGACGCTGCACTAGGCAGCCCGGCCAACGCCGCTGCGCTGCATAAGAGCAGCGGTCCAAGCGCCAAAATCACACAAAGCAGGCTAAGCAGCAGATGCGCTTTCCAAAATTTTTCCCGTCTCATTCTCTCAATTTCCTCCCATTACAAAACCCATCTTAAGCCTCGCTTCTTAAGATGGGTTTCATGGAATCCTTATGAGTTTCTTAAAGAAATCTTAATCGCCTACTTGCGATTTTCCTCGGCATTTTCCTCCGTCAAGGGAAATTCCAGCCGCGCACGGAACTGGTCACAGTCGAGTTCAATATCAAAATCCGCCCCAAGTGCTCCCGCATAGGTGCTGACAATCGCAAGCCCCAGTCCGTTTCCCTCGGTACTTCTGGCTTTGTCCCCCCTTGCAAACCTCTCGACGATGTCTTCTTTTGAAAAGTCCAGCGGGTAGGCCGAAGTGTTCACAATCTCAAAACAAAGCTTTCTCCGCACTTCGATGGGTGTTTTTTGCTCCGCGATAAAAGTTCTGAGGAAAACCCGCGTTCCCTTTGCCGCGTACTTCAGCGCATTTTCAATCAAATTCTGACAAATTCGGTACAAATAGGCATTGTCCGTATACACTTTGTTCGTCTTCGCCTCCGTATTGAGCACAAACGCAAGACCCGACGCATCGATTCGATCCTTCAGATCCGCCAAAATCTGCTCAATCAATGTGTTCAGGCTCAGTTCCTCCCGATGAAGCTCGATATTGCCGCTGCTCGCTTTTGCCAGCGAGAAAAGGCTGTTTATCATCTCCTTCAGCTTCTCCGCACGGTTTCCGATTACCTCAACATAATCGCGTGCAGTCTCCCCCAGTTCCTCTTTTTTCAAAAGCTCCAGATAGCCGACCATCGAGGTCAGCGGTGTTTTCAAATCATGCGAAACATTGGAAATGAGGTCTACTTTGAGCTGCTCACTCTTTGCTGCCCGCGCAAGGCTTTCCTTTTCTACCTCAAGCGCCCGCATTACCCGTTTGCGGTTAATCTGCTGCATATCCGCGATGAACGCGTCCAGATTTTCCTGCGCCTGCTGCGCGAGCGTCCGTCCGCAAACCACATACTGCACCAAAATCGTAATCGGCAAAAGATAGAAAAACGCATAGTTCATGTAAAAATATGCGCTGTGCAGGTAGATATGCACCGCCACGAACAGCCCTGCCGCAATCAGCAGCAAAACCATCGCCGTATTCAGCCTCTTCTCCTGCTTCACCTTGCGCTCCGCCCAAATTGCGTAATAATTTTCGTAGTTTTCCCCTGCGGCCTGCAAGAGAAAATCTTCCGTAAGCTCCCTGCGAGTCCGCATCTTGCGGACGGCCTGCAACCACTGCGTCTGACCGATAACCAGCAAAAGATTCATGACGCCTCCCACCAGCAAAATATCCCGTGTGTACATACGCTGAAAACTGCCGAACATCGCAATCAAAATCACCGCGCCCGCCGCCATGCAAATTCCGCCGATAATACTGTGTCGATTTTTCCGTATGGTTTCTATCATTTTCTTACATTTTTCTTTAATATTTTTCCATTTTGTATCCAATTCCCCATACCACCTTTACATATCTTGGATTTTTCGGTTCGACTTCAATTTTTTCACGAATGTGCCTGATGTGCACCATCACCGTATTTTCTACTGAGTAACTTGCGTCTTCGTTCCAGACATTTTCGTAAATCTGCTCTGCCGAAAACACCTGCCCCGGATGCCGCATCAAAAGCTCCACAATTTTATACTCCGTCGCCGTCAGCCGCACCGCTTCACCATCGACGAAAAGCTGCTTTTGCCGGTCGTCAAGCTCAAGCCCGCCGTTGGTGATTTCTGCCCTTTGTGCCTCGCCCGACCGGCTTCCTCCGTAGGCCTTGTATCTTCGAAGCTGCGCCTTGACCCGCGCCAAAAGCTCCGCCGGATTGTACGGTTTTTCGATATAGTCGTCCGCGCCTAGCGAAAGCCCGGACACCTTGTCGCTTTCCTCCGTCTTTGCCGACAAAATAATCGCCGGTATATTATGTTTCTCGCGAATTTTCATCAGCGCCGAAAGCCCGTTCAGCCGCGGCATCATCACATCGAGCAAAATCAAATCGATCTTCTCTGTCTCCATCTTGTCCAGCGCCTCCATGCCGTCGTACGCCGTCAAAATTTCATATCCCTCGATTGCCAGAAGTTTCCCCAGCGAATCAACAATCTCCCTGTTGTCATCTACTACCAAAATTGTTTCCATTTTATCTATCTTCCTCTTTTCTCCTCTATCATACCGCTTTCTCCACAAAACTGTACAAGATTTTTCTTATTTTTTTCTTAATTTTAAAAAAACATCTAAAAAGAGGTTTGATAATTTAGAACAGAAAGTCCCAAATCGCTTCAAACCTCTAAATTTTGAAAATTAAAAGTATCTTAAATCTTGATGAGTGTATCTCTAAGATTCGGCAAATCATTTTTTATGACTTCCCAAACAAGATATAAATTAACGCCTTCGTAATCGTGTATGATTCGATTTCTTAATCCTCTTATTTGATGCCACGGGATATCATTGTGCTTTTCAATGAACTCATCGTCTAACCGATTTACCATCTCACCCATCTGGCTCAGATTAAATACACATGCCTCGACAAGCTGAGAATTTTTCGAGAAAGATTCGTATGAATTATCTTTACAATAACTTTGAATTTTATCAATATGCTCAATTAGCTTTAGGAGTATCGCTCTATTTTTCATACAACAACACCCCCGTTCTTCCAATTTCTTTTTCAATCCTTGAGGCAGGCTCAATGTGAGAAACATCGAATAAGTCAACTTCCTTGTCAAGTGCCGCTCGAATTTCTTCTCCCAGCCCTATAAATTTCAGTCCATGCAGGCCGCTATCCACAAGCAAGTCTACGTCACTTTTTTTACTGGCGTTTCGTTTTCCATATGAGCCAAACAAAATCGCACGCTTTACTCCATTACGAGCAAATATCGGATTCAAAATTGTCTGAATCTCAGTTATTGAATAAATTCTGTCCGTCATCCTTTGAGCCTCCTTTCTCTATCATCATTATATATCATTCAAATTTAAAAGTACATAAAAACTTGTCACTGGTGTCACATCTCAATTGTCTCGCCAAGATTGGTCAAGTAAAGATAGGCCTCTTTCACTGATTTGCCCGTAGCCGCCTCAAGTGCCCGGCGGTACAAATCAATCTGCATAGCATATCTTGCACGGATGCTCTCCCGGCGCGCTGCGAGCTCGCCCTCGCTCCCAACCCCGGTCGTCTTGTAGTCCACGAGGACGAGTTCGCCTTCTTCTTCGAAGAAACAGTCGATAATACCCTGCACAATCGACTGTGCGCCGGCCTGCTCAAGCACCAGATTAAATGGCCGCTCCCGCTGCAGGCCGAGGAAATCGGAAGCTGCGCCTGCCGCAGCTTTCTTTGCGGCGTCTGCCATCCGCAGTCCGAGAGGTGAAACGATAAAGCGTTCAATCAGCTTCGGATTTACTGCTTCGGCTTCCTCTTTTGTCAAGAATTCATCGCGCACCATGCTGTCCATGAGTGCGGCAACATACTTGCACACGCCATCGGCAGTTGCGCCAGTATGGCTGTCGGCGGCGACCTTCGCAGAAGTGTCTGCGCCTGCAAACGCAGTATTGAAGTCAATTTTTTCGAGCACTTTATGGATTATCGTACCAATTTGAGCCAGCGTGAATTTGTCATGTGCCTTGAAGCTCTTTGGCTCAGACAGCGATAGTTCTGCTTCGCCTTTGCCTGCAAGTTCGCTGACTGCGTATTTGGATTTAATTTTGAGGTCGGCGGCAAACGGATATTCGAAGGTCATACGCCGTTCGACATCTTTCGACAAACGCACATCGTCGATTGGCGATTCCACCCCAGAAGCCCCAGAAGCCCCAGAAGCCCCAGAAGCCCCAGAAGCCCCAGAAGCCCCAGAAGCCCCAAAGACCCCGGCAGCCCCGGAAGCCCCAAATACCCCGACAGCCCCAGAAGCTTCGCCGTCCGGCGGTATTTCAAGCAGTGCAAGTGCTCGTGCGGCAGAGCGGCGCGTGCCTTCGGAAAGCGCACGCAGGGCTTCGTTGCTTATATAGCCGCGTGCCTCCGGATCTTCGTATATGCGGCGCCCGCACATCGAAAAATACGAAGAGTCGCTCGGCGGTGCCTTGACCAGCGCGCTGACGGCTTCGTTGAAATCGTCAACCATGCCGAGAATGTACAGAATGTCCTTGGCACGGGTCATTGCAACATAAAGAATTCTCTTTTCCTCTTCAACCTCCTCACGATGCAGTTTCACGCGTATAACATTTTGAATCAAAGTGGTCTTCATCCAGCTTTCCTCGTAGTTTACAAGAGGAAAGCCGATGCCGATATCCTTGTGCACCGCAATCTCGCGGCCCGGCCTCGTATAATTCAGGCGGCGGCAGAAACCTGCCAAAAGCACCATAGGAAACTCAAGACCCTTGGATTTGTGAATCGTCATGATGCGGATTGTATCATCACCTTCCGCCGCCATCTTGACTTGACCCATGGCAACCTTGTGCTGCTTTACGGCATCGATGTACTGCACGAAGCCGTAAAGGGAGCCGCCCTGTGCCTTACGGTACGCAAGTGCTTTGTCGCAGAGCGCCCTCAGGTTTGCCTGGCGGCGGCTCCCCGACGGCATTGCACCCATAGCAATATAGAATCCTGTGTCGAGCATCAGCTTCCAAACCAGCTCTTCGAGCGGAATCAGCCTTGCCTCCTGCCGCCACGCAGCAAGGTCGGAAAGCACATCCCGGCATTTTTGGCGGAGAGCTGCATCCGGGCCGTCCTCTGCATATCGCAGCACTGCGTCGTGATACGAACACCGCTCCGTGCATGCCGCACGGATGCCTGCGAGCTCGTTGACAGCGAAGTGCCAGATTTCCGAACGCATCACGGTAATCAGCGGAATGTCCTGCTTTTCGTTGTCGATGATTTCGAGCAGAGACAGGAACATATTGATTTCCATCGTATCAAAATAGCCGTCATTGTCATCGACATAGGCCGGCAGATTGTTGTCGCTCAGCGTCTTGTAAAAAATATCCCCGTAGTTTTTGATTCCACGCAGCAAGATAACAATGTCACCCTTCTCCAGAGGTCTTTCGTTGCCGCGCTTGCTGTCAAAAATCGTCTTTCCCAACGAATCTTTTATGATTCTGGCCGCGGCCAAAGCCTCTTTTTCGGCCTTGATCATGGTCTTGAGTTCGTCGTCAAGCTCCGAATCCTCGTCCCACGGAGTCTCCGCGAGGAAAAGTTTCGGCTCGAAATTACAGTTATGCCCGAACGGATCGCCAAGATGCAGCGCCGCATTTTCGTCGTAGCCGGGCATCGCCGCCTCAAAAACACGGTTGATGAACCGGATGACCGATTCCTTGCTTCGGAAATTTTTGTTTAAGTCGATTTTCTCGGAAACGGCCGGCACGCCCTCGGCCTCGGCACGCTTTTGCTCGTCCGCAAAAGCACGGTAGCGCGCCTGGAAAATTTCCGGCTCCGCAAGCCTGAATTTGTAGATGCTCTGCTTCACATCGCCGACCATGAAGAGATTGTTTTCCCGTTTGATGCGTGCAATCAAAGCCTCCTGCAGCAAATTGCTGTCTTGATATTCATCTATAAAAATATATGCAAATTTTTCTCTGTAATACGAAGCGGCCTCCTCGTCCTTCAAAATCTCAAAGGCAAAATGCTCGATGTCACTGAAATCCACCACGCCGCGTTCTTTTTTGAGACGCGCAAAAATGTCCCTGTAGTCCTCCATGATTTTCAAGAAAAACGCAGCGTCGGGGAAGGTTTCCCTTATTTCCGCATGCAGATTCGCAAGGCTGTCATAGAAATAATCTTTTTTGAGCGATGTCACGGCATCCTTCAGAGGAACCCTTGCCGCTTCCAGCTTTTCCTTAAATTCCTCGAGTTCCGCCTGCGGGTGGGAATCGTCCGGTTTGAAATATTTTTTCAAAAGTGAAGGCATTTTCACGCTCGAAAGAAGCGCGCGCAGAGCCTCAAAATCTCCGCCGCGTGCAGCGTCACGCAGTTCCGAGGCAATGTTTACATAAGCTGCGGTGATTTCCGCAACTCCCTCGTGTGCAAAACGTTCTGACTCCTCAGCAAAACGCAGAATGCTTCCCAAAGCCTCCTCAAAGCGCAGGTACGAGTCCTCCATTATAAATTGCGGTATTTTGCCCGAAGCGAAAGTCTCAAAATCACTGTCCAGCTCCCCTGCCGCCGCAGAAAGCCACGGGAACGGTTCCGGCAGGCTCTGAATCACTTCAAACGTTTTTCGGACGGTCTGTCTGAATTTGAGCTCATTGCGGTCCCCGCTGTATTTATTCAAAAATGACAAAAACTCCGGACTTTCCGCGTCGAAATATTCTTTCAAAAGTTCGTCGAGGGCCTGTTCCTTTAGGAGTTCCTGCTGCACATTGTCGCAGATTTTGAAATTCGGGTCGACATTTATAAGATAGAAAAACCTGCGGATTACCTCAAGCGCAAAAGCGTGAAAAGTGCTGATGTTTGCAAGGGGCAGGCGTTCGAGCTGCTGCTTCAGGAGCCGCACCTGTCCAGGATTTTCCTCTGCCTCTTTTTCTATGGCTCTTTCGATTTTTTCCTTCATCTCGGCCGCCGCCGCATTGGTAAATGTTACGATCAGCATTCGGTCTATGCTGCATTCGCCCTCAAGAATCAGCTTTTTGATTCTCTCCACGAGCACCGCTGTTTTTCCGGAACCCGCCGCCGCTGCAACCAAAATATTCTTCTCTCTGAGTTCTATGGCTCTCGCCTGCTCCGCCGTCCAATTCATCCGCCCGTCTTCCTTTCTGTATTCTGTTTCCATTTTAGCATATTTTTTTGCGCCTCGATACTGTTTTTTCGTGTGTAAATTTGCTAAAATAAAGGTATCAATATAGCGACAATACAGAAATCGGAAAGCAGGTAACAAAATGACACAAAACACATCGGTACGGCCAAAGCCGACCATGCTCATGATACTCGACGGCTTCGGCCTGAACCCGTCGGAATACGGAAATGCAATCAAGGCGGCACACACGCCGAACCTCGACAAGATATTTGAAACTTATCCGCATATCAGCCTCCGGGCGAGCGGCCTTGCGGTCGGTCTTCCCGAAGGGCAGATGGGAAACTCCGAGGTCGGACACCTGAATATCGGTGCGGGCCGCATCGTCTATCAGGAGCTGACACGCATTACCAAAGCCATCGAAGACGGCATTTTTAACGGAAATGCTGCTCTGAACAAAGCAATCGACCATGTGCTCGGTGAAAATTCCACGCTGCACATCTTCGGACTTTTGTCGGACGGCGGCGTGCACAGCCACATTGAGCACATCAAAGCGGCGATTCGCCTGGCAGACAGCCGCGGCGTTTCAAACATCATGCTGCATTGTTTCATGGACGGCAGAGATGTGCCGCCGACATCGGGAATTCATTACATAGAAGAGATGGAAAAGATGTCCGAGTCACTTTCGTCACTCAAAATCGGAGTGGTTTCGGGCAGATACTATGCGATGGATCGTGACAAGCGCTGGGAAAGAGTTGAAAAAGCCTACGACGCACTTACGCTTCTTGATGGCCGTCATGCTGCCACTGCATCGGAAGCGGTTAAGAACGCTTATGCTGAAGGGGAAACTGACGAATTTATCCTGCCGACCGTGTGCGAGAAAGCCACACCTGTTTCGGACGGAGATTCTGTGATTTTCTGCAATTTCCGCCCGGACAGAGCAAGAGAAATCACGCGCGCCTTCGTCGATCCCGGCTTTGATGGTTTTGCACGAAAAAAAGCACCGCAAGACCTTGTCTATGTCTGCATGACGCAGTACGATGCTTCCATGCCGAATGTCGAGATTGCATTCCCACCGCAGACCATCAAAAATACGCTCGGCGAATATCTCTCCGCAAACGGACTCCACCAGCTCCGCATTGCGGAAACCGAAAAATATGCTCACGTTACCTTCTTCTTCAACGGCGGTGTTGAGGCTGCAAACCCTTTGGAGGACCGCATCCTGATTCCGTCGCCGAAGGTTGCGACTTATGATCTCAAACCGGAAATGAGTGCCTTTAAAGTTACGGACAAAGTGGTTGAAGAAATCGGCACCGGACTTTACGACGCCATTATTTTAAACTTCGCGAACGCCGACATGGTCGGCCACACCGGCGTATTCGACGCAGCGGTAAAGGCCATCGAGGTTCTGGATGTGTGCGTCCAAAAAGTTTGTGATGCGGTTCTTGCCGCCGGCGGTCAGATCCTGCTTACCGCCGATCACGGCAATGCGGACTGCATGCTGGATGCCGGCGGAAACGTGGTTACCGCCCACTCGACGAACCCTGTTCCGCTGGTCCACATCAGTGCTTCGCCTTGCAGCTTCCGTGAGGACACTGCAGAAACAGCCAAGCTCGCAGACATTGCCCCGACCATGCTGAAGCTCATGGAGCTTCCGATTCCGCCGGAGATGAGCGGCAATTGTTTGGTGAAATAAATAATGGTAATTCTTGGATTCACCTCAAAATTACATTAAACCCGCCGAAAACGGGGGTTTAATGTAATTTTTTTTGCCTTTTGGGCCATTTTGCGCATTCCAGGCTATGTTTTTCGGACTTTTGACCGCCTCATGCGACATTTTCATTTCAACATCTGGTGGTTCGAAATCCGTACCTACTAAATGTGCTGTGCCGGTTGAACCGGTCTTACATTTTTTGGCCCGAAAACCTGTTTTAATGTAATTTTGCCCTGCACGCGGGGTTCCGAACCAATCTGCCGAAGCTCCGGCCACTGTGTCGCAGGAGGTGTACTGCTTTTACAGCTCCAGATGCGTCAGAATTTCTGTGATTTCCGCTTCTTCTGCGTGTTCTTCGATTTCTTCCGAAATGTCCTCGCGCCAGGTCGGGTTGCCCATGCCGCCCACGCAGCCTCTCATGCAGACCATTCCCTCGATGAAGTTGTTCGGCAGGACGCCCTTGCTTGCCTTGAGAAGCGCGGCCTTGCATTTGTCGATTCCGTCGCAGGAGATTGCATTGAGTTCAAAATCATCGACCTTCATTTCTTTCAGAATCTCTGCAACCGCAGCAGCAACTCCGCCGGAGGTTGCAAACATTCTTCCGTAGTAGGAAGCCTGATTCCATTCCGTAATTTCCTGATCCTGAAGGAGAATGTCACGGCTGTCAAACAAAGCCTGCAGCTCCTCGAAAGTGATTACATAATCGACATACGGGGACACCGTTTCTTTTTTGATTTCGGCTTTCTTTGCGATGCAAGGGCCGATGAATACGATTTTGACATCCGGCTCATGTTCCTTAATCGAACGCCCAAGTTCCGCCATCGGTGACAGATTGTGCGAGATGTGCGGAACCATTGCAGGATGCTTTGTTTCTATGTATTTTACAAAAGCCGGGCAGCAGGAAGATGTCAGGAATCCCTTTTCTACGAGTTCCAGTCCTTCTTTGTACGCAACCATATCGGCTCCCACCGCAACTTCCAGTACCTTTGCGAATCCGAGCTTCTTTATTCCCGTAATTACCTTGCCGAGCGGTACATATTGGAACTGGCTGGCGATTGCCGGTGCAACGATTGCGATGAGTTTGTTTTCCCCGCCCGCAGCCTCGGCTTCCGCTGCGGCTTTCAGTTCTTTGATAACAGTCACAATACTTGACTTGTCCACAGGTGCACCGAACGGGCAGTGGTAAACACAGGCACCGCAGTCAATGCAGGCATCGTAATCGATGCAGGCTTCGCCGCCGGGCGCCATTGAAATTGCGCCGACTTTGCAGGCGTTTTCGCACGGGCGCTGAAAATTGTGGATTGCACTGTACTTACATGCTTTGGCACATCTTCCGCATTCCACGCACTTGCTTTTGTCAATTTTTGCATGCTGGTGCTCGTCAATGATAATCGCATTGCGCTTGCACTCTTCCACGCAGTGGTGTGCAAGACAGCCGCGGCAAAGATCCGTGACAACATAGCCGGCCTCCGGACATTCGTCACAGGCAATATCGATGACATGCACAATGCCCGGTTCGTTCGGGCTTCCGCCTGCTGCCTGTCTGATTCTTTCCGCTACGACTGCTCGGTCTTTATATATGCAGCAAGTCTGAGGAGGCTGGTCCTTCGGAATGACATTTCCCGCAATCCGATTGAACTCGGCGAAGATTTCATGCCCCTCCCATGCCTGAACCGCAACTTCTCTAAGGACTTTATATTTGGTTTCCTGTACCCTGTTGTCAAATAATTTCATTTATGTAACCCCTTCCATTTGATTTTTTCCAATATTTATGTTAAATTAGTATCAGTGTCGTATTTATAGATTCTGCGGCGCCGCGAAAGGAATGATAAAATGCATCTCAATCACAAGAAAAAAAGCAAAGAAGAAATCTTCTCGGTCATCGGCCTGCTTGTGGTAGCCATCTGCTGGGGCTTCGGATTTCTGGGTCTTCGCTATGTCGATGGGCTTCCTACCTTCTATGTGCAGGCAATACGCTTCGGCATTGCCGCATTGGCACTCGCAGCCGTTTTTTTCAAGCATCTTAAGAAGGTTGACAAAGAACTGCTCAAAGCAGGCATCTTAATCGGTATTCTGATGTTTGCGTGTTACGTATGCGCCACGCTTGGCATCAAATATACGACGGCTTCGAGAACTGCTTTCTTCTCCACGCTCGGTGCAATCTGCGTACCGCTTCTTAATTTTGTAATTTACCGCATCAGGCTGACCCGCAAGTCTGCGCTCTGCGTTGTAATCTGTGTTGTCGGTGTTTACCTGATTTCGATGGGCGGCAGTGCCTCCCTTGGCTTTAACATCGGCGATGCCATCTGCCTCGGAGCTGCTTTCTTCAGTGCCGGACAGATCGTAACAATTGAAAAACTCGCAAAATCACACGATGTCTATGCGCTTACCATAATTGAGCTTGCAACCATATCCGTACTCGGATTCGCCGGAATCTTCGCTGCCGGTGAGGCTGTGCCTGAAACACTTACAGGTCTTGAACTGGGCACGCTTATCGTACTTGGGCTTGTATGCTCAGCACTTTGCTTCATCCTTCAGACAACCGCCCAAAAGCATGTCGCTGCAAACCGTGTGGCACTCATATTGACCGTAGAACCGGTTGTCGGCGCTGCGGCATCCGTTATGATTCTTCACGAAACGCTCGGCATCGTCGGCTGGCTCGGCGGCCTCCTTGTCGTTGTCAGCATCGTGCTTTCCGAATGGAGCCCGGATCCGGGTCCGGAACTTCGTGACGGTGTCGAATAGCCCAACAGCTCTATGTAGGCCTTACAGCCCGTGATAGGTCTTTGCCTCATTGCAGTCCTTTGCAATCTGTGCGGAAAGTTCCTCGATGTTTCGGAACTTGACCTCATCGCGGGTCTTTTTTATGAATTCCACTTTAATCTGCTTCCCGTAAAGCTCCTTGTCAAAATTGAAAATGTGCGTTTCCATGTTTTTCTTAAAGGAGCCTATGGTCGGTTTGATTCCGACATTTGTGATGCTCGGATATTTCGTGCCGTTATAGATGCAGTAAGTGATGTATACACCGTTTGGAGGTGTCACCATGCTTTCGTCAATCATAATATTCGAGGTCGGAAACCCGATCGTTCTTCCGAGCCGGTTTCCCACGACAACTTCTCCGCCGATGTCATAATTCCTGCCGAGATACTTCGAGCATTCTTCCATTTCACCTGCCATTATCATATTGCGTATCAGCGTGGAACTTACAACATCCCCGTCGATGGAAACAGCCTTCACCTCATTCACGTGAAAACCGTATTTTGCGCCCAAAATCCGGAGCATTTTCGTGTCGCCTTCTCCCTTATAGCCAAAGTGATAGTTGAACCCGCAGAAAACCTCTTTTGCATTCATCATATCATGCAAAAACATTTTCACAAAAGCCTCCGGCGGCATGGTCATGATTTCCTTCGTGAATGCGAAGTTGAAATAATAATCCACGCCGAGTGCTTCAATCAGTGCTTCCTTTTCTTCCCGATAAACAATGTTTTTCACCGGTTTGGCTCCCGGTATCAGGCTTTTGGGATGATTGGAAAAGGTAAATACCGCGCTTGCAAGTCCCTTTTCCCTCGCCTTCTCCACCGCGGACTCAATCAGCTGTCTGTGTCCGACATGTACTCCGTCAAAGTTGCCGAGGGCCGCACAGGACGGTTCAATCTGCGCGATGTCTTCTATTGTCTCAAACTTTTTCATCGTCGTAACCTCTGTCTTAAACCTCTTCGTCATTTCGGCAGAAAACCTTATCTGCCACGAGTTTCTTGTATTTTGGGCTGTAAAATGCCACGCCCAGAAAATCATTGCCGCAAGCGGTGCGGCGGTACATCTTATATGCCCCTCTATATTCCGGACGGATTTCGATTTCCGGCTCTTTCTGTTCAAATTCCGGCCTTGCCGTCACCTCGCAGTCCTTGAAGGAAATGTGCCATCCGTCGATGAACTTTTTCCCCATCGCTTCATCCATCACTACGCTTCCAAAGTGCGTCAGGGGATAATCCGTCGGCAGAACCAGTTTTTCGATTTCTGCGAGCGCCTGTGCATCTGCAGGTTCCACGAAATACTTTTCGCCTTCGAATCGCCTGCTTGCATAAGTATCCACAAGCTCGTAAAGATCGATTGCATCCTCGATTTTGAATCGGCCGCTTGCAATCCTTGCGAGGCTCTCCATCGCCGCACCGCAGCCAAGATGCCGGCCTGCATCCTCGCAAATCGTCCGGATATAGGTGCCTTTGGAGCATTCCACGGTGAAAGTCACCTTCTTCACATCGCTGTCATGCGCAAAATCCATCTGCTCTATTTCCAGTCCGCGGATATAGACCTCGCGCTCCTTCACCTCCACGGTTTCTCCCGCTCTGGCATAGTCGTAAAGCCGTCTTCCGCCTACTCTGACTGCACTGTACATCGGCGGCTTCTGACTGATTTTTCCGTGAAAGCCCGAAAAAGCCTCCCGCACATCGTCCGGCGTGATTCCCGCAGTCGGGTTTTCTTCGAGGATTTCTCCCCAGATGTCCTGCGTGTCCGTCACCAGCCCGAGCCTCAGCGTGCAGCGATACTTTTTGAAGTCCAGATCCGTGTACTCGGTGATTCGGGTCGCTTTGCCGATACAAACCGGCAGAACTCCGGTTGCCATCGGGTCAAGTGTTCCGGTATGTCCGATTTTCTTTATGCCAAGCAGTCTTCGGATGTCTCTTACCACATCATGCGATGTTACTCCCTGCGGCTTGTTTATATTTAAAATTCCGTCTTTCATTTCGTCTCCGATTCGCCCTGCTGCATTCTCTCACTCTCCGCACCTGCTGCTTTTTCGAGTTCTGCACACACAGCGTTTACAGCTTCTTCTATCGTCATGTTAAGTGTTGCCCCCGCGGCTTTTATATGTCCGCCGCCGCCGAATTTTTCGGCAATTACCGAAACATCGCCTTGGGTCTTTGCTCTGAGGCTGAGGCGTACCGTTTCCGGTCCTTTTTCTTTCAAAAAGGCCGCATATTCCACGCCTGCGATGCTCCTAAGCTCGCGAATCACATTCTCGGTTTCCTCCGAAAGGGCACCGCTCTTTTCCAGCATTTCCTGTGTCACATATGCCACTGCGGCTTTTCCGTCTGCCAGAAGGCTGAGCGTCGAAAATGCCATCGTCTCAATAATTTTCCGCTCCAGTCTGATGTTCTCATAAAGCTGAACGCTGACTTTGTTCGTATCTACGCCCCAGTCAAAAAGCTCCGTCATGATTTCAAAACATCTTCTGGTGGTGTTTGAATACTGGAAGTTTCCGGTATCTGTGGTGATTGCCGCAAAAATCGCTTCGCCGATTTCAATATCCTGCGAAATCCCCATTTCTTTGAGCAAGTCAAACACAAGCTCGCCTGTGGCCGCCGCATCCGGGTCCACATAATTGTAGTCGCAAAATTCCGTTGTAGTGTGATGGTGATCGATGCACACGCTTGTCTTCCCTTTCGCAAATTTCTCCGTGCGTCCCGGAAAGCGCGTTGCATCCCCACAGTCCACGCAAAACGAAATGTCAACATTCTCAATGACATTCGGATCTTCCGTGCAATATCCTTTGTCCAGAAAAGCCAGATTCAGCGGCAGTTCTTCCTCCACGAGAATAAACGCCTCCTTGCCTTTCATCCGAAGCGCTCTGCAAAGCGCCGCACACGAACCGAGTGCATCCCCGTCCGCGCTGACATGCGGATAAAGCAGAACGGTCTGTGCACCTTCGAGAACCTGTGCGATTTCCTTGTAAGTGTTGTTCATCTTCTGTTTCCTCTGTCTTCGTCTTTGTTTCTGTTATATGCCAAAAGGCGAATCTTAAAATTCGCCTTTTTCATCTGCATCTTCTGCTTCTTCCTCATCTTTTTGATAACTGTCAAAATCGATGGTGTCTAAAATTTCCTCTATGTGTCTGCCGTAATCCATGGAATGGTCGATTTTGAAAATCAGCTCCGGAATGTGACGAACCTTCACCTGACGTGAAATTTCTTTCTTCATCACACCCTTTGCGCTGTTAAGACCCGCCAGAATATCCTCCTCGGCAGTCTTTCTTTCCTCTTCATCCTTGCTGAAATTCAGCACCGACACATAACAGGTCGCATAGCTTCCGTCGCTCGTCACCGAAACGCCGGAAATGCTGATCATATGCTCTGCAACTCTCGGATCTTTAATTCCGCTGATCAAAAGCTCACTGATGATTCTGCGGATTTCTTCTCCAAGCCTGCCTTGTCTGTAGCCTTTGCCCATTTTTATTTCCTTTCTACCTCAACCATGTGGAAGCATTCGATGATGTCGCCTTCCTTGATGTCGTTGTAGTTTTCAATTCCGATACCGCATTCATAGCCCTGGTTGACTTCCTTTGCGTCGTCCTTGTATCTCTTGAGTGAGGAAATCGTTCCTTCGTGGATGACGATGCCGTCACGCACAAGACGAACTTCCGCATTTCGGATAACCTTGCCTTCCTGAACATAAGCACCTGCGATGATGCCGACATTCGGAACTTTGAATGTTTCTCTTACTTCTACTTTACCCAGAACTTCTTCCTTAAATTCAGGATCAAGCATACCCTTCATCGCGTCTTCCACATCGTTTAAGATGTCGTAGATGACTCTGTAAAGTCTGATCTGGATGTTTTCTCTGTCCGCAAAAGTCTGAACCGCAGTCGTCGGTCTTACATTGAAACCGATGATGATGGAGCCTGTCGTTCCGGCAAGCATTACATCGGACTCCGTAACCGTACCAACGCCGGTATGAATGATTCTGACTCTTACATTTTCGTTATTGAGTTTCTCAAGAGACGCAACGATTGCACCGATAGAGCCCTGTACATCGCCCTTGATGATGAGGTTGAGGTCCTTGACCTCGCCTTCCTGAATCTGGCTGAAGAGCTGTTCCAGCGTCGTGCTTGCGTTTCTTGCGAGAATTTCTTCTCTGAGTTTCTGCTTACGGTTGTCTGCGATTTCTTTCGCGATCTTATCCTGCTTAACCGCATTGAATTCATCGCCGGCTTCCGGTACATCGGAAAGACCCAGGATTTCAACCGCTGTCGCAGGGCCTGCTTTCTTAATTTCTTTGCCCTTGAAGTCCGTCATAAGTCTGATTCTTCCGGCACAGGTTCCCGCTACCACGCTCATTCCTGTCTTGAGCGTTCCGTTTGTTACAAGAAGGGTCGCAACCGGACCTTTGTTCTTATCCAGTCTTGCTTCGATAACCGAACCCATCGCAAGTCTGTTCGGATTTGCTCTGAGTTCAAGCACTTCTGCCTGAAGCAGAATCATTTCGAGAAGGTTTACGATGCCTTCGCCGGTCTTTGCGGATACCGGTACGGAAATAACATCGCCGCCCCAGTCTTCCACAAGGATTCCGTGCTCCGTAAGTTCCTGTTTTACTCTGTCAGGGTTTGCACCCGGCTTATCGATCTTATTGATTGCTACGATAACCGGAACGCCTGCCGCCTTCGCATGGCTGATGGACTCGATGGTCTGCGGCATAACGCCGTCGTCTGCTGCAACAACGAGTACCGCGATATCTGTAATATGTGCTCCGCGGGCACGCATTGCCGTGAAGGCTTCGTGACCCGGCGTATCGAGGAACACGATTTTCTGTCCGTTGATCATGACTTCGGACGCACCGATGTGCTGCGTGATTCCGCCCGATTCGGAAGCGGTTACATTTGTCTTTCTGATGGCATCAAGCAAGGATGTCTTACCGTGGTCAACATGGCCCATAACCGTGATAATCGGTGCACGAGGCTTCAGGTCTTCTTCCTTGTCTTCGAAAAGCTCCAGACCTTCTTCTTCCTCTTCTTCTTCCACTTTGCTTACGACAACTTTGATTCCTAAATCGTCTGCCAGAATCATAATGGTGTCTTCGTCGATATTCTGGTTGATGTTTGCCATGATACCCATTTTCATAAGTGCCATGATTACCATGGATGTGGATACGCCGACCTGTTCGCAGAATCCTGCTACCGTGATCGGTGCCGTTACGGCTACTGTTCCTGCCTGCAGTTCTTCCAAAATGTCATCCTCCTCCTCAACTACAGGCTTTGGTTTGTTGTGTTTCTTCGGTTTTGCCTGTTTTTCAAGAGATCGCTGCTGCATTCTTTCCTTGTTCTTCTTGCCTTGGCTGCCGCCGTTTTCGAGCTTTGCAAATTTATTTCTTTCTTTTTCCGGATGTTCGCGTTTTTCCGTATTCTTCTGATTCGGTTTCGTTTCCATCTTGGAAAGTGCCGGACGGTCGTTTCCTCTGCCTCCGCGGTCATTTCTGTCGTTTCTGCCTGCGCCGCCTTGGCCGCCGCGATCGTTTCTGTCATTTCTGTCGTTTCTGTCGCGAGGACCTCTGCCGCCTTCGGATGTTCTGCCATCGCGGTCATTTCTGTCTCTGAAGTTTCTTCCATCCGATTTTCTGTCACCGTTTCTTCCGCCATTGTCCCTTCCGGATTCGGCTCTCGGTGCGCGTTTTTCGCGTGCCGGCTTCTGTGCGTCTGCCTTAGGAGCTTCTTTCTTCGGTTCTGCCTCCTTTGGTTCGGCTTTCTTCGGCTCTTCTGCCTTCGGAACTTCAGCTGCCGGAGCTTCCGCCTTCTGCGCCTCTGCTTTCGGTGCTGCCGCCGGTGCTTCCGTCTTCGGTGGTTCCGTCTTCGGAGTTTCGGCAACCGGAACTTCAACTTTCGGTGCTTCTGCCTTCGGTGCTTCTGTCTGCGGCACATCCGCTTTTGCCATCGGTTTTCCCATAGGTTTTGCCATCGGCTTTCCGATTGGCGGACGGTTTCTGTTCTCAAGTTCTTTATTTGCAACCGGTTTTCCGATCGGCGGACGTGCCTGCGGTCTGTCCGGCTGTGCCTGTCTTGTCTGTGGGTGTTTGTTTGCGCCAAGCGTTCTTACCTGTGCCATGCTTGCCGCTTTTACGGTTCCTCTCGGTTGTTCGTCTTTTTGGCCGTCAGCCTTTTTCGGGGCTGCCTTGATAATCGTGGTTTCCTGTGCATTATTTTCTTTTGCCATTAGAACACCTCCTCTTCTAACGATTGTCTATCAATCTCACTTACAATTGCGTCTGCTAAATTCTTATCGGCAAGGCCGAATATCCCCTTGCCTTCTGTCCCGGTGATGTGGGACAAATCATCTATTTTGCCGTATATGCGGCACGGTACTTCGTATTGCTTCGCCGCTCGAACCATTTTTTCCTTTGAATTTTCCGAAAGGTCTTCGGTCAGAATCAAAAGTTTCAGTTTTCGCTTTTCCATCATGAAGATACAGGTGTTGTATCCGGTGGAAAGGCTCCTGGCTCTGGCCGCAAAGCCTAAGTAGCTTTCAACCTTGCTTCTCACTTTGCCGCCTCAAGCTCGCCTTTCAGCCTTTCTTTCTCATCGTCTGTTACCGGTCTTTTGAGCGCACGCTCAAATGCCTTTCTCTTTACGGCTTTGTCAAAACACTCGGGATTGTCCCTGCAGATATAAATTCCGCGTCCCTTGGCTCTCCCCGTCGGATCGACCGTTATCTCTCCTTCGTATATCGCGATTCTGATTAAATCATTTTTGTCTTTTGATTCCGTGCATCCCACGCATGTTCTCATGGGAACCTTTCTTTCTTTCAAATTAATCCTCCATTTCAGTGAGTTCCGGTTCTTCGCTGACTTCAATAAATTCCGGATCTTCGTCGACTTCGATAAAGCCTGCTTCTTCCGGTTCGGAAGCCTCATACTGGCTGTGGCTCTTGATGTCAATCTTCCATCCGCTCACTCTTGCCGCCAATCTTACGTTCTGACCTTCCTTACCGATTGCCAGTGAAAGCTGGTAATCCGGAACTACGACAATCGCCGATTTTTCTTCCGGGTCCGGAATGATTACTTTTTCAACCTTTGACGGGCTGAGTACATTTGCAATCAGTACTTCCGGATCTTCGCTCCATGTAATGATGTCGATTTTTTCTCCGTGGAGTTCATCCACAATCGCCTGTACGCGGTTTCCTCTCGTGCCTACGCATGCTCCGACCGGATCCACGTTTTCGAATTGCGTGTAAACCGCCATCTTGGTTCTGGAACCTGCTTCTCTTGCTATTCCCTTGATTTCCACTGTTCCGTCCTCAATTTCCGGAACTTCCAGCTCGAAGAGCCTCTTCACAAGACCCGGATGTGATCTGGAAAGGAAAACCTGAGGTCCTTTGTTGCTTTTTCTTACATCCATGATGTAAACTTTGAGTCTGTCATTGATATTGTAATGCTCGCCCGGCACCTGTTCGTTCGGAGAAAGGATACCTTCCGTGTTTCCGACATTTATGAACAGCGTTTCGTTGCTTACTCTCTGTACGGTTCCCGTCACGATTTCGCCCTGACGCGTGATGAAGTTGTCAAAAATCATTCCGCGCTCTGCTTCTCTGATTCTCTGAACGACAACCTGTTTTGCAGTCTGTGCCGCAATTCTGCCGAAATCTCTAGGGGTAACCTGGTATTCCACAACATCGCCCACTTCGTAGCGCGGGTCGATTTCCATCGCCTCTTCCAGAGTAATCTGAGTCAGATCATCTTCAAAATCTTCATCTGCCACAACATCCATTCTCATGTAAACGTTAATGTCGCCGGTTTCTTCGTTGATGTCAACGCGCACATTCTGTGATGTTCCGTAGTTTTTCTTGTATGCGGACACGAGTGCGGATTCGATGGCTTCAAGCAGAATCTCTTTGGATATGTGCTTTTCTTTCTCCAAATCCTCGATAGCCCGTATAAATTCCTTGTTCATTTCCTGTATTACCTCCTTAGAATATTACGGCAAGTTTCGTCTTTGCAACCTGCTCTCTTGGAAATTCAATTCTGTTATCCTGTTCATCCGTAAGGATGATTTTTCCGTCCTCTATGCCGACAAGCCTGCCCTGGTATGCCTTTTGCCCGTCGACTGCCTTATACAGGCTGATGTCTACGATTTCTCCCGCAAAACGCACAAAGTCCTTATCTTTGAGCAGTGCCCTGTCCATTCCCGGTGAGGAAACTTCCAGATAGTAGTTCTGCTCAATCGGGTCGATTCTGTCAAGCTCCGCACTGAGGAACCGGCTGACCTTCTCACAGTCGTCAGTCGAAACATACTGTGCTTCCTGTGCTTCCTGCGTCTTGTCGATGTATACCCTCAAAAACCAGTCGCGTCCTTCTTTCACAAACTCGGAATTGTAAAGTTCCAAGCCGTTCTGTGCAAGAAATTCTGCGCTGATTTCCTCTATTATCTCTGTAATCTTCTTCTTAGCCATTCATTAGCCTCCAAACAAAATTGAAAGAGTGGGCTTTCACCCACTCTTCTAGTCTTACCTTATTGAATCGTGCACATATATGATAACATATATATATGCGGATTGCAAGTGTTTTTATTCCAGCCTGTTCAGCTCATCAAAGATTTTCTGCATCCTGCGGTCGAGCGTCGCGCTGACTTCCGCACATGCCTTCAATTCGATGTCAATCTTTGAAGGAATATTTTTGTCTTTTTTATAGCGCAGATTATGTTCCAGGCTCGCCCAGAAATCCATCGCAACCGTACGGAGCTGAATTTCCACCGGAACCTCTTCCTCGCCGTCCAAAAGGAATACCGGCACCGAAATCACAAGGTGCAGGCTGCGGTATCCGTTCGGCTTCGGATTTTTTATGTAGTCCTTCTCCGCAATCAGCGTCACATCGCTCTGCGACGTAAGCATGTCCGCAATCGCATATACATCATCGATAAAATTGCAGACAACTCTGATTCCCGCAATGTCAAAAATATTTTCTCTTGCAGATTCGATGGACACCTCTTTCTTCAGGCGCTCAAGCTTTTCCTCGATGCTCTCCGGCACCTTAAGCCGGCGCTCCATGTGGTGAATCGGGTTGTAATCGTGCCGCACCGCAAAGTCTTCACTCAAGATTTCAATCTTCGTGCGGACTTCCTTGATTGCCGCCCTGTATGCGTGGCGAAAGGCCTCAAAGCCCATCTGATTCTGCAAATGTTCCATATGTTCGTTGCTCAAAATTGTTGTCCCCCTTCTTGAAAACACATTTTGAAATAATCCGGCCGGCCACATTCGGCCTCTACATTCGGCTTGCTTCATTCGACCGCAAATCCTGTGCCAACTGTTGTCAATTTGTTGACAAACAACATTATACCTTATTATAATAAAAAAAGAAAGGCTTTCGGTGTGAATATGAAGAAGAATATTTCAGATAGAATTCAACTTGGAAAAACAGATATATGGGTAAGTCCCGTCGGCTGCGGCGTCCTGCCGATGGGCCCCGGTCAGCTTGCACTTCCCGTCGACGAGGGCGCGGAGCTTATTTGCTATGCCCTCTCAAAAGGCATTAATTTCATTGATACTGCGCAGTACTACAGGACCTACCCTTATATACGCCGGGCTTTGGAGATGCTCGAAGGCCGCTCGGCGGAAGCCTGCAGGGCATGCTCTGCCGCCGGCTCCGCTGACGATTTGAGGACGAGCTCCGTGCCGGCCGCCGGGGAAGTCGGCAAGTCAAACGCAAATTCTGTGCCAAACGCCGCGCTTGAGCGCCCGATTATCTCATCAAAAACTCTTGCATCTGACTACGACGGTGCGTACTCTGCAATTCTTGAGGAATGCGCAGCGCTCGGCGTTCCATATATCGATATTTTCCTTCTTCATGAAGTCAGAACGGGTCAGTTCGCCATGCGCGAAGGCGCATGGCGGGCCCTGATGGCCGCCAAGGCCGAAGGCCTTGTACGGGCCATCGGGGTCTCCACCCACCATGTGGATGTGGTGGAGGAACTGACCCAGGTGCCGGCATGTGATGTCATCTTTCCGCTCATCAACTATGCCGGCATGGGTATCCGCCGCGGCCGCTCCGCGGCCTCCTGCGCCGACATGGCCGCGGCGATAGCCGCGGCCCGCGGCGCAGGCAAGGGCATCTACGCAATGAAAGCCCTTGGCGGCGGAAACCTGGCGGCACATTACAGGGAAGCGCTGGACTATGTCTTTGGGCTTGACAGTATTGACTCGGTTATGCTCGGCTTCGGGTGCCGCCGTGACATTGACGATATTGTCAGCTATTTGGATGGCAGCATGCCAGATGATTATGCCCCGGATGTTTCCGCCAAGTGTGTGCGAGTTAATCAAGAAGACTGCGAGGGCTGCGGCACTTGTCTTACGGTCTGCCACTCGGCAGCCATCGCGTATAATAAAAACGGACTGGCGGAAATTGACCGGTCCAAATGCATCACTTGCGGGTATTGCGCACAAGCCTGTCCGGTTCGCGCCATCATAATGTATTAAAAACAACAATCTGCGCGAACCTCTACATAAAATGCGTAAATAAAAATTGGATTTTTGCCGGTTAGAATCGAAAAAATCCAATTTTTTTCATTTGAAGCCGCTCGAAACGGCTGTATCAGATGTGGATTTTGTCAGAAGTTGGACAAAATCGGCATAGTCTCGAAAAAAGCCAAGAAATATGTACTAAACGCAACGCTTTTCTTGGCTTTTTTTACGGCGCTCGCCGAAAAATCCAACTTTCGACGCTTTTCAACAAGATTTGACAAGTTTCGCCGCTCAAATCCGCCCGTTTATTGGCTTTTTTTGGCGAGTACTTGAAAAAATCCAACTTTCGGCATGCTCCAAGTGTGCGACAAACTCCAAGCACGCCGCAGCCACTCTACCGTTTCACCTTCACATGCATGGTTTCCATGACGGCGAGTGCCGCTTCGCCCAGCGCATCGTCGTTGCTGGCTACGCATGCCGCGTCGATAAGAATTGGAACCTCCGGCATGGCAGCTTTTGCGAGTACCATATTGGAAATGACACAGATATTCGTTACGACTCCTGCAAGTTCGACGCTTTCATATTCGTCGCCTTTGTCACGCAGGTAGTCTGCAAGCTCCAGCGAGCCGAAAGTCGGCTTTGAAAAGACCAGATCGGCATCCGACTTCAGGGCTGCGACTTTGCCGTAAAGCTGCCAGCCGTCGAAGCCTTTGATACAGTGCTCAATCGGAAGATTTCTGCCCTCCTGCGTGTGCAGATAATCTTTGTCGTGCGTGTCCATGGTGAAAATGATTTGCGCATCCTCGCCCATGGCGCGGTATTCCTCGATTTTCGCAGCCACAGCGGGCTCGATTGCCGCGGCCTGCGGGCAGCCGAGTGAGCCGACTGTGAAATCATTTTGATAATCGACAACAATCAGTAATCTTTTCTTTTCCATTGCATTCTCCTTACCGGTCGGTTCTATTTATCCGGTTCCGTTTATCTGTTTCCTTTTATTTGGAAGTTACCTTTATTGTGCTCTTTTTGCCGCTCTTCCAATTCTTCTGTGCAACTTTTGCATTCTTTGCCAGTTTGAAAACCTTATCAAGCTTGGTTGGGTTCTTCTTGCTTGCCCATGCTTTACCGTTTGATGCACTGAAATAGCCCTTGTGAACGGTAACTTTGCCGCCGTTTACATAAACCGCATTTTCAACGCCATAGAATTTTCCGTCTTTAATCACAGCATTTCCGAATACGGTGAGGGCAATTTCCTCATCCTTGAAATAGCCTCCGTTAATCGTTCCTTTTGCACCTTTTTCTATGGAAACAGAAGCTTTGTATGTTCCCTTTGCTATCTGAAGATTTCCTCCTTCAAACGCCATCGCCGAATAGGAAAGCGCCTTTGCCTTGCAGCTGTTCAGAATTGTCTTTGAACAAGTTTCCACCGCCCGCTGCGCATTGAGTGCATAAAATTCACACTTTGCTGCTTTGAGATATCCGCCTTCCTGCACAAAAACAGCTTCTGCAAATGCACCGTTTTCGTCTGAATCTCCGCCCAAAGCTTCGACCTTGCAGCCTGTCATATTCAGAACCCCTTTGGATGCAACTTCAATTGCAACTCCGCCGGCCCCGTTTGTACTCAGATTGACATTTTTAAGCGTTACTTTGCCGTTCACATAGAGGGCTTCACATATATTCAAGTATTCATCCGTTTCCGGATCAGCCCCAACCTCATTCACGATGCTTCCGTTCTTGATTGTAACATTGCAGTCGCTTATTCCGAGTGTAATCCAATATTCGTTTCCGTTTATGATTTTGTTGTCATTAAGATCCAGCGTGAATTTCATTCCGGATTTTTCGGTATCAAATCCGCCTCCGTAAACATCATCCACAAGTTTAATCATTCCGCCGTTTTTTACATCGTTAATTGCCTCTTGAAGGTCCGTGTACTCCACATTTCCTATCATTGCAACGACATCTTTTTCTTCGTCCATTCCCGCAAAAGCAGCAGTCGGAATCATGCTGATAATCAGACACAACGCAAGTGTCATGAGCAGTATTCTTTTCTTCTTCATCTTTTTTCTCCTTTGATGTGCAAGATATTATTTTCTTCATTCTAGTCCCGAATCCCGCTAAAGTCAAGGCGTTCGGCGGATTTTGAAATTTGATTCGCTAAACTTTTCCTACACTGAGTTCCGAGATGGAATGGAAGGTGTACCCCTGCGCCTTCCAGCCCTGCAGAAGCTCCTGCAAAATCTCGGCATTCGTCTTTGAAGTGCTGTGAAGAAGCACGATTGCACCCGGATGAATTCGTTTGTTCAGCAGGTTCAGTGCATCCTCACGCGAAGGCTGGCTGTCCTGAAGCCAGTCTACATAGGCAAGACTCCAAAACACCGTCGTGTAGCCCATGCGGTTTGCCATTTCCAGATTCTTCTCGCTGTATTTTCCCTGCGGCGGTCTGTAAAATTTCAGCATCTTTTCCCCGGCTGCCGCCTTGTATGCATCCTCCAGCTCGCTCATCTCTTTGCGGAATCCCGCCTCATCGGAAATCATCGACATGTCCGGATGATGCATGGTGTGATTGCCTACGATGTGCCCTTCTGCGGTCATGCGTTTGACAAGTTGCGGATTTTCCTCGACAAAATTTCCCACAACAAAGAAAGCCGCCGGAACCTTTTCCTCTTTCAAAATATCCAGAAGTTCCGCAGTGTATCCGTTTTCGTACCCCGCATCAAATGTCAGGTAAATCGGCTTTTCCTTGCTCTTCTCATCTCCTATGTAATATGCATTGTATTTTTTTAAATATTCACTTGTAGCATTTGCAACCGGCGCAGAGCCTTCCTTTTGGAAGGAGAGTCCCCAATTCCCGTCCGCTGCCGTCCGGATTGCCTTTTCTTCTCCTCCTGCAGCGTCATTCTGCGTCCGTCCCTGTCCCGAACCGAGTGCCAAAATTCCTTGTAATGTCAAAACCGTAAAAACAAGTGCAGCAGTGCTCATGAGTATGACCCCGCCGAGAACAATCCTTTTTTTACTTAAAAATCTGCCCATAAAAAATCACCTCACGATATTTTATGAGGTGATTTTGTTATTTATTTCAGTTTTATTTACTGCCATAATTACGACTGCGGCACCTGCGGCCGTTATAATCGTCGAAACAAGAAGCATGAATTTCGCGCCGCTTGTGTCAATCAGAACTCCGCCGAGAACCGATGCAATCATCGCCGAAACCGTTGTCATAACCGTGAAAAGAGCCTGTCCCTTTACGGCTTCTCCTTTTCGCATCGTCTCGTCTATGAACACGACCATCGCAGGAAGAAACAATCCAAAGCCGAAGGTCTGAAAAATGTGCGCTGCATAGATGAGCCACATTGATTTCGCAAGATATATCAATCCGACTTTCACTCCAAAGCATACGGCGGCGACTTTCAGTATGCTGCTACACGAAAACCTTGCTCTCACATTATCAAAGAAGAACAACGCCGGTATTTCAAGAAATGCCATGAGGGAAAGCACCCTTCCCATATCTTCACTCGTGCCGCCGACATCGTTTACAATCTGCAGCATGAAGCTGTTCAATACGGCGTTGCTGAAGTATATGCCCACAACCCCCAGATTCAAAACAAGAAAAAGCTTGTTTTCCCGAATGAACCGCCAAAGGTTGATTTCGTCACGAACTTCCTCAAGTGCCTCATGTTCGGCTTCTCTTTCTTCTTTTTCTGTGATTCCACGCTGTGCACATGCCTTATCAAAGGTTCTCTTTACGATAATCAGAGTAATCAAAAGCGCTGCAAGCGTCATTTCGCCCGTTACCGGAAGCACCTCCGAGCCCATCTTCTCAACCAAAGTGCCCAGGAAAGCGCAGAGAAGGGAATATCCAAGGGAACCCAGACTCCTGCACATGCCGAAATTAATATGTACGCCGCTCTCCTCAAGCTTAAAGGATAGGGAATTGAACAGCGGCTGCAGTGCCGTCATCCAAGCAACAATCATGATAAAGACAACATAAAGTCCCAGAGATTTGTGCTCCGTTACAAACAGAACCGCCTCAAGCACCATGAGCAGAATCGTGCAAAGCTGCGACATTCCAATAAGCGATATTTTGCGGGATCGATCCACAAAGTCCGCCATAATCGGCTGCAGAAACACCGCGATGATGCTTGCCGCGGCAAGTATAACTCCGATTTCGGCATTC
The DNA here is from genome assembly GCA_934277695.1 of uncultured Clostridia bacterium. Taxonomy (GTDB): domain Bacteria; phylum Bacillota; class Clostridia; order Peptostreptococcales; family Anaerovoracaceae; genus CAG-238. The sequence goes on from CAKQVG010000001.1 coordinate 136,286, forward strand.
GAATATCCCCTCGGCAGCAGAAATGCCGAAGCAAAGCTGTTCGAAACCCCGTAAAACATCCAGTATGTTGCGTGAATACCGCCATATCCGGCATTTAAAGTCCAAGTAAGTTTCCTCATATAGATTGTATTCCTCCTATAATTTTATAGGATTCCTTTCGATTTTTATATATTTTTCGGGAACACAACCGTGATGGTCGTGCCGACGCCCTCTTCACTTTCCACATTGATCGTGCCGCCCAGGTAGCCGACGCCGTGTTTTACAATCGACAATCCCAGTCCTGTGCCGCCGATTTTCTTTGAGTGGCTCTTATCTACACGGTAGAAGCGCTCGAAGATGCGTTCCTGCTCGCCCTTCGGAATACCGATTCCGTTGTCTTTGACCGTCAGAACACATCTGCCGGCTTCGCTGCGGACCGTCACGCTCACGCTTCCGCCCTTTTTATTGTATTTAATCGCATTTTCACAAAGGTTGTATACAATTTCATCTGCGATGTAGTCAACACCTTTCATTACCGCACTCGTACCGACGCACTTCAGCTCAACCTCATTTTCCTGAGCCTTGCGTGAAAGACGCATAACGGCTTCCTGCGTGATTTCCCAAAGGTCAATGACGCCTTTTTCCTGTATCACCGTATTTTCATCGAGCTGTGAAAGACGCATAATGTCATCGATTAAGGAAATCAGACGCGCGGATTCTTCCTTAATTGTCCCCGCGAAGCCTTTGACATCCTCCTCTTTTACCATGCCGGAAGCCAGCATATCCGAAACGCCGTAAATCGAAGTCAGCGGTGTCTTGAGTTCGTGCGATACATTGGAAGTGAACTCTCTGCGCATGCGCTCGCCGCACTCTCTTTCGGTCACATCCATCAGGATCAGAATCACGCCGGTCGTTTCACGGCCTTCTTTTACAGGATTTGCGATTACCTCGCAGGTAAAATCGTCGCCCCCGATATAGACTTGCGCGTGTTCGCCCAAAAGTGCTTCCTGCACGACGCTGCGGAACGGCTCGCTGCGGTTCAGCTTCAGCACCGAACCTTCGATTTTTTCTGCAGCAGAAGAGTCCACACCGAGCATTTTCAAAGCCCCGGAGTTATAGCTGAGAATTTCCGCATCCTTATCGAGAATAATCAGTCCTTCGCTCATGTTCTCGGTAATAATATTGAACTCTTCCCTTCTTTTGCGCAGTTTTTCCATCTGCCGGCGAATGCTGTCGTTTTGCTGAGAGATGCGGTGCAAAAGCGGTCCGAGCTCATCGTAGCTTTCGCGGATGTCCGGATGGTCAAGGTCGATTTCGTTAATCGGACGAATGATTGCCTTCGCCACACGATAAGAAATCGCCGCACCTAAAAGAAAGAGGATTGCTATCGTCAGAAGCATCATTCCCGCCGTATCCAGCAAAAGCCGCATACGGGAATTATGGCTCATGGAAATACGGATAATATCCCCGTCCGCCGTCTTTTTCGCATAGTAACGCATATCCTGCGCCAGCGTGTAGGATACACGCGTTGCATATCCTTCACCCTCGGTTAGAGCCTCCTTGACTTCTTCCCTCTGCATATGGTTTTCCATTTTATGTGTATCTGCGGCACTGTCGTACAGAACGTCCCCTGTAGCTGAAAGCAGTGTAATCCGGCTCGGGATATCCTGCCTTGCTTCAAGTGCATCGAGGTAGCTTCTGCCGCCCGTCAGCCAGCCCTCTTCCACAAGGACGGCTTCTCCGGCAAGCTGATCGTCGAGCTTTTCGCCCATATAATCGTATAGAATGCCCGTCACAAGTCCTGCACAAATGAGCATGATAATCAGGGAAACGCTGACTACGCCGATAAATATTTTTCTTGTCATACGCTTCTGCCTCCAATTCTATAACCGATGCCGCGTACCGTTTCCACCAGGCTTCCCGCCTCGCCGAGCTTCGTGCGAAGCGTCCGGATATGTACATCGACCGTGCGGTTTTCGCCGTCGAATTCGTACCCCCAGATTTCCTGCAAAATCTGATCACGCGTCATAACATTTCCTTTATTTTTTACTAAATAGCATAAAAGCTGAAACTCCTTCAGCGTCAAAACCACATCTTTTCCGTTTACCTGAATGATGTGCTTGGCCGGGTTCAGATACAATGCGCCGTTATGATAGTCCCCCGTATCCATCGCCGCCGTCACATCTGCACGACGCAGAAGCGCCTTGACTCTGGCAATCAGCTCCATCGTTCCGAACGGCTTCGTCACATAATCATCCGCACCGCCGTCAAGTCCCAGAACCTTGTCGTATTCCGTGCTCTTGGCGGTCAGCATCATAATCGGCATGTCCTTTGTATCCGGTCGGTTTCTGAGTTTTCTCATAACGCTCAGCCCGTCTTCTTCCGGCAGCATGATGTCCAAAATTGCCATGCTTGGCTTTTCCTTCTCCACCGCCTTCCAAAACGCACTCGGCACATCAAATCCCTCCGTCAAAAGTCCGGAGTTATTCAGCGCATATGTCACAAAATTTCTGATATTGTCATCATCTTCCAATAAATAGATCATTTAATTCGTCTCCTCCGGGTGCGCTCCCGTCAATCCGTATACAACCCACTCTGCAATATTCGTCGCGTGGTCTCCCACCCTTTCAATATATTTCGCAATCATCAGAATGTCAAGTAAAAACTGACCATCTTCCTTATCTGCTTCGCTCTGCGTAAGACTTTCGATCAAATCTGCTTTAACCCGCTCAAAATAACTGTCCACCACATCGTCGTCCAAAATTACCTTACGAGCCTTTTCGGCGTTCTGCTCAACGAACGCGTTGATGCTTGATCTGAGCATCCCTTTTGCAAATTCCGACATATTTTTCAGATGCTGTGCATTCGGAATTTCCCGCTCTGCCATATATTTTACAATCTCGGCAATGTCCGCTGCCTGATCGCCGATACGTTCCATATCCGAAATCATTTTCAGTGCTGAAGAGATAATGCGAAGATCCCTTGCCACCGGCTGCTGCTGGAGCAGAAGCCGCATGCACAGATTTTCGATGTCCCTTTCCAGCTGGTCAATCTGTCTTTCTCTCTCCTCCGCTTTTTCGATGAGAGCCTCGTCCTTATCAAAAATCGCACGGACTGCACAGGTCATTGCGTCCTCGCAAAGCGCACCCATGTTAATCAGTTCCGTATTCAGCTTCTCGAGCTGCTGGTCAAATCTGTTTCTCATATCAACCAAACCTCCCTGTGATGTAATCTTCTGTTCGTTTGTCCTTCGGCAAAGTAAACAGCGTCTCCGTATCGTTAAACTCCACAACTTCTCCGAGCAGGAAAAATGCCGTTTTATCTGAAATTCGGCTTGCCTGCTGCATATTATGCGTTACCATGATAATCGTATAGTTTTCCTTCAGTTCTTCCGCTAAGTCCTCAATTTTTGAGGTTGAAATCGGGTCCAGAGCTGAGGTCGGCTCATCCATCAGCAAAACTTCCGGTTCCACTGCCAGCGCCCTCGCTATGCAAAGTCTCTGCTGCTGACCTCCGGAAAGCCCCAGAGCACTTGTTCTCAGCCTGTCTTTGACTTCATCCCAGATTGCCGCACCGCGCAGCGATTTTTCCACGATTTCGTCCAGTGCGACTTTGTTGTGAACGCCGTGTGTGCGTGGTCCGTAAGCGATGTTGTCGTAAATGCTCATCGGGAAAGGATTCGGTTTCTGGAAAACCATTCCGACCCGTTTTCTGAGCAGATTCACATCCATATCTCCGTAAATATCCTCTCCGTCCAGCCTGATGTCGCCCGTGATTTTGCAGCCTTCCACGAGGTCGTTCATCCGGTTCAGCGATTTTAAAAGTGTCGACTTGCCGCAGCCCGAAGGTCCGATAAAAGCTGTGATTTCCTTCTCGGGAATGTCTAAGTCCACATTCTTGAGTGCATGAAAATCGCCATAGAACAGATTCATATTGTGTATTGTCATTTTGTCCATATCTTTTTTCCTTCCTTTCCGAGCCCTATCATTTCGCAGTCAGTTTTTTCGCTGCGACGCTCGACAATGCATTGATTCCGATTACGAGGAAGAGAAGCACTGCCGCAACCGCATATGCCTGCTCTGTATACAGACCCTCTGTAAGCAGCGCATACAGGTGTACCGAAAGCGTACTTGCTGAAGTGAACAGCCCCTTTGCCACAACCGGATTGGTTCCCGATGTGAAGATCAGTGCCGCCGATTCTCCGACGATTCTGCCGATTGCAAGGATGATGCCCGCCGCAATTCCCGGAACCGCTGACGGAAGCACGATGCGAAAAACCGTTCTGAGTTTCCCCGCTCCGAGCCCGAAGCTGCCTTCCCTGAAGGAGTCCGAAACTGCCATCAGTGCCTCTTCCGTTGTTCGGATAATCAACGGAAGAATCATAATTGCCAATGTGATAACGCCCGCAATCAGCGTGTAGCTCCAGCCCAAAGTGATGACGAAAACGATGAAGCCGAACAGTCCGTATACAATGGACGGAATTCCCGCCAAGGTCTCCGCTGTCACGCGGATCAGCTTTACGAGCTTACTGCCCTTTTTCGCATATTCCACGAGGTAGATTGCTGCAAACACACCGATTGGCACCGCCAAAAGCAAAGTAAGTGCCGTCATAATCAAAGTGTTGATAATCGCCGGGGTCATCGACTGGTTTTCGCCGTTGTACTCCCATGCGAAGATGCCCGGAAGGCTTAAATTCGGTACGCCGTGCCAAAGAATATATCCAATCAGGAAAAGCACGACCGCCGCCGTAATTACCGCCGCCAGATTCACCAGCAAAAATAGAATTAGGGAAAGCGGATGATTTTTATATCTTTTCATTTTTTATCCCCCTTTTTAACCAGAGAGAAGCAAATATTGATAATCAGTATGAACACGAACAGCACCACTGCCGTTGCAATCAGCGCGTCCCTGTGCATACCCTTTGCTGCGTATCCCATTTCCAGTACGATATTAATTGTCATGGTACGCACGCCCGATGTCAGCGACTCCGGAATGACCGGCTGGTTTCCTGCAACCATTACAACCGCCATCGTCTCGCCGATAGCTCTGCCGATGCCGAGAATGATTCCCGCCATGATTCCGGATTTAGCCGCCGGAACCGTCGTGAAAAACACACTTCTTTCGTGAGTCGCGCCGAGTGCGAGCGCCCCTTCATAATAGCTTTCCGGTACCGCGCGGATTGCCGCTTCCGAAACGCTGATAATCGTCGGCAGTATCATGATTCCAAGCATGATGGATGCCGTAAGTACGCCTTTGCCGCTGGTTCCCGTCAGCTGCTGCATAACCGGAACGATAACCATCAGCCCAAAGAATCCGTAGATGATCGACGGGATTCCCGCAAGCAGGTCGATGGCAGGCTTGAGGATTCTATAGACTCCTCTCGGGCAGAATTTTGCCATATAAATCGCACAAAGCAGTCCCACCGGAACGCCGATGATAATAGCGCCCGCCGTCACATAACAGCTTCCGACAATCATCGGAAGGATTCCAAAATGGTTTTCGAGCGGTTTCCACACCGTCCCCGTCAGGAAGTTCAATACGCCAATTTCTCCGATGGTCGGAAGACCCTCCGAGAAAAGGAACCAGCATATAAGCAGGACTGCCAGAATGGATACGGCTGCGGAAAGCAGGAATACGATTTTCATAATTGATTCGGAATACTTTCTCATATCGTGCCCTCCGTCCTTATATTATTATTTCACCTGCGACCAATCTGTTACTTCACCTGTGAAGATTTGTCTGATTTGTTCGCTTGTAAGGTCTTCTACGCTGTTTTCGTTATTTACCACAACTGCGATTCCGTCCATAGCGATTGTTATGCCTTCAATACCTTCTGCTGTTTCTTCAGGCTTCAGATCTCTTGAGGACATTCCGATGTCGCATGCGCCTTCGATTGTGCTTGTGATGCCTGCGCCGGAACCGGTCTGCTGGATTTCAAGAGTTACATCCTTGTAGATTGCTTTGTAAGCATCTGCAAGTTTCTGCATAACCGGTGATACGGAAGTGGAACCTGCTAAAACGATTTTGCCGGAGATACCCTTCTGAGTTTCGTAAGCAGCTGCGTTGTCATCGATTGTGATGTAGCCTTCTTCAGCGATGATGTCCTGACCCTGTTTGCTGAGGATGAACTTGATGAAGTCCTTAGAAACATCGGTAAGCTTGTCGTTTGTAACGACCAAGAACGGTCTGGATACTGCATAGCTTCCGCCTTTGATGTTTTCTACTGTAGCATCTACGCCGTCAACCTTTACAGCCTTTACTGTGTCGTTCAGGGAGCCAAGGGATACATAACCGATGGAATTTTTGTTTCCCGCAACGGTTGTCAAAACAACGGATGTGCTCTGGGAGATTTCTGCGGAAGTTGTTGTATTGTCAACATCGTCTACCATAATTCCCATCAGTTCGGTGAATGCACCTCTTGTACCGGAACCATCTTCTCTTGAAATTACCGTAATCGGTGCACCGTCTGTTTTGCTGTCTGCATTATTGTTTCCGCATCCTGTGAATACTGCGATTGCCATCACTACGCAAAGTGTTAATGCTAAAATCTTTTTCATTTTCATTTCCTCCATTTTTCGCAAAGCTTTCCTTTCGAAGCTTTTGTATACTATATTTTCCTTTTTACGGTTTTAGTATACGGCGGCAATGTTAAGTCTGAAATCGCATTTGCGTTAAAAGTAGGTAAAACCTCCGGCGGCGTGCCCCGGCGCGCCATATGCGTGCGGGCAAAAAAAGAACACCGGGCGCGATGCCTGATGTTCCTTCGTATTTTTATTCATTTTATGTATCGTTTTGCTGTGCGCCTACGCCTCTGCCATAACCTCTTTAATCGCAGCCATAAGCTCATCATAAGTTTCCACAGCCTTCACATCTGGGTTGTCCTTCTTAATCTGCTCGGTCGTTCTGAAGAGGAATCCCGCTTTGCTCGCCTTAATCATGCCAAGGTCATTATAGCTGTCACCGCTGGCAATCGTCTCGAAGCCGATGGACTGCAGGCCCTTGACTGTGCTGTACTTGGAGTTTTCGATACGCATCGTGTAATCTGCAATTTCGCCGTTTTCGCCGATGACAAGCGTGTTGCAGAAAATTGTCGGCAGACCGAGCTTTTCCATCAAAGGCTTTGCGAACTGCTCAAAGGTGTCACTGACAATGACAACCTGCGTCATGTCGCGAAGCTGGTCTAAAAATTTCTTTGCACCCGGAAGCGGGTCAAGCGTTGCGATGGTTTTCTGAATTTCCGCAAGTCCAAGACCATGTTCTTTCAGAATATCAAGGCGATACTTCATCAGTTTATCGTAATCCGGCTCGTCGCGCGTCGTTTTCTTCAGTTCCGGGATGCCTGCTGCCTCCGCGAATTCTATCCAAATCTCAGGCACCAAAACGCCTTCTAAATCCAAACATACTACATACATTTTATTTATGCCTCCTCCGATTGTTCTAAAAACTATTCTATTATTTTACCGCAGGCAAGATATGAATGCAAGCGTTTTCCGCTCAGCAGTCCCACCTGTATTTTTTCATATCCACGCAGCCGTTTTCGCGGAATTCCACGCCTTCCGCTTCGAGAAGTTTCCGCTGCTCCTGCCAGCCCGGTGCGGTCCGCCCCGCGTGGTTTACCACGCGGTGGCAGGGATAGTCTCCGTAAAACTCCGCCATGCTGAGGGCTTTTCCGACCAGCCGTGAGTTCTTTTCTCGGCCGATAAGCGCCGCAATCTGCCCGTAAGAGGCGACTTTGCCCTCCGGGATTTCCTCCACGACCGCCAGGATTTCATATATCAGATTTTCATCTAAAGTCCTGCCCATATTTTAAAAGAATTTATCATAGATGCCGAATGCAAAGATGAACAATACGATTGCCGGCAGTCCGTAAGTCAGATAGCCGCGCATCCAGTCGTGCATTTTCAGGCCGTGGCCCGTATTGACCTCTTCCTTGTAATTCTTCCAGCCCCAGCCGTGGCGGCTTACGCAGAAAAGCAGGTAAACCAGCGAGCCGAGCGGAAGGAAGATATTGCTTACGAGGAAGTCTTCCAGATCCAGAACCGCTCCGCCGAAGATTGCAAAGCCGTCCCACGCCCATACATTGTATCCGAGCACGCAAGGAACGGAAAGCAGTGTAATCAGCACGAAGTTCACTGTCGATGACTTCTTTCTTGAGCAGCCGGTGAGCTCCATGCCGCAGCAGATAATATTTTCAAATACCGCAAGCACCGTAGAAAGTGCCGCAAACGCCATGAACAGGAAGAACAGGCTTCCCCAAAGGCGACCCATATTCATATTTGCAAAAATATTTGGCAGCGTAATGAAAATCAAGCTCGGTCCGGAGGTCTGATCCACTCCGTATGTAAAACACGCAGGGAAGATAATCAGCCCCGCTGTAATCGCAACGAAAGTATCGAGCGTCACAACCCGCACGGATTCTCCCAGAAGCGAATGTGTTTTCCCAATATAGCTTCCGAAAATCGACATCGCGCCGATACCCAGGCTCAGCGTGAAGAAGGCCTGATTCATCGCGCCCACAAGGGTATTGATTATGCCGACTTCTTTCATTCTCGCAAAATCCGGAACCAGATAGAACTTCAGTCCCTCTGCCGCTCCCGGCATAAACAGGCTGTTAATTGCCAAAATAACCATAATTGCAAGCAATGCGATCATCATTACCTTCGTAACCTTTTCGAGGCCGTTTTGAAGGCCTCTGGCACATACAAAAATGCAAATCGCAACCACCAGCACCATCCAGAACATCATAACGCCCGGGCTTGCGAGCATTTCGCCGAAAGCTCCCGTGATTTGATCCGAAGTCTGACCGTCGAATTTTCCTGCAGCCGTCAGATAGAAATAGTGCAGCATCCAGCCCGCTACCGTCGTATAGAACATCATCAAAAGGTAGCAGCCCACCAAGGTCAGATAGCCGTGGATATGCCATTTCTGTCCCGGTTTTTCAAGTGCCTGATAAGCTCTTACCGGGCTTTTGCCGCTGGCGCGGCCGACCGCAAATTCCATCGTCATAATCGGAAGTCCCAGAATAATCAGGAACAGCACATAAAAGAGCACGAACGCTCCGCCGCCGCCCTGTCCCGCCATATACGGGAATTTCCACACATTTCCGATTCCGATTGCGCATCCCGCAGAAAGCAGGATAAATCCTAATCTCGATTTTAAATTTTCTCTTTCCATAATCTGTTTCTCCTAAGTGTATATAACATTTCCACTATAACACTCTTCACAGATTATTTCCAGCTAAATGTTGCCATTCCGTAGATATAAATGAAGAGAATCGCGCATGGCAGGAAATATTTGAAAATCGGCTTCATCCAATGTTTCACCTTGAGGCCATGCCCTTCGTTTGCTTCCTTCATAAAATTGTCCCAGCCCCAGCCGAAGTTGTTGCAGCAGAACAACGCTAAAACCAAAGAACCCAGAGGCAAAATATTCGTCGAAACGATGAAATCCCAAAAATCAAGCCAGGATGTGCCCTCCGCAAAAGGCTGGAAATGCAGCACGCTGTTTCCCAGAGCCGTCGTGATTGCCAGCAAGAAGATTACGATTCCGCAAGCAACGCAGCCCTTCGGCCGCGACCAGCCTGTCAGCTCACGAATCATCGCCAGGATGTTTTCACATACCGCGAGCACCGTCGAGAATGCCGCAAATACCATGAACAGGAAGAACAAAGCACCCCACCAGCGTCCGCCGTTCATATGGTTAAACACGCTTGCCATCGTATCGAATAAAAGGCTCGGTCCCGCGTTTACCTCCAGTCCGTATGTAAAGCAGGCAGGGAACATGATAACCCCTGCAATTACCGCAACGAAGGTGTCAAGCGCAATAATATTCACCGATTCTCCCATCAGCGAACGGTCTTTTTCGATGTAGCTTCCGAAAATCGCCATGCCGCCCATGCCTACGGACAAGGTGAAGAACGCCTGATTCATCGCGCCGACGATAACCGAACCTGTGATTTTAGAAAAGTCCGGAATCAGGTAAAATGCTATTCCTTCCTTTGCGCCGTCAAGCGTAAGGCTGTGGATTGCCAGCACAATCATTAAAATAATCAGCGCCGACATCATATATTTCGTCACGCGCTCCAGTCCGCCCTGCAGTTCGAAGCTCAGGATGATGAACGCTACAAATACTGTCACAAACAGGTAAGTAACATTGACGCCCGGATTCGTAATCATCGACACGAAGCCGAAATCATCGTTTTTTCCGGTCAAAAATTTTACGAAGTAGTAAATAATCCAGCCCGTTACAACGGTATAAAACGCCATCAGCGCGATATTTCCGATTAAGCAGATGGTGCCGAACGGTCTCCATTTCTTTTTATTTTTCGCCGTCGAAAGCTTTGGATACATGTACAGCGGGCTTGTCTGCGCCGCTCTGCCCACGCTGAATTCCATAATCATCGCCGGAAGGCCCATCAAAATCAGACAAAGCACATAAATCAGCATGAAGCTGCCACCGCCGTTTTGTCCGCACATCCAAGGGAATTTCCATACATTGCCGCATCCGATTGCGCATCCTGCGGAAAGCATGATGAATCCCAATCTTGTTCCTAATCTTTCTCTGTTTTCCATAATTAGCAAATTCCTTTCCCGATGTCCCTTGACATCCCAGTATTCCCATTATATAATTCAAAGCAGAATTTGTAAAATGAATCTTTTTTGTTATATCAATCGAATTTTTCGATGTCAATGAGGTAAAATGGACATTAAAAACTTGGAAACCTTTATGATGGTAAATGAAATGAAGAGCTTCACGCAGGCCGCCGCAAGACTCGGTTTCACGCAGTCCACGGTTTCTTTCCAAATCCGCCAGCTTGAAAAAGAACTCGGCATGCCGCTGTTTGAGCGCATCAACCATACGGTCCGCCTGACAAATGGAGGGGAAAAACTTCTGCCGATTGCCCAGCACATGCTGCGCCTTGCTGCAGAGGCTTCGCATATTTCAACGGAAGCCGAACCGGAAGGCACGGTACGCATTGCAATTGCAGAGTCGCTGTCCGGCTGGCAGTTCAACAGCCGCTTCAAGGATTTTCACCGCAGATACCCGAAGATACGTCTGAAAATCATCTCTGCAAGCACCGACCAAATGTTTCAGCTTTTGGGTGAAAACCGCGTAGATATTGTTTACACGCTGGACCGGCGCATTTTGAATCATCAATACGTCACGGCATTCGAAGCCCCTGTGCGGATTTCCTTTGCGGCATCACTGTCTCATCCGCTTGCGGCACAAAATAAAATCAGAATCGAGCAGATTTTGGAATATCCGCTGATTCTGACCGAAAAAGACATGAGTTATCGTGCTCTGCTTGATGAAATCCTTGCAGAAACAGGAAATGAAACGCTCCCCGTGCTGGAGTCCGGCGATACGCACCTCATCTGCCGCCTGCTTGCACAGGATATCGGAATTTCCTACCTTCCGGAGTTCGTGATTTCCGAGTATGTGCAGGACGGCAGGCTGGCAATTCTGGACGTTCCAGAAATTCATACCGATGTATGGAGACAGCTCCTTTATTCACGCAGGAAATGGATGTCCCCGGAACTTCAGGCGGTTATTGAGTTCTTAAAAGAGTAACGAGTGCCGCTTCAGCGACCGTTCAGTTCTTTCTGCCTCGCACGCCAGTCCGGCATAAAATGCGTCAGGAACGCTTTAAAGTCCGTGCCGTGATTCGCAATCTTCAGATGCGCAAGCTCGTGCAGAACCACATACTCGATACATTCGTCGGGCCTTTCGGCAAGTCCGACGCTGAACCAAAGTTTTTTCGTCCGCGGATTGCAGCTTCCCCAGCGCGTTTTCATATCTCGCATCTGCCATCTTTCCGGGTGCAGGCCTGTCTGTCTCTCCCAAAACTCTAAATATTCTTCAAGTTTCGGTCTCAAAATCGCGCGATACCGTTTTACGAGTTCTTTTCGCTCCTCTTCCGACATTTCGGAATTTCGCAGCGCAGAATCCGCTTCCTTTTTCGCCGCTCTTTCGATGACTTTTGCTCGATGCGCGCGGATCCATTCTTCCTTATCACGCAAAAATTCCGCAAGCCGCTCCTCCGAAAGTCCAAACGGCACCGACACTCTCACATGCCCGTCCGGCGGCAGCACTGTCAGATTTATATTTTTCACATTTTTCCTGATTACTTCTATTTCGAGTTCTTCTATTTGTTTCATTATCCACGCCCTTACTTTTCGGCTATTTTAATATTCGATGTTAAATCGTCCGAGATTTTGTTTGATTTTTTTCCGAATTTCGGCTATAATAATATTACATATTAAATCAGACGAAAGGAGTTTCTATGAATTATATCAGCAGACACGCAGAATCTGCCGTAGAAAAGCTCGCCAAAATGTTTGGCGCAATTCTCGTTGCAGGTCCCAGACAGGTCGGAAAAACAACCATGTTAAAACGCATCGCCAAGGATATCAACTATGTTTCACTTGATGACCTGATCGTTCAGGCAAGCGCACGAGAACAAAGCGGAACTTTTTTCAAGGATAATCCGCCACCGGTGTTCATCGATGAAGTTCAAAAAGCGCCGGAACTTTTTCCTCAGATAAAGATGCTCATCGACCGTGAAAGGAAAAAAGGACAGTTCTATATGTGCGGCTCGCAGCAGTTTCAAATGATGAAAGGTATCAGCGAATCCTTATCCGGGCGCATCGGCCTTATCACTTTGCTCGGATTTTCAATGCGCGAGCGTTATAATGTGCCTTTTACGCTCCCGTTTCTTCCAACGGATGCATATTTTGCGGAGCGGAGAAAGGAACTTGTTAATATTCCATATGACGATGTCTGGAATATGATTCATCGTGGTTCCATGCCCGAGCTCTCTGAAAATCCGGATTTTGACTGGCAAATGTTCTATGGGGCATATGTCCGTACCTATATTGAGCGGGATGTCCGTGAATTGTCCGAAATTGGTGACGCTGTAAAATTCACACGATTTATGACGGTTGCCGCTGCCTCAACTGGACAGCTTGTAAATCTGGCATCCATGGCGCGTGATGTGGGAATCAGTCAGCCTACCGCTGAGCGATGGCTGTCGATTCTCGTTGCCTCGAACATTGTGTATTTGCTGAAGCCTTACTCTAATAATATCACAAAGCGTGTCATAAAAACACCGAAATTATATTTTCTTGATACGGGACTTGCTGCCTATCTGACAAAATGGAACAATGCCGATGTATTGAAGTCGGGCGCAATGGCAGGCGCTTTTTTCGAAAGCTTTGTTATTTCGGAGATAATAAAAAGCTACTACAACAGCGGCGTGGTTGAGCCGCCTCTGTATTTTTACCGCGACAAGGATATGAATGAAATCGACCTGCTTATCGAAGAAAACGGAACTCTTTATCCGCTTGAAATGAAAAAACATGCAGATCCGAAGAAAAAAGACATTGCTGCCTTCGCATGTCTGGACAAAATTCCGAATGTAAAGCGAGGGCCCGGCGGGGTAATCTGCCTTTATGAGAATTTGATAAGCCTGACGGATACCGACCGCGTAATTCCGCTTAGTTTTTTATAAGCTTTCATTTCATTTTGCTCTTGAAAAAAAGAACCTTGTCTATGACGCATATGCATCATAGACAAGGTTCCAAAATTTTGGATCTTAAAGCTTCAAGGCTTTTGTCATACATTCCTCTAAACATCGTGAATCTCTAACTTTTGCAGTCGATATTTCAGTTTCTGTCTCGGCAGACCTAAAATTTCCGCGGCTCTTGTTTTGTTCCCATTTGCTTTTCGCAATGCTTCGCAAATTATTTTTCTTTCCAAATCATCCATGAGTGCATAATATGGAATCGTATCAAGCTCTTGAAACATCATATTAAACTCTTTATCATGTGAGACTTGAAGTTGCCCCTGTTTGATTGCAAATTCTTTCAAATAGGTCGGAATCTGATTCATTGTGAGTTCCTGGCCGCTCGTCGACAGAGTAATCATGGATTCGATTACATTTTTCAGCTCTCTGACATTTCCATCCCACGAGTACTCCCAGAAAAATTCTTTTACATCATGGCTAAGTTTTAATCCGGTTTTGTTATATAGCCTTCCGAAATATTCCAAATAATAATTTGCGAATAATCCAATATCCTCTCTTCTTTCCCTTAGCGGCGGGATGTTAATAAGTCCGCTGGAAAACCTGTAAAACAAGTCTCTTCTGATAATGTTCCTGTCGATTGCTTCCATCGGATCTACATTCATCGCAGCGATAACCTTAACATTTACATGCTTCTCTTTATTGCTCCCCAGAGGCATAAACGTTCCTTCCTGCAGCACCCTCAAAAGCTTGGACTGCACCTCAAAAGGTACGGAATTCAGCTCATCTAAGAAAAGCACTCCTCCATCAGCCTCTTCAAAAAGTCCTTTTTTGTTTTCGGCGCCTGTGTACGCACCTCTGACCGTTCCAAAAAGGATTGCCTCCATAAGATTCTCCGGAACCGCTGCGCAGTTTTGTGTTATGACCTTATTGTGCGGAACCTGGCTGTGTGTTATCATTGCCTGGGCGAAGAGTTCCTTGCCGGTACCCGTTTCTCCGTAAATAAGTGTCGGATTTGGCAGTCTGGCAAGGATTTTTGCCTTCTCGATGCTGTTCCTCATCTGGTCATTTGAAGTCAGTATTTTGTCAAATGATATTTTCCCTGCCTCACGATTTAATTTGTCCACAAAGTCATCAAAAATCTTGCTTGGGCCGTCATATCCCAAATCCTTCGTATCGTTTCCCACGTCAATTGCCAGTTCGACTGCCGCAATAATTTCCCCTTTACGCACAAGCGGAAATGTAATATTGTTTGTACTGAATTTCCGTCCTGCATAATCCTCGTACTCCTGGCATTTGTTTACTATGACAGAGCCGCTTTTCAGGCATTGTGCAATACTGCTGCTGTTTCGGTCAAGCTTTGGGTAAATGTCAAAGTATTGCTTTCCAAGGACATCAACAGATGTGTATATTTTGGAATTGTCATTTAATATCTCGTCATATCGTGTGTTATAGACAATTCGAAAGTGCTTGTCCACAATTAAAATGTAGTCCAGGCTATCAACCATAAGGTTTCCTATATTCAGCATGGTTTCTCCTTACCAAAAACTTCTTCGCACAAGTGTGTGAAACATATATTTTTTATTATTTTATATCTTTCTCTCATAAATCGGAAGCTCACCAAGCGCAATGGCAACATGAGACATCATGCTGACGAAATCGAAAACAGGAAGTCCCGTGGTTTCGCTTATCTTTCGTGCAAACGGAGGAAGATCTGTGCATTCCAAAACAAACGCACCGATTTCAGGGTTTTCCCGAACTGCTTCCTCAGCGGCTGAAACGATCTCAACCTGCACCTTCTCCATGTCAAAAGCTTCATCCGGCTTTTCAAATATTTTACTCCATTCCTTTGCATTTTCAAGACCTATTACCATAACATTCATATCATCGGTAATTCCACAGGCATGGAAGTGCTCTTTGGTCAGTGCACCTTTGTTTGCAGTCAGGACTGCAACGGTTCTGCTTTTTCCAATCATATTTTGCACGAACGGAACCTGCAGCAGTGATGACGAGAAAATCGGCATCTTGGTGCCTTCTGCTAACTTCTGCTGAAAAATAGCGTTGAAGCCGCAGCTTGTTGAAATCGCACGGATACCCTCTTCGTCCCTGAGTTTTTTACAAATTGAAATCATGTCCTCAAGCAGTTTCTGGCTTGGATGGGTGATAACCGTTTCCACGCACGCTCCCGGCACATGTATCATTCTGACAGGGAACGGATATGACTTCGGGTTTGTACTGTTTCCCGGCAGTGCCTCCAGCTGCATCAGTCCCTGCGGAACCAGTCCTGCTTCCCACCTTAAAATTGCAATCTTCGGTTTTCTTTCCATTGCTTGTCCTCCTCTTTTTTTCAATATGCTTACAGCCTACATTTTATATCCTTTTTCGCCGCAGCCGCGTTTGCTATATGGCATGCACCGTAAATCAGTGCAGCGCATAAAGCAACTAGGTTGCAAAGCCAAATAGAAACAAGTACATAATACATTACGCTGAAGACCGCCATAGGCAAAGGAATTCCCAGAAGGCTTTCCGTATAAATCTCCGGATAATAGGCCCCTTCTTTGTAGTAGCGAATCCATGCTATATAGTACAGCAAAAGCATGATGCCTGCTGCAATCGCAAACGCATAATGCATCAGCGGCATTCTGATAAGCAGCAATGCCGCCGCCATCACAAAACGGAAAATCATCTCGAGCAGGCAGACAGCAAATCCGCAAGTATCAAGATCGTCTAATTTCGCTTGATGCGTTTTTTTTGCGAAAACAATATTCGGGATGAATGCCAATACAAGTGCAATTAACCCATACAGCGAGAAAAATTTCATTCCTATAAATGTGAGTATTCCTTCCATTTGTTATCTCCTTTTCAAATCTTCTTTTCACACATGCACGTGCCGCAATCGCTCACTCTGTATTCTCTTATCTTTTCCCCGACACGAAGTACCGCCTTTGCCATCTCATCAAGGCTCACCCCGGCATCCATGCCTAAAACACCGTAATTTGCACATGTCATTGCCAGCGGTGCGGATGTGACATTTCGGATAAGACAAGGGATTTGCGTATAGCCATCGATCGGATCGCAGACTTGACCGATTAAACATTGCATCGCCAGGACTGCTGCGCGTTCAGCGGCTTCCGGTTCTTCGCTAAGCATGGAGGCAATTCCTCCGGCTGCCATCGAAGCAGCGACTCCGACCTCTGCCTGGCATCCAAGCGCACCGTGATAATGCGTAGGGTAGAAAAAAACACCCATAAGGCCTGCTACAAGCAAAGCTTTCACCTGGTCGTCAAAATTTTTCCCCAATCCAATGGCCGAATTCTTTATTGCCGCCGGAATTATGCCGGACGCGCCGCCTGTCGGCATGCACACAATCTTTCCGTGCGCGTTTGAATATTCCATAATTCCCAGAGCCTCCAGGGAGCCGGTTTGTGCCGGTCCAAGATTAATCTGCGGAACGGAATCTTTTTTCTTAAAAAAATCTGCTGCTTTCGCTGTCGTAATTCCCTCGAAAGAAATTCCGGGCTTCAATCCTTTCTCTATTGATTCGTACGATATTCTGAGCGTTTCTTCCGCAAGTTTCCATATTGTCTCCCGTGACTCGCCGGTGAGGCTGGCTTCATATCGAAGAGCGGCCTCCCAAAGCGGTATCTTTTCGTCCTTTGCGTACCGAAGCATTTCATCGGAGCCGTAAAACAAGGGCACTGCATTTTCTGAAATTCTTAACGGATATATCGACGAAATTCTGCATACTCTGTCAGTTCCCGGAATCAGAATTTCCAGCTCCTTTCTTCCGTCAATACTGCAAGGCTGTCCATTAATCTTGTTTATAACCACCTCGCCGCCCCCGAGACTTACTGCGGTAAATTTTAAAATCTCATCCGGCATTTGGAGTGTCAATTCTGCCATTTCCGTCGGGATACGTTCGATTTTATCGGAAAAAACAAATTCAATATTTAATTTTCTTTCTTTTGCAGTATCGTAAATCGCGTCAAAGTCTATCTCTAAAAGATCTTCTCCGAGAATCCCGGCGATAAACGCCCTGTCACTGCACATGCTGTACAGTGTGTCGAAGAATCCGCCGTCTTTTGACATTTCGATTCTTACATGTACCGGTTGTTCTGCGGCAAACTGCCTCACGATTGCACCGATTCTCCAAGGTCCAACTGTATTTGAGCTTGACGGGCCGAGCGTTACCGGTGCCAGAACATCATTAAAAATTGATGGGAAAAATAAATTGTTTTTCACAACCAATCTGCCTCCTCTTTTATCTGCCATAATATAAAAGCAATATTTGTGCCATCACCCAAAGGAAATTAAACATATGAGTTTCTTTGAAATTTCAATGCCTGTAGAATTATTACTTTTTATCGTGCAAATTGAAGGCAGGTTATATCGCCCAAAATTCGTCGTTTAAAAAAGAGGAGGCGAAAATTCGCCACCTCTGCATCCTGTTTTTGTCTACGCATGCTGAAATTATCCCAGTATTTCCTTTAAGGCGTTCAGCGTATATGCGACATCTTCTTCCGTATTTCTGTATCCGAAAGCAAAGCGGACGGTTCCCTGTGGGAAAGTTCCAAGGCTCTGGTGAGCAAGAGGTGCACAATGAAGCCCGCACCTTGTCATAATTCCGTACTCTGCATCTAGAAGATATGCAACTTCCGCATTGTCTTTTTTGCTGAAATCCAGTGAAACGGTTCCGGTTCTGCCTGTCTTTCCCTTCATGCCGACTACATTAACGCCTTCGTACTGCGAAACGGCTTCAATAAACGAGGCAGCAAGTTCCATTTCATGCGCGTATATCTCTTTCGTGCCTGTTTTTATCACATATTTCAATGCCTCATTAAGGCCGATTATTCCCGGAAGATTAAGCGTTCCCGGCTCAAACTTATCCGGCATGAAATCCGGCATTTCAAGCAAGTGCGAGGCACTGCCGGTTCCGCCGCATATTGTCGGTTCAATTTGCCGGGCGATTTCAGGCGTAAGAAGCAATGCGCCGATTCCCTGGGGTCCAAGCAGGCCCTTATGTCCTGTTACACATAATGCGCTAAGACCAAATTTATTGAAATCAATGTCTATCACGCCGGCACTCTGCGCGGAATCCAATGCAAAGAAGACGCCTTTTTTCTTGCATATTCTTCCAACCCGTTCAGCATCAAGCACAGTTCCGCAGACATTTGAAACATGATTCATTACAACAAGTTTTGTGTTCTCCTTAAATAGAGACTCAAACACCTCGTAGTCCAGTTTTCCTTCCCTATCACATGGTGCAATTGACAGTTCCACGCCATACTGTTTCAGTCTTTCACAAGGCCTGGCGACTGCATTGTGTTCCATCGCGGAAATGATTACATGATCGCCCTTTTTGAGCAATCCGTTGATCAGAAAATTCAGGCTGTAGGTGACACTCGGGGTAAAAACTACATGTTTTTCATCGGAAAAATGAAATAATTCGCACAGCAAACTCCTTGTATCGTAGATTTTTTCCGCCAGGTCGTACGCCGTTTCATATCCGCCTCTTCCGATATTGCAGCCTACTTCGTTGATAAAATGGCACATTGCCTCACCGACTCCCGGTGCCTTCGGAAATGCCGTACTGCCGTTGTCAAGATATGTCTTTTTTATCATTTCTCCTCCAGGTTCATACATCTTTTTTTCTATCATACACCAAACTATTATTAAAAAAAAGAAAAACGTTATTACTAATACTCTTTTTACTCCGCAACGCTTATGCGAAGCGGGAGTTCAGATATTTTTCAGCCGGCTTTCGGCCCTGCTTCCATCTGTACTCCCGCCTCTCGTTTTTAAACGGTCCACTATTTTAATTATCCGATAATTTTTTTAATATCTCTGCTGTATTCTTCGTAGTCTTTTCCCTCGTGCTTTAATTTCACCGCTGCGGTCAGGGAAGAAAAAGTTTCTTTGTTTATCGGAAAGACCTTCAGTGCAGCGGCTCCTAAGGCAAAGCAAATGCCCGGAACCAGAATGAACGAAGCTTCCAGAAACAGAATCGTACTGCCGGACTGTTCTCCTATAGCTGCATCAAATCCCACAGCCTCAAATAAAAATCCGAAAATCTGCACAATTACCGCAGTAATGATTGTCCCCAGAACCGAAACCATGGACATGATGTCACCCTCGCTGCGGCTTCCGTATACGAAATCCTCGACCTCCGCCAAATCGTAAAAAATCGAAGGGCTGAGCTGCCAAAACGATGTCTGCACAATTGAGAAAACCAAAACGTAGATAACGCCTCCCACGAAGTTCCCGCGGAAGAATGCAAACAAAATGACGGAAATCACTCCTGCAAAAAGCATCGTGTACATCTGCTGTCTGGCTTTTCCCATGCGAACCGCTGTTAAATCAACAACCGGCGTCGCAAGTATAAATACTATGATCGAGAAAAAATAAACATAAGATGTATATCTGTTGCTCAAATGCAGACTGTATTTCATGTAGTACATGGAGGAAACATTGTAAAGGGCAAATGCAGTCGCAAATGCTGCTTTATATATCACGAGAATTCTCGTTGCCTTCAGCTGCAAGAGTCTTGAATAGTTTTTCCATATACTCCGGAAGAGGCCCTGCTCTCTCGATTTCGCGTTGTGCTGCGGTTTTTCCGAAGACATGAGAAACGATGTCAGCCACGAAATCAGACAAATCGCTCCGATAAGACCCCCTACTGCATTCCATCCTTTTTCCTGCTCCCCGGCAAAGAAGTCGAGTATCCACAGCGGCACAACATAAGCCGCAAAATTCCCGATAATGGAGCCGACTCTCGAAATCGTCCTCAAATGTGTACGCCCATCATAATCGGTTGAAATTTCAGCACCGAAAGCCCCGTTTGGGATTTCAAAGCACGAAAAGAAGACTCTGAATAATATGCTGAGGAATAGGTAATACGAGATAATCCTAAGCGAATTGCCCTCTGTTTTGCAAAACAGAAGAAACATAATAATCGGCATGGTAATCGCCGCAAGCAGTATAAAAGGCCTGCGTCTTCCCATCTTAAGTCTGCATCGGTCTGAAAGATTTCCCCACAGCATTCCCGCTGCAACTTCGATTACCAAAGATAACGACATAATTAAACTCGCGTAAACCGGGTTTATGCCTACACAATTCGTCAGATATATTACAAAATACACTGATATGAAGCCATATGAAGCTCCCTGTCCTATATATCCAATCCCGTATCCTATGCTTGCTTTGTTTTTTCCGTTCATTTCCTAAGCAATGTAACCTTTTTCTGTTAAAATTTGTCTTGCGAGTGAAGCTTTATTATCATTGACTAAAATTACAGGCCCGGTGCATCCCATACCGGTCTCCGCATAAATTTCCTTATCCCAAAGAGCCGCTGCCGCGTCTTCCAGGTCAACCACTTCAATGCCATGGATTTCGTGTGTAACCGTCTCTTTCGGCGGCATCGCGACCTTTTTATTATCCTTGCTGTCATTTTTCTCGTTTTTCAGTTCACACAGCAAGTCTTCCAATCCGGCCTGCTGAGCTTTTTTGAATTCCTCATCGCATACCGCATAGAAATTACCGTCAAGAAGTTCAGCTGCATATTGGATTGCTCCTGCAATGACCGGAGCACCGGATGCTCGTGATACAATAAGAATCGTTTTATGATAGTTCTCTCCGATGCCCGGTCCGTATCCGAAGCCAAGGGATTCAAACTGCCCGCCGGTTGTGTATGCAGAGAATATCTTCATCATAAGGTTTCCGGTCAATGCATCCATAACCATGACATCTGCGGTTCCCTCCAAAAGGTCGTTTCCTCTCATTACCACTCCGCCATCCGCTCGTGATGATTCTGCGAAACAGATTTCATATCCCTGCTCTGACAGTTTTTTAAGTATTTTTTCGGTCTGTCTTGCCCCATCGATATTGGCAATTCCTACCGTCGGCTTTGAAATTCCGCAGGCTTTTGCTGCAATAATTCCGTAAACCGCATTCCGCACCATCGCCTCTACGCGTTCCGTTGCCGAAGTTCCTGTTGTCGCAGCCAAAAACATCTCTTTTCCGCGTCCCGGAGTCACGACTCTTCCGATTGTAGATACTCCAATCGGGAAAGGGTAATGCATCGTAACAGCTCCCTGTATTTCCCCGTTCTCGAGCATTTCTTCCATGCGCTTATGAGAGTCTTCGCCATCAATAATGACAGCTTTGAATCCTCTAGCTTCTGCGATTCTTACGCCTTCTCGAATGTTGTCGAGGCCGTGTTCTGTCCCGGAAACCGCTATCCCGATTAAAGGCTTTTCCTGGAAGCTTCCGCTTTCAATTGCATCTGCAAGATTTAAGAATGCGTTTGCAATTTTTTCTCTTACCATCTTTTCAGACATTTTTTCTTTCCTTTTCTCACTTTTTGTCATTATTTTGCAAGTTGTTTTGCAAAATCACGTAAAGTCTCTGCAATTATTTCCTTGATTCTTTCATCGGAAACTTCAGATTTATCCTCAACTCCCGGATTCTTTTCGATCAAGAAAGAGATTCCATCGAACAAGTTCGTCATTCTGCCAAGGAAAAGGCTTCCTTTTCCTATAATCATCGCACGGGAGATTTCACCGCTCATGATGTCTTCTCTGCAGGATCCGATATACGGAACGCCTGATGGGATGTGTCCCTGCGTCGGTGCCCATCCAACCAAGCCGTGTTTCGATACAAAATCACCGATCTGCGTTCTTTCCAGATCTCCCCGTTTTACTCCAAGGGCTGCAATCATCTTGTAATTTGCTTCCGGAACATCCCCTGCTCCTGCAGGTTTTGTAATATCAGGATTTTGTAATTCCGGTGCAAATTTATCAACATCTGTAAGTTTAATGCCTGCGTTGTCTAACGGATCTGTTACCAGTGAGCTTATTACATTCTGCGGTGATGAGCCGGTTCCCACTGTATGTCTGCCTACGATGTCAGTTCTGATAATAGGATTTACTCCATCATTTGTGCTCAGCAATACAGCAAAACCACCCAGACAATCCTCAAGAATCGGAAGACCCTTCTTTACATGATCTTTTCCGTTCATTCCAAGCTTTGCTGTGCAGCCGCCCGCTGTAACAATGACATTTTTAAATGTTCCCGCCTGAACAAGTGAAGCTGCATTTAATAACGCATGTGCAGGGCCTGCACAGAACCCTCTGGTGTCCGATCCCGTCGCATTTGTCAATCCGACAACCTCTGCGGCCGCCTTTGCAAAGTTTCCGCCGCCTCTTTGATTCATATCTCCGCACGCTTCCTCGCAGCAGTCAATTACGTAATCAATTTCTTCAGGATTTACTCCGGTTACTCTTATCAAATGGAGCATAGCCAACACGCTTCCTGCCTTTGACACGATATTTTCCAGCATGACATGCGAACTCAGATTCACATCAACATCATGCGCCTGTCTTACCGCTCCAACCAGTTTGAAATTATGGTAAATAGCTTCTGCGTGCTCCTCGTTTACAAGTTTTTCGATGTCAGCTTCCGTTTCCTGATTTTTGTCAAGAATCGAAATCTGCTCTTCCTTAAGCATTCCGTGGGCGGTGAGTTTTGCCTTCACTTCCTGCGCGAAACCTGACTCAAGCTTAACAAGATCAAACGCGTCACAAATCTGCATCAGACCTATAAATTCATCCTGCGGCATAATTTCGCCATACTTTCCGTATCTCTCTGCTTCTGCCGCTTTCTTGTCGTAGTATGGGAACTCCACATTTCTAAGCTCGTCGTTTGTCATATTTCCGATGTAAACCTGATTTGGAATATAATTAAGTACATCTTCGTAGCTTCTCAAATGCTCGGGCAGAAGCGTTAAATATTCCGACTCAGGATTTACTATTTTCTCTGTTGTCTGCGTTGTACCATTATGTAAAACCATATCCGGTGTCGCCGCTAAAATATAGCTTGCACCTTTTATTACTGCATAATTGCTCATTTTTGGCTCCTTTATTTTGCATTATGCAAGCGCATAATACTTTTTAATCATTTCTTCTACCGCTTCCTTTGTTGCATCGTCTTTCACGAGCTCTTCGACTTTTTCGCCGTCCTTGTAAACGGCGATTACCGGAAGGCCCATTATTTTCTGTCCGATTGCAAGTCTTCTTGCCTTGGTTGTGTTTAATGCGGCAAACTTGATCTTATCTCCATAAACATCTGCCATCGCATGTACATGCGGCATAAGAGCTGCACAAGGAACGCAGCCGTCTCCATAAAAATCTACCAGTACATAGCCGTCTGCTTTCAATACTTCTTCTTCGAATGTGTTTTTATCAACTTCTAACATTTCTTTACCTCCTAGATTATCGTCTATTGTTCTTCTATATATTTTCCAGCTTGAACAGCTGCAATTGCCCCATCTGCAGTAGCCGTAACAACTTGTCTCAAACTCTTCTTTCGAATATCTCCCGCTGCAAAAACGCCGGAAATATTTGTTTTCATATCATCATCTGTCAATATATATCCTGCTTCGTTCATTGACACTTTATCTTTGAACAGTTCCGAATTTGGTTTAAAACCGATAAATACGAAGATGCCGAAAGTACCGTCTTCCTCGTCTGCCTTTATTTCGGTAATCGTTCCGTCCTTAACATTCTTGACAACCATAGATTCTACAAGACCGTCGCCCTTTACTTCTTCTACAACGCTATCCCACAGGAAATGAATCTTTTCGTTGGCAAATGCTTTTTCCTGAATGGACTTGGCTGCTCTCAGTTCATCTCTTCGATGTATGATTGTAACTTTTCTTGCAAATTTAGTTAAATACAGTGCTTCCTCTACAGCGGAATCTCCTCCTCCGACTACAAAAACTTCAAAGTCCTCAAAGAATGCCGCATCACAAGTTGCACAATAAGATACTCCTTTGCCTGTAAGTTCTCTTTCTCCCGGGCAGCCAATCGGAACAGGATGTGCTCCTGCAGCGATAATAACCGCCTTTGCCTCGTATTCCTCGCCTATGCACTTGATTCGCTTAACAGTCCCGTCCAAATCAACGTCAGTTACTGTGTCGAAGACATGGTCAACTCCGAATTTTTGTGTCTGCGCTGTCATTCTGTCAATCAAAGAAGGTCCGGTTTCTCCTTCCAGACATCCGGGGTAGTTTTCTATTTCGTTTGTGATTACAATCTGTCCCCCGTTTTTCTGTTTTTCTATTATGAGCGTATTGATTCTCGCTCTTCCTGCATAAAGTCCTGCTGCCAATCCCGCAGGCCCTGCTCCTATAATTATTAAATCGTACTTTTTCATAAGTTTTTACTCCCTATGTTTTTTGCAAAGAAGGCGGCGAACCCGCCGCCTCCCTGCGATGATTATAATTGGTCTCTAATCGCGTGCATTTCGTTACAAATGTCATCTACATCGAGAACCATTTCCATCATGCTAATCTGTTCATCGTAAACAGCCTCATCAATTTCAGCCTTAACCTCAGGCTCACAGATGTGGTAAACCGCAAGTTTCAACGAAACTCCTGCCAATGGACCTGCATAAGTTGGGTCTCCGAGCGTTACTGTTTCTGCCGCCAGCCCTGCTGCTTCGCCTTCTGCTGCACCCAGCAGAACAACAACATTGTCAGCGCCGTACTCTTCAGCAAACTCTTTTACACGCCTTTGATTTTCAAGGTCCATAGCTCCTGCGGCCGTTCAGACGAAACATTCAGTAGATGAAAAAATTACATCCGCTCCGGCTGATTTAGCACACTCTGCAATAGCCTGTCCCGGAATTCCATCTCTGTCGCCGATTATTATGGCTTTTTTACCATCCAGAATTGCCATCTCACCGTCTCCTTTCTTCTAATTTTTAGAATACTTGTGCATTCAACATTCACAAGTATAATATATAGCAAATTTCATGCCATTTATACGCTATTTATCAAAAAAATTTATAATTCGAAAACCCTTTGTTTTTCAATGATATCTTACTTTTTTAAACCCTTTATTCTCTATGTCCTGCAAATACAAAAAATAAGCGACAGTTTTTCGTCGCTTATTTCGCAAATTTTTTGTCAAGTACAAATTCTTTGAATTTTAAAGCTGCAGGCGTCAATGTAATATTTTTGTTGTATACGAAATAGAATTCTCTTTTCAAGTCGATTTCTTCGAGCTCAAATACGAGGTAGTCCTGTGCCTCGGATTCCTCTGCTGCAATTCTGGAAATAACAGAAACCCCCAGCCCGGATGAAACACACTTTTTTACGGTCCCTAAATGATTTACAATTGCAGATGTCTTGCTTTTCCAATTCGGATCGACTTTCTGGCAATAATCCTCAAATGACTTTCGGGTAGCAGAGCCTTCTTCTCTCCAGACAAATTCCTCCTGGTAAAATGACTTCAGCCCTATAACATTTCCTTCTTCTCTTAGACGCATGAACTTTTCATTCTTAGGAGTTATCAGCACCAAAGAGTCTTTTAATAAGAGCTCGCATTTCAACTCATTGCCGCGATAATTTCCTGTAAATCCAATATCGCCCATGTTATCCAAAATATCATTCCATACTTTCTCGCTGTCCGACTGCTCCACATAAAACGATACCTTTGGATAAAGTTTGTGGAATTCCGCAATCAGCTGCGGCACAATATGTTCTCCGGGTATGCTGGATGTTTTGATGTTTATTTCTCCCGAGATATCCTTCAGTGAATTTTCCATTGCGTCAATTGCACGTTCCCGCGTATGCAAAAGGTTGATTGCATAATTGTAAAAAGCCCTGCCCTGTTTGGTGGGGCGTGATTCTTTTCCCATGCGGTCTATCAAAGTAACCCCCAATTCTTTCTCAAGGGAACTGATGTGTGTGCTTATGGTTGGCTGCGTCAAAAACGTCGCCTCTGCCGCCTTTGAAAAACTTTTGTATTTAATTACATTTACAAATGCCTCTATTTGCTTAAAATCCATTTTTTTCTCCTCTACGCCAGGACTCTTACATCATCAATCTTTCGTGTTATTTTTTGTTCATCGAAATATTCGAGAATGGTTACTGCATATTTCCTTGATGTTCCCAACAAATCCCTGAATTCTGCCAAAGTAATATGTCCGTTCTCTGTGATGTGCCGCTCCATTTCTTTCCTTGCATTTGACAATGCATCTTTGTCTATATAGTACTGATAGTTTAAACGTATGATTTCGTTTCCATCCATCGATTCAATTATGTGCTTTGCATTCACCTTGTCTTTTTTATCTGCCAGAATCTCATCGATTGTCGGCATTTCGTATTTCTGCGTACGATACTGCCGCAAAATATCTTGCTTGAGTGCCTGCATTTCCGGTGACAGTTTTACCTGGAAATCAGCCGCCGCGATTACATTCCGGCTCAAATTGATTAATTCTTTTTGCTGCATTTCACTCAATACAATCTCAATTGTCTTCCTGCTGTCGGCCCTCATTTTGTGCTGCAATCTGGATTTTAGTTCCTCTTTCTGCATTCCCTGCGACATTTGATTTTTTTCATGGTATTCATGCAGCAAGTCAAGACATAAGTTTGAGGCCTCATTCAAATAAGAAGTATGCAGCAGAATCTCCTGCTCGGCTATTTTTATACGGTTTTCGGCTTCCAATTCATGCAGAACAGGCAATATCTGTGACTTATTTGCATTTACTTTTTGAGATAATGTGTCTATATCCATAAGTTTCGAGCTCTGCTCGTAAATTAAAATTTCACAAAGCTCTTTAAAGGTTCCCTTGTCTTTTTTGTTAAGGCTTTCCAACACCTGTGAATCGAACCTTTTATGCTTAACCGGATCGGTTTCAAGAATTTTTCCGCCGCCGATTGACACAAGCGGTGAATAGAATCTGATGATAAATCTGTCTGCATATTTTGCAACAATCGGTTCTTCTAAACGAAGCTGTGCCAGACACTCGTCACCTTTTTCCGCAGCATCGCGGTCCAGCAAAACAATTTTGGCAAGAGTCTCCGCTGCCCCGCAGTAAAAATGTACCCGGCTGTTATTTAAAACCATTCGTTCAGAATCAGAAAAGATACATAACTTTACATCCAGCATCCTCGTCGGTTTCATGGCTCCCTTTCTGGCAAGAACCGTTCCCCGTACAATGTCTTCTTTTTTGACCCCACCCAAGTTCAATGCAGTACGCTGCCCTGCGTAAGCACACTCTGCCTGTGCATTGTGAACTTGAATGTTTCGTATTTTGGCGGTTTGACTGCCGGGATAAATCTGCACTTCATCGCCCGTATGCACAGTTCCCTCAAGCAATGTTCCTGTTACAACCGTGCCGAATCCGGATATTGTAAATACTCTGTCGACCGGCAATCGAAACAGCTCGTCCTGGTAATTTTTCAGTTTTCCGTCTTCGATACACGAAAGAATCATTGCTTTCAAGGCTTCAATATTTTCTCCTGTATATGCAGAAACTTCTATTTCCGGCGCATCTTCCAGGAAAGAGCCCTTAACCATTGCTCTCGCATCTTCTTTGACAAGCTCAACCCATTCCTCGTCATCGACAAGATCTTTTTTGGTATATACAATAATGCCTTTTTTAATGTCAAGCATGCTGAGAATTTGAAAATGTTCTCTTGTCTGTGGCATCACCCCTTCATCCAGAGCAATCACAAGCAGAACAAAATCAATTCCCCCAATGCCCATCAACATGTTTTTAATGAATCTTTCATGCCCCGGAACATCAATAATGCTGATATGATATTCTCCGCAATACATATCCGCAAAGCCGTTTTCAATTGTGATGCCTCTTTCCTTTTCCTCTTTCAGCCTGTCCGTATCTTTTCCGGTCAATGCTTTAATGAGGCAGGTTTTTCCATGATCCACATGGCCGGCCGTTCCGACAATCAGATTCTTCATATTCCTTGCGTATTATCCTCCCTCTGCAAAATTTCCGTAAGTTTTTGTGCAATCAATGGAATTTCTTCCTCAAATATCGTTCTGACATCCAAAATTAATTTGTCATTATGAATTCTTGCAACAATTGGCAGTTCACCTTTTCTAAGTGATTCTGCAAGTCTGTATGCGCTGAATCTTTCGTGCGTTACCTCTAAAACCACATTAGGCAGGACAACATTCGGTGCTGAGCCTCCGCCAATCATGCCTTCGTCCTCGGTAATCTGTATCCGGTATTGTGCACTTTGCTCCATTATCTGCGTCTTCAGGTGTTCCGCCTTTTTTTGCAATTCGTCTTTTTCCGTAGTAATCATCGAAAGAACAGGAATCTGCGTTTTGCAATTTTCTGCATCATAATACATTTCAAAGGTTGACGCAACGGCGGCCAGAGTCAGTTTGTCCACACGCAGAACTCTTGCCAAAGGATGCGCCTTCATCCGATTGATATATTCTTTTCTGCCGATAAGAATTCCTGCCTGCGGGCCGCCCAAAAGCTTGTCCCCGCTGAAAAGAACCACATCTGCGCCCTCTTTGACCGCGTTTTGAACGGTCGGCTCAAAAATCCCGAAATTGCTTAAGTCCGTCATTAAGCCGCTCCCAAGATCATATATAACCGGCAGATCATAACGCTCTCCGAGTTTCTTAAGTTCCGGAACGGACACCTCTTCAGTAAAACCAATGATTTTATAATTGCTTGTATGCACCTTCATTAAAGCTGCCGTATTCTCGCAAATTTTCTTCTCGTAATCCGAGAGTTTTGTTTTGTTTGTCGTTCCTGCCTCAAGAAGCCTTGCGCCGCTTTCCTCCATAATCTCCGGAATGCGGAAGGAGCCCCCTATTTCGACAAGTTCTCCTCTTGATATAATAACTTCTCTATCCCGGCAAAGTGCCGCAAGGCAGAGCATCGTCGCCGCAGCATTGTTGTTTACAACCATGGCAGCCTCAGCTCCGGTTATTTCACAGATTATCTTTTCAACATGCGAATGGCGTGAGCCTCGTTTGCCCGTTTCCGGGTCATACTCCAGCGTCGAATATGAGTCCGCAACTTCCGCAATATGTTTTACAGCCGCCCGGCACAAATTTGCTCTGCCGAGGTTGGTATGCAGCACTACGCCTGTTGCGTTGATAACTTTTCTCAAGCTTTTTATTTTACAAAAAGAAAGGGCAGCAACAATATCTTCCACAACCGTTTCATAGGAAAGCCCTTCGATTTGCAAAGCACCGTCTTGTGCGGCAATAGCTCTTCTTTTTTTCTCTAAAACCTCTCTGATGCTTTGCATCATAACATCGTGAGGAATCGTATCTGAAAAAGAACTAATCCTTTCATCCTTCAACAAATCATCAACTTTCGGTAGTTTCCTGAATAAATTACTGTCCATAATCTTCTCCATATTTTGTTTTGGCGGGAATGTGTGGGAATCGAACCCACCCAAGAGGCTCCTAACCCCTCGCGACTGGTTTTGAAGACCAGGTGGCACACCAGCACCAATCCACCCCCAAATTATTGTTTTAATGATTATAACACACAAAGGGGGAGCCAGCCTGGCCCCCCTTTGTAAGACACATTATTTCAAAAGTAACTGTAATGCGTTCATTACAATCTCTTTTTGTCTCCTTAATTCCTTTTCAGGAGGAAGCTGTGGATCTCCTGTAGGATAAGGAATTGCCTGTGCACCGGAAATTCTGGCAGCACCGACCGTCTTTGAAATAGGTGTTACTGTACAAATATGAGCTGCAGGGATTCCTGCCTTTTCAATTTGTTTTACTATTGTTGCACCGCAACGTGTACAGGTCCCTCACGTGGAGGTCAGGATTACGCCCTGAACGCCGTTAGCGACCAAATCTTCAGCCATCTGCTGACCGAAAATCGTTGCGTCTGCTACGGAGGTGGAGTTGCCTGTTGTGGTTAACAGGTACGGATATACAGATCCGATTACACCTTCTTTTTCAAACATCTTCAGCACATTATACGGTGCGACTCTGTCCGGTTTTTCGTTTGCATATACCGGGTCATATCCTGCATGAACAGACTCAAATTCACCCTGCTTTAATTCATCCATGCCTTCAAGACTGTATTTTTTCCAGAACTTCGCTGTGGCAGCATACATGTGGTCTGGATTTCCCATCGGAACAATTCCGCCGGTTGTGCAAAGAGCAATCTTCGCTGTCTTTAAATCCTTAAGAGGTGCTGCCGGAGTGACTTTTTCGTATACCGAAATTTCCAGTTCGGTATCATACGGCTCGCCCTTGAGCTTCTTTACCAGCATATCTACCGCACGCTGTGCTCCGTCCTTCTCATGGAAAACATTAACACGTTTTCCCTTTGGATAATAGTGTTCCTGTTTCGGGGTCCCGAGCTTTTCTCCCGCAATTAATTTGTTAACAAATCCCGTAATCAACGGTATTGCCTTACGAATGGTCGCAGCAGATTTGCCAACTTCCATGATGTAGCAGTCTGCCTTGTACATTTCTACGCCCGGGTTTTCCCAATAAAGACCCGTTACGCAAGGAATATCATATGTGCTCTGGACAAATTTACACACTTCGCAGCACGCAATTCCGAAACGTCCTGCGTTAAATGCCGGGCCTGCGATTAAAATATCCGGCTTATATTTGTCAACTTGTTCCTTGACAAAAGCCTTGCACTCATCCATGTTTTCGACGAAATAGTTATCGCCGCATACGATGGTTGCAACAATCTCACCACCGACAATCGAAGGCGCAAATGCATTTGCATTACCACGTTTTCCTTCCTCTACGAAAGGCTTCGTGTAAGCAAATTCTTCACCACCAATTTGTCCAAAGAATTGGTTGGTGTAAAATAAGATTCTTTTCATCTGGCTCTTTCCTTTCTAAAAATTGGTCTGATTATAAAGTAATCGCTCCGAGTTTCGTGTTGCCTTGTAAATTATGGCTTCCCATAATTCCGTGGATTTCAAGCAGCAGTCTTCCATCCGGCTGAATGGATGTTACATTTCCGCCGCAAACTCGTTCTACTTCTTTGAGGTTTCCAATCGTGTGTTCCATAGCAGGAAGCATTACAGTTGCGTTGGAGTTGCCGGTAGAAACGATGGCATTTGCCTCCTGGACGCTGTCCGGCAGAGATTCGCTCATGCCGTCTACGCCCGCGTCTTCGTTGGTAATAATAACCGTCTTTATTCCATTCTGTTCCAGTTCCTGGCAAACGATCATCAAATCGGTCGTTGGATTTCCGAAGCCTTCCTGGGAAATCAAAACACCGTCAGCTCCCAGCATCTTAACTTCTCTGACAGTAAGCATTCTGTCTCTGAACTTTTCTTTTAAGGTTGTCATTAACGGATTGAGAACGATTCCCATGAAGTTAATTTCTTTTCCGTGTATTTTGAGAAGTTCTCTGATTACCGCATTGTTCTGATGCATGTATGTCGTAGTTTTCGATCCCGGGGAAACGCAGTTTCCGGATACAATTGCGCCATCCATGACTTCAAGAGGCGTAATCATGGTCGGAACCATAACCTTGGCGTCTCTTCCGTAGAAATACGTGTCATGGAGCAATCCCTGTGCCATGCAGTTGTAAACATATACAACCTTCGGCAGGTCAGGATATTCCGAATATTTCTCTCCGATTGATTTCCACTCATATGTTTCGGTTTTGTATTCACTGCAGTCAAATGCCAATGTTGCCAAATATTTTGCCACTTTTATGCCTGCCAGTCTTACAACCGTTTCATGATCATGCTGATCAACATAGTCTTGTTTTTCGATAATCATGCACAAATGGCATAATTGTGAATAGATTGTATATTCGGCACCCGGCCCCATCATGTCTATAACGCCTTCCTGGAATCCGACAATCGGTCCTGTCGATGTGACTGCCATCCCTTCTAAGCAATAGGTTACGCCTTCGCCTGCCTCCTGCATATCCTCACGGAACAATCCGGGGAATGTCTCACCGTCAATTTTTGCTCTCGGCTCGATAACATCTTTAACCGGAACAATTCTCACAGACTCACCGGGTCTGGCAATATCGAAAGATACGCTCTTAACTCTGGAATCTTCAAGTACCAGTTCCTCAAGGGTATCGGTGTTCACATGCAGGCATCCGTCAATGATTTTGCATTCTTGGCCAAACTGAATGTTACTGATTGCAACTTTTCTTAGCTCTAAATTCATAGACTTCATCCTTTCTTTTTTTATTTTGTGATGTAGAATGTAGAATGTTAAATGAAGTATTCATAATATGCTGAAAACATATATAAGCAAGTTTCGTGCCATCCAAAGAAAAAAACACATTTCCCGGAACCATTGAAATTTCAAGCACTTCACTCAAGCTCTCATATTGAACTTTTTTATAAAAATTCCTTAATAATGAAAAATGACAATTTTTTTAGGATAAGCGCCCGTTTTTTGTCGCATCAGTTTTTTTCTATATCTTCGATGCCCAGTTTTCCCATTTTATATTTCAATGTCTGGCGTGGTATTCCAAGGATTTGTCCCGTTTTCGTTTTGTTGCCCTTTGTGCGGGAAAGTATTCTTGTTATCATCTCTTTTTCGAGCTCTTCAACTGCGCTTCTCAAATTGCAGTTGCAATCTTTTAAGTCAATATGCAGGCTATCCGCAGCATCTGTATCCGGTCTCAGCTCTTCCTTCTTCTTGTCTTCCTTATTGAACTTTGAGTGCAGGTAAAGAGGAAGTTCGCTGCATTGCAGGATTTCATTCTTTGACATGCTTACCATGGACTCTATTACATGCTTTAGTTCACGAACATTGCCTTCCCAGTCATATTTCAAAAAGACGTGGCGCAATTCTTCAGATATGCCTTTAACCTGCTTATTATAGACTTCATTGAAGTAGTCGATATAATTATCTACAAAGTACTCAATATCTTCCGGTCTTTCTCTGAGAGGCGGCAGATAAATCATATTGCCGGACAGACGATAAAAAAGGTCTTTACGAAGAATATTTTTTTCGATGGCTTCCATCGGGTCGATATTCATAGCCGCAATAATTTTTACATTTACTCTTTTTTCCTGGTTTGAACCTATTGGACGGAATGTTCCTTCCTGAACCACACGCAGCAGCTTGCCCTGCACATGATATGGAAGAGAGTTGATTTCATCCAGAAAGAATATGCCTCCGTCAGCCTCTTCAAACAGTCCCTTTTTATTTTCTGCACCCGTGTAGGATCCTCTCGTTGTTCCGAAAAGAATTGACTCAATTAAATTTTCCGGAACCGCCGCACAGTTTTGAACGATTATTTTTTGCTTTGGCCCTGCTGCGTAATTTATCAGTGCCTGTGCAAACATTTCTTTTCCCGTTCCTGTTTCTCCATAGATGAGGACAGGCGTGTCATTCAAAGCAAACACTTTCGTTTTCTCGATTGCCGCAATCATTTCGTCGTTAATGGTCAAAATATCGTCAAAGCAGATTTTTCGGTTATTCTCGCGGTTAGGATGGAATTTTCCTTCGTCTTTGACTCTCTGAAGATAGTCCTCTTTGCGTTCGACATCTCCTACTGTGGTTAAATCCTTTGTAAGTTCTATGACCCCTTCTACCTTGCCTTCATGGAAAATCGGGAGGGTTAAATTCTGCGTCACATATACTTTCCCCTTGCTATCCGACCACTCCTGCGCTTCCCGAAAAATCGGAACTCCGGTTGACATCGTTTTTGCAATTGAGCTCGTGTTCTTGGCCAAGGAGGGATACATCGCAAAAAAATTGTTCTCACCCGGTGCCGAAGGTTTGTTTCCCATTTTGGCATCATATCGTGAGTTGTACACAATTTCGAAATCCTTATTGACAATCAAAATGTAGTCAACCTTCTTCATAGCAAAGTCATTCTTCATGGTCATAGTTCTTATCTCCTGTATTCCTCTATCCCGTTCTCAAGCAGTAAACAGTCAATGTATTGCAAATCATCCAGCATCGTATCGTCATATTTTATTCTTGTATTGCCGTTTAAAAATTTGCGCGTTTCCGCAATGCTGTCTTCAATTATAATTACACTTTGAAAATCAATTTCACCTTTGATGTTTTCCAAAAAAACTGATTTATAAGGAGTCTCATGCGGTTTTATCCTTCCCGGCATCGGGTGCATAATAAGTCGCGCCCCTACATGAATGCAGTCTCTGGCCCTCAGCAGGATTTCCATTTGGTCTGCACCGTCGTGAAACTCCACATTCTCGCTATTCATAAACTTAATATTGACTTTTTCATTATTGGTTATTATTAATGTATCCATGCTATAATCATATATAAGTTGACAGGATTTTGTCAATTGTTTATAACTTTTTTCTATAACGCTTAATATTGATAGATTTTTTGGCGGTCGACTGCTGTTCCGCTTGTATTCTTAATGGTATTTCGGTATAATACTGTCATAAACGAGAACGGAAAGGAGGGATTATCGTGAGTGATGTTAAGTTAACGTCAATGACACATCATGGCGGTTGAGCTGCAAAAATGGAGCCCGACGCCCTGGCACAAGTTTTGTGTCAATTACCTGATTTTTACGATCCAAACCTTTTAGTTGGGTTTGAAACCAGTGACGATGCCGCTGTTTATCAAATCAGTGATGACAGTGCCCTGATTCAAACGGTTGATATTTTCCCTCCGATTGTCGATGATCCATTCTTGTATGGTCAAATCGCCGCAGCAAATTCCCTGAGCGATGTCTATGCAATGGGAGGCCAGCCAAAGCTTGCAATGAACATTGTCTGCATGCCGGAAACTCTCGATAAGAAGATCATCCTTGAGATATTGCAGGGGGGATATTCAAAATGTAAAGAAGCATCTACAGTTATCTGCGGTGGTCATACGATTAAAAATCCTGAACCGCTTTACGGTCTCTGTGTTACCGGATTTATTGAAAAGAACCGCATTCTCCGCAACAGCAGTGCCAGACCCGGGGATGTCCTGATTCTCACGAAAGCATTAGGTACAGGTATTCTCAACACCGCATTAAAAGGTGACTTAATTTCAGCGTCGTCAGAAAAAGCTTTATATGACTCCATGAGCGCTCTGAACAAACAGGCTGCAGAAATAATGTGCAAATATAGTGTCCATGGCTGCACGGATATTACAGGTTTCGGTCTCTTAGGTCATGCACGCGAAATGGCTGTCGGCAGCAACCTTTCAATCGTGATTGATTCCAAGAAAGTGCCTCTTCTGCCGGAGGTATACGATATGGCAGAAATGGGCATCGTCCCACAAGGTGCATATAATAATCGAAATTGGCTGTCGTGCAGCGTGCAGATAGAAGAGAATGTGCCTTTAGCTCTATCGGATATTATGTTTGATCCGCAGACTTCGGGCGGACTTCTGATTGCTGCTCCGGAGCAAGAAGCAATGTCGCTTCTTGCAGAGTTACGCGAATACATTCCTGTCAGTGAGGTTATAGGCTATGTAGAAACCTTGGGAAGTTCACCGTTAATCGTAAAATAGCATAAGCCAGAACATGAAAACGCCTCTATAAGAAAAATCTTTATAGAGGCGTTTTCATAAAATTATTCTATGTGTAGGAACACTACACATTATATATACTTTTTCAAAAAAATCAAACATATTTTTTCAGCCTTATTTGACAATTTTTTGTCGATTTATTTACGTCAATAATGTTTGTGTATAGATTTCGTCTATTTTATAAATATAAAGAATTGTACTTTTTTAAGTTTTCGATTTAATATAAAATTATTGATAAAAATTTTTCAAATTTAAAACAGGAGAAGAAAGATGAAGAAAGAAAAAGTATTTATAGCTTCTACAGGTATCATTGTCGGCTTACTTGCTGTTTTACTTGTAAAATTCGGCAACCCCGGCAATATGGGCCTTTGTATTGCCTGCTTCCTCAGAGACACGGCAGGTGCTTTGAAGCTCCACACTGCAGGAGTTGTGCAGTATCTCCGTCCGGAGATCATCGGCATCGTTTTAGGTGCATCCGTAATGGCCTTTTCAAAGAGGGAATTAATCGCAAGAAGCGGTTCCAACCCTGTTGTACGTTTTGTTCTTGGCTTCTTTGTAATGATTGGTGCCTTGATGTTCCTTGGATGTCCGCTTAGAATGATGCTTCGTATCGGCGGTGGAGACATGAACGCAGTAATCGGTCTCTTAGGCTTCATTTGCGGTATTGCAGTTGGCATCGTTGCACTCAACAAAGGGTTCTCGCTTGACAGATCCCACAAAGTCACCAACAGTGAAGCTTATGTATTTCCTATTATACAGGTAATATTCCTGGTACTTCTTGTTGCCATTCCTGCTGTGCTCGTATTCAGTACAGAAGGTCCTGGATCAAAACATGCACCGATTATCATTTCATTGATTGCCGGCCTTGTTGCAGGTGCTCTTGCTCAGCGTACAAGATTCTGTACAGTTGCAGGTATCAGAGACAGCATCATGTTTAAAGATTTCACCATGTTAATCGGTTTTGTATCATTAATCATAACCGTCGCTGTCATGAATCTTATATTCGGTTTCTTTAATTTCGGTTTTGCAGAACAGCCAATCGCACACACAGACGGATTATGGAACTTCCTTGGAATGCTCCTTGTCGGCTTTGCATCCGTTCTTTTAGGAGGATGTCCTCTCAGACAGCTGATTTTATCCGGAGAAGGAAATATCGACTCTGTTATCACGGTTATCGGTATGTTTGTAGGCGCAGCATTCTGTCATAACTTTGGTTTGGCTTCTTCCGCTGACGGTCCGACTGCAAACGGACAGTTTGCCGTTATTTTCGGTCTTATCGTTGTTGGTGCTATCGCACTCGTAAACATAGCTGCGAACAAAAAGAAAGGAGCTTAACATGACAGTTGATACAAGAGGACTTGCATGTCCACAGCCGGTTATTATGACCAAGAATGCTTTGGCAAAAGAAAACACGATTGAAGTGCTCGTTGACAATGCCACAGCAAAGAACAACGTTCTCAGATTCGCGTCAAGTCACGGATGTACAGCAACCGTTACAGACGCAGAAAATGTTGATGAATGGATTATTAGAATCGAAAAATAGCATTGTATGATAAGGGACTCCGCCATGGTATATTTATTCACATTTCACACAAATTTTGATGCCAATACTGCATCGCGAAAACTTAAGACGCTTGGCTCGGTCAAAATGAAACCGGTTCCTCGTGTTTTAAGTTCATCTTGCGGTACTGCAGTATTGTTTTCAACGACTGATACGCAATTCCAGCCAGATACGTTTCTTGACTTGTCATTCGAGAAGGTATATCAGGTGGATGATCAAAATTATACTATGCTGTTTGAAAAAAGCTGAAAGTTCTTAGTAATATGAATCGCATAAAGCCCGGACGCACCGTCCGGGCTTTATTCTTACTATTTAAGAAGGCTATCTTTGTCAGACAGCTCAATGCCAAAGGCATTTGCTGTATCTTCAAAGGTCAAATGTCCATTTACGAAATCCAGACCGTGCCAAAGGTCCCGATTATCTTTAGCTGCCTGTTTCCAACCCTTATCAGCTATCTCCAGAATGTAACGTATCGTGGCATTGGAAAGTGCCTCTGATGCGGTGTTTGCAACCGCAGAAGGGAGATTCGGTATGCCGATGTGTCTGATATCATCTACCACAAACCATGGCTCGTTATGCGTCGTATATCTGCTCGTTTCAATGGCACCGTTCGGTTCTGCGTCAATGTCAACTATGACCGACTTCGGCTGCATTGCCTTCAGCATGTCTTTCGTGATAATTGAAAGCCCCGGAAACCACTTCACACAGTTATATATAATATCTGCGTCTTTAATTTCCCTTTCGACATTTGCTTTGTTGGAAAAACAGGTTTTAACGCCCGGTATTTTAACATTCATTACTTCTTCCAGTTTTTTTAGATTCGTGTCCATTACGACCACTTCTGCACCCATATTGCGTGCAAGTCTGGCACAGGCCGTTCCGACATTTCCTGCCCCCAAGACGACTATTTTCGCGGGTTTTACCCCCGGAGAGCCGCATACCAGTTTACCTGCGCCGCCCGTGGTTGTCTGAGAATACCAAATCCCGGTTAAAAATCCTACCTCTCCGGCAATTCGGCTCATCGGCTCCAGTAATATAAAATTGCCGTCTGCATCCATCACATCCTCATATGCGAATGCCACGCACCCGGAGTTAAGCAGTGCCTCCGTCTGAGGACGTCTATTCGCAGAGTGAATATACGTAAATAAGATATGCTTTTCTTTGAGAAGGCCGAATTCCGGAGGCAGAATTTCTTTTACTTTAATTATCATCTCTGCCTCATGAAAGACCGCTTCCTCGTCAGGCAAAATTTTGGCCCCTGCTGCTTCGTATTTGTCGTTTGTGAACGAAGCAGCTTCACCGGCATTATTCTCAACATACACATCATGTCCTGCATCAACAAGTTTCTTAACATTTCCCGGTGTAATCGCAACTCTGTATTCGTTTTCTTTTATTTCCCGTGGTAATCCGATTTTCATAGCCTTCACAAATGGCAATTTGCAAGTAAATTGTCACATATCTCCTTTCTAGTAATCTTCACGCTTGATATAATTCGGCTCATTCGACATACTCCTTAACAACACTCCTGCTTTTGGCAAGGTAAACAAGCGTCGTGTATGTACCATCAAACTCAATTATATCCCCGAGTTTATATTCTTTTTCACTTTTGCTCACATCTACAAAAGTGAGATCATGCGTTGCACCAATAACTTTCAACGATTCATCCTTTAGGCGCAGCTCATTCCAATCTCCATAATCCGCAGTCCCCAGTGCCAGATAAACAATCTTTTCTTTTATAGAAACGATTTCTGCCTGTA
This sequence comes from uncultured Clostridia bacterium, assembly GCA_934277695.1. GTDB lineage: Bacteria > Bacillota > Clostridia > Peptostreptococcales > Anaerovoracaceae > CAG-238. The sequence continues at coordinate 175,346 of CAKQVG010000001.1, forward strand.
TGCGCACAGTATCTCGATTCATGCCATATCCATAGTACTCGCCGAATGCTTCGGCGTTCCTCCGCGGCATAAACGGTACGCCTCCTACGCGAATATTATTGACCCCCTTCGGCATGTCTTTCTTCCATACCCTCATAAGTGAAGTACTTCCTCCAACCGAAACAACATCAAGTTTTCTGCCAAGTCTTTGTTCTATACTTTCAGCAATTGCTGCAAGTTCTTCCATTTTATCGACAGTAGGGGCGATTGCTCCATAACAACCCAGATTTGTTCCTATGCCATATAAATACAGGCCATCCATTTCCTTTTCGACTTTTTCTGCTGCATCTAAAAGCTCGTTCCTATCCCAGAATCCCTCGCGAAGGTCGCCAAGATCAACCATCAAAATAACCTTGTGAACTTTGCTTTTTTTCAAGGCAATTTCATTTGTTTTTTTTAAGACTCCAAGCTCACTCTGCAAGCTTATGTCGCACGCTTCAAGCATGGTTTCAACTTCAGACAGCATTGGGATTCGGATTAGCACCAGCGGAATTTGTATCCCTTGGTTTCTGGCATCTTGGAGCTGCTCTAATCGTGACAGCCCCAAATATTTCACATTTGCATTAATATACGCCTTGTTAAGTTCAGCAAGTCCGTCTGAAACTTTCGTAATGCCCATTACACTAATGTTCATTTCAGCACATTTTTCTACCGACTTTTTCACATTTTCATATATCAGCCTTGTGTGAATAAGCACCTTCGGATATTTTTTTATTATTTTCTTTGAACTTTTCATGGTTCTCATTTAACCTAGTAGAATGGTTTTAACTTGATATATTAGTAAAGCAAATTATGTGCCAACGCCATTTTGACCTTTTTGAGCGGTTTACACGCGATAGAAGGTGAGATTTTGACTATTTTTTGACAAAATATGAGCACTTTTTTGATAACATGGCGAATATCTGCCAAGTTCCGCTTAAAAAAAGAGCCACTCCGACATATCATATTGATGTGACATGCCGGAGCAGCTTATTCATCTCACAATACCAGTAGTTTATAACTTACAATCATTCATACCGGAAATGTGTAAAAACTCTGTGTTATATTGTTTTCTCTTAGTTTTCAGGTGTAAATCCTTCTCTCTTATTCTTTTTATCGTAGTAGATATAAATTCCCGCTCCGATAGCCGGTACTATAATCAGACCTAAAACAGACATCAGCGGGTCTTCAATGAAGTTGTTAATCATCAATGCTGCAAAAATGATAACTGTGATAATAACTGTTACCGGATAACCCCAAACTTTATACGGCTTTTCTAATTCCGGGAATCTGATTCTGTTAACCATAACACCTGCAACACCAAGCAGTGACCCAATCATTCCAAGGAATACAACCAGCGTGGTTAACTGATCCAGACTTCTCATCAAAATCAGAATGCATGCAATGATACACTGTACGATCAAGCTCTTTGCCGGAACGCCCCTTTTGTTCAGTTCGCCTTGACTTCTAAAGAAATGGCCTTCATGTGCCATTGCATAAGAGATTCTTGCATAAACCAAAACTTGTCCATTCAGAGAGCCAATCATTGCAATCAACATGCCGACAACAACCAGTATACTTCCGAAGTTTCCTAACAGTCTTCTTGCTACTTCGGTTCCCAGATAGACATTGTCTGCCTCAATCATTGTTCTTGCTTCATCCATTGGGATGACTCTGTAAATTGCAAAGTTAAATAATACATAGAATACTGTTACACAAGCAACACCTATAATTAATGCTTTTGGCAAATCTTTCTTAGGGTTTCTCATTTCTTCGCCAATGTTCGTTACATTTGACCAGCCTTCATAAGCCCATAAAGAAGCAAGTACTGCAAACGACACCATGCTGATTCCACCCCAAAGGCCTGCAGGTTCTCCCGTTTCTGTTACCGGTGTCGGATCCAAATCCGGCATAATGTTTCCCATAAAAAGTGCGGCGAGCAGAATTCCTACCATTGGCACCATCTTAGCTACAAGTGTAATATTAGCCATAATGGATGCTTCTTTTACACCTAATATATTATAGATTGTAAACAAAACAACAAGTGCCACGGCAATAATCTTTACTTGACCATTGGTCATTCCCGGGAAGAAATCAATAAGTGCAGTTGGAATTGCGATCGCTACCGCCGCAATGGAACCCGGGCTGGCGATCAGCCACTGGCTGAAGCCATACATATAACCAACAATTGGATGGTATACTTCGTTCAGATAAACGGTTAAACCACCCGCTTTTGGTCGGGAAGAACTGAGTTCAGAGAAGCAAAGAGCTCCAAGCAAACTGATCACTCCACCTATCAGCCAGCAAAGCAGTGCTGTACCCACGCTGTAATTTGCACGCTGCAATACATAAGATCCCAGATAGAAAATACCAGAACCAATCATGATGCCTGCGACGATGCTGACTCCGCCGAATACGGTGACTTCTTTTTTAAATTCGCCATGTTCCATGGCTTTGTTTTTTTCGTCAGACATAATAATATCTCCTCTTATAAATTTCAATCCATGCGTTCACACGGTTGATGTCTATACCTAATGCATATTTCATGCCAAGCATAATCATATTATTATTTTTTTTGCAAGGTCTTAGCAACTGCGTGATTTTGCAATGGATAAGTTTCTTTTGCCCACAGAAAGCATTTCTGTTTTTCCCCTTGGTTCCATTCGCTAAGCACTCACCGTTTTTTTACATCGTAAAATTATCATTTTACTCAACCTGTTTTTTTTAACTAAAATCGTACGGTTTCTATCCTTAAAAAGCCCGTTCGTGAATGGCACGCTTTTTGCTATTATGTGTGTATATAAATGTTAATACATGAGGAGGTTTTTATGAAACAAATATATCAGCCGGATATTGACGCAATTCCCGGTGAACGTTGGTTCCCGAAGGAAAGCAATTTTGCAGCAGACATGCCTGAATATTGGGGTGAGTGGGGTGTCAGTTCCGAGGTAGAAACATTAAGATCAGTTTTGATGCGCCGCCCGGGAAAGGAAGTTGAACATATCGATGCCGCCACTGTACGATTTTCGGATGAGCCAATTGATGTGGAGCTTATGCGCCGGCAGCATGATCAAGTTGCCGCATTATATGAAGCAAATGGTGTCAAAGTATATTATGTAGAAGAACAACGCGACGACAGACCTAATGCGGTATTCTGCCGGGATCTGGTTTTCATGACACCGGAGGGTGCAATTCTTTCGCGTCCGGGTATGGCAGCACGTCGAGGTGAAGAGCGTTATGTCGCACAAGCACTGAGTCGAATCGGTGTTCCGATTCTCAAAACAATCGCCGGTGACGGTATGTTTGAGGGTGCTAACGGCATGTGGGTTGATCGCCATACATGCGTGCTTTCCACCGGAAGCCGCTGTAACAGAAGTGGGTTTGAGCAGGTTAAACAGGAGTTGGAAAGAATGGATGTCACCGTTTACCACATGCAGCAGCCGTACAGCAATATACATATTGACGGTCTGCTCAATCCAATCAGCAATGATCTTGCCCTTGCACATGTTTCCCAAGTTCCATACGATATTATAGATATGCTCAAATCGAAGGGCTATCAGATCCTTGAAGCACCGTCCAGAACAGAAGTCAGAGAAACATTTGCATGCAACTTCGTTGCACTATCTCCGGGACACATTGTAATGCCGGAAGGAAATCCTCGTACGCAGGAACTCCTGGAGAAAAACGGTGTCAAAGTAGATACAATCAATATTTCAGAAATAATGAAGGGAAAAGGTGCATTACATTGCATCACAGCTTATTTGAAGAGAGGTTAAAAGGTGAAAGAATGACAATTAAAACAGATATTGATGCCATCGCAGGTGAGCGTTGGTTTCCCAAAGAATCCAGTATTGTGGAAGATATGACATCCCTTTGGGGTGACTGGGGTGTTGCCTCGGAAGTGGATGAGCTGAAAGCGGTTTTGATGCGTCGTCCGGGTAAAGAAATAGAAAATTTCGACTGGGAAGCTGCACGCTTCAAAGCACCAATTGATCCGATAAAATTCCGGGCACAACATGATGCCCTCGCAAAAATTTATCGTGACCATGGTGTCGCAGTTCACTATATTGAGGAACAACGCGAGGATCGTCCAAATGCACTTTTTTGCAGGGATCTGGTACTGATGACTCCTGAGGGCGCTATCGTAACGCGGCCTGCTATGGAGGCACGGCGTGGAGAAGAACGTTATGCAGCTAAGGCCTTGGCAGATCTTGGAGTTCCGATTATCCGAACAATCTGTGGCAGTGCAACTTTTGAAGGTGCCATGGTAATGTGGGTTGACCGCCACACGGCAATTTTGGCCTGCGGCGTCAGAACCAACCGTGAAGGATACGAAATGGTCGAATATGAACTGAAGCGTATGGGCGTGACCGAAGTTGTTCCTATGCAGGTTCCTTACGGTCATGCACACATCGACGGAAATTTAAATCTGGCAAGTCACGATATTGCCATGATTCATGCCTCACAGGTGCCTTATGATGTGGGAGTATCCCAAAGTTTGTGTAAACCTCCAAACTGGTGTAAGATAGAATTACTCAGTTTGGAGGTATTTTTATGACAAAAAGAAAAGACAGCCCACAAAAAGCAGCAATGAGAGAAATGATGCGTCTGCGATGTACTCAAGCGTAAAGGTTACAAACTTCTAGAGTGTCCTTCGCAAACGGAAGCCAAACAGACCTTTGCAATTAACTTCGTAGCTATCAAGCCGGGACTGATTGTCATGCCTGCCGGAAATCCTCGCAGCCAGGAGCTTCTCGAAAAAAACGGCATTACCGTTATAACTGTCGATTTTGACGAAGTTATGAAAGGTTTTGGTGCAATCCATTGCTGCACTGCATTTTTAAAACGTGGCTAAGTAAAAGGCCGCATGAGTCGTTCGACTGCATGCGGTCTTTTTATAATTGAGGCAAACTTCTTAGTCTCTTCTGTATTTGATTTCACCGTCGACAATCGTCATATCTACACGAATGTCCTTGATATGTTCCGGTGAGCAGTCATAGATATCTTCCTCCAATACAACCATATCTGCCAGCATGCCGACTTCCAATGTACCTTTGATTTTTTCGTCCCGGGAAAGATATGCCGAAATTTTTGTATATCCCTCCAGTGCCTCGTCAAGTGTTAAAGCCTGCTCCGGATACCAGCCGTTTTCAGGCTCTTCGTCTAAATCTTTACGCGTCACTGCAGAATAGATATTCGGTAACGGATTGAAACTTTCAACCGGACAATCTGTACCCATTCCCAGCACAATCCCCTTGTCCTTCATTTCGCGCCAATTGTAGCTGGTCTTAATTCTCTCGTCTCCGACACGATCCTCTGCCATGTGTAAATCATATTCGATGAAAATCGGTTGAATGTATGCAGCAATTTTGCTCCTTGCCATACGTTTGCACAAATCCTCATTTAAAATCTGTGCATGTATTAATCCATGCCGGTGTGCAAAATTTGAATCTTTCGCAATAGCGGCTTCGATTGCACGCACCCCTTGATCACACGCCCCATCACCGATGCAATGCATACCGACATCCGCACCGGATAAATGTGCACGCTCTACCAGCCTGAACAAATCTTCATCGTCGCTGTAAACGGAAAAGCCCTTATTTCCGGCCTCGTCAGAATAATCATCCAAAAGCCACGCTGTTCTGGAACCTAAAGACCCATCAAGATACAGCTTAACCAAGCCAAGTTTAAACCACGCATCCCCTTGCCCAATTTCATAGCCCGCATTTATAAATTCGTCATAGCGAGCCGGATCCGTCAAGGCGCATTGTTCTGTAACACGAACAGATAGCTTCCCTTCTGCAATCAACTCGCGGTACGCTTTGATAATTCGATCGAAGTTTCGACCCGGAAGAGCATCAAAGTCATCGGTCTGCACAGAAGTTAGTCCAACGCGATTTGCATCTTCACAACTTCTGAGCAGCATCTCTTTGATGTGTTCAATCGAAGGTTCCTTCATCTTGCTGTAAACGAAGGTCATCATTTCGGAAATCAATCCGGTTGGCTCCCCATCTTGATCAACCTCGTAGTATCCATCTTTTGGCTGTGGTAAAGACTTGTTCAATCCGACCGCCTCCATCGCCTTTCCATTCAAGATACATACATGTCCGCAAATACGTAATGCGTAGATTGGATGCTCATTTGACACTTGATCCAAATCTTCTTTTGTAAGTTTTTTGCTGTCATCCCAGTTATCATTATTCCATCCGATTACTTCTACCCAGTCTCCGGCAGGTAATTTTTTTCCCTGAATATAGCTTCTAATCGTTTCCATAGCTTCCGCTTTGGATTTACACTTTTCAAGGTCAACAATTGTCTTATAAAATCCGTAATTCAAAAAGTGCATATGACTGTCGTTGAAGCCAGGCAACAATGTTCGCCCGGTCAAGTCCACAAACTCAGCATCCGGTGCGGCCGCTCTGATTTCATCGCTTGTCCCGACTTGGGTAATGCGTCCATTTTCTGTAAGTATTCCTTCTGCAATGGTTCTTTTCTCATCAAAAATATGACATTTCCCATTGATAAATGCTCTTTTCATTGTAAAACCCCTATTCCTTCATCCCTTCTCGTGCCAATCTGCTGATATCCAGCGCCGGTCCAATCGCAACGCCCGGTTTTGATTTCATATGCTGAATCAATTCTTCCAACATGTTGACGCGGCTGATTCTGCCGATGCACTGCGGATGCAGTACCAGCGTCATAAGTCCGCCTTCTTCATATAAGCCATCGAATTCGCTCTGCCAGATTTCCTTTACATAGGCAGGAGAACAAATTCTTCTTCTTTCCGGTATCTGCAAGGTGAAAAAGAAATGCGAAGTGTCATCATACAGCCATGAAAACGGAAGTTCGACCAGTTTTTTTCCGTCCTTGCCATAATGATAGTACGGCCAGTCACATGCCATGGTATTGGAGGAATACTCAAATCCACTTGCCATCACATTATTTATCGTTTCTTCTGTGAGAATTGCTTCCGGCGCACGATAACCAAGCGGCTCCACACCGAGCAGTTCTTTCATAATTTTCTTGGATTTTGCAACAAGTTCCTTATCCTGTTCCGGAAAATATGTTGTCTCATGCAAATAGCCATGATATCCTATCTCATGTCCGCGTCTTACAATTTCTTTACAAACCTCCGTATGGTGTTCGATAACCCAGCCGGGAATAAAGAAAGTTGCTTTTAATTCTTGTCTATCAAGCATATCAAGAATTCTCGGCACTCCAACATTCGGTCCATATGCGCCCTCTGCCATCAGATTCGGATTATTCAGGCTATCCATCGTTCTGGAAAACCAAAAAGTCTCTGCATCCAGGTCAAAAGTCAATGCTACACCCATTTTCACGCCATCAGGCCAATTTTTTCTCATTTTCTTAAACCTCTCTTTCTTATTTTTTATATACACTTTCACCATCGATGAATGTTTCTAAAACTTCAATATTCTTAATCTCATCCTTCGGTGTCTCAAAAATATCTCTGGAAATCAGGACAAAGTTTGCTTGTTTGCCAACTTCGATGGAGCCATACTTATTTTCATCTTTGGAAACGTACGCACCGTTGATGGTATGAAGTTTTAATGCGTCCAAAACATCATATGCTTCTTCCGGATACCAACCGTTCTCCGGCCATCCGGATAGATTCTTTCGTGTCACGCTGACTTGAATTGCCTCCATAACATTTGGTGACTCTATCGGCAAATCAGAACCTGCCGCCAAACGAATACCCATCTTCCGCATTGTATTGTAGCAGTAGCTTGTTTTCATGCGCTCTCCAACTCTATCATCTGCGATTCCCATATCAGAATGAATGTACATCGGCTGAATCAATCCGATTGCGTCGAGTTCTTTATATTTCTCAAAAATCCTCTGGTTCATAATCTGACTGTGAATAATAGAAGGGCGGAACCCTTTTGCACGAATCTCATCCTTAACAGAAAGGCAAGAGTCAAGAAATGTTTCTACTGCCGCATCACCGATCGCGTGGATCGTCAGGTCAAATCCATGCTCTACTGCACGTTTGGCCATTGCACTCATTTCTTCAACACTAAAGTACAGACATCCTTTTGTATCCGGTTTATCACTGTACGGTTCATTAAGTCCTGCACTCCAGGCTCCGAGCGAACCATCTCCGAGGAACTTGATCGGTCCAATCTTAATCTTTCCGAATTCCTCCCAAGAATGAAATCCAAAGTTAAAAAACTCGTCCATTTGCTCCGGTTTATGAATTCGAAGCTGCAGTACAAGATTTACCGGAATCTTACCCTGTGCTGCAAGTTCCAGGTAGGCTTCCCATAAGGTTCTTTTATCGGATACGGATGTAAAATCTTCCGTATGTGCAACCGTAACGCCGTTTCGGAGCATTTCTTTACAAGAAAACTCCAGGCACTCCTTGATTTGCTCCTTGTCACTCATCTTCGGCACACAATTGCCAATCAAACTCATTGCGCTTTCAAGCATCACGCCGTTTGGTGATCCATCTTCGAATCTTACCAGCTCGCCTCCCTGCGGATCCGGTGTATTTTTATCGATACCGGCGATTTGCATTGCCATGGAATTGGCAACACAAATTGTTCCGCATCTTCTTGTCAACATAATTGGATGCTTATCAGAAATTTGATCAAGGTCGCGGCAAGTCGGCCATGCACTATCCGGATACAGCTCCTGATCCCATCCAAAACCTGTAATCCAGTCACCCTCCGGAATTCTGCGTTCCTGCAGATATTTTTTCATAACCTCAACCAGTTCGCTCGGGCTTTTCGTATCATAAAGGTTTGCTGTAAAGAGCTCATAAATTGCATGGTCCAAAAAATGAAGATGTGCATCAACAAATCCCGGGAGCACATTCTGCCCCTGCAAATCTACTGCTTCGCATTCACCTGCTGCTTTGCGTACCTCTTCCTCTGTGCCAACGGCAATAAATTTCCCGTCCTCTACTGCAAATGATGATACCAAACGATTGTCCTTATCTATGGTTCTGATTTTTCCGTTTACAAAGATTCTTCTCATATTCCCTCCTTATTCTTGTCGTCTCGCGTATTGCAATATGCTCTCTGACTTATACGGAAGCAATTATTATGCCAAAAAGCACTGAAATGCTTTTTGTTTTTTTATCTCTCAGAATCCATACATTTCAATGCTTTTCTATTGTTCTGTTTTATTTTCTTTTCTTTTAATGAAAAAAAAGAATCAATTTGTATATATATTTTTTGTACCTGTCAACTTTTTTTTATACAAAAGAAGTCTCTTTCGGTTCCAGTCCATATTGCTTCATTTTGTTATTTAAGTTCTGTCTTGTAAGTCCCAGTTGTTCGGCAGCTTTAGAAATGTTTCCACATTCATGCAGCACTTCTAAAATCAGCTTTTTTTCGTAATTCTTTACCGTTTCCTTTAAAGTTCCGTTTAAAATTGGATATGTATCATCTTTTTCTGGTACCTCATACCAACTGATATCCTCCATCTTAATTAGTGGACCGGATGCAAAATTAAAGCAGCCCTCAATTGTGTTTTTTAATTCTCGCACATTTCCATTCCAATGATAACTGTGAAAGAACTCTTCCGTCTCCCGGTTAAGCCCAAGGATGTTTTTCCCAAAAATTTTGTTATACTGCCTGATAAAGTAAGCTGTAAGGGTATCAATATCACCACTTCTTTGCGATAGCTCCGGCAAATCTATCTGAACAACTTTTAACCTGTAATACAAATCATCTCGGAAGGTACCTTCCTGTACCATTTCAAATAAATCTCTGTTAGTTGCAGTTATAATTCTAACATCAACCTTTATCTCTTCCACTCCACCAACTCGCATGATGGTTCCACTTTCAATCGCTTTCAGCAGCTTCGCCTGCAAATTAAAATCTAAAGTATTAATCTCATCCAGAAACAGCGTCCCTCCATCGGCTGTTTCCAGCAATCCCTTCCTGTTTTCTGCTCCGGTAAAACTACCTTTGACTGTACCGAATAAGATGCTTTCCAGCAAATTTGCAGGAATTGCTGCACAATTTTGAGTTATAAATTTTTTCCCTCTCCGCTTGCCGGAAGTGTGGATTGCTTCCGCTACCATTTCCTTACCGGTTCCCGTTTTTCCGTAGACTAACACGGATGAATCCGTATCTGCCACCTTTTTAATCACTTTTTTAATTTCATTCATGCCCTCCCATCCGGATTTAATATCATGAATTGTATATAGTTCTCCCTTGTTTTCAATGTCCAACGGTGTAATGTGAATATTCACATATTTTTCTGTCTTTTCAATATACCTTGAAATTTCCGCGGCACCGATAATTTCATCTCCATCAAAAATCGGAATAGTTGTATTAATTTCCCGAACTTTATCTCCCTTGTAAGTTACCACAGTTTGCAGGCAATTTGCCGTTGGAATTCCCTTTTCCAGTGCTTCCATAACGGTACTTTCTGACAAATCCAGTTCCGGATAGATTTCGCACAGCCGTTTCCCAATTACCTCTTCCTCTGAAAGATTGTTGATATCATGGCGATTGTTATAATAGTAAACTGCAACTGCATTTTTATCAAAAATTACAGCCCCATTAAAGTAATTATACAAGTTCAAAATTTCATTTGCATTTTCTTTCAGTTTATTCATTATTTCTGCTCCTGCGTACTTCTTCACTGTTGATTTGATGCTCTTGTAACTTGTTGTTTAAGGTTTGCCTGGTAATCCCCATTTTTCTTGCGGCCTCCGTCATGCTGGAAGACTCTGCAAGAACCTTCAGGATAATGCTTCGCTCAAAAATGCGTGTGCTTTCTTTTAGGCTGCAGCTGCTCGCAGAGGTCGATACTGCTTGGCGGCCTCCACTTTTTAATGCCTTCACGGAATATCTGTCCAAGCAGTCAATCGTCAATATTTTTTCGTCACAAAGGTTAAATCCACCTTCTATCATGTTACGCAGTTCCCGTACATTTCCCGGCCATGCGTATTGATTGAAAAGCTCCATCAACTTCGGTTCCACTTCCCGAATACTTTTCCCCATTGTGGTATTATAAAAGTTAATGTAATATTCTGTTAAGGGCGCTATGTCCTCTTTTCGACTTCTAAGAGGGGGAATATTCAGTTGGACAACTTTCAGTCGGTAGTACAGATCCTCACGTAATCCTCCTCTTTGCATGCACTGTAAAGGGTCTTCATTTGTTGCCACAATGATGCGGACATCGATTGGAATTTCTTCTGTGCCACCGATACGGCGAATTTTTTGTTCTTCAATTGCTTTAAGAATTTTAGCCTGTACTGCCAAATCCATGGAATTAATTTCATCCAAAAAAAGAGTTCCACCGTTCGCGATTTCAAACAATCCGGGACGGTTTTCAGCTCCGGTAAAGCTTCCTCGTGTCGTACCGAATAAAATGCTTTCCAGCAGACCTTCCGGAATTGCTGCACAATTTTGCGAGATGTAGCGGCCCCCTTTCCTATTTCCACCATTATGAATTGCTCTTGCCACAAGTTCCTTCCCGGTACCTGTCTCGCCATAAATGGTCACTGTGGATTTTGTTTTTGCAACTTTCATTATTCGTTCTTTCAGCTTTTGCATCTGCGGCGATACAGAGATGATATCATCCAGGCTCTGCGAAATAGCGTTCGTCTCTAAAAAACGAATATCCTCCATATTGATATTAAGGTACTTTTCCTGCTCGGTCAAATACATAAATATTTCCACAGCGCCAACAATTTTTTTCTCGTCAAAAATTGGCAATGTGCTACACATGGCCCCATAGTGCTCACCTTTGTAATTCACTAATTTCTGATAATGCTGGCTCATCGGAATACCTGTGTTAATCACTTGTAGCAGTGTACTGTCTTCCTCGCTAATACTTGGATAAACATCAAAAATACTTTTGCCAACGATTTCTCTTTCCGTAAGAGTGTTGATGTCCTGTCGATTATTATGATAATACTCTATTACACAGTCCCTGTTCACTATAATGCCGCCGTCATAAAAGTTGTACAGACTCAGCAGCTGCTCTGTATAATCATGCAGTTCCATTTTGCCTCCGTTTGAAAAAAATATAAGCTTTCTAAAGCTTCCAATATCCCATTTTGCTCATTCTCCGCATCGCTTCGCTTTTTTTCCCTTTTCAGGTAATTGGGCAACGATAATTGCCGCAATTATGAACAAAATGCCGACAATCTCTCTAAGCGTAAATGTCTCCTTAAGAAAAACAACGCCGCAAATCGCACTAAACACAGCTTCCAGGCTCATAAGCAGTGCCGCAACCGTCGGATCTGTATATTTCTGTGCAGTAACCTGAAGTGCATAGCATACACCGATTCCCAGTATTCCGGCATATAGGATATTGATTCCGCATCCGGCAATCTGCTCCAGAGTAGTATCTTCAAAGAATATGGAAAGCACTCCGCAGAAAATGCTCGCAAAGCCGAACTCAACACAGGAAAAGTGCAGTCCGACAAATTCCTGCACATATTTTGAAATCAACTGAATGTGCAAAGCAAAAAGCAATGTGCTTCCGAGAATAATCAGATCTCCTTTTTGTATCGAGCTAATTGTTCCCGTAACACAGAGATTGTACAGCCCTATAACCGCAAAAACGATTCCCCACAGGATGCGCGGGCCTGTTTTTTTGCTAAAAAAGAGTCCAATTACCGGTACAAAGATAATATAAATCGCATTTATAAACCCCGCTTTGCTTGCCGTTGTATACGCAAGGCCCTCCTGCACCAGGACAGATCCCATTAGATTAATGATTCCGCAAAACGGTGCAACAAGAAATAATCTTTTAAAATACTTCTTGTCAAATATGTAAGATTCCTCCTCTTTTAAAGGCTCCTTCTTTTTGGATTTGTGATAGTGCGTGTATGCGATGATTATCAAAAGTGTCAGCATTCCCAAAAATGATCTGCACGCCATAAAGGAAAAAGCACCCACTTGCGTCGCCGCCAATTTCTGAAATAAAAAACAGCTTCCCCATATTGCCGATGCAATTATCAGCATACAATTTGACAAAAAAATTTTATTGCTTCCCTGCATAGTTTCACTCCGATGCAATCTGCTTAAAATTAAAACAGATCAATGATTTTCCGCTCTTTTTTCATAATAAAATCGTAAATTTTCCCGTTCTTTTTTATAAAAGCCCAATAATAGATAATACCTGCACCTATAATTGAAAGTATTGTGGAAATCCATTCTGCACGGATTCCGCCTACTGCCGCGTTAATAATAAGCACGGCAATTGCAAAAATAATTGCCTTTTCACGATTTTTTACTCTTTCCTGGATATCTTTCGGTGCGACAACATATGGAACATGCAGAATTGCTTTTACGATGTAGACAGGAGTATCTTCTTCGTCACATATTTCGCGTATATCAAGTTCTGCACTTGTCGCATTTTTTATATTGTGCTCAAACATCTCCCGGTCTTCTTTGTTAATTGTGCCGATTTTGCTGCCATTAGCCATCACAGAATAGATGTCTTTGCCGTTTTCGTCCGTTTCTTTAACTTTAAATCTCACATCTACTTTTTCCTCGGCAAGCAGCTCTGCCAAAATATATTCAGTGCCTGATTCGTTCTGTGTATAAAGAAAATCCACATCAACCGGAAAGGCAACTGTTTCGTAATTTATTATCTGCATTCTCTTCTCCTGTAATCGTTCTTCAAAATATGAATAAGGTTTCAATGCTGAAAAAGGACGGGCCATCGAATTGCTTCGTCAGCCCACCCTTTAAATTAATCATTTCCGCATCGAATTAAAGGCTAAAATGTCTTAACCAGTTCGTTCGCATCGGTGTACGGTAAATTAAGTTTTTCAGCTGTTTCAAGGAGTGTAAGCATTCCATCATAAGTTGTAAGCCCTCTTCTTAAGTGCTTATCATCCTTAAGTGCCTGCTTTACGCCTTTGTTTGCAATTGCAAGTGCAAATGGAAGTGTCGCATTGCAAAGAGTCGTAGATGCCGTCTGTCCGAATGCCGAAGGAATATTGTCAACACAATAATGCATAATTCCGTCAACATAGTAAATCGGATCTGTATGGCAGGTGTCGTGACAAGTCTCAACTGCGCCCGCTTCATCACAAGCTACATCAATAATCATTGCACCCGGCTTCATCAATTTCAGGTCTTCCTTGTTAATCAAGTGATCCTTTCTTGTCTTAGGCCAAAGGATGCAGTTGATGATAACATCCGATGTCTTCAAGCATTCCACTAAATTTTCTCTGTTTGAAAACATGAAGTTAACGTTTTCAGGGAAATGTTCCTTTGCTTCAAGCATTGCATTATAATTGATGTCAAGCATATTTACCCTGTTGCCAAACGCGGAAGCAAGTTCGCAAGCTCCCAAGCCCGAATGTCCGCAGCCTATGATTGTTACTACCGGTGCAGCTACGCCGCATACGTTGGCAAGCAATTTGCCGTTTCCGCCGTTAATTGTCTGTGAAAAATGCAATGCTGCAAGGAATCCGCCCTTGCCCGCAAGTTCGCTCATCGGAGAGAGCAGCGGCCACTGACCTCTGTCATCTGAAATGTCTTCATAAGCAATTGATGTGCATTTTGATTCCATCAGTGCTTTCGTCTGTTCCAAATGTGCATTGGAGTGAATATATGTGAATACGATGAGGTCGTCTCTGAGATATTTAAACTCCTCAGGGAAAATTTCCTTTACCTTATAGATAAGATCTACAGAAGTCCAAATCTTCTCCGCCTCATCCACAATCTTTGCGCCGGCAGCTTCATACATGCCGTCGGTGAAACCGCTTCCGATTCCCGCATCATGTTCAATATAAACTTCATGTCCTTTTCTTGTGAGTTCCACTACGGCAGCAGGCGTTGCTGCAACTCTGTACTCACTCGGTTTTATTTCTTTTACAATACCAATTTTCATATTCTCACATCCATTTCTATTGATAGATTATAGTTGATAGATTAAAGTGTCATTCCCACGATTAAACATCCAACGCATGCGATTGCTGCTGCTGTTATTGCATAAGGCATCTGTGTCTTTACGTGGTCGATATGGTCAGAACCTGCTGCCAAAGATGACAAGATTGTAGTATCCGAAATCGGCGAGCAGTGGTCTCCGAAGCATCCTCCGCCCATAACAGCTCCAACTGCTGCGTAAACAACTGTTCCGAGTTCTCCTCCGGTTAAAGCAAATGCTAACGGCATAGCGATTGGGATCATGATTGCATATGTTCCCCAGGATGAACCGGTAAGGAAAGAGATAACTGCACAAACGAGGAAAGTGATTACGAGGAGCAGCATTGGTGTCATCCAAGCTTCTGTGACGCTGATGATGTACTGTGCTGTACCCAGTTCCTTTGTTACAGAATTCATGCAATATGCCATTGCAAGAATTAAGATAGCAGCCATAACGGATTTGATACCTTCAACAGCCGTATCCATAAGAACTTTAACTGTTGCTTTTTTCTGTAATACGATAGTTACGAACTGATAAGCTACTGCAACTACGAACGCTTCAAGAGTCTTCGCAGAACCAAGAATTACATAGGTTCCTACTGTGATGCCGATGATGATGATAGCCGGCATTAAGAAGTCAACAAGCAGGTTTGCTTTGCAGTTAGGATCCGGTGTGATCTGTTCAAGTTCTTTACTCAGTAAAGGAGTCGCTCCGTCAGCATAAGGTTTGCCTTCTTCCAAAGCTCTCTTTTCAGCTTTCTTCATAGGTCCGTAATGAGGAATTACACCACAGCCAAGCAAACCGCAGAGAAGCAATGCAAATATGCAATAGAAGTTAAACGGTGCTGCATGAACAACAACATCTTGTCCCATCTGAGTGTCTGCGATGCAGCCTACACCAACCAATAAGCCTGATACGTAAATACCCCAGGAAGTGAACGGGATTAAGCAGCAAATCGGTGCGGAAGTGGAGTCGCAGACATAAGCCAAGAATTCTCTTGATGCTTTCGCCTTATCAGTGATAGGACGCATTACATTACCAACATATAATGGCGAGAAGTAATCAGAGAAGAAAATGAACATACCAAGCGCAAATGACATGGTTTCTGCTCCCTTTCTTGTCAGATTCATTGCACCAACTTTGTCAGCAAATGCTTTGATTGCTCCGGATTTCTGGAAGTACGCAACTAAGATACCAATGAATACTTCAATTGCCAGTACCCAAATAAAGTCTGCATTACCTAATGCATTTTGAAGTAATCCGGTAAATCCTGTAACGATGTTCTGCCCCATGATAATGATACCGATTAAGCATCCGATTAACAGAGAGAGCAATGCATCTTTTGTCCAGAATGCAAGTATTAACGCAATACATACCGGAATTAATGAGATGATTCCATATTCCATAATGTTCCTCCTTTCATGGTCAGTATGTGACCTCATAGAATAATTTCAGCACTATATAAAGCAAGTTATGTGCCAACCCCCAAGCAGCCCTGTTTTTTTTGTTTTTACGGCAGTTTGTGTGTGATTTGTGACAGCTGTTTGATTTTTTTTGACAAAATATGAGCATTTTCACGACAAAAAGGCGAATTTTCGCCGAATTTCGGCTGACGCAAATTTTCCGACATTATTTTTAATTAGGTACTTGAAAAAAGAGTAAAAGTGGTATACTATTAGTATATTAAATATATTTAAGATATACGATAAGAGAGGCATACTATGATGACACGTGCAAATAAAAACGAAGCGGTTGCCGCATTACACAGAGAGCGGATTCTGTCTTCGTCAAATGAACTTTTTATTGCAAAAGGGTATGACAAATCGACAATAGACGATATATCCAAAGCTTCCGGCTACAGCCGCAGGACGCTCTATGCTTATTTCTCAAGCAAAGAGGATATTCTGCATAACATTATCGCCAATGGGCTGAGCGGTTTGAAAGGTGAGATTGAATCAGCCCTTGACGCAACGGAAGATTTTGTGTCACGCTTTCGCGGTGTTTTTCATGCTATGCACCGCTATTATCTGACGCAGCCGCTTTCCGCAGAAAAAATAAATTCTTATTCATCGGTTCCAGGATCTTCGCAGTTATCTGATGCTGCTTGCAGGATTTTTGCTTTCGGGAGTGAAATCAATACGCTCCTTTCCGCGTTCGTTGAAGAGGGAATTACGCAGGGTATTGTTTGCCGCGGCATCAATCCGCTGCTCAGCGTACAGATTTTCTGGTCGTCCGCATCTGCACTTTTTGAGCTTCTTGACGCAAAATCCGGCTACCTGACGCAGACCTTCGGCATGCCGGAGGATGAACTGCTTGAATACGGTTTCAGGCAGCTTGCTAATTCGATTTTGGAGGAAAAAATAATAAAATGAGTCAAATTGTACTTACCGGACAGCAGGCACTCGCCTTGCGCGGCACCGCTGCACAAGCTCTCAAACAGACGGGACGAATCGAATTCGGTCCCGGAGCCGTTGACCCTATAATTGAGGTCTTTTCAGACTCTCCTTATATCACGCGCGATAATTGTGAAGAAATCTTTTCCGAACTTATCACGCTTTTTTACACATTCAAAAACGAAACGCTTGACCGTATCGGCGATGAGGCACTTATCAGATACATGAAAAAAGCTTTTGACGGAGAATGCTGCGGAAGCATCGAACTTTTGGAATCACGCACTCTGCCTGCTCTGGCGAAAAAAGTCAGACTCAAGTATGCCACTCCCGATTTGACAGGTAAGGAGATCTCGTATGCAGTTGATTAAAAAACAGTTTATAAATTCCGCAAAACTCAGTGGGCGGGGGTATTTGGTTTCTCTACTGAGAGAGGCTCAGAACGCCGGTCTTATCGTGCCGGAAGCCGCCGCGCGCATTCAAAAAGAAGGGATGGATATCGTTGCCGGTCTGGCAATGGATTTTACGGACGGTCTGAGCAGCTCGATACGCATAGAGCAGGCGCAGGAATTCGTGCTGTCTGTTTTCTACACGGCGGGGCTTGCCCTCAAGGCATGTACAAGCCCGGACGAAGCGGTCTTCCGCCTCGCTTCCGAGCCGCTCCGGACACTTTACGAGGAGGGCGATAAAATCATAAAAAAGAAACTTGCCTCCGCACACATGCTGCATAGACAAGTTTCCAAAAATATTTTTGCTGTTAAAAATGAGTTCTATGCCTCGACCATAACGGCAGGGCTTAGCGGCTTTTTCAAGCTCTACAATCCGAAATTCGGCGCGCACGAAACGCACATCACCGCAGACTATCCGGTCTTTTTGCCCGTAAGCGACCTTACGGGAATTGAATTTATCGAAAAATATCTGGAGCGTATCGATATTGAGAATCGCTTCTGTCTCTGTTTCGATTCAACTGCTGCAGGCGAAATGCTGCGCCGCCGCTTCGGTGAAGAGCACGAGAGCCTCGTCCTTAATATTTTCGAGCAGGTACTGATGGAAGCACTCCGCTGCGCGGCTTGCGACACGTCGGTGAAAGAGCTTGTGTGTGATTCTCGCATTTTAAATGACACTCTTTCCGGTCTTACGCAAGCCGAAGTATCGGATAAACTGCAAGCTGCTCTTTCTGCAGTGCTCGCCGAATTGCAGAGCAACTCGCCGAATTGCACAATCACACCGGGTGTAATCGAATATGTGAAAAGCTGTCTGCCTATAATATATAATACACTCTGCCCTCTTTAATCTTCGGAGTCTTCGGATATTCGCCGTCGATATAGCCGATTGCGCAGTGTCCGACGCCTTCGTATTCCTCTTCAATTCCCAAAGACTTCAGAAGATTCCGTCCCCAATCGGTCTCGAACTCTTCGCGGGCGCGGTTAATCCAGCAGCTTCCAAGCCCCAGCTCGTGTGCCGCAAGCATGAGATTCCCCATAACCAGAGCTCCGTCATATTTCGCGTTGTACCAGTCCTTCTTTGCCAGTACGATCAGCATCGCAGGCGCGCCGTAAAACGGATCCGTGCCTTCCTTTGCACCCAAAATTTCGCGGTTTTTTTCCGAAATTTCATCCCGGAGTTCTTTGTTGGTTACCTGAATGATAATCGTGTTCTGAAAGCCCTTTCCGTTTGCGGCATACAGCCCTGCCTCAATGATTTGGTCTAAGAGTTCCTGCGGAACCGGGTCGGCTTTATACTTTCTGATACTTCTTCTTGATTTTATCTTATCCAAAACTTCACTCATAACATTCTCCTATCTATAAACATTCAAGTTCTGTACACAATTTATCTGCACTCCCCCAGTCACCTCTATGAAGTGCCGAAATAATACCTGCCTCAACTTGCTGACGTTTTCGGTCCGCTTCCAGATAAGACGAGTCAAAATACTTATCATACACCATTTTACGGAAGTTTCTGCTACGAATTCTTCTCACCGTATTGTCTTCAATCAGCAAAACATAGTCTGCACAGTTTGCTGCAAGATAAAAGTCATGCGTAACCATAAAAACGGTCCCTTTGTACTCGTTGATTGCCTTTTCCAGAGCTGTCTGTGCGTATAAATCCAAATGTGCACTCGGTTCATCCAGCAGGAGGAGTTCTGCGCCTGTGTGCTCCAACGCCTCAAGCTGTTTGAGATTTCGTTCGCCTCCGGAAAGACAATCCTCTTCCGCGCCAAGTTGCGAAAAACAGGCATAATTCACACCGTCCGCGATTCGGATTGCGGGATTTTCGTTCCTAACGATTTCTCGGATTAAAGTTGATTTTCCTGTTCCGTTGGCGCCGATGAGCGCGGCCTTTTCCCCCTCTTTCACCTCAAAACTGACATCCCTCAGCAGGTGCTCATCGAACTTCAATTCGTAATCGGTAAGCGCAAGTACCGTGCGTGGATTTTCGCCGTCCTCCGGCTCGCCGCCTGCTTCCACCTGCGGAAACGCAATGTGCGGCTCGCGCACCTCGATAAATGGCGCCTTTATCTGTCTCGCCAGCAGCCTGTCAAGCTGCGACTGCTTGGCATTGACTGCCTGCCCGATGGTCGGATTCACCATCAGCGTCGCCCGCTTCCGCAGGATTTCCACCATTTCTTCCGTGCGCGCAATTTCCTCCTGCTCCTCGATGTGCTGGAGTTTTAATTCTATTTTTTCCCGCAGAAGCCTGCAGCGGTATTCGCTGTAAGTACCGTCAAACTCCTGCAAATCTCCGTTTTCCAAATGCAAAATTTTATTAAAACAGTGATTCAGCAGATAGCGATTATGCGTCACCGCCAGAATCGTACCCTTAAACCCGTTGATTAGCCGGCAGAGTCCGTTCAAGTTCTCAAAATCCAAAAACACGTCCGGCTCGTCCAAAACCAGAAAATTCGGTGCAAGCAGCATTTCCTTCATAATCTGAAGCAGCTTGTACTCGCCGCCGCTGATGTCCGAAAGCCTTGTGTCTTCAAGCGCGCCCATGCCCGCTGCATTAAGCTGCCTGCGGATCACATTTTCATAGTTGTCGCCGTCCATCGCCTCGTTTCGGTCGAGCAAAGTCTGATACTGCGAAAACAGGCGTTCCATATCTTTCTCGTCATTTTCCGGATGCGCCATTTCCTCGCAAACCTTTGCAATCTCCTCCTGCAGCTCCGTAAAACGTCTGCTCAGGTATTCGAAGACCGTGCAATCCTGCGTTTTTTCGCGCACGCAGAACTGTCCGGCATAGCTGGTTCTGCATTCTTCATCCTTTGTAATTTTTCCGTCAAACCAGTATTTCTCGGGATTTGTCAGCATTTCGACAAGCGTCGATTTGCCGCAGCCGTTGCTCCCAATCAGCGCGCAATGCTGCCCCTTCTCGATGGAAAACGATATATCGCGATATAGTTCTTTCTCCGGAAAACCATAAGATAGTTTTTCGACCTGAATCATAGATAGTTCCTCTCATTAAATAATTTCTCGGTTAAAATGTCCCCTCGTGTCCGTCTCTCTGTTGAAGCAGGAGTTTTCCTCGTTTCCGTCGAGTTTTTTCTTTGCAGTCCTGATGACGCGAGAGACTTCCTCCGGCGTTTCCGTCGTGAAGTTCAGGCGGAAAGCCTCGATACCTCCGATGGACGGCATTTCATCCAAAAGATTTAAAATTTTGCCGTTCAATATCGTTGTCGTGCAGTCCTCATGCGAAAGAAGCGGAAACGTTCCGTATTCATCCCTGAGTTCATAGCGGTTTTGCTTGCAGAGTCCGCACTGTCCCATCTTTTTCAAAGGACAGTATTTTGTGAACAGCAGCGGCGCCCGGCCATAGACGATCATTTCAAGTGCCGGTGCCTGCCCATAGTCTTTCCGGTACGCCGCAATCAAATCCGCAATCTGTCTGCGGTTCAGCTCGTAAGAAAGAGTAATGCGCTTTGCTCCCAGCTCGTGCAGCTTCCGGCAGGTCACGGAATTCACCACATTGAAAGAGTAGTCGGTGATGAACGGATTGCTGTCTTTATAATAATGAAGCCCGCCATAGCCTCCGATTAAAAGCTCGCCTTCCCTCGGCTCATATTCAATCTGGTTTCTTCTGATTATGTTTTCAAAATAGATTTCCGTCAGTCCCGCCTTTCGGCAAGCTTCGTACTGCGCGCGCGTGGTGACAGAAGCCGTCAGGTATGGTGCCTGAGCCTGCGCCGTATCCCTTTCGCGTGCGTCCGTCTGCGCCTCTGCTTCCGCCGTTTCCGAAATGACCCTGCGCGGCTTGCTGTTTATTTTTTCTTTATACAGCCTATCTACGATTTCGCGGCGTGCCTGATTGAGTATCTTCACAGGAAGAAATGCCCCACATTCCTCAAACTCGAGGTTTTGCAGCGAAAATACGGTGTCGTTCAGCTTCGCAAACTGCTTCTTCACCTGCTCTATCGTAGTCGGATGGTTTTCTGCCGCCTCCAAAATTTCCTCGCTCTCATAGAAGCATCGCATGCCAAGCCCCTCCGCATCCACTGTCAGATGCGCACCCGGATAGGCATAGACTCTCAGGCTGAGCGGAAAGCGGCGAAACTCCCCGTCCATATGCTGCTCCAATTCTTTATAAAAAAGATAGTCCTTTGTCTTGTATACAAGGTCACCCTTTGCAAGCTTTTCCTTGATGCGGATATAGCAGACGCAGTCTGCGCGGTTGATTAGGTTTCCTTCCCGGTCGTAAAGTTTCACAACCGATAGATTTACATCTTCATTATTATGGTCAACTCGTATAATGTCATTCTGCCGCAGCTCATCATGCAGCTTGATTTCATACATTCCTTTATAGATTCCGCTGATTACGCCGATTTCATAACCGAAATTATTCGGCTTTTGGATATTGCTCAAATCCTTCGGGTCTTCGCCGAACAAATAGCCTTTCGTAAATGTACGATTAAAGGTCTTTTTCAGCTCCTCCTTTTCTTCGGCAGTCACCGTGCCGTCCAGCGCCTTGCGGTATTTCGCAACGACATTCGCCACATACGCCGGCTCCTTCATGCGCCCCTCAATTTTCAAAGAGTCCAGTGCCTTCAAATCTTCAATGTAATCGATGGTGTTCAAATCCTTTGTTGAGAGAAGATAGCTTGTCCCAAGTGATTTTCCGGTCGTCTTGTTCAGCAGCTCGTAAGGCTTGCGGCAGGAGCCCACGCAGCGTCCGCGATTCCCGCTTCGGTAGCCAATCAGCCCCGACATCAGGCAGTTACCCGAATACGACACGCACAGCGCCCCATGGACGAAAATCTCAATCGGCACTTTTGCTTCTCTGCGGATTTTCTTCGCCTTCTCAATATCCACTTCACGCGCCAGAACCACCCGCTCCGCGCCAAGCTCTTTCCAAAACAGCGTTCCGTCTAAATCGTCGATTCCCATCTGCGTCGAGCAGTGTGCTTCCATATCCGGAAAATGCTTTACAATATACTCAAACACCGCCATGTCCTGCACAATAACGCCATCCACACCGATTTTATTCAAAAACGCAAGCTGCGCCCGCATATCCGAAAGTTCCTCTTCAAACACGATGGTATTCATCGTGACAAATACCTTTACCTCCCGCAGATGTGCATAGCTGACCGCCTCCAGCAGCGTTGTCTCATCAAAATTGCAAGAGTATGCCCGTGCGCCGAATTTCTGCATGCCAAGATAGACCGCGTCGCATCCGTTTGCGATCGCGGCCTTCAGTGCCTCCATATTTCCTGCCGGAGCCAGTAATTCCGTCATGCGTTCCTCCTATTTACTCCCACTCTATTGTGGACGTCGGCTTGTCCGAAATGTCCCAAAGCACTCTGTTTACACCCGGAACTTCCGCAATAATTCTGTCACGAATTGTGCTGAGTACACTGAACGGAATTTCAACGGATTTTGCGGTTACAGCATCTACCGTATCGATAGCGCGGATAATTGCCGCCCATCCCATGTATCTCTTTCCATCCTTAACACCTGTTGACTTAAGATCCGGAATCGCCACAAAATACTGCCACGGTGTCGGATTCAGCTTGCCGATTTCTTCTCGTACGATTGCGTCTGCTTCTCTTACCGCTTCAAGTCTGTCTCTTGTGATTGCACCCGTGCATCTCACGCCAAGACCCGGTCCCGGGAACGGCTGTCTGTAAACCATGCCGTCAGGGAGTCCGAGCTCCTTGCCTACAACGCGAACTTCATCCTTATACAGCAGTTTTACCGGTTCTACCAGTTCAAACTGCATATCTTCCGGAAGTCCTCCCACATTGTGATGCGCCTTTACGCCGTCACTCTCAAGAATGTCAGGGTAGATGGTTCCCTGTGCAAGGAATTCAATTCCTTCCAGCTTGCGCGCTTCCTCTTCAAACACGCGAATAAATTCCGCGCCGATAATCTTTCTCTTCTTTTCCGGTTCTTCCACTCCCGCAAGCTTGTCAAGGAAGCGGTCCACAGCATCCACATAAATCAGATTTGCGTTCATCTGATTGCGGAATACCTCGATAACCTGTTCCGGCTCACCTTTACGAAGCAGACCGTGATTTACATGTACGCATACGAGCTGCTGCCCGATTGCTTTAATCAAAAGTGCGGCTACAACCGATGAGTCTACACCGCCGGACAGTGCCAAAAGCACCTTTTTATCTCCTACCTGCGCGCGAATTGCCGCAACCTGCTCTTCGATAAATGCCTCAGCTAGTGCCGGTGTTGTAATTCTTTCCATAGTTTCTGGGCGTTTGTTGTTATCCATTTTTTCCTCCGTATTATATATAATCTTTTTAATTTATAATTTTATTTATGTGTTCTATGTGTACGAAATTTATGCAGGATGAAACCGAACTTCCCCCGCAAAAAAGTTTTTTCCGCGGCCTTCGAACAGCTATTAAATCATTTGCTTCTCTGTCACTGAACATAAACCATAAATAATAACATAAGAATAACGAATGACTTTAACTTTGAACCTTTGCTTACCAATCAACTCCAAGTTTTGTCCAAAAGCTGCAGACGGAACGACTTTATATCAGCACATTTCAGTCCGGTATTTCGAAGCTGACCGTCGAATTTACCCGGTCAAGCGCAAGCTGCACCTGCGTCAGCTTTTCGGAAACTTCTTTGAGTTCTTTCTTCGCGTCCTCGATATCGTAGTTCGCGTAGATATAATTCACAATCGGCGATGAACTGAGATACGGACTCATATCCCTTTCTTTCGGCAACCTTCTCGCCATCTCCCCGAGGATGTCCTTACGGTAGGAAAGCTGAGGAATATATATGAGAACTTGATCTATCGTCATCTCTATTTCCGGAATAACAGTTGTCGCGTTGAAAATATTCAATTCATGCTTAACCTGCCGGATTCTTTCCTCGAGCTTGTCAAGCGTCCTCAATGCTTCCGTCAAGTTGAACTCCGGTCTCACCGTCTCCGGATCTTCACCCATTGCTGCCGGAAAAGTCGATTTTTTAATAATCTCAGTCGCGAGTGCCGAGCGCTGCTCGTTCAGGCTTTTAATGAGTTTTGCTGCCTCTGCCGATGTGTATTTCATTTGTGGACCTCCTGTAAATTGTCTGAAAACTGCTACTTAATATGATACATGGAATAAGAATTATTTGCAATCAAACTTTGCGAAAAAAGATAAAAACTACACTTGCTGTGAAAAAGGAAAACGGGCACTCATCGCTGAATTGTCAACTTTGAGTGCCCGCCCCGCTAAATTTTATATCACCACAATAATTCGGAGTTGCCTATAGTTTTACTTGTATGCGTAGTAAATGAGTCTTGCCATTTCGCCACGAGTAATAAGATGATCGTCACCACCGAATTTGTGATCTCCGGTGTCTGTATAAATCTTCTTCTCTTGTGCCCATGCCACAGCCTTTGCATAATATACTTCTTTCCTGAAGTCATTGAAAGTCGTTGCCTTCTTTGCCTTTGGCGAACCCACGCTCAGCCATACATAATAGAGCGCCTGGCCTCTGGTGAACACTTGCTCTCCGCTGAACTGTCCGTAGTCAATGTAGCCTTTCTTCTTCGCCCAGAATACTGCATAGTAATAGGAGTCCGTGCTCTTTAAATCAACAAACCAGTTCTTAATGCCTTTGAAGCCTGTTCTCGGTGCGCCATTTGCCTTATAAATGTATTCGAAGACTTCGCCCTTCGTGCATGCAACCGTAGGTCTGAATTCTTTGCTGTTAAGCGGCTTCATAATCTTCTTCTTGACAACCCACTTTACAGCTGCCTTGTCCTTGGATGCTACGTCTGAGTAAGTGCCTGAAGATGTGCTTGATTTTACCTTAATCTTTATCGTTTTGCTCGAGTTAAGGTTCAGCGTATAGCCGCCGGAAACCTTCTTCATGTAGTCCTTGTCAAGCGGCATGTAAGACTTCCGGCCTGCGCTGTCTGTGCAAATCAAATATGCATCTTCCATTTCCGCAATGCTGCTGAAGGTTGTCTTTCCGGCACTTGTCGTGTACTTAACGATTTTCGAGCTTTTCTTTGAGAAAATCTGCACGCCGACATTCTCCTGAACGCCGATGCCGATGTAATTCCATTTTGAGTCCAAAAGGTTCTTGCGGTGAAGCGTACTGTTCATCCATGCAAACATTGCGGATTCGCCGGTAACGCTTACGCCCCTGGTACAGTTATAAAGATTTTCGCCGGCAGCTCCGGTTCCATAGGATGACGGAATTGCTGTATTAAACAGGCTGCCGTCAGGTCTGCGATGCGCTTTGAGGTCATATTTTACGCACTCATTCGTACGAGTATCACATGCCTTCTGAAGTGCGCCTACCATTGTGAGAAGTTTCTTGCCTTCTTTAAATCTTTCTTTATTGGTTTCACGTAAGATTCTCCATTCTTCCTTATTAACGGAGATGGACTTGCTCGGCATATTAGTTCCGAGCATCGGGATCTTTTTCGAATAACGAAGTTCCTTTGACTTGCCATCCAGTGATACAGCAATATAAATTGTAATGCTGCCTTCTTTGTCGGTAGTTGCTTCTACCTTGTAGAACTTGTTTTCTGACAACTCACATGTACTGCCGTTTTTCACCGCTGCCTTCGCTGCACTCAAAAGCTGTTCCTTCGTAGTCGAATTGCTGATCTTTACCTTAGCCACAGCCTTCCCTACAAGGGACCAGTCTTCTTCCAGTTCCGCGGAAGGTGTGGTATCTACAGGTTTGCCAAGTTTCGGAATGCGCGCTACAAAAGGATTTCCTTCCTCTGTCACAAGATCATCGTCGATAGCAACATAAAATGTGATGCTGCCGTCTGTATCTTCAGTTGCCGGTGTAAACTTATCTCTGTAGATGTCAATTGTTGCCGACTGCATATCACTCGGGAGTGATTTCCATACAAGCTCATGTAAATCGCCATCAGAAGTAAGCTCCTGAGCTTCATAGCTTTTCAAAGCATTCTTTATAGAACTCTCGATTGCTGACATATCGGTGCCTGCCCACGAAACTGTGACGCTGCCCATGGTCATGGTGAGCGCAACGACGAGCGTCAGCAGCATGGTTAATATTCTGCGTTTCATTTTTCTACCTCGTTAATATTCTTTTTCTTTTTTCGGTCTTTCCAGACTCTTCTTGTCCTTTCATTATATCTCGTACATCAATGTACAAGTCAAGTGTTTTCAGAAAAAAATTTACAAGATAATCTTTACGGTGCTTCCTCCGGTTTTTTCTTTCGTTACCACGATTTGCTTGTCAATTCGTTCTTTCAGTTCCGCAACATGCGAAATGATTCCAACCAGCCGGTTTCCTTCCGTAAGTCCAGCAAGTGCCCGCATCGCCTGCTGCAAGGATGTTTCGTCAAGGGAGCCGAAGCCTTCGTCTACAAACATAGTATCCAGCCTGATTCCGCCTGCGGATGACTGGATCTCATCCGACAGCCCAAGTGCCAAGGCCAAAGATGCTTTGAAAGATTCGCCTCCGGACAGGGTTTTTACGCTCCTTTCACTGCCGTTATAGTGGTCGATTACATCGAGCTCCAGTCCGCTTTGGCTTCTGTTATTCTCCGCCTTGGCTCTGCGCTTGAGTTCATACTGCCCATCTGTCATAATCACAAGGCGGGTGTTTGCCCTCTCAATAATCCTGTCAAAATAAGTCATTTGAATAAATGTTTCAAGCATTATCTTTTCTTTTCCGCTTATATTTCCGTTGGCCGTGTTCGATAATGCTCGTACCCATGTCCATTTCTTTTCAATTTCGGATGCCTCTTCGGACTTTGCGAGAATATTGTCCAAGACACCTCTGTTTGCGGTTATTCTTGTCATCGCCGACTGCTTTTTATCGGACAGAATGCTGCGTCTTTCAAGATTTTCCGAAAGGTTCTTCCTCTCTTTCTCCGCATCGCATTCGATTCTGCCATTCAGTATTTTCGTCGCTTCTTTTATCGCTGCCTTGTAGCCCGCAATTGTTTTTTCACATTCGGAATATTCATCAGCGGCGGTTTTTATTACTTCTTCGATAGCACTTTTTCGGGTGTTAAGATTTTCTATTTCTTTGACCGCCTCCTCTTTCGCGGAAAAACTCAGTTTCCTTTTTAATTCGCTGATTCTTTGTTCTGCCGAATTCAGCTCGGCTTGCAACGCAATTAAACTTTTTTCAAGCTCGATCGTCTCATTTTTCAGATTTTCCGAAAGCAGCTTCTTGTTCGGGACTAACTCTTCGATAAGCTTTTTTCGTTCAACTTTTTTCTTTATCTCCTTAAGCTCCTGAACAAGATCGAAAAGAGCAGACTCACACTCCTTCTGCTTTGCAAGCACAGTCCCCGGAATGCCGTCATACGCTTCAACCGTTACTAACTTCTGTGCACTTGTAAGAACGGCCTCTCTTTTCTCGGAAATTTTCACTTTTACTCCATGTGCCATCTCGCTTGCCTGCGTTAATTTACCCGCTGCCATTTCATAATCCTGCTTGATTTTCTCAAGTTCTTCCTTCGTCGGAGCTCCCTCGGCTTTTACGGCAGGCAGGGGATGGGTTGTCGACCCGCATACAGGGCAAGGCGCTCCTTCTTCGAGTGTTTCCGCAAGAATGCCGGCCTGTTCATCCAGATAGAGTTTGTGTTTCAAGTCATAAGTCTGCTTTTTTTCCTTTGTTATGGTCTCCAGTGATATGTACTGAGATTGCTTTTCTGTCAAATCTTTTTCGAGTTTATTGATCTCGCTGAGTGAGGTGACGATTTCAGCTATCTCAGAAAGGATCTTATTTATAGATTCCCTTTGCGTGCTTAGCTTGATTTCTTCCTCTTCCGGTTTCATCAAAGTTTCCAGTTCCTCATCCAGTTCCGCAATTTCAGCGTTGACCTTCGCATTCGTCTTACTCTTTTCTTCAATTGATTTGCTGCTTGCGGATATGGTTTCCGAAATTTCTTTCTTCCTCTTTGCTTTTAGCTCCAGTGCTTCATATTCCGGAAGTTCCGCATTTAATACGGATATGCGATTATTCAGTGCCGTTATTTCAGGCTTCTTCCCTTCCGCTGCCGCTACTGCTTTCTTCAGCTCGGCAAGCCTTGGTTCTGCCTCTTTCAGCTTTTCGGTTGATTCTGCAAGGGAATCTTCGGTCTTCTTCTGCTCCTCAACCTTTGCAATCAGTTTCGTTGCTTCCGATATTGCCGTATCCAGGGAATTGTACTCCTTCGTGTATTCGTTGTAACGGATATTGTCTTCTTTTAGAAGTTCCTCCAACAGGTCAACAATACCGCCTATCGGCAGCTGATCGTTCTTTGCTTTATCCACATTCACCAGAAGTGCATTATCCTCCTCACAGGCGATTCCGCTCACATACTGTTTAATACTTTCCCTTGTTCTGTCATACTCCCTCGCAAGTTCCGAGGCTTCCGTTTTCAGCTTTTCCTGAAGCACATAATAATTCTGTGTGTGGAATATCTTCTGAAAGATTTTCTTCCTCTCATCGGTTGGTGCAATGAGCAGCTTCAAAAAATCACCTTGTGCAATCATTGCTATCTGTGCGAACTGATTGCGGTCTATTCCCATTATCTCTACGATTGCCTTGTTAACCTCGTTTCGGTTTGCAATAACCCTTCCGTCGGGGAACCTGAGCTCTGCACCGGCTTTTTCTACAGTCATGCCTTCCCCTCGGGTTTTCTGTCTTTCGTACTCGGGATTGCGCTTTATGCAATACTCTTTACCGGCATATTCAAACAACAGTTCAACCTCTGTCGGAGTTTTCGCTTCCGCATACTTGGAACGAAGCATATCTGCCGCTCTGTTGTTTCCGCTCGCCTCCCCGTAAAGTGCGTAGGTAATCGCATCGAAGATGGTTGTTTTTCCGGCACCCGTGTCCCCTGTAATGAGATATAATCCGTTCGTGCCCAGTGCATCCATGTCCAGTTCTGTTCGTCCGGCATAAGGGCCGAAAGCCGACATTATTAATTTTTTTGGTCTCATTGCCTACTCTCCCATACTTTCTCGATCAGTGAACACATAAATTCTGTTTCCTCATGGTTCATCTCAACACTGTTTTGTTTCAAATAAAATTCGGAAAACAGCTGCAGCGGGGATTTCGTTTCGACGTCTTCCGCTGCACCGATTTCGACTCTGTGTCTTGTCCTTGCGTTGTCATAATCAAGCTTCATCAAGTTGTGATAAACCACCCGCAGCTTCGCAACCGCATCCGGAATATCTTCTTCATCCGTCAGCGTGATATGCGTATAGTCTTCCTGATAAGTTTTCCCTTCATAAAAACTCTTAAGCATCAATTCCTTGTACTTCCCCTTGAGTTCAACCATATCACGAAGCGGGACGAGCGGGGTCTCACGAATTGCCACTGCCCCGTTTGCTCCTATTTCAACAATGCTCACCGACTTCCTGTCGTTTGCCTCCGAAAAAGAATATTTAAGCGGTGTTCCGCAGTATCTTATTTTCTCCGAGCCGATGTTCTGCGGCCTGTGTATATGTCCAAGAGCAACGTAATCAAATTTGTCAAAAACGGAAGCATCCACATTATCCGATCCGCCTACGGAAATTTCTTCCGATTCCGTTC
This sequence comes from uncultured Clostridia bacterium, assembly GCA_934277695.1. Lineage (GTDB taxonomy): Bacteria > Bacillota > Clostridia > Peptostreptococcales > Anaerovoracaceae > CAG-238. The sequence continues at coordinate 205,593 of CAKQVG010000001.1, forward strand.
TTGATGCCCCCGTAACAAACTGATGTGTTATCAGAATATTCCTGCTGTCTCCGGATACCTGCATATTTTCGATTACAATACGTATCGCATCCGTATAGGTTTCAATCCTCTCCTCGGGATAGAAACGTCGCACATGCGCAGGCTTAATAAACGGAAGCATATAAATCTTTACTTCTCCGTACTCATCGCTGAGTGTGAGCGGCATTATTTCACCGTTATATACCGGCGAAAAATGAATTCCGCTTCTGTCCATCAGCCGGTTTCCGAAAGCAAGACGCTCCGCAGAATCATGGTTGCCGCTGATAACAAAAACCTGCAGGCTGCGTTTTGCCAGCCTGACAACAAAGTCATCAAAAAGTTCGACTGCCTCCGCAGACGGAACCGATTTATCATAAATATCACCTGCAATAAGAATCGCATCCGGCTTTTCGTCATCTATCACATTAATAATTTTCGTCAAAATGTACTTCTGATCTTCAATCAAGGAAAACTCATTCAAGCGTTTTCCCAGATGAAGGTCCGAAAGATGTATTAATTTCATATCTTTTTCCCTTCGTCATTCATATGCCGCGATAATTTTCTTTGCAAGCTCCACTTGCCGCTTGGCAACATAATCCGGCGACAAAATCTTAATATCTCCGCCAAAGTTCATAACCCATGTGAGAAAAACCGGGCTCACCGCCACCTTTACGGTTACATCAAAGCTGTCCTCACCGTTCACCTTCCTCAAGAGCACATCCTGTCCAAACCGGTTTATGATAGGGTCTGCCATTTGGTTCTTGCACCTCAAAGTTACGAACTCATCCCTGCCGTTGAACATGCCGAACATTTTCTTGGAATACAGTGCCATGTCAAAATCTTTGAAATGCTGCGCGCCTGCCCTTCTTTCCTGTAAAACGGTCATCTTCATCATTTTATCCACCCGATAGTGCTTAATCATTCCGGCCTCTGCGTCAAATGCCACCAGATAATAGTTTTCGTCATCCCAGGTAAGTGCCCAAGGACTTACTTTATAGGTCTTCCCGCCATGCCTCAGTTCCTTCTCACCGTCAGCATTCCACTTGAAATACTTAAAAGAAATCTGCTTATCTCTGTTGATGGCATTGTGGATGTCATCCACCGTGTAATAGATGCTTTCGTTCATGTTCTTAATACGGTTTGTCACATGGACATTCCTCGAAAGCTTCTTGGCCTCGTACTTACTCGTCAGCCCTTCGATCTTCTTGATCAGCACTTCACTTTTCTTGCGAGTAATAAATTTGGAACTTTGGACGGCATCTACAAGCAGTTTCAGTTCCGGAAGTTCAAACTCCCTGCCCGCCAAATAATACTCTGTTCGGTTTCCGATCGTATTCTTTTCAATGTCCATTCCAATACTTCGCAAAGCCTCAAAATCATCGTATATACTTTTCCGCTCAGCTTTAACGCCGCAGAGGCTCAGCTCGCTGATGATCTCCGACATACTAAGCCCATGCTCATCATCGGTTTTCTCCTGCATGAGCCTGGCAAGATAGATCAGTTTCAGTTTCTGATTTTGAGATTTCGCCATAATAGGCCTCCTTCCGTCATTCCTACATCGTTTTCCTATTTATTAACTTGCTTCCTTCATCCGCATTCTTCCGAGCAGCCGCTGCAGCAAAGATCGTTCTTTCGAAACGTCAGGTGGGAGTGACTTGATTTGCTTATACAAAAGTTCGCCTTCTTTTCCGAGTATGTTCTTCATGAGCTGGCGAACCTTGTCCCACGTTTCAATTACAGAAGGTTCCATAACGGCTCCCTTCCAGATGGTTTCAATTCGCTTGACGAGGATGTCATCTTCTATCTTTTCTTTCAACAAGCTTACAATCGTGTCAAAATGTTTATCCGAACTTACGAGAAAAATGTTTTTTCCGTCACGGCTGCCCATTCGTTCTGCCGCCGCAATTGAAATTGCGAAATCCACCGAATTCGGTGCTGACATAACTTTCTTGTAAAACACTCCCGCTTCAGTCATGGCCATAATGGCTTTCCGGTTCTTATCGCTTGAGTAGTAAGTGTTCTTTGCCGCATAAAAGATATGTACCTCATCACCTGCCGCAAGCAGCTCGATTCCCTTGATGTGCTCCTTTGGGTTGTTGTCTCCGTCAATAAAATATATTGCCATGTTTTCCCTTTCATTATGTACTTTTCGCAGTCTGATTTCAAGTATATTGTAGCAAAATGTCTGTACAATAAAAAGGACATGGATTGTTGGTTCCTTTACATATAAAAACAGAGCCGTTGAAAGCCGCGGTTCTGTGTATATTATTATATTTTTCTATATTTCCCTCTTCCTCTAAACTCAAGAATTCCCTTGTCTCTTAATACTTGTAACTGCTGTCTTATCTTATCTCTAACATATTTATTGTCGGGATGCTTAGCGGCAAGCATATTCTCAAACTTGTACATTTGATCCAATGTGAAATCCCTTTCATCAATTTGATTCACGCAGTTCAACACATCTAACACCCATCCTCTTGCATCCAACCTATACTGCTTGATAAACTCTGTCCGCTTTGCCTTAGCGATAATATCTTTTTGAGGTATTTCCATTTCATTTTTTACAATGTATATCCTTCCTTCGTCCGGAATCTGATTAATCAGAATATTACATCCGGTCCAACCGGCCCTCCTCGCCGTATCTGACAAGGGTTTTCTTTTCTCTATTATTTCAGGTGAAAAGAAATATTTTGGAACCATTAAAAAATCAATTACTTTTAAGTCTGTTTTGTTGTAACTCATAAAAAAGAAATTAGGATTATTAATGTCTACTATTCTTTTTATCATGGTAGCATAAGCTCCATCATTAATTTTGTTTATAAATATTCCATTTTTACTCTTTAATTCATACTCTTCTTTACATGCCGGACAATAAAAATCCGCCACCGGTTTGTTATTCTCAAAATGACTTACATGCATTCCCCCACATCAAGGGCAATAAAGATTCTTTTTAACCCATTGTTCCGTTATTACACGTATCTTTTGCGAAGCACTTGTATATCCTTCTGCAATTTCTCTATCCATCTGTAAATTCATATTCTATCACCCATGCACACTATGCAGCAGCCTTGCTTTTTCGCATTCTAAGTCTTTATAAAATTACGCTTTAACTTTTACTGTAGAACTCCAACTGCCGTAGACTTTGTCGTCATTATACGCGTTTATTGCTCTTACACGCACATAATATGTCTTGCCTTTTGTAAGACCCGTTATCTTCTTTGATTTTACATTAGAGCCTTTTACAGTATATGTTTTTAAGTTCTTCGTAAACACTTTGTTAGCAGCAACCTGTATTTGATATCCTGTGCCGGATTTTACTTTCCACGAAACATTAAGTTTTCCCGAAGTAGAAGAAGCCTTAACATTAGTCACTTTGAGCGGCTTAGTCAGAAGGTTCAGACTAAGTGGTGATGCTGTTTGGCTGTATGCACCACTATTTGCTTTTGCTCTTATAGAAACATAATACCGTGCGCCGGGTTTAAGATTTGTGAAATTGTATTCCGCTTCCTTTACTTCAACTGATCCGGTAGATGTTGAAATTAAATATGAAGAAACATCATCTGCTGCACTCCACGATAACCTTACGCTGTTTGTGCCGGAAGACGTTGATAGATTATCTATTATCCCAAATGCATTAAGTTTGACCGGACAAGTGATAATAAGCCCGTCGCGATTTTTGAATTTAAGGTTATACACCTTGTTTTCATCTAAACTTTCCGGAATCGTTATGGAGAGACTGTCTATTGCCTTCTTTTTTTGCGTACCGGTTTGATAGTAAATGCTCTCGTTCTTGAAAATATCCGAAGCAGGATCTTCATCGCATCCAATATACATCAAAAGCCCCTTTCCCGGCATCGATATGCTATAGTACGATTTTTTATACGCAGGAGATAAGGTGGACGATGTTTTATCTGTAATATTTTTTGCAGAATACGATGTTGCTGTTGCAAGAGGTTTTCCTTTATGTACGCCATCTATCCGAAGAAACGATAGCGTTGAAAAGTTCCGGTCTTTTACAGGATTCACCGTTGTTTTCGCTTCGTATTTCGTGCCGTCGTAGGTCCATCCAGCGGAAATCTTATAAGTGTCCGCAAGAGATAAGGAGTTGTTTCCAAGCGTCCTCGCGTCGCCTGAGTATATAATCCATATTCTTGGGAATATCCTGTCTTCGAGAGTGAAGTTTATTCCACCTTTGTCTACGGATATTGATGAGGAACTATTTCGTCCTGCCTTGAATGATTTGAATAAATCTAAAGATATTTTTTCTTCCCCAAAGGTGACTGTAACCTTGAAAGAAGATAAGAGTTTCGGATTATATGTAGTGTTTTCGTAATTACCGCATATAAAAGTGGTTCCATACGGAACTTCAGAATTATATTCTTTGTTGTCAAGATTACCGGTGTGTTCAAGCGTTAAATCGTTTTCGATCAAGTATATTCCGCCCCGTGCATCATTGCTATCCGCATACGCAATCACGGGTAATGCAAGAATCGCCATTATAGTGATAACAAATATCAAAATTCTTTTCATTTCTTTCTCCTTATAGAGTATATGTCCCTATCCAGTCATCTTCAAGGCTGCATAAAAGTCCAGCCATCGCAAGATCGCTTTTGACCTTCCCACGGTCTATCCGAAGATCTACATCGATATGCTTTGAAGCGTCCCTTCTAGCCGCACAGCGACCGATTACTGTGCAGCAAGCAGCTTCTTGACCTTTTTACATTCTGCCACAAGCTGAAACTGGTTGTATTTTCTCTCCTGCTCATGCAATTCTGCGAGAATCTCTTTCTCCTGTTCGTTTGTTTCTTCTTCCTCAATGCCGAGTTCCGCGAAGACTTCCTCCGCTGGTCGTGTGCGACCAGTTGCTACCTCTTTGATTGAAGCCTTTAACTGCTCGCGTTCTTCGTTGAGTTCTTCCTGTGTAAAGCCAAAGAAGGTCATTTCATGTAGAATCTGCGCGAGTACTGCGTAAATCTTCTTTTTCGTCAATTCAGTATCTGCAATGCAGTATCCCATGACTTCTGCAAAATCTACAAGAATCCATGAATATGTCTCAGGCTTATCGCACGCTAAAATATCAGTTTTTGTGCATAGAATGGTCTCCACCTTTTCTTCATAATTGCTATAAATCTTGTGACAAAAAAAGATCTTATCTTGTCCCGTTGAATCTACTTCCAACTTGCACAGCATTTCCAAAAATTCTAAAAGGCGCAGTCGGTATGCCTCTTTAATCTCTGCCACGGTTTTTTTAAAACGGCAAAAATTTTCGTATTCGATTGGATACTCACTGAAATATTCGTCTGCTATTTTGGCTACGTCCACTTCCTTTAACCAAGCATGTACTGTTTTCATAAACGGCCTCCTCTCTGTACTTTGATATTTATATAAATCTCCTGCATTTCAAGTTTATCTACATCATTTTATCATTAAATGATGTAGATAGCGAGTACTTTCTTATCAAACTTTACTTTAAGGAAGCCCTCGAAGAAGTAGGTCAATAAGCAATTATGTTTAGAAATTATTTCGTGTACCTTTTCTTCCAGCAGACTTGCAATCGTGTCAAAGTGTTTATCCGAACTTACAAGAAAAATATTTTTTCCGTCACGGCTGCCTATTCGGTCTGCAGCTGCAAGTAGATTGTAGCAAAACGTATGTACAATAGAAAGGACATGGTTTTTCATTTTAAAAAATCCCAAATCCAATCATTCCGATGGCTTTGGGATTTGCTTCATTTTCACGGACTTTATCAAGTTACTTTTTCTGAAATAAATATGTCAAATCTCGAGTTTCTCCAATCAAATCGATATTGAAACTGCGAAAAAGACGCTGCCAACCGTTATTGTCCAGCTCTACATCGATTTGATCTAATTCTTCCGCTGTCAATTTACGTTCATAAATAAACCCTAAATGGCGCTGGTAGGTAAAACCTTTGTCCATAAAAAAATCATACATGGCTTTCTGTACCTCATACGGTTTCATTCCATTTTTCCTAATCTTTTCAAGATCTGTAACAGGTTTTATTCTATGACGATATTCACTCATACCAATATCTCCTCTCTGTTTTCTCTTTGTTTACTCCACCTCGAAAGTTTCGTCCCCGAAAAGTACTGCCCATGCAACCACATTTTCCTCTGACAAAACCAGTCCGCCATAACCGAAGTCTATATAAAATTCTTTCTCGTTCGCATTGTACCCGCCTGCACTCCAGTTGTACTCTCCGTCCTCCGATTTATAAACGAGAAAACAAAATTCACCGTCCTGCGGCAGTCCTTTTTCCGATACCAGATCCCATTTGTCTACGCTCAACTTAAAATTCATTTCCCTGCACCTCTTTCTTGTCGTTATATGAAATTAGAACCGCTGGGGGCAACGGTTCTGATTGCATGCACTGTTCAAACTCGCTCTCTGAAACCGTGACCTGAACAATTTTGTATGGATTGTTTAGCTCCGATTATCGGGATTACTTAGATTATTCAAAAATTACGGTGTATCATAATTCCTGTTGTCATTTTGTTGTCATATAAAACAAAATTAATTCCAAACTCTACTTATATACTTTATTTTTTTCTTGATTTTTCTTTTTAACATCTTTTTCTGTTTGGTCCATACATAAATAGGGAATGTATCTAATAGTGTAGTTGTTTTTGTTTATATTCAAACTTTTGTATGAATATGATGAACATGCAGGAATATGGGTACTATTATTAATCATTTTACTCTCCCTCTATTCTTTCCCACCCATTGGAATAGCTAGTAATATTAATAGAAAGTTGCATATTTGTTTCTCTCCAATAGGCAATACTTAATATGGTTTTCACTTCGTGTGCACAGTTTTTGCTTTCAATAGAAGCCATTAACTGTTTAAGCTCTATAGGAGCTTGTTGAGTGATTTCTGCGTTTTGTTGAGCTACATTTACTATTATATTATGTGCAAAATCTAAAGGCGTGTTTGCTGGTAATGTTACAATCGGGATATTACTAATTTTTCCTTTAGCTATTGGATCATTCATTAGCTCTGTTGTAGGATTAAACTCTGAAGAACAATGCATTTCACTATTAAAACTTTGCCAAATTTTCCACATCAAATTTTCTAAATTTTTTTCAGGATATATTATATTTAATCCTATTTCTTTGGCTTCTGATCTACTAACAGCATATCCGTGATGATAATATGAACTATTTAGAAGTTTTGCTATTGAACTTGCTTTGTTTTTATCATCCATATGCGTTTCAAGCATTTTCTCACTTAATGACAAAGATAGTTGTTGGCCGCGTTTTGCAGATCCTATTGGTAAAGGCCCAACTTCTTTTGATAAAGCATTAAAAGCTGTTATTAAATGTGATTGATCTGTTATGCCTACATCTTTTTTTATGAATTCTATATAATTTCTAATATCTTCAGAGCTAAAATTCAGTTGTGTCGGTTGACCAATTTCATTTTGTCTAGAAATAGTTAATTGGGGGTCTACAGGTCCTAAATTAGAGTACGGGTGCATAATAATTTCGTCAGCACCCAACGCTAATATTGTTGCAGCACTATATGCAACGTAAGGCACTAATACACTTATTTTTTTGAATTTTTCTCTTAAAATACCAATAATTCTTAGTGCTGTTATCGGATCACCACCATTGCTAATAATCAAAAAATCTATTTCGTCTTTCTCTTCCGGTATAGTTTCTATTTGCTCAATTATGCTTGTTAAAGAATCTACTGACATTTGAGAAGAAATATTAGGTCTAATTGATGTAACATAAACAATTAGAGGCCTTTGTCTAAGTTTCTCGCATTCTCTATATAAATCTATTCTTTCTTCGTAGCTCATAATCATATTGCCTTTCTATAAATAATATTATTGTTTAGTTATATACTAGTCTGAATATATCTGTTGTACCACTCATGCGGCGGTAATGTTGAATTAAATGCTGCTTCAAATAGTGGATACAGTTCCTTATAGGTTTTCCTGTTAGAAACAATCTTTTTTAATTCTGATGTCTGTAAAGGAATAATTTTCATTCCCGTTACAGACTTTGAATAATCCTGGGAGTCGTAAAACGGTGTTGTTTTTCGGCTTCGAAAATCTGCAATTACATTTATATCAAGATAAGTAGTCGCAAATACACAATAAGAATTCATATTGCCCGTACGAATTAAATGTCTTCCTAAATGTCTTGAAACAGGCTCCATTTCCATTCTTCGCTGGTTTGTGCTATCAGCAAGGGTTGCTTCTAGCAAAAGTGTATGTTCCGGATAAACCTCTGTCGTCTCATATTCATAAACTATATCTGCCTCACCGCCTGCAGCGTGGGTTTTCGGCAATAAGTCGGCATCGAGTGAAAGCTTCATATAATCAAGAATTTTACCGTGTCTTTCGCTTGCTTTGTACCACAGAATTCCTAACACATATTCAAAAATGGTTGGTATATCAGCATTGTCGGTAACCATACTTCTAATCTCATCATCATTTCTGCTTTCAAAGCAATCAAGAAGTAATAACAACCTGTCGTCTGTAAATTTAGTATCAATGAGATGTTGTAATCTCTGATAACGTGTATCCTCTAAAGCATCTCGTGCCGACTGCATGTTGGAAACATTTATGCCAAGTTCTTTGTTGATTCCAGCAATGATAGTTTCGTCGCTTACGACAAGGCATTCCGATATTTCAGTAAGAGAACAATCTTCGTACAACATCTTCGAAGAAGTAAATGTGTCTTTATATAATTTTTCTGCAATTGACTTAAAAAAATATTTAGGTACAATATCAAACTTTATCGTATTGTCTTCAAACAAAACAACATCTGTCGTTCTAATATATCGCCGATTCAAATCAAGATAATCTGACAGCGTAGCTTTTGCTTTAAAAAGATGCATTGTATAAAAAAATACTCTTTTAAAACTTTCTTCATCAGAAACTTCATTAAATTTTGTTTGCTTTAAATGCTCTAATGGGCTTTTCTTAATAGTTGCTTCAGATGTGGTGTCGAATAAGTAACTCCGCCACCACTTTCCTATGTTTATATTCTTAGTAGCCTGATATATTGCAGATATACTTTCCACGTTATTATTTACAAATGTCTCAAATAGTGCATTATAAAGTTCATAATATGTTCTATCATATCGTCTGCTTTTTCTGTTAAGGCCTATTTCGCATATCAAATCCCTTGAAACTTCATTTTCAAGAAGGTATGCTAATGCCAACTTATAGTTAGGCATATTCATCATACGTTTTATAATAATTTCGTCGATGCTAGTCCTGCCTGTACGTAGCATTGAAATACCATCAACAATTTCGGCCATTTCTTTTTCTCCAATACATAATGGCAACAGATATGTATATTCGTCAAGCGTCAGGTAATCAAATTTGTTCAGTAAATGAATCAATACCATGAACGGACGGACAGTGCGTCCGTCAATACTATAATGCGTTTTCAGCAGTTGTTTCAAATAAATAAAGCTATCCCGTGCTATTTGAAATTGGTTGTTGGAGGAAAAATCGTTTTGGAAAGCGATTTTTAGTAATGATTTCCCAGCATTGCTCAAATTCCTGCCAGCATCAATTAATCCTATATCAACCAATCCGGATGTTTTTTCACGCGCATCTTTAGGTTTGTTCTCGGCTTCTCCCTCCAAAAAACCTTTTGACTGCATGAAATCATAATATCGAGCCTGCAAAGTTTTGTTTCCAGTCCATTCCTCATTTTTATTTTCTTCAAGCGACCAAAACTCATCTAATAAAACAAGTTGTTCTTCAATAGTTTTATTGAAATTTCTTGTTCTAAAGCTGGTAGTGCCTAGACTCCAACAGAAACTTTTATATGGAATTATATTTGGCATAGCTACTTCCTCTCAATAATTAATTATCAGCACCTCTTCTGAAGCAGAAGTCTTATCCTTCGTTTGATAGTTTGAATTTGAATAGCTGAAATTAAGTTGTATAATTTTATATTTATCTGCGTTTTTATCAAGCCAGTCAACTAAGATATTGTTTTCCCTGCCTTTGCTTCTCAGCACATTCGATAATGCAAAACGAATATTTCTGCCGTTCAATTCATCTAAAAAAGAAAGTAAGTCTTTTTCGTCAGTCTCGCTCCATCCCCCTCGTTCATTATAGGTTGCACAGGTTATCAAATAAGGTGGATCTGCATAAACAAAATCTTGGGATGTCAATGCAAATACATCGAAATCTCTGAAGTCTCGGCAAGAAAAAATGCAATTTTGTCTCACAATTTTATCAATAAAACTTATAAGTTTTTGTTCCATCTTTTTATTGAAATCCCTTTTACCTACAGGTAAGTTAAATTCTCCGTGTGAATTAAATCGAATTTGGTTATTAAAGGAATATACAATCATTACATAGAGCATGATGTAATAATAATCATCCAACTTTCCGTCAGCATGTTTTTGATTAAAATCCTTACGCAGTTTTAAATAACCATCTCTATTATAATTGCTAAGACCTTTGCTACTTTCACACTCATAATAAGTATAGCCGTTTTTACTCACAAGGGATAAGTTATACTTTTCTATAATTTCATAAATCCGATCTAAAGTTTCATCTTTATCAAGATTTTTGAACGTGTTATACAAATGAAGTAAATTCTCATTTAAATCATTGTATATAACTTTATTGCAATTAACATTTATACCTACATTACAACCACCACAAAATAAATCTACAAAAGTATTTATGTTTTGGGGAAATAATGGCAAAATTTGAGGTAATAACTTATATTTCCCTCCCGTGTAATTAAGTGGTGATTGTATCATATTGATTTACTCCTATTCAAAGCAAACACACAGGAACAGTCTCTCTGCATTTTCAGCTATGTCAGATTTTCCGGTTGTAAATGCCTTATAACTTTCTTCAAAGACTTTTACGGTTCCTTTTGCATTTAGTATTTTCAAAATATCTTCATCGGAAATTTTTGCATTGGAGCGGCAATTACCTTTATCGGCCATATTATTGTAAGAAAGCAAGATGTATTTAGCTTTTATATCATTTATCAAGGTTTCAAATGCTTTTGTTGCCCCGGTTGTGCAATACTTACTCTTCATACCGCTCCTGTCCATCTTCTTGGCTACCCCGAACACTTGTGGCTTTTCCCAGCGCGCTACATTTTCAAGCAAATGATATGAATCACAATATTGTCTTGAATTGTACGGAGGATCAATATAAACAAGGTCTGCTTCAATCCGCTTAACAAGGTTATTTGCATCCTCATTAAAGCATTGATTTAAGGGATGATTATCAACCTTCGCCAAAGGAACAGAGAGTTCCAACGAATCATCAAATTCTGCGTTCTTTCGATATGCATCGTAATGTCCGCAAGTCACAGCAATTTTATCCATTCCATAAAGCAATGATGTAATCAGGATTGCCCTCTCGCGGTTATTCAAATTACCTTTTTTATAATTTCTTTCTATATCCTCACGAATATATCCAATTTTAGCACAGTCTTTCTTGCTGAAATAGGTATCTGCAAAATTACGCGTCATATAGTTCTCACCGCAACTCGCTTTCCCATTGTACATGACTACATAATCAATTATTTTTTGTGTATCATAGTTTTCAGCCCCAAACCAAGCGTAATTGCAAACATAATTACTATACATCAAATCATTAGTAATAAGCGTTTTATCTGCAAAAGCAGAGGATACAGCACCTGTTCCTGCAAAGATATCCGCAACTGTTTCGATATTAGTACATTCTTCATCTACAACACTTGTGATAAATGAAAGTAACTTATATTTATTGCCTAAGTAGCGTCTATTGTTTATCAATGAGGTTTTATATGTCATTCCTGTTGTACTCATTGTAATTCCTCCGCCAGTAATCTTAACTTAATTTTACAAAACAATCTGTCCATTAAAATGGACTTGACTTGAATTTCTTTAAAAAAAATCATGAAAATTCTTTAAAGAAATTTGCTTTTTCCATGCCTGTTAATTATTCAAATTCGATCGTGCCCACAGGCTTTGGGGTCAGGTCGAACAGCACTCTGTTCACGCCTTCAACCTCGTGGGTGATTCTGTCGGTGATGTGCTGAAGCAGTGCAAACGGCACATCCTCAACAGTTGCAGTCATAGCATCCACAGTGTTCACCGCACGGATGATTACAGAATAAGCGAAAGTTCTGGCTCCGTCCTTTACGCCTACGGACTTAAAATCAGGCACAGCGGTGAAATACTGCCACACCTTGCCCTCAAGACCGTTCTTTGCGAATTCCTCACGAAGAATCGCATCGGACTCACGAACTGCTTCCAGTCTGTCGCGAGTGATTGCACCCAGACAGCGAACTCCAAGTCCGGGACCAGGGAACGGCTGACGATATACCATGCTGTCAGGAAGACCGAGAGCCGTTCCGACCACACGAACCTCATCCTTAAAGAGCAGCTTAACCGGCTCAACCAGCTCAAACTGCAAATCCTCAGGAAGACCGCCTACATTGTGATGAGCCTTTACGCCGTCGCTTTCCAGAATGTCAGGATAAATAGTACCCTGTGCCAGGAACTCGATGCCTGAAAGCTTGCGGGCCTCCTCTTCGAAAACGCGGATGAACTCGGCGCCGATGATTTTGCGCTTGGTTTCATGGTCTGCAACTCCTGCCAGCTTGTCCAGAAATCTGTCCACAGCATCAACATAAATTAAATTTGCCTTCATCTGGTTGAGAAAAACCTCAACAACCTGCTCAGGCTCGCCTTTTCTCAAAAGACCGTGGTTTACATGCACACATACAAGCTGCTCGCCGATGGCCTTAATCAGCAGCGCCGCAACTACCGATGAATCTACACCGCCGGAAAGTGCCAGCAGCACCTTTTTGTCTCCAACCTGCTTCTTTATCGCCTCCACCTGTTCTGCGACAAATGCTTCCGCAAGAGCCGGTGTCGTAATTCTTTCCATGGTTTCAGGGCGTTTATTATTATCCATTCTGTTTCTTCCATTGGATTGTTTTTTAATTACCTTATATTATAACTTGAATTGTCCGTACCTTCAATTGTTTTCTTTAAAACACCAGCTGCACCAGCACCACATAACCGGTCATTACAAGTATCGTATCTATAAAAGATTTTTTTAATTCTCTTTTGTACATATTCCAGTCATCTCTTATAAGTTAAAGTACCATTTTCAGTTTAAAGTTTTCTTACATTGGCAGGTTTTCTCGGTGCAGGTCTCTGATACTCTACGTCAGCATATCCGGTGACAAAAGCCACTGCCAGCTTCTCGTCCTCTTTGAGGTCGGCCATTTCCTTGATTCTGCCGTCAAACTCCATGGCAGTGTTGAGAAATCCTATATAGCATACGCCAAGCCCAAGTGCATTGGCCTGAAGTTCCATTCTTGAAGCTGCAATACCCCCGTCAATTTCCGCATAATGATTGTTTTCATCGCTTACTATCAGTATCACCGCAGGCGCATTAAAAAACAGCCCGTCACGGCGTCCTTCCGCATAATCATCGTACATTCTGGCCCAGCTTTTTCTGTATATCTCGCGCTCGCCTAAATCTTTCGACTCGTCAGCAGCTGCATGGCGGAGTGTTTCTATAGCCGCCTTCCTAACCTGTTCAATATTTTCTTTCAGAATAATAAACCTGTTTTTCTGCCGGTTTCCTGCTGTCGGCGAGTACCTGCCCGCCTCTATGATAGCTTCCATCTTTTCCGGCTCAATTTCATGTTTTTTATATTGTCTTATGCTCCTTCTGAATTTGAGAAAGTTCAGGAAAACCTCCGGATCAGGGGCGCTGCCCCGCTTTGGTCCAGATCCGCCTGAATCCCACTGCATGTTTTCAATGGAACCCAGAGAAACGGCATCCTGCGGACATACAGCTATGCAGTGTCCGCATTTGATGCATCCTGAAACGTCAATCTCTGCTTTGCCCTCTCTAATAAAAATCGTATTGCGCAGGCAGTCTCTTACGCAGAGCCCGCAGCCAATGCATTTTCCCTTGTTTACCGTCATATTTGCCATATTGTTTCTCCCTCGCTTAATCCAGTTGGTTACTGTTTTTCCCATTATACCACAAATCGCTCTTTTAATCACATATTTGTCACTAATGTCTCCTGTTGTTTTGTCTGTCATCAGAAAACAACTGAGCCGGGCAATATGCAAAACCCGGCTCAAACGTAAGAGAAGTTAATTATGAAAAAGTTTTAATGTACTCTATCTTCTTATTTCATGCTGCCTGTCTTTTCAAACTTGGTGTGCCATGATAACGCTTCGTCTAGAATGTGTGGTGTCTGGCAAGGCATCTTTTCGCAGGCTCTGTTGAAGTAGTCCATGAGTTTGTCTCTATAGTCAGGGTGAGCGCAGTTTTCGATAATCTTAACGGCTCTTTCCTTAGGGGAAAGTCCTCTTAAATCAGCATAGCCCTGTTCTGTTACAATTACCATTACCTCGTGCTCCGTATGGTCTACGTGAGGGCACATCGGTACGATGGAGGAAATATCTCCATCTTTAGCGACTGATGATGTAGTAAAGATAACCAGTGATGCGGAACGTGAGAAATCACCGGAACCGCCGATACCGTTCATCATCTTTTTGCCCTGTACATGTGTTGAGTTTACGTTTCCGTAGATATCCACTTCCAGTGCCGTATTCATTGCAATCAGACCGAGACGGTGAGCAACTTCAATGGAATTGGAAATTTCCTGCGGACGGAATATGATGTGGTCCTTGTAAAAATCAATGTCCTTGAAGAATGCCTCCTGAGCTTCCGGAGAAGGAGCAAGAGCGGTACAGGATGCAACGCCGGCTTTGCCGCATTTTACAAGATCCAGCATGGAATCCTGAATAACCTCAGTGTAGCAGGTCAGATTCTCAAAATCGGAGTCGCACAGGCCATAGAGAACTGCGTTTGCCACGGATCCCACACCTGACTGGATAGGAGGCAGGGATTTGCCCAGACGGCCTGCATCCACTTCGTTTTCCAGGAACTTTATAATGTTCTGACCTATCTTTTTCGAATCCTCTGAGATAGCTGCGAGAGGTCTGGTAAGGTCGCTCTTGTCGGAGATGACGATTGCCTTGATCTTGTCCCAGCCGCACTTTATATAAGGGGTGCCGATGCGGTCGCCTGCATGGGTGATAGGGATAGGCTTTCTCATAGGCGGCTTTTCCTGCATATAAATATCAGCCATGCCTTCCAGGGCAAGAGGTTTAGCCATAGCAATCTCAACTATTACAGTATCAGCCTCCGCAACGTAGGTAGGTGTATTGCCAACAGAAGTTGTAGGTATAAGGTGTCCGTCTTCTGTGATAGCCAGTGCTTCCACCAGAGCAACATCAGGTTTGTTCACGTGGCCGCTAGATATGAACTCAGGCGAGCGGCCCAGATGCATGTCAATGTAATCTACATTTCCTGCATTGATGGATTTTCTCAGAGAAGCATTTGTCTGATATGGGATTCTCTTTCGGATGACACCTGCTTCTGTTAACTCTGTATCTACTTCCGGTCCTACTGAAGCACCGGAGTAAAGATCTATTTTTACTGTTCTTCCGGCTTTTGTCTGCTCCGCAAGTGCGTGAGTAACCACCTTGGGATACCCGGCATTGGTGAAACCGCTGATGCCTACAGCCATGCCGTCCTTAATAAGCATGGCGGCTTCTTCCGCGGTGGTAATGAGCGCCTCGGCGCGGTCAGATCTTAATCTTTCTTTTAAATTTGTTTCTATGGCCATTCCTTTCCCTCCTGAATAAATATTATGAAAACTAAAAATGCATACTTTATTTCATGCTGCCGGTTTTTTCATATTTTGAATGCCACGAAAGAGCTTCATCTAGAATGTGCGGCGTCTGGCAAGGCATTTCATTACATGCTCTGTTGAAGTAGTCCATAAGTTTGTCTCTATAATCAGGGTGAACACAGTTTTCGATGATTTTTACAGCTCTTTCCTTAGGAGAAAGACCTCTTAAATCAGCATATCCCTGCTCCGTTACCACAACCATAACCTCATGCTCCGTATGATCCACATGGGAGCACATGGGTACTATGCATGAAATATTCCCGTTCTTTGTAATAGACGGTGTTGTAAAAATACTTATGCCGGCATTTCTCGAAAAGTCTCCGGAACCTCCGATACCGTTTACCATCTTCTTGCCCATAATATGGCTGGAATTAATATTTCCATATATGTCGGCCTCAATTGCTGTGTTAATTGAGATGATGCCAAGCCTTCGTATTATCTCCGGATTATTGCTAATCTCCTGAGGGCGAAGAACAATCTTCTCCTTAAAGAAATCAATATTACTGAATAGCTTTCTATATCCATCATCGGATAGGGTACAACATGTAGCAGATGCAAATTTCATTTTTCCACATTCTATTAAATCAAGCATTCCATCCTGAATCACCTCAGTATACGCAGTCAAATTATTAAGTTCTGAATTTTTTAAGCTTTTTAACATGGCATTAGCCACATTTCCTAGTCCAGACTGAATAGGCGGAAGCCTTTTGCAAAGTCTTCCTTTCTCAACTTCCTTTTCCAAAAAATCAATAATGTTTTCCGCTATTTTCTTCGAATTTTCATCTATAGGTGCCATTTTATGGGGTCTGTCTTGCTGATGTGATATTACTATGGCTTTGATTTTGTCCCAGCCACATCTAACCACCGTTTCACCTATTCTGTCTCTTGGAGAATATATTGGTATTGGTTTCCTTTGAGGTGGGTTATCTACATATGCTATATCGTGCATGCCTTCCATATCAAGCGGTTTTTCCATTGCAATCTCAACGATAACACTGTTACAGTTATTTACAAATGATGCTGTATTGCCTACTGCAATACTTGGTACCAAATCTCCTTCCTCAGTAATTGCCAGCACCTCCACCAACGCAATATCAATAGGCGGAAGAAATCCGTAATTTAAATACTGCGGAGATTGTGACAGATGCATGTCTATATATTGCAAGTTTCCGCTGTTAACGGCCTCCCTAATGGTTTCATTATGACAAAATGGCAGACGTTTTCTGACTATCCCTGCTTTGATCATTTCAGAGTCAATTATGCCAAGGGCTGCACCAGAATAGATGTCTACTTTAAATGCTTCTCCTGTATTTCTTTGTGTGGCTAAGGCGAGAGGTACCACCTTAGGATCATCTGAAGGCGTAAATCCACTCACGCCTACAACCATACCGTCTTTTATAAGTTTAGCAGCCTCTTCAGCACTTACTATTAATTGTTCTCCCTTAGGATTTCTAATCCTTTTTCTTAACGAAGAGTCGAATACCATTTTGCCCCCCAAAATGATGAAAAATTTCTCAAGCTTAAAACATACCTATAGTCTTATAAATAAAAATCCAACAAAACATGGTTAAAGAAACAAGTAATGTCGAAAAAACCAAGCTGTCCCTTGCCAAATCCCCGTCACTATCCATTTGGTCAGCCATAGTATATGATGTGGTTGTTGGCGACGCCGCAAAAAAAGCAAGTAATGTAACAAACGGTACTCCCCGGAAACCCAGAAGAGCACCGATTGATGTCACAATTCCCGGAATAATAATTAGCTTTCCTAAAACACATATAAATATATTTCTTTTTCTTTTTCCTATGTTTTTTATGTCAAGCGAGGCACCCATTATAATTAAAGCAAGAGGTGTAGCAATTCCACCTAAAGAACTTACCGTCTTTTCAATCACTTTTGGTAGTTTTACATGGCTCGCCATAAGCACGATTCCCACAAAAGTCGCAATTATAATAGGATTAGTCAATATTTCTTTTAAAATATGTTTTGCATTAGGTTTGCCACCTCTGAATACTTCAAGTACTACAACTGACATAATATTATTCACCAGCAACATCCCAACTACAGTCAACGATGCAGATGCGACACTTTCGTTTCCACATATACTTTTTACTACAGGAAAACCTATTACAAGAAAATTACTTCTATTAATAGCCTGTATCATTGCTCCTCGTGTCGGATTCTTTTTTTCTATTGAAGTAATCACAGGAATTGCCAACAGCCAAAAGATCAATCCCATCGAGACACTATAAACTATCAGTTTAACATCAAACGCTTCTTTTACAGATGCTCCATATAGGTTTTGTACCACAATGAGCGGAAAAAGTGTATTAAACAGCATTTTATTTACATGTTTAATACAATATTCATCTAACATCTTTGTTTTTTTCGAAGCATAACCTACGGCAAGCGTAATAAACAACGGAATTACTGCTTCAAACGCGATAACCAGGTTCTGAAACATATTCCCTCCTACAGCAGCGGCAGTTTATGAAGAATAATCGTAAATATAACCATACCGAGAAGGGCAAACGGATATGTGGCTCCGTAGCCTGCACCAGGGTCGTCGCTTCCTACAGCCTCGGTTGCTGCTCCAAGTCCCGGTGTAGAGGTCATGCCTCCGCAGAGTGCGCCGGAGAGCATTATCCAGTTCAGGTTAAACAAATATCTCCCTACAAGGAAGCCTGCAATAACGGCGAGGAAGCCTACAATCAGACTTACAAGGGCAAGTGTCACTCCCGAGCCTGTTATAGCGTCTACAGCTCCGTAGCCGTAGTTGAGCCCAACTATGGCAAGGAAGAATGCCAGACCCAGCTCCCTTATTACTCCCAAGGTCTTCGGGTCCATCCTGAATGAAAGAGGTCCAATCTTTCCTATGTATCCCAATATCAGCGATCCGATAAGCACGCCGCCTGTAGACTCAAGACTTACATATCCTAAAGGGCCCATATATATCTTTACAGAACCCAGAAGATAGCCTGCAAAGCATACTATAGCAAAGGAAATGATACTGAAATCAGTGGTCGGTATCTCCTTTGCAGAACCTGTATTTCTGGCCGCTTCCATTTCCAGCTGGTACTTTCTCTTCTCATCCTCAACATCGAACTTGAACACAACATTTAGGAAGTTCACCGCAAGGATTACTATAATAACTCCGAAAGGATAGCCTACGGCATGCCCGATACCTACCTGACCGGTAGCCTGGTTAATATAGTATTCTTTCATTTCAGGTGTAAACTCATCTATGTCAGCAGCGGTGAGAGAAGCATACTTTTCATCCAGATGAAGAACCTGAAGCATTACCTCTTTCTCTGAATCTGTTCTTTCTGACCAGCTTTCAGCATACTCTGCTGCGTGGTTTTCTGCTGTTTCAAGAGCAGAAGCGAGGCCCGGAGAGCTGGTCATGGCACCTGTATATACGCCGGCTACTGCATAGGCATTGGTGCCTTTGGTAAAAGCAGTACAGGCATATGTGGCACCGGCACCTATGAAGGTTATCAAAAGACCGAGCACCACGAACTTGGTGCCATATTTTTTTATTACGACACCCAGGTCTTTTGCTGCCAGAAGACCGACGGCAGCAACAAAGATTATGAGGGCGGTAGAGAAGAAGTATGAGTTGATAACCTTTCCTCCGTTACCTTCCATTATCTGAGTGGCAGCTTTCATGCCTGCCGCAGCAGCATCGCCTGATTCATATATTTTCTGAGCAAATCCGTACACTCCCCAGCCTATGGCAAGCCCCACAAAGAGAGCGCCGGAAGTGCCGAAACTGAACTTTCCGAACTTTACCTTTCCGAATAAAAGCCCTAAGGCGATGGTTACGAACATAAGTACGAAAGGGTTCATCAAAAGACTTATTACATCAAATTTGACAAATGGCATTTTATAATTCCTCCGATAAATTCCAATTTTTTTAAATAACATACAAAACAGTATGACGCAAAGACCGTGCCAAACAATCACCTATTAACTATTTTTTTCTATCTTGCAAATACTGTATTTTCAAGCATTTTTGTCGTGTTTAGCTACTTTTGTTTTTAAATATCATCAAAAAAATATTGCATTATGCAACAGCGCCGGTTTCACATGTTGCATAATGCAAGTATGCTTCTTTTTTAAAAACGGATACCCTAAGGGGCCGCCTTTTACCATATATGATTAAAGCACAAGCCTCCCGGATTTAATCTTCCGATGAATTGTCGATGGATCAATTTCAAGTATTTGAGCCGTTTTGACTATTGAGCCACACTCCTTATATACCTTCTTTACCAAGTTATTAAACACCTCATCGTAGGCTTTTGACATCGGAATAGTGCTACACACCACCACATCTTGATTTTTTTCATCGCCTACTTCATTCATATTTTCAAAGTTAAGATTCATATTTATTTCAACATCGTCAACCAAATCTTGATCCGCCAGCAGAACGGTTCTCTCCATAGTGTTCTTCAGTTCTCTGATATTTCCTGGCCAATCGTAGTTAATCAGCTTATTCAGCGCTTTTTTTGATAAAACAACTGTCTTTCCTTGTTGCTCGTTATAATAGTTCAGAAAATGTTTTATCAGAGGAATTATGTCTTCTTTTCTCTTTCTCAGCGGTGGTATATTTATTGGAACAACTCCTAACCTATAATATAAATCCGTTCTTAGAATATTATTGTCAAGAAATTGTTCTTTTGACAAATTTGTCGCAGACACATACCTTACATTTATCGGTATATCTTTATTTCCTCCTACCTTTCTGATTTTATTCTCTTGAATTGCCCTAAGTAACTTGCTCTGCATAGTGTAAGGCAATTCGCCCAATTCATCAAGAAAAATAGTGCCTCCATTTGCCTCCTCCAAAAGTCCCTTTTTACCAAACTTATTAGCACCGGTAAATGCCCCTTGCTCGTATCCAAATAACTCTGATTCCATTAATTCATCTGGTATTGCGGCGCAGTTAATTGCAACAAAGGGCTTATCCTTCCTTTCACTTCCGTAGTGAATTATCTTGGCAATCATTTCCTTCCCAACACCAGATTCACCCCATATAAAAACAGATGAGTCTGAAGAAGCTGCCTTTAAAGCTGTATTTACAACTTTTTTCATGTCATCACTGGTAACAAGATAATTTTCATTACTAAAATACTGGCTGATTTCATTAAATCTCAATATCTCTGGAACACTATTAGTCTTCCCAGACAGCATGAGCATCTCATCAAGAGCTGAATTTTCATATACATCTTGCCCCGTCACAAGGACCCTTTTTATCTCACCATTTCTTGAAAAAATCGGTGTAGCCTTATTAAATAACGTGAGTCCATTTTTATATGTAGTCCTGCCTATAACACTTTTCTTCTCCCTTATTACTTTAAAGAATGTCGGTTCCGTAACAACTGTACTTTTTTCGTCATAATGTTGTATCAAACTATGTCCTGGCCCCGTATCATCATGAGTAAGTCCTATTATAGTATATCCTGCATTATTAAAAAACTCAATAGCACCATTAGCACTTATCACATTAACCGCGTATTCAATACTGTTAAGTATGTCAGAAACCTCTTTATTAAATAATATATTGTCAAATATATATATCATCACGTCATCACAATCCTCATAGGACGACCTAAATATATCCACATTCACTTTCAGGTGGTTAAACGAAACGGACTTCTCAATATGATAACTATCCAATTCACCACCGAAGTCTGGGTCAATTTCAAAGATGTCATCCACACTATTTTTTTGAAATATGTTTTGAATCATCAATCTCCCGTGTTCATTAATATATACTATTGATCCATCAGGCTTAACCACCATCACTGGCTTAGCCATGATGCCAATAAGTGTTTTATCATTTTTCATGTTACAGCAGCACTCCTTTTTCAATCAACGATTCTCAAGTTCATGTAATTTTATTATAATACTAATATAAAATTAAATCAAGATTAAACCACAGCTTGCATTTGTTCTTATACTTTAAAGACTCTATAATAAATGTTTGTTGACTAAAAAAGTTTTTCAGCTATCTCAGCATTTATCATAGAGCCTTTGTTTTTGAAATTTTATAAAACTGCTAACCAGTTTATGTCGTCTACAGTCTTTCTTTTATCATCCATGAGACCAATATGCAGAATGATGAAACCTTATTCTAAGATAATTCATCATCCATAAATATTTGTTGAAAAACAACATCGCCACCTCGAATGCATGCCATAGGAATAATCAACTTATCACCTATAATTTTATCGCCTGCAAGATCTGCATAAGTTTGCTTTTTATCAATTATCTTTATGATTGCTACATCTGCGGGCTTGCCTATTTCCATTGTGCCGGATCGATCCAGTATACCAAATGCCTTTGCCGGTGTATATGTAACGGCTTTCAAAATATCTATTAATGGCATTCCAACATTAAGAAACAATGACATACTCCAAAGTATTGAAAAACTTGGCTTATAATAAAGCGTGCGCTTTGCCAAATCAGTGCTCATTATATCAGGATAAAACCCTTGTTTTGCCCCTTTTAAAATATTCGCCATGGAGAAATTGATTCTTGCACGGCTACTATCAAAAAGAATACCTTTTTCCCGGGCCTCAATAACGCATTTCATAACTGTGCCATCGGAGTTAAATATGGAATCTCCATCTGGATGATACATATGAGCGATTACATCACCTGATTTAAATGCACCTAAAAACTCTTCCATGGTTACGCCGTCCGCTAAATCACTATAATGGCATGTGACCATACAATGATTCCCATTTTTTCTGATCTGCTCTGCAATTTCCTGTGTTTTGATAACTGGCGCATTCCCAAAACTTCCGGCAGTACCTTTGCTCATTCGAATCTTTAATCCTCTTAAAACCTCTGGGTATTTTTTGAATAACTGGATTATTTCGTCACTATTAAAGTAATCTGGATTTTCTATTTCCTCTGTAGGGGGAAGCTGTACACCTGTTATGCAAGGGTGTAGTAATGCTATAATATTAGTAAGCGAATTCACAATCTCAGTTTTGTAAAAACTTTCGAAATTCCATATGCTTGTGCTACCTGCATCGCATGCGCATGTAACGCAATTTGGCAAGCAAGAAATATCAGCCTTAGTGCTTAATAAACCCGTGCCTCCATAAAATAGATGATTGTGCGCGTCAACAAATCCCGGCGACACTATACATCCATCAGCATCAATAGTTTTACGTATCTGCTCTGTGGGATTAAAAGGAACAAACCTTCCTTCCTTAATTGCAATTGTCTTCACTTCATCAGTTTGAGAAGAGAAGTCTATAACTCTTCCATTTTTTATTACAATGTCAAACATCTTGTTACTCCTTAATTACAGAATGTAAATTTGAAATTTATACAAGAAATTGCTCTAGTATATATGGTAATTGGCGGGATACAGGGCTACGATCCCTCCTACAAACAGTTACCTTCTTTATGATATAATTATTTGCCTACTATATCTTTGGCAGTTTGGATTAAATCTGCTCCCACAGTTGCTTCCATAGCATCCCATACTGGTTTTGCTGCTTCCACCCATTGTGCTCTTTCTGCATCTGTCAATTCAATGACCTCTACACCATTGTCCTTTAATTCTTGTATGGTTGTATTCTGTCTTGCAACCCCATAATCACGCATTATTTGTTCATACTCAAGCATACATTCATCAAATATAGCCTGTAAATCTTCAGGCAAAGAATCATACCATGATTTGCTCACCAACGTTGTATTGACCATAGCAGACTGATTAACCAGCGTACAATATTTTTGTACTTCATAAAAACGTTGCGTAATACTTAAGTTTACAGCTCTCAGATTACCATCAACGGAACCCTGTTGCATTGCCGTGTATGTTTCAGACCATGCAACTGTACCAACATTTCCGCCCCAAGCTTCTACTGTTTTTCTGAAAACCTCTGGTGAACCACACAAAATTGATTTGCCTTTAAGATCACTTGGAACTCTAGCTGGTTTTTTCGTTGTGGTTAAAGCTTGCCAGCTTCTGATATAGTTTGCTTGTGCCCAAACATTTCCTGTTTCATCTAAAACGCTTGCAAACAGTTCCTTACCAGCATCGCTATCAATAAACTTATAATAGTCTTCATCTGTTTCAAATAAATATGGTAAATCTAAAACATTGAATTTTAATAAGTTGCTATTTAAGTTTGCAATATTATACGCTGCAACACACGCAATTTGTACAGAGTCAGAATTTACTAGTTCTGCCTGCTCATCATCTGAAGCTGCTAACGCTGCATTAGAATAAATATTAACATTGAACCTTCCGTCTGACTTTTCTTCTAACATTTCTTTTAATTTAACAAAGCCAAGGTGAACATCATCACTTTCCGATACAACGTGAGATATTTTTACTTCATACGTTTCACCCTGATTACCGTCATTTCCGCAAGCTACGAGCGCGAAAATCATAACAACAACAAGTAATAGTGATAATATTTTCTTCATTTTTCCCTCCTATAAATTCTTATTATTACTTTACTAAACTAGGTAGCCCTGTTGATAATACCGGAACAAAAGTTACAATCATCAGTGAAATCAGCATACATACCAAACAAGGGAGTAGCCATTTAAACATCCTGTGTACAGGTATATTTGCGATACCCGATGCGACAAAAATATTTGTGCCAACTGGTGGCGTGCACATACCAATTGTTAAATTCAATACCATAATGCATCCAAAGTGAATCGGATCTACCCCGACCCTTGTTGCTAATGGCATCATCAAAGGTGCAAAAATAGTCATAGAAGGTATAGGCTCTATAAAACAACCCGCTATCAATAAAATCAGATTTATCATAAGTAGCACTACAACCCTGCTATCTGTTATTGACATTATCCAATCTGCCAATAATGTAGGTATATTATTCATGGAAAGCAATTTTGCAAATGCTGCCGCTGCACCCAAGGAAATTAGACAATAACCAGTAGTGCAACCTGTAGTGGTAAAAATTTCGGGGATAGTCTTCCAATCTAATTCTTTGTATACAAATATACCTATAATCAATGCATATACACACCCAACAATGGCTGCTTCAGTAGGCGTAGCAATACCCAAATAAATGCTACCCAAAATAATTACTGGTACAAAGAGTGCCCAAATTGCATCCTTTAATGCGGCTTTTTTTTCTTCTTTACTTGCTTTTTCCCTTTTCATTCCAAAATGATTTCTTTTTGAAACGACATAAACAAATGCGCATAGTACAATGCCTATTAATAACCCCGGTCCGACACCTGCCATGAAGAGTTTTGACACAGATTCTTGAGTAATAGTTCCGAATACTATGAACAAAATACTGGGTGGTATGATTGGTCCTAACGCACCTGAACATGCGACTAAAGATGTTGAAAATGATTCGCCGTATTTTTCCTCAATCATTGCCGGAATCATGATTGCCCCAATAGTTGCAACCGTAGCTGGAGCAGATCCTGAGATTGCAGCAAAAAACATGCAGCATACTACCGTGATTATCGCCAATGAACCTGTTAAATGACCTAAATAAGCAGTTGCAAGCCGTACTAATCGCTTTGAAATACCGCCAGCAGAAATCAAATCTCCAGCAAGCATGAAAAAAGGAATAGCAAGCAATGTGAAACTGTCATATGATGTGAAAAATGATTGCCATACTATCTCTATTGGTAAAGACCCTTCAACTAGTGCAAATATTACAACAGCAAGCCCTAACGCTAGCGGAAGGGCAATTTTAAATGATAGAAAAACTAAAAAAAGTGCTAATACAATTAAAACGGTTTGCATTATTGTTCCCCTCCCTTTTTAATGGTTTTTTTTGCAAAAACTTCTTTGCAATTTGGAATTACCTCTGCCTGAATTCCGCGTACTGCCATAAGTACATAACCTATTGTTACTGACATATAAGGAATAGCCATTGGAATTTGCAAACTTGCTGATAAACGTCCACCTGCTAGAACTACATATATATTATATTGTAAGGTTGCATAAGTTACATAAAAGCAGAAAACTACAGCAAGAATACTACCAATTAACTCAATTACTGGTCGAATTATTTCTGGCCAGATATAAATAAGTATTTCAATCTTAATTTGTTTGCCCATTAGGGTTGCTAGACCAGCCCCTACATATGTAAGGAGCGCAAATAAATATCTTGCGCTTTCATCAGTCCAATAAGCATCAACACCGATATTTCTAAATAATGTCTGACAAAAAAGTATGAAAAATAGCACCCCCACTAGAATTATGCAAATAATCTTTTCAATCGCATTTAGCCCCTTCAAGTTTTCATATTTCATGACTTCTCCTTTCTAATTTCAAAAGCTTATTTTCTCATTCCAATTCTTTTAAATGCCGTAGTCATTCCTAGACTTTCAGGCACGCATATTACAGCAGAATTTACTTTATGTCTCTATTTTCATGCCTTGATTTTTAAAGTCAATTACTACTGATATAATTAAAACCTCAACTCTGTAGATTACACCCTCCATATTTTTTTCTTCTCTTCTAATAAGCAGATTTTTTTGCGTTGCCCAAAAATAGACCCTGCAAAACCACGTATGTTATAATTGCGACAACAATATACAGCTTAAATAAGTCCGTATACGAACCGGTATGGTCAATTACTATACCGGGTATTGATGCTCCTATCATTCCCCCAAGTGTATAGCATAATTTCAACATAGCAAATATGCTTGCCATATTTACTTTTCCAAATAACCCCGACACCCATATTGGAAGTCCTACAGTCACCAGAGGAGCACTTCCCATTCCAAGAAACAGAGGTATTTCATAAATCAGAATCTCATTTCGTGATAGAAATACTTCGTCTATAAGGGCAAGCATAAGTAACGCGTATGCATAAGTATTGGCTTTCAAAATCCCAAATTTATCAATTACAGTTCCAAAAACTGGTTTTCCTACAAGCATAACCGTCCCATATATAGATACTGCCATCGTAGCCAAATGCTCCCCATATCCACTTTGAGATATTATCGGCGACAAATGTTGTACCATAGGTGATATCATCCCGCCAGACATCAACATTACAGCTACCATCATTACAAAGCGTACATCTTTAATCGCATCTTTTAACTTTAACTGATGCGAATGTTCGTTTTCTTCTATATCTCTTTCCGGACTCGATTGTCCCCCATAAGGTAACATGCCAACATCACTTGGCTTATCTCTTAATATCGCAAAGGCAATAATTGCGCAGATTGTAATAATGCTCGCTTGAACCACGAACGCAGAATGTACACCCCATGCAGCTATAACGTTAGTTACAAGTGTTGGCGCTATTATAGTTGCAACCCCTGAACCGCACATTGCTGCCCCAAGTGAAAATCCTCTCTTCTGTGCAAACCATTCAGTAAGCAACATTGAGACTGGCACAAGACCACAAAGGCCGTATCCTATGCCTATTATAAACATAGCCAAATAACAGAAATATACGGTGTCTGCAATTGCAAGCATCACATATCCCAATGCCATAAAAATACTGAAATATAGAATGCTCCTTCTTGTACCAATTTTATCAGTCACAGGCCCTATTGCCAATAGCGATAACACGCTTCCAGACTGGTAAAACATGGTCATACTAGACCTCAATGTATTACTAATTCCAAGGCTTTCCATAAGTGGATTCAGGAAAACCGAAATGCAATTAAATGCAAGCCCTACAGTATAAAATGTTACCAGTCCGCTAACTGCTCATCTCTTTTAAGAAGAAGTTTGTCAACATCTTTGTCACTGTAGTCATAAAAACTTTTTCAGTTTTGATGCCATATTCTCCAGCTTCTTCCATAGCTTTTAATGTCTCTGGAAGTTCATCACCTTTAGGCGGCATGTGATAGCTTCCTTCCTTATAGTTGTTTATGGTCATATCTACTCCGCCGAAGTCTATCTTCTTGCATAATCCAAGAACCATTGCTCTAGGTATAAAGCTCATCTTAGCTGCAAAGTCAATGTCTTCAGGGGTACAGTAATCATTGTCAAGAAGATAAAACACTTCTCTGTTCAAGCACTGCTGAAGACTGTTAACGATATATCCCTGAATGAATTTTTTCATCTGTACCGGAACCTTGCCGCATTTTCTGAGAAGGCTCATGACATCGTCTGCCATCCACTGCGGTGCTTTCTCACTTTTGATTACCTCAACTAGAGGAATCAGCTGCGCCGGTCTATACCAGTGGACAATCAACTGATGAGGAAGCATTTCCTTTGGTACGACCTCGAAAATATTAAGCGCAGATGTATTGGAAGCCACGATCGTGTCCTCGTCTATATAGTCCAGCATTTCAGCATAAACAGACTTCTTGACTTCAATCTTCTCAACAACTATTTCCATTACGAACTGAGCACCTGCAACTGCTTCTTTCATGGACTGGGCAAAATGTACATGCCCATAAAATTTATCTATTTTACCAGGTTCGATGAGCCCCTGTTCTTCAGAAACCTTTAAACCATCGTAAATTCTTACCTTAGCCTTTTCTCTGTTTTCCATGTTAGGTTCCCAGATGCTGATGTCGTATCCCCCGCATGCGTATGTCTGTGCAATTCCAGGTCACATTGTTCCTGCACCGATTATGGCAATTTTTTTAATTTCCTGCTTGCCCATAGGCGTCATCACCCTTACATTCTCTCAAATGCCATAGCCATTCCGAGACCGCCGGCTACGCAAATTGCAGCGAGACCGTACTTTTCGCCTCTCTTCTGCATTTCATGGATTAATGTTGTTGATATTCTTGCTCCTGAACAGCCGAGAGGATGTCCAAGTGCGATTGCTCCGCCGTTAACGTTAAGTCTTTCTGGTTTGATTTTAAGTTCCTTAGCACATGCCACTGACTGTGCTGCAAAGGCTTCATTGATTTCAACAAGACCGAAATCATCGATGGTCATGTTTAACTTTCCAAGTAACTTGCGAGTTGCAGGTACAGGTGCAATTCCCATAATTCTTGGGTCAACACCAACTGCAGCAGCTCCCAGAATTTTTGCAATCGGCTTTATTCCCAGTTCTTCCGCCTTTTCAGCGGCCATAATTACCAGTGCGGACGCCCCATCGTTTCTTCCTGATGCATTACCTGCGGTAACATATCCTTCTGCGAAAATAGGTTTCAGCTTTGCAAGCTTCTCCATGCTGGTGTTGCGCTTAGGATACTCGTCAGTATCAAATACTATAGGGTCAGCCTTTCTCTGAGGAATCACTACGGGCACGATTTCATCTTTAAACTTTCCAGCATCAATTGCTGCCACTGCCTTCTGTTGGCTGGCAAGTGCAAATTCGTCCTGCTCTTCTCTGGTAACGCCGAACTGCTTTGCCACATTATCGGCAGTCTGAATCATGTTAAATGTTCCGTAAATATCGTTTGGCTGCGATTTTGGCTGTGACTCGATGTTAGGATCTACGAAAACTGTGTTACCATTTCCTACTCCAAAACGTGCGCCTCTTACATAAAACGGTGCAGTACTCATACTCTCAACACCGCCAACCAGCACTACATCTGAATATCCTGTCTGAATCTGCTGTACACCGTTTAAAATTGACTGCATACCAGACGCACACTGTCTGTGTATTGTGTAAGCAGGAATCGCTTCAGGTATGCGTGTCATCAGCGATGCTAATCTTGCAATATTAGGTGCATCTGTGCTCTGTTTTGCCTGTCCGAAGATTACTTCATCTATAACAGACTTGTCAATTCCGGCCTTTTCTATTGCGCCTTCCATGACTACGTTTGCCAGTACTTCCGGCTGAACATTTTTAAGAGTTCCTCCTATGGAACCAAGTGCAGTTCTTACAGCAGAAACTACTACAACTTCTCTCATTTAAAATCCCTTCTTTCTTTTATAGATGCCATACCGTCACCCTTTTTAGTTTTATTCGCCTGTATATTCCGGCTTCCTTTTTTCCAGGAAGGCATTGATGCCCTCGAGATGATCCTTAGTACTGAAAACCACTGACTGAGATAAAATTTCAATCAAGAGTCCAGTATCAATAGGAAGATCTGCTCCATTCTGAATTGCTCTTTTAGCCAGTTTAGTCACCACTGGACTTTTTTCTGCTATTTTCTTTGCCATGGACATTGCCTCTTCCATAAGCTTATCCAAAGGAACAACTTTGTTCACGAGACCTATCTCATAGGCCTCCTGTGCTGAAACAGGCTCACCGGTCAGGATCATCTCCATCGCCTTTCCCTGTCCCACCAGATTCCTGAGTCTTTGCGTTCCTCCAGCTCCTGGAAGTATACCCACATTCAGTTCAGTTTGACCTATCTTCGCCTTTTCGGCGGCTATTCTGATATCACAGGCTAGAGCTATCTCACAACCTCCGCCCAGGCAGTATCCGTTTATAGCTGCAATAGTCGGCTTGCTTACCTTTTCAATGGCTCTGACCACGGCATTGTTCTCCGAATCCAATGTTTCCAGCACGCTTCTGACTTTAAGTGAATTCAAATCAGCTCCCGCAACGAAGGCTTTTTCTCCTGCCCCTGTGACAATAATTGCTCTTACATCTCTATTGCTATCCAGATTTTCAAAAGTTTTACGGAGCAGTCCCCAGGTTTCTTTATCCACTGCATTTCGTACTTCCGGACGGTTTATCGTAACCACCGCTATTCCGTTTTCAATGCTGACCAGTACTTTATCCGACATTTTACACCTCTGCTTTTCTATTTCTTCTTTCCGTTTTCGTCGTACTCATACACGCCTTTTCCCACCTTTTTACCGTAACGACCGGCCTTTACATATTGAACGTGCAGCGGAGCTGGCTTATATTTATCACCAAACATCTTTGAAAGATATTCCAGACTCTTTAAACGGGTATCAAGACCTACGAAGTCTATCATTTCGAAAGGTCCCATAGGGTGATTAAGTCCAAGTTTGCATGCCTTGTCAATATCTTCTGCAGAAGCAAGTCCTTCATTTAACATGATGAACGCTTCGTTTCCGATAATTGCCTGAATACGGCTTGTTACAAATCCCGGTGACTCCTTAACCGTCACTACTTCTTTTCCGAATGAGATTCCCAACTCCTTGGTGATTGCAGTAGTCTCAGGAGAAGTTTCAAGACCATTCACCATCTCGATAAGCTTCATCTTGTGAACAGGGTTGAAGAAGTGCATACCTATAAACCTGTCAGGTCTGTCTGTAACGGAAGCAAGTTCAGTAATGCTTAAGGATGTAGTATTAGTAGCAAAAATTACTTCAGGTCCGCAGAGCTTATCAAGTTCAGCGAAAGCCTGTTGCTTTACTTCAAGTACCTCTGGCAGGGATTCAATAAGGAAATCCGCTTTTGCCAAATCGCTGAGCTGGTCGGTGATAGTAATGTTGGTCAAAGTTCTTTCCTTGTCTTCTTGAGTCGTCTTGCCTCTTTCGATGCCCTTATCCAGCTCTGATTCGATGTATTTTAATGCCTTTTCTAAAGTCACAAGTCTGTGATTATAGAAAATTACTTTATATCCTGCCAGGGCCGCAACGTGAGCAGTCCCTCTGCCCATCTGGCCGCTGCCAAGTACACCCACGGTTTTAATGTTCATATCATTTTCCTCCATTTTTTTGGTTCAATTTACCTTATACTTATATTTCTGCGTAGCTTTGTATCTTTGTCTTGGATTGTCCATTATCCTGAGTGCTCTGATCGATTTCAAGACACAAGCAGTACAGACCAGCCTCTTCAGCCAACTGCGAAATATACGGATAGTCATATTCCTCAACATCACAGAATCTCATAAGACATACCGCTATGCAGTCTGCATCATATTCTTTGGCCATCTCCACCAGCATCTTGCCTCTTTCTCTGTGGTCAGGGCTGTATGCTGTAGAACAGCCTTTGACGTTGAGCCACTGAGCGGCGAGACGTTCCATCGCGTCTTTACTTTCTGGATAATCCGTCCTATATTGCCTCATCTCCTGAGCCAGATCATCAGCCACTACAGCGATTTTGTTCTCCGCAAATATATCAAGAAATTCAACCGGTTCCGCTGTAATACCTGTAAGTATGACTCTTTTTCCTGTCCACTTATGTACAGGATGGGATTTGAGAGCGTCTATAAGCTTTCTTACCTTCGAGATTGTCTCACGAATATCAACAAAGGTAGCACTTTTCATTACATTGTGTCTTACCGCAGGGGTAATGATGTCCAAATGATCGTTGGCCACCTGACAGAATTCCCTCATCAAAGAATTTCTCTCATTGTACAGATTCAAAGTTTCGTTCAGCTTTTCCTCTGAGATTTTCTTTCCTGCAATTTCTTCAAGTCTTTTCCTTACGCTTTCATATTCCGCCGCCATAAACTCCTGTGCTCCAGCATCCTCTCTGTGCTGTGGATGTATAAAAGAAATAATAGGAATATCAGGTACTCCTGCTCTCCATCCAGAGCTCATTCCGCGGAATGTATCGCACAGCATAGGCATGATTACCGCACTCAGACCGTTATATACGCCTGTCATTCCGTATTCCAGGCATGATCTCATAATCGAGCATGTGTAAATTGGATTATATTTTCCGGCTACTGTAGGCGTAACCTGTCCTCCCCACAATCCGACAGGAACCATATCCAATGCAGTCACAAGAGGCTGCGGCGTGTAAATTGGAAAGCATCCTATTACCTTCTTACCTTCAGCAAGATACTTTTCCATAATTTTCTTAGGATTATTTGCAGCAAAAGCAAATTCATCTAATATTAATTTTAAATACTGCATCTTACTTTGCCTCCTTGTTTGCTTCCATAACTTCTACAGCTCCCTGCAGTCTGGTTTCAAACTGCGCTTCACTGTAAGCACGATCATCTGACTGGTCTCCGTCAAAGTTGGTAACAGGAACATGCGCGTTCTTTTCAATAAGCTCACGTCCGACAAAGATGTGGAAGGTCATCAGTTTACAGCTTCTGTTGACATGGCACAGCATTCCGTCACAGCCAAAGTCCTTGATTGTTTTAGTCCTCTTTTCCATGATTGACGGTGTGCTAAAGCTGTTTGTAGAAGCAAGCTGATAAGCTTTTGCCATTCCATCAAGATCTCCCGGCTCATAGGCAACAGACCAAGCTGTTACATAACCGTTGATTACACAGTTTACGCCGTTCTTTTTCAAGGTTTTAAGATTATGTCCCAGATAAGGCCAGCATGCAATACCTTCCCAATGCATTCTGTACTTTTCAGGAGTAGATCCAAAAGTCGATGTCCCGTTTGCAATATGTTCAAGACACTCCGCCTTAAGTTGCTTAAGAATCTCTGTTGTTGACTCCTTTCCTCTGGCTATAACCATGCAGCTTAAGTAGCTGAATAGGTCAAAGCCGTTCAGAGGAGCCGGAATATGCTGATTCAGAGCAACTATCTCGTCAAAAAGCTTCACATTAATCTGTGATCTCTTCTGCACTTCCAGGAATTTGTCCCAGTCGAACTTCTTACCAAAGAAAGCTTCCATTTCCCTGATATTTGTCTCCAGCTGACTTCTTACATACTTTATCTTGTAGTCCGTAGGTTCTTCTTCATAATAATTGTATAAACAATCCATAAAAAAGATAGGAATGTTCAGATTTCTTGACAAATTCTCATACCATTTGGTAAGCTGCGTACAGCTGTTATTTGCTAAGCACAGAAATGTCGGAACAGGCATGTAAGGTTCTGCTTTTTCCCAATCCAGTTCATCCTTCTGAGCCAAATCAGCCATAGCTATGTTAAGTCTGGCATAGGAACAAATGTTGATAGGATATCTCATTTCTCCTTCAGCATGCTGAATCAGCTCAGAACCCTTGTGTCTTGCCGAAACGCTTGCCGCATTATTTTCGGGATAAAGCAGCGGTATACCGAACGTCTCACATAATTCCTGTGGGAAAATCGCTGTAGACCAGCCGACATGCTCACCTTTCTTCTTTGCTTCCCACGCTGCGTCATAGATGCCTGCAGTCTGAGCTTTCAACATTATCATTGACTTAGGCATCGGTTTTTTCTGTTTTTGTTCTTTTACCTCGCTCACGTCGTATCTCCTTTTCCGGTTTTGTATAGATTTTATTTTTCCAGTTCTTCCAGTGCAAACAGGGCTGCGCCTATGGCTCCGAAGAACTGACAATCTTCATGAACAAAAATGTCTGTTTTTATTTCCTCCGCAAGCGCTTTTACGATTCCCGTGTTGAGAGCAACGCCTCCACTCATGGCTACCTGTTCTTCTATGCCGTTCCTGAAAGCCAGAGATGCAACTCTTTTTGCAACGGACTTATGTATTCCGGCGACCAGGTCTTCAAGCTTTGCATTACTTGAAAGCTTGGAGATCACTTCAGACTCTGCAAATACTGTGCATGTGTTGCTTATCTCCACTGCCTCTTCAGATTTTTCCGATATATCTCCAAGATCTTCAGTTTCAACATTCAACACCTTGGCCATATTCTCCAGAAATCTGCCCGTACCGGCAGCACACTTGTCATTCATTGTGAAGTTGACAATCATGCCTTTGTCGTTGAACCGTATAGCTTTTACATCCTGCCCTCCGATATCTATTACAGTACGGATATTGGGATTTATAAAGAAAATTCCCTTTGTATGACAACTTATTTCACTTTTCTGGCTGTCCGCATTTGGAAACACAAATCTGCCATATCCTGTTGCAAGTGTTCTAGAAATGTCTTCCTGAGTGAGGTTATTCTCAAGCAGAATTTTTTCATAAACCTTCCTCGGGCCGATGGATCCTGTGCCATGAGGAATCAACGCTTTTGCGTATATCTTTTTTTCATCTGTCATTACTACAGCCTTGCTGGCTGTAGAACCAATGTCAATTCCTAAAACATACATCTTTTATAATTCCTTTCCTGAAATCTGTATTATACAGTTTCCAAATCGTTCAAAGAATTGATTAAATCTTTAATATGTGTATGCTCTCGGTGCGCCTAAGCCCATCATCTCACGTGCCTGAGTAGGAGTTGCAATTGGTCTTCCCAGTTCTTTAGCGATTCTTACAACTCTCTCAACCATCTGAGCATTGCTTGTGGCCAGTTCGTGAGGTCCATAGAAGAAATTGTCTTCCAGACCTACCCTTACATGGTGTCCGAGAATGATTCCCAGTGTAATCATCGCTGTCTGACATGCACCCACACCAATAATACTAAACATTGATTCTTTCGGCATCATCTTCGATGCAAGCATCATCTGCTCTGCACATGGATAAACTCCAGAGCCTCCGAATAACATCTGGAACCAATAAGGCTGATCCAAAGCATTCTCTTTTATCATGTTATCCACATATTTAAGGTCATTCAGTCCGAAAACCTCAAATTCAGGCTTAATTCCATTATCTCTGAGCTGCTTTACCGTATCAAGTGCATCGGTCTGTGAGCAGACATAATTGTAATTCCATTTGTGTGCAGGTCTTGGGCTTCTGAGAGGAGCCTTACGATCATGCATATTTCTGATCATTGAGTAGCATGTAATGTCAACACTTGCCACCTCTGGCTTAGCCTCTACAGAGTAGAGCATTCTGTTTGCCATCGTATTAGTTTCCTCAATATATCTTCTTCCGCCTACACATGTATTGTTAATTATTAAGTCAGGACATTTTTCTCTTACCATTGCGTTTACTTTTTTAAAAGCTTCCGGTGTAGAGCTTGTTGCCCATGCATTGATCGGGTCTCTTGCGTGAATATGAACCATGCTTGCTCCGGCATTATATGCATCATATGCCTGTTGAGCTTGTTCTTCAGGTTCTTCAGGAAGATAAGGAGTTGATTCCTTACCGTGCATTCCTCCAGTTATTGCACAAGTTATGATTAAAGGGGGAAACTTGGTCAATCCATTTCTTTCGACTTTTCTGACATAATCCATTGTCTCTCTATAGTCGCCTAATAAAAAATCCTTTAAATCACTCATTTTAGTTTACTGTCCACCTTTCTGTTTCTTTTTCGTTCAATGCATTGATGACTAATAATTTTGCAAAGCTCGTGCCAAATTAAATAACATGACAAAAAAAAAGATATTGAACAGTTTTTCCCTAATGCCATGGGTGTTTTATTATCGTTAGCTTCCTCGCACGCGTTCCCTATATTGCAAAATGCAAGATGCAGCGTCTTTCATGTCTTGCAAAAAGCAACAAACGATTCACAGGTATGCCCTATGAACCATCCGTGCTTTATTTTCTATGAGGAGTGTTATATGTTTTCTGCTGTTATATAAGCATCGGCAAGACCTTCAAGAAGATCCTTTGTTCTTCCTGTGTCTCCGATTATCACATATGGTATGTTTTCTTTTTCCAAATAGCTTCTTAAACCTAAAGTTCCATTTGGTTTATATCCAACTGCATATACAATCATATCTGCATATATTTCTTCTTTTTCTTTTTCAGCTTTTTCACCCCGTATCGTCAGGATTACCTTATTATGACTTATTTCAGAAACCTCAGCCGATGTGACAATTCGAACACCTAATTCCTTTAAATGCTTCATCATAATCCACTTCAATCCAACAAGTCCCTTCCCGGCTTTAGGTTGCAGCTCAACTACTGTAATGCCTTTTTTCCCATATTTTTCCCCAAGGAATTCTGCTGTTTCCAGCCCAACTGAACCACCGCCGATGATAACAATATTTTGATTTGGGCACTTAACGCTTTCTGACAATATCTGTTCAGCAGATACGCACGGCATCTGGCTTTCTTTGCATATCTCAGGCATTATAGGACTTGCCCCAGATGCAAAGATAATAAAATCCGGTTTCTCACTTCTTATTATCTCTTCACTGATAGGCACGCCTGTAAGTATCGTAACATTATTTTTTCTTAGCTCATGTTCCAAATAATCCGCAAATGTGCTGAACATTTGCTTGAATGGAGCCTTATCAGCAATGTGAAGTTTACCTCCCAAACGGCTATCATCAGTAATTATGGTAACAATATGACCTCTTTCACTGGCTGTTTTGGCTGCTTGAAGTCCAACCGGACCGGCCCCTATTATAAGTAGCTTCTGAGGCGGAGTCTTAGCACTTCGGAAATATTCTCTTCCAGCTTCGGGATTAAAAACACAACATACATCGTTTTTCTTTAAAGCATTTTCAATACAACCGCGGTTGCACGCTTGACATCTATTATAAAGAATACCTTTTCTGCTTTTATTAACAAAATCAGGGTCTGCTAAAAAAGGCCTTGCCGCACCTACAAAATCGCAGTCTCCTTTTTGAAGCAGCTCTTCAGCAATTTGAGGGCTGTTTATTCTGTTGCACGCAATTACAGTCAATCCTGTTTTTTCCTTAATCTCACCTGATAAATATGAAAAACCACCTGGCGACACATGATAAGAAATCTGAGGTACAGGAGCCTCATGCCATCCACCGGTAACCGTAACTCCATTAACCGTTCCGGAAGGAAGTTGATTTAAAAATTTGGACATGTAGTCATTATCATAACCTCCAAGCATATCCCCTCCAGAAATTTTAATAATCACGGGGAAGTCTGGGCCAACAGCATTTCTTATAGCTTTTAAAACTTCCGTAGGGAAGCGCATTCTCTTTTTATCATCTCCTCCCCAAATATCTGTACGAAGATTGGTTCTCGGAGATAAAAACTCTGACAGGAGATATCCTACACTAGCGCTTACTTCAACACAATCAACTCCGTTTTTTTCATCTAACCGCCGCGTCAGCGAAATCTCTAATAGTTTGAATTATATCATCTTCCACCATCTCTTTAGGATCAACCTTGTAAATAGGAGATGCAATCGGAGATGGAGCCATAGGTGGCCCCAAATGTAGCACATCGGTGTTGTTTCTGCCTGCATGATAAAGTTGCATTATCACTTTGCAGTCTCCTTCGTGAATAATATCACAGACTTTCCTTAGTCCTTCATCATATTTTTCATTATCCAACCTGTGCATACCATGTCTAGCTCCAATCTCACTGACTGCACCGACCAGCGTAATTGTAGCCATTCCTCCACAGGCTCTTCTTTTGTAGAATTCAAAATCTCTTCTGCTAAAAGTGCCATCTGAATTTGCATATCCCGTATGCATTGCCAACATAATCCATCTATTCTTTAGTTTCATATTTCCAATCACACCGTGCGTGTATAGTTTTTCCATTTTAATTCTCCCTTATTTGATATCTATGCTGCATTTTGCTTACACCAATTTAGTTTAGCAAAAAAACATGCCATAGACGATTAAATAATATATTGGCATATTTTTTGCTTGGTATGTTTATATCTGTACCCTATTTCGTACAAAATTTTTTTGGGAGGATTTACAAATGTCTTTAGAAAACAAAATTGTTTTAGTTACCGGCTCAGGTGATGGTATCGGTAAAGCCATTGCAACAGCCTTCGCATTAAACAAAGCTCGATTAATGCTTTGTGACGTAAACGGAGAAGTTTTGGAAAAAACAGTTGAAGAAATGCGCCAGCTTGGTGCCGAAGCATATGGTGTTCAATACAATGCCTCTAAACCTGAAGAAGTTGAGAAAGTATTTAATGCTACAATTGAAAAATACGGTGATATCGACTGCTTGGTCAATAACGTAGGTATCGCCGGCCCTACTAAACCTGTACAAGATATCACAATGGACGAATGGACAACTACATTTGCAGTAGATGTCAACAGTACATTTTACATGTGTAAGCTTGCTGCCCCTTATATGATCAAGAAAAAAGCAGGCAAAATAGTAAATATGTCCTCAATATCCGGAAAACATGCGCTCTTGAATCGTTCACCTTACTGCGCTGCTAAAATGGCTGTAATAGGACTCACACGTTGCCTTGCCAAAGAGCTTGGTGTACACAACATTACAGTTAACGCCGTATGTCCTGGTGGAATAGACAATGCCCGCGGAGCAATGGTGTACCAAAAGCAAGCCGAAGCCCGTGGTGTTACAGTTGAAGAAGTAATAAATAAAACCCTTGAGCAGTACTGCTTAAAGCATCTAGTTCCTATGTCTGATGTTGCTGAAATGGTCCTTTTCCTCTGCGATGAAGAAAAAAGTAACAGCATTACAGGATTAGACATAAATGTTTCATGTGGAGCTTATTTATAATTCATATAAGATAACTATAACCTTTTTTATGTTTTACATTTTTATAAAGGGGTTGTTTCAGACTTGTAAAACGATGAACTTCCCCTTTATATTTTAACATTACTATTAGCTAGTACCCCGTCAGCTGGATCATCAGCTCCAGCCTTTCAAGTACCGCTTTGGTCAGAAGGTCAGCCAGTGGCCTGCTGCTCCCGCTGCGGCAATAGTTGCAGAATGCACCGTTATATTCGCTTTCGGACATGTCCGGACATGCCATAGGAAAACCTTCCTCCAGCAGGTAATACTCCATCAAAGCCCGCGCCACAATCTGATTTTTCTCCTTAAACGGATAAATCGCCAATAGACGATTATGCAGGCCTGCCGCCTTTTCGAAAGGATTTTCAAACTCATCCCTGTGGCTGGCAAATGCCAAAATTCACTCATGGCGCCGGGTATTTCCGCGGGCAGAACCGGTGTGTACTCATACTCCACCAGCTGTGGCGTGGTCTTACGAAATTCTATGGTATCAGCACCTGTCTTAGCAGTGATGTTCCTGATTAGCTCCGGACCAATGTCAAGTCTCCTCTGCATCAGGTCGTAAAGTTCCCTTCTGATCTCACCCAGCCTTTCCACCAGAACATGATCCATAATCCTGCCGTTAATGACCATTTCCCCGCCAAGAATCTTCTCCACTTCTTCCCTGGAAAGCGGGCTTCCATCCAGTCTGAGATTCATATAAATCCAGTCCAGTTTTTCCAGATGATCTATGTATTCTTTTACCGCCGCCGGGAAAGGGCTCCTGTTTGAAAGCACAATCAGCTTTTTTCTGATTTCTCTTATCATAGTCCGACCTCGTCTCTACCGTCATCAAAATCCGGCACTTTTTTAAAGTTTACCATATATTTCAGTGGTTTTCTATGTTATACTGTATGAAAACAGGCAAAAATACGAAAAAAGGACATAGATATATGAAAATATTGATGGTAAGCGATACTCACGGAGACTGCTCCAGGGTCATCGAAGTTTTCCAGAAGCTTAACAAAGAATCCCCTGTGGACATAATCGTCCACTGCGGAGACTATGCGGCCGATGCCAGAGAGCTTCAGGCCCGGCTCGGGATTCATGTTGCATGGGTCAAGGGAAACTGCGACGGCGGATTCAGCGACACCGACTGGTCCATTCTGGAAACCGAGGCAGGAAACTTCATTATAACTCACGGTCACAATGAACAGGTGGATTTCAGCAAACAGAACATTTACTATAAGGCTTTGGAAAACGACTGCGTCGGAGCCATCTTCGGTCATACCCACAGGGCCTCCTATACGGAAATGGACGATATCGTGCTGATGAATCCCTGAAGCCTGACTAAACCCCGGGACGGCAGCGGCGGAACCTTTGGTCTGCTCGTTACCGGCGAAGACTCCATCTGGGGAAAAAATACCGTTATGAGGATTTTATGTCATCAGGTGCGGGCTCCCCTGGAGGCTCACAGGGCGGCAATACTCAAAACGGCGGATCAAAACCTAAAGTCAGAGGCGGTCATCTCAGAGACCTTCTCAACTACAGTGACAGGTTTTAGAAAGGAAAAATCAAATGACAAACTCATTTCTTCTCACAGACAAGGAATCTGTGATGCAAAATCTAAAAAATATACATGCCGAAAACACAGGCGGACACAGGGAAAGAGTCAACGGGCTCATGGCCGCCGACTATGTGGACTGCGACATTGAATCCCTTACGGTAACGGCAGAATATCAAGTGTTGCCTTGGGAACTCAACCGCAAGGACGTACTTCATGGCGGAGTTATATGCACCATGCTCGATCACATTGCAGCGATTGCTGTAACTTCCTTTTCCAACTTATGGTGTCCTACAGTGGATATGGATATAAGATTTATCAGTTCAGGACATCCTGACGACATTATAATTGCAACCGGTCGAATTGTCTCCGCGGGAAAGAGAGTTTTTCACACTGAAGCAGTTCTTAAAAGCAAGACGACAGGTAAGATAATCGCTACAAGTACTTCAACTTTCCTGAATATTTTAAAAAAAGAGGAGCCGGCTATATGAAACACCAATCCAAGGAACTCATAACCAGGGCCGCAGCCTTCTTTAAGGTTGTCGGTGATGAGACCAGAATGAAAATATTATGTGCCATTTCTACGGACGAGCTTTGCGTAAACGACATCGCATCCGCCCTTGATATGACAATATCGGCGGTCTCCCACCAGCTTCGCCTGCTCAAAGACGAAGGGCTGGTAAAGAGCCGCCGTGATGGAAAAAACATATTCTATTCTCTGGATGACCAGCATGTCATAGATATTATCGACATCGCCTTCACCCATATCGAGCACAAATCCCACGGAGAGAACTGCTGCTGCAATAGCTGTTGCTCAAGCTGCGCAGGTGGCCGCGACCCTCATCACGAATAATAAAAAATCAGGCAGTCTGAATCTGTAACCTCAGCTGAATCCGTCTTAAAACCATATTCAGCCTCTGCCGCCCTTCTCAGAGACAGAGAAATCGGATGGCTTGAATTGCTTTCTGCGGCCGCTGCCAGCTTAAGCAGCCTTTCCTCGCCGCCTTCGAAATCTTCTGCCGCCCGGACCTTTTCCACCTCAAAAACGCCTTTTGTCAGCGTGCCCGTCTTATCCATCACAACGAATTCCGCATGTGCAGCCGCTTCAAGGTAGTTGCTGCCCTTTACCAGCACTCCAATCCCGGACGCTGCACCGATTCCCCCGAAGAATCCGAGAGGAACGGAAATTACCAGTGCACACGGACAGGAAACAAGCAGAAAGCTGAGAGCCCTGTAAAGCCAATCTGAGAAAAGTGCTCCTTCTATAACCAAAGGCGGAATCACGGCCAGCACCACCGCTGCACCCACTACTGCCGGGGTATAAACCGCCGCAAAGCGGGTAATAAAATTTTCCATCTTAGCCTTTTGGCTTGTAGCATTTTCAACCAGTTCAAGGATTTTGCTTACTGTAGACTGGCCGAATTCTTTTTCGCATCTCACCTCAATCAGACCGCTCAAATTAATACAGCCGCTGAGAATATCGCTGCCGCAGCTGACATCACACGGAAGTGATTCTCCCGTCAGAGCTGCCGTGTCCAAAGTTGAATGCCCCGACACTACTACTCCGTCCAGCGGAATCTTTTCCCCCGGTCGTACTACCATGATATCTCCGATTTTTACGTCCTCAGGAGAAACCTTCTCAACACCGTCTGCAGTCTTAAGATTTGCATAATCAGGTCTGATGTTCATAAGCTCAGCAATGAACTTTCTCGATTTTCCTACCGCATAGTCCTCAAAGAGTTCACCCACTTGATAGAACAGCATTACCGCCACTGCTTCCGGATAATCTCCCACAAAGAAAGCTCCCACGGAAGCCACCGCCATGAGAAAGTTTTCGTCAAAAACCTTTCCGTTGGCAATGTTTCGCACTGCCTTAAACAGCACTCTGTAGTCCACCATA
Organism: uncultured Clostridia bacterium; assembly: GCA_934277695.1. Taxonomy (GTDB): domain Bacteria; phylum Bacillota; class Clostridia; order Peptostreptococcales; family Anaerovoracaceae; genus CAG-238. Next base: position 247,775 of record CAKQVG010000001.1, read on the forward strand.
AGGTATGGAATCAGGAAAGAAACCGCTTCCGGAATCGGTTCTGTGAACCTTATCGCTGCGGCTGCCACGAACAGCACTGCTCCTGCGATGAGCCTTATCAATCTCTTTTTCATTCTGATTTCAATCCCCTTTTTCCCTTAGATTTCCTTTATTGTCACATCAGGCTCGGTTTTCTTCACAATTTTTTTGATCTTCTTGAAGGTTTCTTCATATCCCTATATCCCTCTTCTTCCGCATCCAGAATCATTTTGGTAGTCAGAAAATTAACTGAGGCGCTGTTTACGCCTTCTATCTTGGCAACGCCTCTTTCTATAGCAGCTGCGCAGTTTGCACAGCAAAGGTCTTCTAATAAATATGTCTTCTTCATAGTCTGCCTCCTGTAGTATTTAAATATGCCTTTATGCTGCCGTTGTCTCCTCAGGCTCCGGCAAACAGTTGAATATGCGCTCAACTGTCAAAAGGTTTTTTTCGGATTTTTTTGTCTCTATGTTTCAGCTGCTGATATAAGGTTGTATGGAATCCTGAAATACTTATAAAAAAACAACATTTCCCCATACCGCAGGCGGAAACCTGCCGGCTAATAATGAAAATGTTGTTCTATTCTGAAAAAACAATCAGTTTCTACAACGAAGTTTGAAAACATGTTGTAAATATTTTTAAATCCGCAGTATTCTACAACATTTGCCCTCCAACCAATCCTCTTTATGGTTGAAACTGGAAGCAACGTTGTAAAAAATCGTATAACGGCTGAATTATACAACCTCTCCGAACAATGCCTCGTATTCCTCTCTCAGCATGGACATGAGGTGCACATCATAGAGAATGCCGTTTTTTCGGCAGTTTTTACGGAGCACACCCTCGTACTTAAATCCCAGGGACAAATTACAGACCCACTGCAGGATTACCGGTGTAATGGTCAAGATAAAGTCTTTCCAGGCCGAGCACATCAAAGCAATAGCCCATCATGGCTTCCATGGCCTGCTTGCCGTAGCCTTTGCCGCGAAGAGATTTATCTCCTATATAAATACGCCAGATTTCACCTTTCCAGCCGTCTTCAATGTCAGCCAGAACTATGCGCCCGATTTTGCGTGTACCCCCGTTGCCCTCTGCAGCCTGGTTTCCCTCTTCTTTCAGCAGAATAGTAAACTGCTGTGCCTTGGGATCTTCCTCATCGGCAACATATTTTCTGACTACATCCTCCATTGTCTGTCCGTCTCTTATGCTAAAAAACTCCGTCACTTCCGGCCGCTGCTCCCACCGGCAGAAATCCTCCAGGTCATTTCACTCCGACAGTCTTATTATCAGATCATTGGTCTCCAAAACCATTTCTTTTCTCCTTCTGCGATGTTTGTTTTTTCATTATACCACAAGCACCTTCACAAAACAATCCTGTTGATAAAGCACGAAAACTACTGTATACTGTTATGTTACGAATTGAATAAACGCCATTCAGGCGACTCTCGGAAGCTTTGATATTACTGGCTTTCGGGGTTTTGCAAATCCAAGTAGATCTATTCCCACTCAATCGTCCCCGGTGGCTTCCCGGTGCAGTCGTACACGACGCGGTTGACGTGGTCGACTTCGTTGACGATGCGGGTGGTGACGCGGTCAATCAAATCCCAAGGCAGGTGCGCCGCCTCGGCGGTCATGAAGTCGCTGGTCGTCACAGCGCGGAGCGCGATTGCGTAGTCATAGGTTCGGAAGTCGCCCATAACGCCGACGGAGCGCATGTTGGTGAGCGCCGCGAAATACTGACCCAAAGTGCCCGGGTGTCCGAACTGCGGAATCCGGCCCTCGCTCATCGCGCGCGCGATTTCTTCACGGTAGATATAGTCGGCATCCTGCACGATTTTTACCTTTTCGGCAGTAACCTCGCCGATGATACGGATGCCAAGACCCGGTCCCGGGAACGGCTGACGGAAAACTAAGTAATCCGGAATGCCAAGTTCCAGACCGGCGCGGCGCACTTCGTCCTTAAACAGCATACGAAGCGGCTCAATAATTTCTTTGAAATCAACATAGTCAGGAAGTCCGCCTACATTGTGGTGGGACTTGATGACTGCGGATTTTCCGAGGCCGGACTCGATAACGTCCGGATAAATCGTGCCCTGAACCAGGAAGTCAACGGCACCGATTTTCTTTGCTTCCTCTTCGAAGACGCGGATGAACTCCTCGCCGATGATTTTGCGCTTTGCCTCCGGCTCGGTTACGCCGGCAAGCTTGGAATAAAAGCGTTCCTGCGCGTTCACGCGGATAAAGTTCAGGTCATACGGACCGTTCGGGCCGAAAACAGCCTCAACCTCGTCGCCTTCGTTTTTGCGGAGAAGACCGTGGTCAACGAAAACGCAAGTAAGCTGTTTGCCGACAGCCTTTGAAAGCAGCACTGCCGCAACCGAAGAGTCAACGCCGCCCGACAGGGCGCAAAGCACCTTGCCATCTCCGACTTTTTCGCGGATTTCGCGGATGGTCGTCTCCACGAAGCTGTCCATCTTCCAGTCGCCTTTGCAGGCACAGATTTTGAGGACAAAGTTCTGCAGCATCTTGAAGCCTTCCACGGAGTGCATAACTTCCGGGTGGAACTGCGTTGCATAAAAACCCGCCGCAGCATTTTCCATAGCGGCTGCCGGGCAGACCGGCGTGTGTGCCGTCACTTTGAAGCCCGCGGGCACGGTTTCGATATAGTCGGTGTGGCTCATCCACATAATCGTATTGCCAACCGTGCCACAGCCCGTCGTTTCCGGGCCGCCAACACCAAGGCCGGAAAGCAGGCCGCTGCGGTCGTCAATCGTAACCTCGGTTCTGCCGTACTCGCTGACCGGAGCCGTCGCAACCCTGCCGCCGAGCTGGTGAGCCAAAAGCTGCGCACCATAGCAGATTCCAAGCACCGGAATACCGAGCTTAAAAACTTCCGGATTGCACTGCGGGGAATCCTCGCCGTACACGCTGTTCGGACCGCCCGTCAAAATAATCCCGGACGGAGCCAGCGCCTTCAGTTCATCCATCGAAATCGTATAAGGATGAACCTCGCAATATACATTACATTCACGGACACGGCGGGCAATCAGCTGGTTGTACTGGCCGCCGAAGTCCAAAACTACGATATTTTCTCTCATAAAATCCACCTCAACTACTTAATCACATTTCCGGATGCGTCTTTGAGGATAACATCGTGCGCGCCGCCTTCCACGATGGATGTCGCCGAAACAAGCGTCAGCTTCGCCTTTTCCTGCAGCTCTTTAATTGAAAGCGCACCGCAGTTGCACATCGTGGATTTTACTTTTGTGAGGGAGAGGTTCACATTGTCGTGAAGTGAGCCGGCATACGGAACATAGGAGTCAACGCCCTCTTCGAACTTCATGCGAGGGTCGCCGCCCAGGTCGTATCTCTGCCAGTTTCTTGCACGGTTGGAGCCTTCGCCCCAGTATTCTTTTACATAATTACCATTTATATTCAATTTATTTGTCGGAGACTCATCAAAACGCGCAAAATATCTGCCGAGCATGATGAAGTCCGCGCCCATGGCAAGCGCAAGCGTCAGGTGGTGATCGTAAACGATACCGCCGTCGGAGCAGATCGGAACATAAATTCCGGTTTCTTTGAAGTATTCGTCACGAGCCGCAGCAACCTCGATAACCGCCGTCGCCTGTCCGCGGCCGATGCCCTTTTGTTCACGCGTAATGCAGATGGAGCCGCCGCCGATACCGATCTTCACGAAGTCCGCTCCAACATCCGCAAGGTAGCGGAAACCTTCGCCGTCAACGACATTGCCTGCACCGATTTTCACGCTGTCGCCGTATTTTTCGCGCACCCAGCGAATCGTGTCTGCCTGCCACTCACTGTAGCCCTCGGAACTGTCGATGCAAAGCACATCCACGCCCGCTTCAACCAGTGCCGGGATTCTTTCCTCGTAGTCACGCGTGTTGACGCCTGCGCCTACCACATATCTCTTATGTTCGTCCAAAAGCTCGTTCGGGTTGTCTTTGTGCGAATCATAGTCTTTGCGGAAAACAAAATGCGTCAGTCTCTGATTTTCGTCGATAATCGGAAGTGCGTTCAGCTTATTATCCCAAAGAATGTCATTCGCTTCACTCAAGGTGATTCCCGACTTTCCGTAGACGAGTTTTTCAAACGGAGTCATAAAGTCGCTGATCGGCGTGTCCATTTCCATTCTGGAAACGCGGTAGTCTCTGCTCGTCACAAGTCCGAGAATTCTGCCTTCTGCCGTGCCGTCGTCCGTGATTGCAATTGTGCTGTGACCTTTAAGCTCCTTGAGCTCGAGCACATCGCGAAGCGTCTGGTCCGGTCTGAGGTTGGAGTCGCTGGTCACGAATCCCGCCTTGTGCGTCTTTACGCGGCGCACCATTTCCGCCTGATTTTCAATCGACTGTGAGCCAAATATAAAAGAAATTCCACCTTCTTTCGCAAGCGCGACCGCCATTTTGTCATCGGAAACGGCCTGCATTACAGCAGAAACTAATGGAATGTTCATTGTGATTTCGGGTTTTTCGCCCTTTTTGAATTTTGTTACCGCAGTTGCCAGCGAAACCGCTTCGACGCGGCATTCCTTGCCGGAGTAGCCCGGAACTAAAAGGTATTCGTTAAATGTTCTTGATGGTTCTTCAAAGTAAAACGCCATGTTCTCCTCACTTTCTTCTCTTTTGGTTTCTATAAAAAATCTTTTCTTAACAAAAATATTACTAATTATTGTATACCAAAATCCCGTTTTTTTCAAGGGCGTTTCGTGACAAATTTCGACATCTGTGGTAAAATACCGTTTACAATACTTTAAACTTTTTCACAGGGGGAACAATCAAATTGGGTATATTCAAACGAAAAAAAATTACGACCGCTGCAGTATTCACACTTGCGGCAATGCTTACGTTTACGTCAGTGGCTTTTGCCGAGGAAACTCCGACGGACAAAATCACGGTTATGCTGACGGGCGATCTTATGTGCCAGCGTTCTCAGCAGCTAAAGGCTTTTGACGGCACAAGCTATGATTTTAAACCGACCTTTCGGTATGTTAAAAAGATTTTCGATGAGGCGGACATCGTAATCGGGAACTTGGAAACACTGGTAAGCGAGAGCCTTCCGCTTTCCAAGGACATGAATCTTCTTCAGGGCAAACCATATCTCAACGCACCGAATGAATGGCTGGATGCCCTGGAATATGCCGGGTTTGACGGACTCATCATGGCAAACAATCATGCATGCGACGGAGGAAAGACCGGAATAATTGAGACTTTGGAAGAATTGGACAGACGCGGCATTCCGCATACGGGTCTTTACAGAAGCAAACAAGAAAAGCGATACTTCACAATGGAGCGAAACGGCATCAAAATCGGCATTCTCTCCTACGCGGCATATTACAATTTAAAGGACAAATTTCTTACCGGGGAAGAACAAGACACTATGTTGAGCCGGCCAATCCAGAATAAAATGAATGCAGATGTCCAGGCCCTGCGTAAAGAGGGGGCGGAATACATTATTGCATACAGCCATTCCGGCACAGAGTATTCCCATGTTCCGGCAGCCAGGCAGGAGCGGTATGGTGCGATGCTCGTTCAGGCGGGTGTTGACTACATCGTCGGTTCGCATCCGCATGTTTTGCAGCCCTACGAACCACTACGCTATCGGGATACCGTAACCCCCTATATTTACTCAATGGGGAATTTTACCTCATCCATGCTCGGATCAGCCACAAAAGAAACCCTGATTCTGTCCCTCACCCTTGAACGGGACGAGTCCGGCGAAGTTGTGCTTGCAGAACAGACTTACTATCCGTGCTACATGCTTGATGAATACGAAAAAGAGCCTTTCGTTCTCATTCCCGAGGATAAAGACTACAACGGCAGTCTTTATGAGAATGCACCAAAGGCTCTCGTAAATCAACTAAAGGACTATTTTAAACATATCCGAAAAATCGTCGGAAAACTCGACTGATTTCAGTCCGGCTGCAGTATTATCTCAGCCTGCGATTTTGCGGACAGAGGACCATGGACCTTCCATGGTTCTTTTATTTCCGCGCGTGTCCGTGGTTTCGGTAAGGGCCCGCACTTTTACATAATAAATGCTTTCTTTTTTCAGACCCTTCAAAGTTGTCTTCGTAAGACTACCCTTCACAAGCTTGGTTTTGCTCTGCTTTGCGAAATTTTTCTGTGTTCCGTAAACGACTTCGTAAGTGGTTACACCTTCCTGCTTTTTCCACGCCAGTGCAGCCCGGGATTTTTCCCTTTTCAGCGCTTTGCCGGTCCAATATGTTTTATGCGGTTTTACTTCAAATGTAACCTGCAGATTCGCAGGCTGGAAAAGGGTCGTGCCCTCTGTGTAAATCGACACAATTGCCCTTCCCGGCTTCAAAACCTTCGTCTGCCCGCCCTTTGAAATGCTTACCACCGCCGGATCGGAAGAAACAAACACAAAACCCGTGCCGTCTCCGTCTGTCTTCGGCTCAAGAAGCGGGGCTTCCCTGCCTGCCGTCAATGTGTATTTCGTCTTTGCGATCGTCAGCTGCTGCGGTTTGCCCAGAACCGAAAAAAAGCTGTATGCCTCTCCCTCATAGGTTTGTGTATCTTTCGCCGTAACCGCGACCTTGTATTCGCCGACCGCGCTGATTGCTTCAACTTCTTCATAATTCGCATTCGCAAAACTGTGTACGCGATAATATTTCACATCATATTCATTCGGCTTTAAGCTGAGGTCTTTCTGTACTCCGCCCTCTTCGTCATCAATCCGGCCGCTGACGGAAACAACCTTCGGTGTTATAACCGAGCCGTCAGCCGCAGCAAGATAACGATCAAGAACAACCGTCAGTTTCTCTATATTGATTTTGACCGGTTCCTGCACCTCTGCCGTGCTGTCCGGTGTTTCCTTTTCCTCCGCAACATCTGCATAGACATTTGCAGCCGATGTAAACAGCAGTGCCAGGACTGCCCCCAATGTGATTATTCGTATTAATTTCTTTTTCATTTTCTCAATCCTCTCATACCTTTTGCTCCTAACATCATACCTTATTCGCACCGTTTTTTCAAGACATCTGTCTTGCAAGGATAAAATTCTCGAAAAAAAGCATACTACCCATAGAAAAAATCTGATTACGGAGGATGATCATGTCTAAAATGTTTTGTTTTCAATGCCAGCAAACAGCCGGAAATTCAGGCTGTGTCCGCTCCGGTGTCTGCGGCAAACAGCCGGAAACCGCCAATTTGCAGGATAAACTTATCTGCGAGCTGATACTGCTTGCCGAAGCCGCCGAAAGCCGCAAAGAATATCCTGAGGAAGCAACGCGCCTCATCGCAGACGGGCTTTTTACCACACTGACAAATGTAAATTTCGATAACGCTGCAATTACCCGGTTTACCGACCGCGTCACCTCTCTCAGACGCAAACTCTCATACGGTGCAGAGAGGCATACGCAAAGCTGCAGCCTGGTTTCCCTTTGGGAAGGAGATACGGATATTGTTTCCCTGCGTTCGACGCTTTTGTTTGGCATGAAGGGCATGGCAGCCTATGCACACCACGCTTACAGGCTGGGGTGCGATGATGCGGATGTCTCTGCGTGGTTCTACAAAGGGCTGTGCGCGCTTAACAAGGAACACACGCCGGAAGAGTGGCTGGAGCTCATCATGGAATTCGGTCAAGTGAACCTCAAATGCATGGAAATGCTCGACCGTGCGAACACAAGCGCATTTGGAAATCCGGCACCTGCGCGCGTAACCTGTGACATTAAAAAAGGCCCTTTCATCGTTGTATCGGGGCACGACCTCGAAGATCTGCATGAGCTGCTGGAACAGACGAAGGGCAAAGGAATCAACATCTACACGCACTGCGAGATGCTCCCTGCACACGGCTATCCGGGACTCAACAAATTTCCGCACCTTGCGGGCAATTTCGGCACCGCATGGCAAAGCCAGCAAAGAGAATTCGAGGACATCCCCGCCCCGATTCTTTTTACAACCAACTGTCTGATGCCGCCGCGCGACAGCTATAAGGACAGAGTCTATACAACCTCTGTCGTAGGGTTTGATGGGCTCGTTCACATCGAAGAAAAAGAAAACGGCAAGAAAGATTTCTCACCGCTGATTCAAGAAGCGCTCGAACTTGGGGGTTATGAACACGACCGCAGCATGAGCGGAATAAACGGCGGGCACATGCTGACCACCGGTTTTGCCCACGATGCGATTTTATCCAATGCCGATAAAGTGATTTCGGCTGTCAAATCGGGCAAAGTCAAACACATCTTCCTCGTCGGCGGCTGTGACGGTGCACACCCGGGAAGAAATTACTACACCAAATTCGTCAAAGAGGCCCCGCTGGACACTTTGATTTTGACGCTTGCCTGCGGAAAATACCGTTTCAACGATCTTGATCTGGGTGAAATCGACGGACTTCCGCGAATTATGGATGTCGGCCAGTGCAATGATGCCTACAGTGCGGTCCGGGTCGCACTTGCCCTTGCGGATGCCTTTGGGTGCTCGGTAAACGAACTGCCTCTCACTCTTGTACTTTCTTGGTACGAGCAAAAGGCAGTCTGCATTCTTTTAACCCTTCTTTCCATCGGAATAAAGGGCATGTATCTTGGTCCTACACTACCGGCGTTTTTATCGGAGTCTGTCGTAAAGCTGCTTGTCGACACTTTCGACCTCAGACCGATAACCGCACCTGAGCAGGATCTGGACGATATATTGGGACTCGCATGAGTCCCAATTTCGTATATATTTTTCGTTATCTTTCGATGTATTCCTCTCTGCCTGCGCCGACCGAAATGTATTTAATCGGGCAGCCAACGGCCTTTTCAATCATTTCCACATAATCACGCGCCGCCTTCGGCAGTTCGTCGAAATGTCTGCATGCGGAAATATCGCAGTTCCACCCCGGAACATACTCGTAGTGCGGTTTCGCAGCTGTAAGCGCCGCTCCCGTAGGGAAGGAGTCCGTGAGTTTTCCATCCACTTCGTAGTGTGTGCATACAGGGATTTTTTCCATGTAGGAAAGAACGTCCAGTTTTGTGAGAGCAATTGCTGTTGCTCCCTGCATCTTGGTTCCGTAACGCGAAGCAACCACATCGAATCCGCCGACTCTGCGAGGGCGGCCTGTAGCTGCACCGTACTCGGCACCTGCTTCCCGGAGTGCATCCGCTTCTTCACCGAACATTTCACATGTGAACGGTCCCTCACCTACGCAGCTGGAATATGCTTTCATGATGCCGATAACCTCATCTGTCTTATAAAACGGGATCCCCGCCCCGATCGGTGCATAGGCTGCGATAGTGGAAGAGGAAGATGTATAAGGATAAATTCCGAAGTCGATATCCCGGAGTGCCCCGAGCTGCGCTTCAAACATCAAATTTTCTCCGGACTTTACAGCCTCATCCAGGAATTCCGTAGTATCTTTGATATACGGTACAAACGGCATTCCGTAATTTTCGAGCCATTTCATCATGTTGTCCGCGGATATCGGTTCGTGCTCATATCCGCCGCTCACTGTAAGATTCTCCCACTCTACCAAGTCTTCCACTCTGCTACGCAAACTTTCCTTATCGAGCAGATCACCCATTCTTATCGTTTTTTTCATATATTTGTCCGCATAAACCGGCGCAATGCCGCGTCTTGTGGAGCCGAACTTCTTGTCTGCAAGCCGTTCCTCTTCCAAAATGTCGCGCATTTTGTGATAAGGCATGCAGATGGTTGCTCTGTCGCTTATGACAAGATGCTTCGGGGTAATCTCAATTCCTTTTTCGTAAAGGGAGTCAACCTCATGGTAAAGATGCTCCACATCGATTACCATGCCCGGTCCCATCACATTCACGGTCTCGTCGCGGAGAATTCCGGAAGGCAGAAGGTTCAGGATGAACTTGCCCTTTTCGTTTACGACCGTGTGTCCCGCGTTGTTTCCGCCCTGATAACGGATTACTACATTATATTTTTCGCTGAGAAGGTCAACCATACGGCCCTTTCCTTCATCGCCCCAGTTTGTTCCGACTACTGCTGTTAACATTTTTTCGCCTCCTTACAACCGTTTACACGTTTATTTTCACTTCGACCCTTGCCTCGCCTTGGTTTTCCTTGAGCAAAGGACGCACTGCATCATTTAAAAATTTCTCGGTCTGCTCCGGTGCACACCCGATAAACTTCCTCACATCCAATATTTCCGCAAGACTTTCGTCTGTGAGGCCAAAGCGCTCATCTGCCTTCAGTGCTTCCAGAAGATTGTTTTCCATTCCTTCTGCCTTGACGCGGACGGCTGCTTCCTGTGAGTATCTGCGAATCACTTCATGGAGCTCCTGCCGGTTGCTTCCGCGGCTTACGGCATCCATGAGGATGTTTTCCGTTGCGATAAAAGGCATTTCCTCCGCAAGATGCTTTTCCATAACCTTCGGATAGATTCTGCCGCCTTCTATAACGTTAATCGCAAGGGACAGGATTCCGTCCGTCGCAAGGAAACATTCCGGTATCGAAATTCTGCGGTTTGCCGAGTCATCCAGCGAACGCTCAAGCCACTGAACCGCCGAGGTGTCCGCCGCATTTGAAGCACAGTTTATCACATATCTTGCCAGCGAAGTGATACGCTCCGAACGCATTGGATTTCGCTTATATGCCATTGCCGATGAGCCGACCTGTCCCGTTTCGAATGGTTCGTCAAATTCCTTCATGTGAGCCAGCAGTCTTATGTCAATAGCCATCTTGCTGCAGCTCTGTGCAATGCCCGACAGGACGTTGAGGACAAAACTGTCTACCTTGCGGGAGTAGGTCTGCCCCGAAACCGGCATGCACGATTCAAATCCCATTTTCTCTGCAATTTTTCCTTCGAGTGCTTCCACCTTCTCGCGGTCACCGTCAAAAAGCTCAAGAAAGCTTGCACAGGTTCCCGTCGTGCCCTTGCATCCCAAAAGTTTCAAGTGTTCAAGCTCATACGAAAGCCGCTCAAAGTCCATGATAAAATCCTGCAGCCACAAGCATGCCCGTTTGCCCGCAGTTGTCGGCTGTGCCGCCTGAAAATGCGTATAGGCAAGTGTCGGTGTGTCCTTGTGTTTTTCCGCAAAATCCGCCAGTGCCGCAATCAGTCCAAGCAGAAGTTTCTTTATCTGAAGAAGTCCTTCCTTCATTTGTATGATATCCGTATTATCGCCTACGAAGCAGCTCGTTGCCCCCAGATGTATAATCGGTGCCGCTGCCGGGCAGGCATCCGCATAAGTCCTGATATGCGCCATTACATCGTGTCTGAGCTTATGCTCATAATCGGCCGCTCTTGCGTAATCCTCATCCGTAAGTTCCTGATGTGCCCGCAGCTGTGCGATTTGTTCGTCGGTAATCGCAAGCCCCAGTTCCTGCTCACTCTCCGCAAGGGCTGTCCAAAGTTTTCTCCATGTCGAAAATTTGCGATCCGGGCTGAAAATGTGCTGCATTTCCTTAGATGCGTATCTTGCGCAAAGCGGATTTTCGTATATTTCTTTTCCCATAAAGGTCTCCTTGTTTTTTTCTTATATTTTACCTTTTAAAGCGCTTTCTATCAATCCCAAAAACAGCGGATGCGGTTTATTCGGCCGGCTTTTGAATTCCGGATGGAACTGCACACCCACGAAGAAGTCATTTCCCGGAACCTCAACGGTTTCAACAATGCTTCCGTCAGGCGAGGTTCCGCTGATTACAAGTCCCGCATCGACAAGAAGCTGTCTGTAATCGTTGTTGAACTCATAGCGGTGACGATGTCTTTCGGAGATTTCAGCTTTTCCGTAACATGCCGCCATCTTTGTGCCTTCTGCGATTCTGCATGGGTACGCACCGAGGCGGAGCGTGCCGCCCTTGTCAACTTGGTGGCTCTGATCCGGAAGGAAATCGATTACCTTATTGCGGCTCAGTTCGTCAAATTCTCCTGAGTTTGCATCCGAAAGTCCGCATACATGTCTTGCGAAATCGATTACCGCGACCTGCATTCCCAGGCAGATTCCAAGGTACGGAATGTTCTTTTCCCTGCAGAGCTGTGCCGTAAGAATTTTTCCTTCGATTCCGCGGTTTCCAAAGCCGCCCGGAACAACAACGCCGTCCAGACTGCCGATAATCTCCGCTACGGTCTGCTCGTTTATCTGCTCGGAGTCAATCCATTCGATTTCCACATTAGTCTTGAAGGCATATCCGGCATGGCGAAGTGCCTCGGCAACCGATAGATATGCATCGTGCAGCTGGACGTATTTGCCTACCAAACCGATTCTGACCGTGTGCTCTGCATTGTGAATGTTATCAATCATCTTTCTCCAGTCTGCAAGGTCAGGTGCCGGAGCCTCAAGCTGCAATTCTCTCAAAACAATGTCCGAAAAATTGTGTGCTTCGAGCATCAGCGGTGCTTCATACAGCACCGGAATCGTTATGTTTTCGATAACGCAGTCCGGTTTTACGTTGCAGAAGAGTGCAATTTTCTTAAAGATGCTTTCCTCTATCGGTTCATCCGCCCGCAATACGATGATGTCCGGTTTGATCCCCAGTCCCTGCAGATTCTTAACCGAATGCTGCGTCGGCTTGCTCTTATGCTCGTCCGATCCGTGAAGGTACGGTACAAGCGTCACATGTATATAGAGGGAGTTCTCCTCGCCGACCTCAAGTCCCACCTGTCTGATGGCCTCAAGGAAAGGCTGGCTTTCAATATCTCCCGTTGTTCCTCCAACCTCGGTTATGACAATGTCCGCCTCGGACGCACGCCCGACATTGTAAATAAACGATTTGATTTCATTCGTGATGTGCGGAATCACTTGGACGGTTTCTCCGAGATATTCCCCGCGGCGTTCTTTGTTCAATACATTCCAGTACACCTTGCCGGATGTCAAATTTGAAAACCGGTTCAGGTCTTCATCGATAAATCTTTCATAATGTCCAAGATCCAGGTCCGTCTCCGCTCCGTCTTCCGTTACAAAAACTTCGCCGTGCTGGTATGGGCTCATTGTTCCCGGATCTACATTTATATATGGGTCAAGCTTTTGCGCTGCGACCTTCAGTCCGCGCTCCTTCAGGAGTCTTCCGAGTGAAGCAGCGGTGATACCCTTGCCGAGCCCTGAAACTACTCCTCCTGTTACAAAAATATACTTTACCTGCTTCATTATTTTCCCTCCTTCGTGCTTAAACCTATAACAAAAAAACATTATTATTTTAATCTTCGAATCGTCGTTTGTCAAGTTTTTTCGTCTATGAATACAAAATATTATTGTGCTTTTTGTGTTTTTCACACTATTGTCTTTTGCCGCATACAAAAACCGGCGCGTGTGCACCGGTTTTCTTCCTTATTATATTACAGTCCTGCCTGCTGACGAAGCGTTTCTGCCTTGTCTGTGTGTTCCCAAGGAAGATCAACATCTGTTCTTCCGAAGTGTCCGTATGCAGCGGTCTGCTTGTAGATCGGTCTTCTAAGATCCAAATCGCGGATGATTGCAGCCGGTCTTAAGTCGAAGTTCTTTTCAACCAGCTGTGCAATCTTTTCGTCGTCGATCTTGCCTGTGCCGAATGTGTCAACCAGGATGGAAACCGGTTTTGCAACGCCGATCGCGTATGCAAGCTGGATTTCAACCTTGTCGGCAATTCCTGCCGCTACGATATTCTTTGCGGCATATCTTGCAGCGTATGTTGCCGAACGGTCAACCTTTGTAGGGTCCTTGCCGGAGAATGCACCGCCGCCGTGGCGAGCATATCCGCCGTAAGTATCTACGATAATCTTACGCCCCGTAAGTCCGGAATCCCCGTGAGGTCCTCCGATTACGAAACGTCCCGTAGGATTTACATAGTATTTTGTCTCATCGTCAAGAAGTTCTGCCGGAATAATCGGTTTAATTACATGTTCGATGAGGTCAGCCTTAATCTGTTCCTGCGTTGCTTCCGGGTCATGCTGCGTTGAAATCAGGATTGTATCGATTCTCTTAACCTTATCTCCATCGTATTCTACCGTAACCTGCGTCTTGCCGTCCGGTCTTAAATAAGTGAGCGTGCCGTCTTTTCTTACATCAGTAAGTCTCTTTGCAAGCTTATGTGCGTATGAAATCGGAGCCGGCATAAGTTCCGGTGTTTCGTTGCAGGCAAATCCGAACATGATTCCCTGGTCTCCTGCACCGATTGTGTCGATTTTGTCATCGTCCGAAAGGCTTCCGTCTTTGTACTCAAGAGATTTGTCAACGCCCATTGCGATGTCGCCGGACTGTTCATCGATTGCCGACAGAACCGCGCATGTGTTTCCGTCGAAACCGTATTCCGAACGGTCGTATCCGATATCAAGGATAACCTGTCTTACAATCTTAGGGATATCAACATAACATTTTGTTGAAATTTCTCCCATTACCATTGCATATCCTGTTGTTGTTGTCGTTTCCGCAGCTACTCTTCCATACGGGTCTTTTTCGAAAATAGCGTCCAGAATCGCATCTGAAATCTGGTCACAAAGTTTATCCGGATGTCCCTCTGTTACGGATTCTGATGTAAATAATCTCTTCATTTCATTACCTCCATTTTCTATCCTTATCTTTTCTTGTCTCATAAAAGGAAAAGCCTCTCGAAAGAGAGGCTTGTGATTTGTCCAATCGTTCCTCATCTTTCAGAATTAGATTCTGTAGGATTTAGCACCTTTGTCGTTTCACTCCTGAAACATCTAGGTTGCCGGGCTTCATCGGGCCTATTCCCTCAGCCGCTCTTAATAAGGATTTTGCTATTATTTACTGTTCGGCTCTCGCCGTACATCTATTATATACCCTTTAATTAACTTGTCAATCACTTTTAAATAAGTTATACTGATATATATGAAAAACCGCAGAATTCGGCGGAAGAAACAAAAGAAGGAATAGAGATGGAACACGACAGCAATTTCAGAAATTTTCATGTAATAAAAGGCGGTCTGCAGGCAAAGAAAGAAACTCCTTCGCACAGGCTTATAAGTGCATGGATCACCGACACGCGCCTTATGGGCGTCTGCTGTATCAAAGCACATTGGCTTGCAGAAGCAGGCAATGAGACCTTTGAGATGTTCCAGTTTTTCTATTTCGACTGGCAGGAGTACGGTTTGGAAACCTATGAAAGCTTCCTCGGAGAGCCCGATTTGGAGATGCTGGAAGCGATTGAGGAGGTCGAACACAGTCTGGCTGCCGGCCTTGGAGGCAAAAAAAATCTCATCTCGGAACGCGAATTGCGCTTTCTGGTTCAATCCTTCGCAGAGTTCAATGCGAAACGAGGCATCCCGATGCCGCAGAAATCATCTGAGTTTGACTTTCTCCTCAAGCCGCAGATCAATCTGTCCGACGAGGAGCAGCATTCCCTGCTATGCAAGGAATGCACGAAAATATCAAACCCTATGCAGGTGATGAATTATTTTCTCATGCGCTGCTTCGCACGCGACTTCGAAGGCGCGAAGCTTTTGACGAAGAATTATGTGCGTACGGACCTTTTTTCCGAATTTCCTGCAGCGGACATGCTCCGAAATTCCATCAAGGAAGCTCCGGATGATGCCGGCAGCAATTCCGATTACTATGCAACAAGCAGCGATGCGGATTTTGGAACCTTTAACACACGCAAAACCTACACCTGCGAATCGCTTTTGGAGTTCGACGCAAAATATTACCTTGCGGCAACACGCATAACTCTCGAGGGGCGAAAGGTTGTCAGATACGAACGCTTATCTGCATTCCGCATCAGCCTTTGGGAATCCTCCCTTATGCTGACACAGCCGGAATATGTTACGGTTTACGATGTTGCAGGCGATCTGTCGGGCTTTGACACCAAAACCTTTCCGCTTCTCAAAACGGGACTTTTATCACAGCACGAGTGCGGAAAACTGTTCTCTGTTTTTTATCCGAACAACGCACATCTGGCGCAGAGCACATATTATATGTACGATGATCTCTTCGGCATCTGCTATGTGCTTGACAGCGGACAGATTGTCCTTGCCTCGCGCAGTTACGAAAACATCTTAAGGCTCGAAAAAGAACTTGAAGAATCAAGGTACGGGGCTTCTTTGGTTTTGGTATCAAAATACGAATTCAATCACTCGCTGATTCACGATTTTGTAAATCGGAACTATGAGGATTTTGAAGATTTTTTGAAAGATTTGGGCGTGGAGGAATAATCCGCGCCAAAATATTTTTTTGTGTGATTATGTCAACCTTTGTTCGCATGCGGACAAACATTTTTCAACACTTCTTAAAGGTTAATTTTTCAAGGTTTAAGGGAATTATCCACATATTTTGTTGTGATTGTATACAATTTTGTCCTCTTATGCATGTGGATAACTTCATCCCGGATTTATGTTGAAATTTCAATATATTAAACATGGTGCTCCATTTGTCAAGACCAAGTTATCCACAGATTTTTGAGTACATTTTTTTGAATTATTGTTCGCCGTTCGCACTGTCGATAATTTTGCATTTTTCCGTCGGTGCAAGGCATAAAATTTCATTGATCCCGGACCAAATCGAGCTTGCCAAAATTTGTTGATATTCAGCGGTTTTCAGCTTCTCTGCTTCGACAGGATTCGACAAAAACCCACATTCTGTAAGGACAATGTCTGCAGTCGTGTTCTGAAAAAGTAGGATGTCGTTCTTTGGCATTGCCGCCCTTTCCCGTCCGTCGTCAATGTTGGTTTCAAGGGATTTTTGGATTGCCTCCGCATATTTTTTTGCGGTGTTCTCATCATCCGAAACATTTGTTCCCGCCCGTTGCGTGCGTGGATAAAAAACCTGTGGTCCGTATACTTTTTCATCCTGAGGAAAACTGTTCAGATGTATGGATACAGAAAGCAGGACGCCGTCCGCCTCCATAATTTCTTTTCGCTTCAAAAGGTCTTCTCTTTTCTTTTGCCTGATGCTCCGATCATCATCCACATACAGGCCGCTATCGTCTTCTCTCGTCATGACGACATGAAGCGGATACGCCTTCATTTCTTCGGCAAGGCATTTGGCAATCGCAAGGTTGATTTCTTTTTCCTGTGTGCCATCTGCCGAAGACGCCCCTCCATCCATGCCGCCGTGTCCTGCGTCAATAACGATCGTCGGCAGCTCCTCTGTGTTCGCAGAAGCAGTCCGCGTCCCTCCTGTGGCTCCGCACAGAATCCACGTGCTTATCGCCGCAGAAACAACAAAGCAAGCCAAAAATGCAAAAACAGTTTTCCCCCTCATTTATCTCTCCCTCTTTCTTTCCATTCTTTCAGCCAAGTGCAACATCAAGAATCATCATCAATGCAAACCCGCCGAGAATGCCCATCGTATAAAGGAAAGAACCCTCTTTGCGGCCTTCCTGCGCCTGCGGAATCAATTCATGCACCGCTACAAGCATCATTGCCCCCGCCGCAAAAGCAAGCGCATACGGAAGCATCGTTTGAATGTGTATCACCATTGCCGCGCCGATAACTCCGGCGACAGGCTCCACCAAGGCAGTCGACTGCCCGATTAAGAAACATTTTTTTCTTGAATAGCCCTCGCGCCTCAGAGGGACGGATACCGCCGCACCCTCCGGAAAGTTCTGAATCCCGATTCCGACAGCGATGCTGATGGCCCCCATCAACGCTTCGGGCATATTCACGCTTTGGTTGATTGCTCCAAACGCAACTCCTACCGCAAGGCCCTCAGGGATATTGTGCAAAGTGATCGATATAACAAGGAGCAAGGAACTGCTGATGCCGCGAGTCGTCTCACCCTTAGCACTTATTTTTCGAACCGCCTTGTCGCACAAAAACATGAATCCGCCGCCAAACGCAAATCCGATTGCTGCCACAAGCCACGGCGGCACCGATAAATACATCTCTGCCCTTTCGATAGCCGGTGACAGAAGCGACCAAAAGCTCGCCGCAATCATGACGCCGGCTGAAAATCCAAGCATAAGATTCATGGCTTTGGGACTTCCTTCTTTAAAAAAAACGACTGTTGCCGCACCCATGGCTGTTATGAACCAGGTTCCTATCGTCGCCACGAGTGCCAAAAGTATTACATTATCCATATTAAATTCACCTCACATTTGCTATTTCACTATATGCACAAGGCCTGTTTTGTGCTATACTCGTGGAGGAATATGGAGGAAAAACAAATGCAGACGATTCGATTATTTAAAGAAAATGTATATAAAAAGGAAGCCGAAGCAGTCATCACCTCTCTGGCTTCGCAAGATGAAAAGTACGTCCTCACCTTGGATCAAACAATTTTCTTTCCGGAAGGCGGAGGGCAGACCTGTGATCTCGGAACCATAGCGGGCTTTGAAGTCTCCGATGTCTCCGAGCGCGACGGTAATATTTATCACACCGTCATCGTTCCCACGGGAAAAGAGGTGGAGGCCAAGGCAATGCTTTGCGAAGGCTCCTGCGTAAAACTTGAGCTTGACTGGGCAAGACGTTTTGACAACATGCAGCGTCACTGCGGCGAGCATATTCTCACCGGAATTTTTTTCCGGGAATGGGGCGGCATAAACCGCGGTTTTCACATGGGTCAGGATTACATGACAATTGATATTTCACTTGAAGAAGGCACAAAGGCAGAAAGCATCACATGGGAAATGTGCCTCGAAGCTGAACGGCTTGCAAATGAAGTCGTCACGCAGGATATGCCAATCATCACCCGCCATTTTGATTCTTTCAAGGAGGCGGACAAACAGCCGATGCGAAAGAAGCTTACAATTAAGGAAGATATTACACTTGTCGGAATCGGCAGTCCGGATTACGACTGGGGCTGCGCAGCATGCTGCGGAACCCATCCTTCGTCAACCGCACAGGTCGGGCTTATCAAAATTTTCAAACTCGAGAGCAACAAGGGAATGTACCGCATCTATTTTGAAGCGGGCAAACGTGCCTTTGATAAATACCAGCAGCAGTTTGAAATTCTGAACACACTCTGCAATTCCTTAAGCGCCGGCACGGATGATGTGCTCGAAAAGTTCCGTATAAGCCGCGAAAAGGACAAAGAAATGCGCAGCCAGCTTCACTTCCTCAAAAAAGAGGTCATTGCCCGCGAGGCAGCATCCATCACTGCAGAAGTTGAGCAGCTTTCCTCGCCGCATCCGGTATGTGAGCGCAGATACTCCATCCTTACGCTGGACGACCTTGTAGCCCTCAGCAGAGAAATCTCGCCGGCAATCAAAAAGATTTATTTCCTCGTTCACGAGCCAACGCATACGGTTCTTCTGGTGTCCGACGGCAACACGGACTGCGGCAGACTCGTCAAGGAAAATGCTTCGATTTACAACGGTAAAGGCGGCGGCAATAAGACCATGGCACGCGCCATTTTCACAAAAGAAGAATATGTAAACACCTTTATGGATTTAATCGAAAAGCACCTCAGGTAGGTGCTTTTTGTTGCTTTTCCACTATTTGCATCCAGTTTTAGAAATTTTTTTGTTGTTTTATGAAATTTTCTGAAAATTTCCTATTGACAAACGCAAATTTACGCGTTATGATAACTACATCATTCAGATTGTTCGAAAGAACACATTCAAAATCACTTAGGAGGAACCAAGATGTTATTTAAGTTTTACGCTTACTATTATTACTTTAAAGACGACAATTGAATATATGGCAAGAGACTTATGAATACATTTTTTAGGTCCGCTTGTGGTTTGACCTTTTCAGTAAGGCCGACCGACTAAGGGGATTTTTTATTTGCAGACAACATCTAAGATTACAAATTTACGGAGGAAAACAAAATGAACACAAACAAGACAATGACCACCAAAGCAAAAAAATGCATCGCAATGCTTCTTTGCATCGTGCTCGTGCTTTGCCTCGCATCCTGCGGCTCAGACAACGGCACAAACTCAGATAGTGAAAACTTAAAAATCGGCATTCTTAAATTCGGTGAATTCACCGCTTTGACAAACGCAACGCAGGGCTTTATCGACGGACTTGCAGAAGCCGGATATGTTGACGGCGAAAACATTACAATCCATGAACTTTCCGCAGCAGCGGAAACCGGTAACTGTCCATCGATCGCAGATACCCTGATTAATGAAAATTCAGATCTGATTCTTGCAGTTGCAACACCTTCCGCTTCTGCAGTAAAAGAAAAGACCTCGACCATTCCGGTTCTTTTCACCGCGGTTACAGATCCTGCCGCTTCGGGACTTGTTGCTTCCAACGAAGCACCCGGCGCAAACCTCACAGGAACATCGGATATGAATCCGGTATCCCAGCAGATTGCTCTCGGCAAGCAGCTCATTCCGGATGCAAAGACAGTTGCAATCATGTACTGCTCCAGCGAATCGAACTCCAAAGTTCAGGCTGACCTCGCAGCGGCAGCAATCAAAGAACAGGGCATGAAATCCGTAGTAAAGACAATTTCGGCGATTGACGAGGCAAAATCCGCAATCGAGTCTCTCAAGGGAAAAGTTGATTTTATCTACATCCCTACCGATAATACTTTGGCAGACGGCATGACAAGTGTATCCATGGCAGCAAACGAATGCGGCCTTCCTACAATCGTCGGCGAATCCGGCATGGTTGGAAACGGTGCACTTGCAACCTTCGGAATCAATTACTACGAGCTCGGCAAATCAACCGCAGCCATGGCAGTAAAAATCCTCAAAGGCGAGGCTGAACCGAAAGACATGCCTGTCGAATACCAGACAGACGAAAATGTTCTTGAAATCGCAGTTAATACAGAAACCGCAGATAAATTAGGAATCACAATTCCGGACGATGTTTTAAGCAATGCAACCCTTCTTCCGGAAAAATAAGAGGTTAGTAAAATGATATCAACAGCAACTATTTTAAGCGGAATTTCCCAAGGACTTCTTTGGGCAATCCTGACACTCGGAGTATACCTTACATTCAGAATACTTGACATCGCAGATTTGACCGTAGAGGGAACTTTCCCTCTCGGTGCTGCGGTCACAGTCGTTCTCATAAATTCGGGAATGAGCCCCGGTCTTGCGGTTCTTTGTGCAATTCTCGCCGGAGCCCTTGCGGGGTTTGTAACCGGAGTGCTTCACACGGTATTCAAGATTCCCGCGATTCTGTCCGGAATTTTGACCATGATTGCACTTTACTCGGTTAACATTCGAATTATGAGCGACAAAGCCACCGTTGCGCTTGAGCAGCCTTCCGTTAAGACATGGCTTACTTCCGTGCTCCCGGAAAACACCTCAAGCAGCACAGTTTCCATCGTTTTGGGCTGCAGCGTATGCCTTGTCATCGTAGCCGTTCTGTACTATTTCTTCGGTACTGAAATCGGATGTGCAGTCCGTGCAACCGGAAGCAACCAGAACATGGCGCGTTCCCTAGGTGTCAAGACGGATCGCATCATAACCCTTGGGCTTATGATTTCAAACGGTCTTGTTGCCCTCTCCGGCAGCCTCATCGCACAGCTTGACTATGGCTCGGCTTTGGTAACCATGGGACAGGGCACTATCGTAATCGGCCTCGCATCCGTAATCATCGGCGAAGTCATATTCATCCGAAAAGACATGAATTTTGCGCTCAAGCTTCTTGCGGTAATCGCAGGTGCCGTTATCTACAGAACGGTTATCGCGTGCGCACTTACATTCAGCTTCCTCAAGGCGACGGACTTAAAGATCATCACGGCTGTCGTGGTTGCATTTGCTTTGGCACTTCCTGTTTTACAGCAAAAATCCGCCGAAGCAAAACTCCGCAGGAAAAACAGGAGGTACGAAAATGCTTAAAATGGTAGGAATTGATAAATCATTCAATATAGGAACCATCAACGAAAAACAAATTTTCAAAGGTTTAAACCTCACAATCAATGACGGAGATTTCATCACGGTAATCGGAGGTAACGGTGCCGGAAAATCAACCATGCTCAATCTGATTGCCGGTGTCCACAAAGCCGACGGCGGCCGCATTTTTCTCGACAATGAGGATTTAACCTACAAAAACGAAACACAGAGAGCTAAATACATCGGCAGAGTTTTCCAGGATCCCATGATGGGAACAGCTCCCTCAATGATGATTGAAGAAAACCTCGCAATGGCATACAGAAGAACCAAACGCAGAACCCTCGCTTGGGGAATCTCCCAAAAGGAACGCGAAATGTACAGGAAATCCCTGGCTCAGCTCGGCTTGGGCCTCGAAGACAGAATGAAAACGAAAGTCGGACTTCTCTCCGGCGGACAGCGTCAAGCCGTAACGCTTCTTATGGCGACGCTCCAGAAGCCGCGCCTTCTGCTCCTCGACGAGCATACCGCGGCGCTTGACCCTGCAACCTCTGCAAAGGTTCTGACGCTCAGCGATCAAATCATACACGATAACGCCCTCACCGCACTTATGGTAACTCACAATATGCAGGATGCCATAACCTACGGAAACCGCCTTATCATGATGGATAAAGGCCGCGTCATCCTCGACATTTCAGGCGAAGAAAAGAAGCACCTGACAATTGAAGATCTTCTCCATAAATTTGAAGAAGTCAGCGGCTCCAAATTCGCGAGCGACAGTGTAATCCTTGGATAAGTCCTAATATACAATAAATAACAAAATGCAGGTCGTAAGCTCGTAAGAGCCATGCGGCCTGCATTTTTCTTTCTCTGTTTTCTGTCTTTTCGTATCTCGCGTTTACTTCATGTTTCTAAGGAAAACCTCGTATCCGCGTTTTGTCTCATATACATCGGCTTTGCTGGTAATCTCCCAAGGCGCATGCATATTGAGTACCGCAACCCCGCAGTCGATAACATCCATTCCGTACAGGGCGAGTATATATGCGATGGTGCCGCCTCCGCCGACATCGACTTTGCCGAGTTCGGCAAGCTGGAATTTCACACCTGCCTCGTCCATGATGCGGCGAATCTTCGCGATGTATTCCGCATTTGCGTCATTGGAGCCGGACTTTCCTCTTGCACCCGTGAACTTGTTGAAAACCATTCCGCATCCTGCCATTGATGAGTTTCTCTTTTCGTAAGCCTCCGCATACAGCGGGTCATATGCTGCGTTTACATCCGAAGAAAGCATCTTCGAGTTTGCAAGCGTTCTTCTGAGCGCAAGGCCGCTGTAAGCTCCCAAGCGGTCCAAAAGCTCGGCAACCGTATTTTCGAAGAATTTCGATTCCATGCCGGTTGCCCCCACACTGCCGATTTCCTCTTTGTCAACCAGAATACAGCAAGCGGTTCTCTCAACATTCTCAACATCCAGGATCGCTTTAAGCGAAGTAAACGCACACACTCTGTCGTCCTGGCCGTAAGACATAATCATGCTGCGGTCAAGACCCGTTTCCCTAGCTTTGCCCGCAGGAACGATTTCCAGTTCCGCAGAAAGAAAATCTTCCTCATCCATGTCGTATTTTTCCTTGAGCAGTTTCAGGATGCCCGCTTTAACGGCTTCTTTTTCTTTCTTGCCCTTTTCTCCTTCTGTCTTGCTTTCTGCAAGCGGTCTTGAACCGATCAGAACATCGAGTTTTTCTCCTTCAATCACCGTAGATGCCTGTTTTTTCATCTGGTCTGCCGCAAGATGCGGAAGAAGGTCGGTAACGCTTACCACCGGATCGTTCTCATCCTCACCGATTACCACATCGATAACCTCGCCGTTCTTTTTTGCAACAACGCCGTGGATTGCAAGCGGGAGTGCAACCCACTGGTATTTCTTAACCCCGCCGTAATAGTGCGTGTCAAGGTACGCAAATCCCGATTCTTCGTACAGCGGATTCTGTTTCGCATCAAGTCTCGGGGAATCGATATGCGCTCCGAGTATGTTCATTCCTTCTTCGATCGGCTTTGTACCCACGATAAAAAGAATGACAGCCTTTGCCATGTTCACGGCATACACTTTGTCTCCGGCCTTCAGGCTTTCTCCCTTCGCAATGACATCGTCAAGATTTCTGTATCCCGCGGCTTCCGCCATCTTAACCGCGATTTTCGCACATTCCCTTTCGGTTTTGCCGCGGCTCAAAAAATCCATATACTCCGCATTCAATTTCTCAAGTTCCGCAAGCTGACTGTCATCATAGACAGTCCATGCATTGATTTTCTCCATATCTATTCCTCCTTTAAGCGCGTGCAGCCTTGCACTGCTTCAGCGCTGTTTTTACTTTTTGTATATTTTAGCACAATTAATCCGCTCCCGCAACCAAACACAAAAGGCAGCCTTACAGCCGCCTCTTTCCTTGTTTTAATCAAATTGGAATTTTCTGGGTTCGTGCAGTTTTTACATTTTTTTGCCCTTTTTGACCCATTTAATATAACAAATCCGCCTTCTGAGGCGGTTTTACCGCTCATTTCACCCATAATCCTCATGTTTCGGCTCTTTGGGGTGGGCTGGGCGAAGAACCCGAATACAATATGTAGTGTCCATCTTCGCTTGTATACTATATGTCGGAAGTCTCCAAAGAGCGTCTTACATTTTTACCTTCAAAACGGCATTTTAATGTAATTTGGGGCTGCACAGGCAGTCCGTGCAGCTTGATTTCTGCTAAAGTTCCGCGATTTCCTCTAATGTCAGCCCTGTTGATTCGGAAATTGTGTCCATGCCTAGCCCGAGCTCCTTGAGTTTCTTGGCAATTCCAATTTTTTCTTGCTTCGCACCACGTTCAGCACCGGCACGCTCGCCCTTGGTGAATCCGGCACGTTCGCCTTCCTCGTAGCCGTCCAGTCTCGATATTTCAAGATCTTCTTCTCTTGTCAGTTCTTTGAATAACATCTCTACAATCTCCGTTCCGTACTTATCCAGGAATTCCGTGAGAATGCCTTCCTTCTTGCATTTGTCAAGGACTTCGACAATCACATCGTTTGTCAGTTCGCTGTCCTCTTTGTAGCTTCGCATGATTTCCACGAAGCGGCTGTACTGCCTAAGCGTCTCACATCTTCCAAGGATTTCTGAGTTTTTCTCTGTATTGATATTATACACCTTAACGATGAGTTGTAAAGCATCTTCTTCGTCTTTTTGCTTCTCCCCGAGAAAGGAATCCGAAAGGCGGAGTTCCTGATAGGCGGGGAAATCTTTCGTGCCGTTATAGAAAAGAATGAATTCGGGACGTGGGATCATCAGGCGTTTCTCGCGGTAAAGGCGGGTTGTATCAATCATGCGTTTCAGGACGGTGGAGATGTACATGAGGTCACGAAGCGGCATGTTTTCGTTGATGCTTGACTGGTGTTCGACGAGCACCACAAACCGGCCGCCCAGAACAAAGGCGACATCATTCTTTAGCGTGCGGAAGAGGACATCTTTGATTGTGACGATGTCAATCGGCGTGTTTTCGTCATAATCCGTATCAAAGAGTGCGTTGTAGAGTTCTATGAGTTTTGCTTTGTCATGAAAAATCGTGACGAAGACGGAATCCTTGTAGGTTCGTTTTACTTCCTGCTCTTGCGTTTGCACTTGTGGCTGTGCCTGTATATTCCTATTCATTTTAGCTTCTCCTCGTATAAGTATAGGAGAATGACGTCATTCTTTGTAAGTATTTTACATCATATGGTAGATATTGTCAATACATATTTTTACATTTTGATCGGTCATTTCGAAATTCCGTAGCAAAAAACAAGGATAATCCGCTAGGCAGAGCCCCGCGGATTATCGTTGTTACATATTCATAAGATTTATTATTTTGTCCAAGTTCTGCTTGCATATTTACACTGTTTCAGTGCTGTCTTTGCAACAAGTTTGCCGTTTTCATCGTAAACTCTCACCTGAACTTTGTAGAAGTACTTCGTGCCCTTCTTACCGCTTGTGTTTGTGTAAGAAGCGACTTTCTTCGTTACAGCAGCCTTATACGAAGCGGTCTTCTTCGTTGAGCGATAGAATCTGTATTTAACCGTGAATCCAAGGTCTTTCAGTTCCTTAATCGCTGCTTTCGTCTTCGCGTCGTTCTTAAGAACTGCTTTGACATTCTTCTTAGCAGTCTTGCTTGAACGAGCTGTGAGCTTCATGTCTTTTACGATGGATTTTGCTTTTTCAACCTTCGCTGCAGCATCATCCGCCGGTTCTTCGGCAGCCTTTTCAACTGCAATGGTTACTGTGGATCCGGTTGCCGCCGCTGACATGGCTTTCAGCTCTTCCTGCGTGTAAGTCTTGTCACCGAACGGTGTCTTGATTGTCAGTTTCGCGTTCGTATCTTTCACGATGGAATCGATGAAGCTCTTGTCGAGCGTTACATCCGCCTTCGCAGCATCCTTTACAGCATCCTTGGAAACAACCAAGATAATTTCATTTGACTTCTTTTCCTTCGCCTGCTTCAAGATTTCCTTCTGGTTGTCGGCAGAAACCTTAACATCCGCAACCTTTGTCTTCGTACCGTCAGCGTTCGTCTTTTCGGTTACTTTGACCTCGGTTGGTGCGGTGGTTGTGCCGGCCTTGGTGTCAGTTGTGACGTTTTTGACTTCTTCAGTCGTGCCGCCAGCACCGCCTACATCGCCTCCATAGTTTCTCGTGTAGACCCACTCAATGTAGTCTCCATCAGATACTTTGCACAATGAAGCCCCATAATTCGGGAATTCACCATTACATTTGTACATCCATCCGCTCTCACTACCCGCTGTAAATTCTCCCATATCCTCAATTTTTTCAACATAATAACTGTTGTATTTTGATGAAAATGTCGAATCTACTTTCAAGCCTGTCTTCAGCAAGAGTGAATATGCTGTTTCATTCGCGGAAATGCTGTATGCCGTTTTACTTAAATATGTTTTGCCTTTTGGATCAATAACCGATATATATGCTGTTGGAAGAGAGGTGCTTCCTTTTGCAGTTACTTTTACCACTAGGTAGGGCTTTATAATATTTACATCCTTCTCAGTAGATGTACTCGTAGTATAATCTTGCACCGTTTCTTTCGATGTCCCTTTTGCCGTAAGGTAATATGTTCCTGCATTTGCAAACGATATTGTTGCTTTTCCGTTCGTATCGGTTTTGATAACAATATTGTCTTTCTCTACTTCCGTTAAGACACCATCTGCTCCTACTGTGCATATTGAGACATTCGGCAAAACTTTTGAGGAACCACTTAAAATCCCCTCCCGAGTTTTTCCGCTTACCCATGCGTAGGTATAACCGTGTAAAGTAAGTTCCTGGGACTCACCTGCAGTTAAAGCCAATTCATCAATCCATTTTCCATCTTTTGAAAAGAATGTATATTGGTCTGTATATCCGCCATTTTTATCATAAAAGAAAAATTCAACTGTGGCATCGGATGTAACTTTTGCATCTGTTATCAAAGCTCCATTTCCAGTACTGTCGTCAATCGGCTGAATTCCGTCAACTGCAAACGAAAAGCCATCTGTGCTCTCAAAAGCTGATGTTATCCATCCTAAATTTGTGATAGTTAAATATTTATCTTTTTCTTCAGGTGTGAAATTTTTCCCATATTTTTTCAGATGAGCAGTAACCAGTACATCCATTACAGAAATACCGTCAATTACATTGTCTGGATATCCATATGCCTCTGCTATATTACTATCAATTTCTATGTTTTTATACTGCGCTATAAATGCTTCTTCTTTTTGAGCCAACACATTAACTGTGCATTTTTCAAGCTCGTTTAGTGATTTTTTTGATATCGTTACATTATAGTCTGATGAATCATTGCCATTTTCAGCTTTTACTGTAATTTTTACTTTCGCAGTATCCTTTCCGTCCGCAAAATAAACAGGATAACGCTTCACACCACCTGTAACTGCAGATGTAATTTCTTTTGTATCTTCATTGTATTTTCCTGATTTCACATTTTTAACAGCATATACATTAATTGTTGCATTTTCATCTTCGGAAGCTGGCCATAAATTAATGAATGTTTTGCTTGAATCTACTCCGGCAACAATATAATCATATTGCGTTCCAACAAATTCTTTATTCAAATCTAAAGTGTTTGAACTACCAGGTTTACTGTTGTTATTAGTTGCTGCTAAAGAACCCAATCTTGAAATATTGCTTTCGAATCTAATATTAACAGTATAATTCTTTTTACCTCCCGGCACTTGAATTGTTTGCATTACTGCTTGATTTTTTAACGGAACAGTAATATCTTTTTCAGTGTCATCGCCTAAAACTTTATATACAAGTTTCACGCTTTCTGTTCCTACAGGTACTACAAGTGTATATTCAAATTTATTCGTCCGAAAGCTTTCAGTAAAAGTCGTTGCCGTTTCCTGCGAACCCTTAAATGCTGTAAGCTCAGTAAGATAGGAATCGTTCTTTGCAACTGCAATCAATATCCCACTGTCGTTTACAAAATATATGATTCCGTCTTCACCGAGAAGTGGATTACTTGCCATGTAATTGCTTCCATACTCTTCTGTAATCCCCCCTATGTCGAATGCATTCACCTGATTTTGTCTGTTAGAATCAACAAACCCAATTATGCTTCCTGGCGAAGCATAATACGAAACATACCCTCTTACACTTCCATCATTCTGTGGAACTAACTGAACAGTATATCCTTTTTGAAGCGTTGATTGCTTATATGTGCCCAACGGTATTGTATAAATACTTGACAAGTCATTAGCGTTTAATACCGCAGTAACTGCTTTGGTTCCATCGCTTGTTGTTCCGGAAACATAAAGCCTATCCCCATGTAACACAGGTGTACTAACACTTCCCGTTGCTGTAGTGCAAATTTTAGTGCTTGTACCCACGCCAAATTTGAATGCATTTTCTTCGATACTATACGGTACCTTAAATATCATGCCGTCATTTCTTGAAAAGTATATATTGTTATTTGCAATCAAAATTCCACTACGAATTCCAAAAGTATTTCTATTTTCCTCAGTATTTGTGTCGTAAGTTGCCGCAATAGTGCCATTTTCCTTGTTAAAAGCATATACAACGCTTCCTTCACTCCCAAAGATTACATAATTATCAATTACTGTGGCACTTGCCCAATAGGAACCAGAATAATTTTTCTCTTTTGAATTGTATGAAGCTACTGTTACTTCCCATTTCCCAGGCATAAGACCCTGCTCATTTAAAGCTGAATTTGTGTCAATAGCAAAGAAAGAGCCTTTTTTGTCAACTTCTCCACTCTCTCCTACTGTCCCAGAGACGTTTAGTGTTGCTCCATATAATATTCCGTCTACATATTTTAAAGGGGTGTTTCCTTGTTGACCTCCAAAGCTTATTGATGTCCACAAGCAGTTTAATTCCTGATCAAAGCACTTCACTTTCGTACCGGATTGGATATATAATTTTCCATCACCTTTTTCGATATGATAGTCAAAGGTATTTGCTTTGCTCACGCTTTCTGTGCTTATTGCAATAATCTGCCCTGTATTTTTATCTATCTTTTGTAGTTGGTCATTTGCTACTACAAATAGATATTCTCCAAATTCCACTGGAGATGTCGAAGGGTTCCACGAACTAGATATTTTAGTTGCCCACTTTACATAACTTTGTTCCAAATTTGAAGGGGGTTCTTCTATAGTCTCAGCTGCTGAGCTGCCCTCCGCCGCAAACGCCATGCTCGGCATCATTGTGAACACCATCATCACTGCAATGAGGATGACCAGTATTCTTGAGAAATAACTGTTGTTTGTCTTCATTTTCTGTCTCCTTTCTTATGAAAAACTATTCTATATCTGTAAAATTCAAATTTCGAAAGCTATTTACCGCCGGCGGCACTGCACCGAAGCAGTACCGCCTATATGTGTGGATGAAAAGAAAAACAGACTGTCTTGCGACAGTCTGTGAGTTAATCAATGTAAAAAGGCTTGCCCTTCATCGGGTTTTCTTGCCTTTCAGTCTAAAAAGTGCCACCGTCGAACGCCCCTGCCGCTCTAGCAGGAAAATCCTTGTGCCAAGTTTACCTTTCTATCAGATGCTCACTCTGCCTCAGAAAATTCATACATCTAAGCAATAACTCGTCTCCCGACTCGTCACATCGCAATTTTTCACGAAAATCACCAAACATGTGCATCACGGTTACTGAGAAACAGTCGGAGAATCTCACTCCACTTCCGTTAGTTATCCTTATAAACTGCGTATTCAGTTGTTCCGATTTCTCGGCTACACCACCATATTATCACCTGACGCATATAAATGCAAGTGTTTTTTGCTCGGACAAAAAGGCAAAAAGGCCACCGTTTCCGATGACCTTTTCGTTGGTATTTATCACTTATTTAGACCAGGTTCTTGCAGCATACTTGCACTGTTTGAGTGCAGTCTTTGCAATGAGTTTGCCGTTTTCATCGTAAACTCTCACCTGAACTTTGTAGAAGTACTTCGTACCCTTTTTACCGCTTGTGTTCGTGTAGACTGCAGTATTCTTTGTAACTGTCGACTTATACGAAGCGGATTCCTTCGTCGAGCGATAGAATCTGTACTTAACCGTGAAGCCAAGGTCTTTCAGTTCCTTGATGGAGGCCTTGACCTTTGCATCGCTCTTCAGAACTGCTTTGATGTTCCTCTTCGCGGTCTTGCTCGAGCGAGCCACAAGCTTCATATCCTTAACGATCGACTTCGCTTTTGCAATGTTTGCCGCGTCGTCCGCAGGTTCTTCGGCCTTTTCGATTGCAACGGTTATCGTTTGACCGACTGCCGCTTCGGACAGTGCTTTCAGCTCTTCCTGCGTGTAAGTCTTGTCGCCGAACGGTGTCTTGATTGTCAGTTTCGCGTCGGTGTCTTTTACGATGGAGTCGATGAAGTTCTTATCAAGCGTTACATCAGCCTTCGTCGCATCCTTCACAGCATCTTTGGAAACGTTCAAAATGATTTCTTGTGACTTGTTTTCCTTCGCCTGCTTCAGGATTTCCTTCTGATTTTCTGCGGAAACTTTGCCCTCGGCAACTTTTTCCTTCGTGCCGTCAGCATTTGTCTTTTCGGTTACTGTGACTTCGGTCTTTGATTCCGTGACAGCCTCTCCCGGTTTTCCGTTTGTCACGACATCCTTGTTATCTTCTTCACCGATCCATCCGCCTATTCCCGGTTCCGTTGTATAGTCTGAAGTATAGTACAGAACTATTTTGTCATTGTTGCTCAGATAGTATGAGCCCATATACACATTCGGAAGTTTTCCGTTTACGGTATACAGCCATCCGCTGTCTACCGTATCTTTTTCTGCAAGCGTTACATTGTTTACATCTGTAACTGAGGCGATATAATCGCCGAAGTTCTCATACTTGTATCCCGACTTCGTCAGTGCGCTGCTGACTGCATCCCACGCTGTCGCGTTCAGGCTGAGTCCGCTGATTACAATGCCTGATGTTGATTTGAAGTTCTTCACATTCTTTCCGTCTACAGAAACGGTGACTGACATGGTCGTCGGCTGTGGATTCGGATTCTGACCCTTTTCGCCCTTCACCGTCACTGTAACCGATATCGGCTGCTTGTAGAACTGCTTAAATTTAATGTATTTTTCGTTTGTATTGAACTTTTCCCAATACTTGCTCATCTCAGTGTGGGTAAACACACTGTCGATGGTAACCTGTGTGTCATATTCAGGCTTCGTAACCTGCAGCGTCTCCGAGGCGATTACATTCTGATAGCTTGTTCGGAACTCTCTCCACGGCTGGCTGTGCATAGCATCATATCCCGGAAGATCATCAACATCGATTCCTCCGAATGTAATGTTCACGGCACCACGAATATATTCTACGCTTCCGTCCGCATTTTTCAGAATTTCTTCAAATGGTGTTAAATTACTTGTTATATTGTTCTTGTCCGAGTTTTCGCCTTTGATGCCGTTCCAATAAACGTCCTCGTTGCAGACATGTTTCATCCACGCAGCTGCATCGTCAATTTCCTGTTGCGTGAGCGGAAGAATTCTCATCTCAAAGGTATGCTGTGCGAGAACATTCTTCGTTCTGCGGTCTGTGATTGTAACCATATAGTTTACAGTTACCGGCGACTCGCCCGGAAGCGGTCTGTAAACAATTGCGTGGTAGCCGTTGAATTCCAATACATCCGTATTGCTGCTCGTCACTGTTACATGCTGGTTATAGCTGTTCGACATGATGCCGTTCTCCTCAAGAACCGAAGGTCTCGGCATCTGCAAATCACTCGTAACCTTTGTAAGCTCAACCGTTTGCGCTTTGTTGACAAAATCTCTGATAAGCCCCGGATATTTATTAACCAAAGCTTCTTTCATCTCAGCTTTTTCTTCTTCGGTGCCCTTCGCGATTGTCACATCAAAGAATTTAAAGCTTACTGCCGGTTCTGTTGCCGCACCTTGCGATGTCATTTCCTGCACAGTATAGTCATCCCAGAAGTTAAAGGTTGCTGTCGCGCGTAAAGTAATGTCCTTGTCGTTATTCGTCGGTCTCTGCAAAATACCGGTTGCCGTACCGTCGCCGTTGTCTTCCGCATAAATATACTGCGCGTCTTCCGTCTTAACCGTTGTCCATGATATCTTCGCATACGAATACTTCGATAAGATCTTCGGAAGAATCAGGTTTTGGTTGATTGTTCCGGATACTGCTGTATGCGTCCATCCGTCCACCATTTTATCTTCGGCGGCATTCGTATTCTCACCCTTGATGGCATCCCACGTAATGTCTTTGAGAACTTTATCCAGCATATCATTTACATGGAAAACATCCCAGCCGACATGCACGCGCATCGTCAC
This sequence comes from uncultured Clostridia bacterium, assembly GCA_934277695.1. Lineage (GTDB taxonomy): Bacteria > Bacillota > Clostridia > Peptostreptococcales > Anaerovoracaceae > CAG-238. The sequence continues at coordinate 280,203 of CAKQVG010000001.1, forward strand.
TTCTTTTTCTTCTCCGTCAAGGCTGAGTTTGAAATGCACATCGTTGTAAATAGCCGCCGTCGTGCTGAATCCGGACGTCCCTTGATAATAGCTTGTGATAGTCCCGTCTTTGCTGATATAGTCTATGCCGTCTTGCGGTATAGATTTTGTGCCGACCGAAACGAGAGAAACCTCAATGCCTTCTTGCTGGTCGACATAGCCTTTCACCGGATAGCCTTCTCTGTCCAGATACTGCTGCATAGCCTGCACGATATTCGTATGGTCGTACATCTGCATCGGCTGTATGAAAGCTCGTGAATTGTTAATCCTGTCTGCAATTTGCTTGAGCGTCTCTTCTGCTGCTCCGCCCGCCGATGTAAGCAGAATCTTAAATGTTCTGTCTTTGCTTATGTTGTTGTTTGTAACGGTCGCGGTTAAAATAACCGTCTTGTTTTCGCCTGTCGGTCTCGTAACCACGGCTGTGCCGCTGCTTATTGTGATATTTTCAGCATCGCTGCTCCACACAATGGTGCTGTTTTTTTCACCGGCTGTCGGCAAAACGAGTGCCTCGCAGCTATCAGGCAGGCGATATACGCCGCCTGCGTCCGGGGACAATGTGCCGTCATTCGTGATGTCGATACCTACTTTTTGAAAATATCATCCCAAGTAAGCGTATCATCTTCGTAAAATGCCTGCCATCCCTCAAGGGTATCATCGTCTGTAAATACTTTCTTTTCTGCTTCCAATGCGTCAGCTCTCGTCTTATCTTTGAGGACGATGGCTTTCATGTCCGCTAAAGCATTCTGCTCGAACTGCGGAACTTTTGGCTCTGTTCCTCCCTGCCATTGCAGCACAGGGAATCCATTGTTGATGTCGCCTTTGCTGTCCTGATTGTATGCAGCACCTAAAGTGTAAGCGAATAAAGCTTCACGCATCTCATCAGCTGTCTTTTCCTGAATGTTGACACCGGTCTTTGCGCTGTTTGTCGCAATCGTATTCGCACAAAGGTTTGTAAGCACATAGGTATTTTCTACCGTGCCACTGTTGATGCCGATGACGCTGCCGATACCTGTCTCCGGTCCGGTTACCGCACCGATGGTGTAGGAGTTTTTCAAGACAGCAGAGCTTTTTAATTCTCCCACGAGACCGCCGATGGCTTTGTTTCCGGCTTTGTTCGGATTGGATGAAATACTGCCTGTAAAGTAGCAATTTTCAATTGCACCATATGTATATCCGGCAATACCGCCAAGGTTCAGTGTCAGATTGTATCCATTGCTGGTGTTTGCAATTCCCGCATGACTCACACAGTTTTTTATGATGTTTCCGGTCATTGCGCGGCCTACAATACCTGCCGCACTGTTGCCGGAGTAAGTATTTGTAATTGTTCCGCTGAACAGGCAATTCTCAATTGTTCCTCTGCTTGTGTTCGCAATGCCACCAAGGTGGGAAGTGCCGATAATCTTGCCGAAAACATTCAGATTTTTCACTTTTCCGTTCGGAGCAATGCAATCAAGCAAGCCTCCCTTTCCGGAAAGACCGATAATGCTGTATCCGTATCCGTCTAACGTTCCCGCAAAGCCGGAATTGTCATTCTTATAGTCGTATGCACCGAAGCTTGTCCATTCTTTATCATTAAGATTAATGTTTTGGGTGAGTTCGCCGTTTATTGCAGCATCTTCACTTACTTTCGCTGCAAACCATGCCAGTTCCGCAGCACTGCTTATTTGATAAACGCCATTCGTAAGCGTCGGCTTTTTAGTCGTAATTCCGTCCCAAGCATCCCCTGCCGCTGCAAGCGTGACTTCAATTTTTTTTGCTCCATCCGCTGTGAAATATCCGCTCTTGCTTACATATCCGCCAGCACTCACCTCGTAGGAATATTTCTCGTTTGCCGGCAGGCTGTAGCTGCTTGCATTTCCGTCAAGTGCCGACATCGTTTCTCCAGCCTCGTTCTTTACGACAATTGCTGCACCTGACGGTGTAACTTGGAACGAAACAGCATGACGCGCAGTCTCCGTCATAGAAACCGTAACTGTCTTTGTTTCTTCCTCTCCTGCAATTGTCAAAGCCTGATTTGTAGCCGGCATATATCCGAAAGCTGTAACCGAATAGCTGTAATTTCCGACCTCCAAAAGATAGCTGCCGTCTACAGGCGCAATTACATTGTCACCGTTTTTCACGGAAATTACCGCATTATTCGGCACTCCTTCAAAGCTTACTTCCGTAAGCGGCGCAGCTGTGAAATCTTTGAGCCGGACAAAATCTTTGTCGTTCTTTGACATGGCATAATCATTCACATAACATTTGTATGTCAGTGTGATGACATCTTCGGCTTTTGCTGAAACGCTATAGTCCTTCCAATTTTCGCTAACTTCCTCAATTTCGGCAATCTGCTTTCCATTTCGCTCTATGATTAAGCCATAATTGCTGCCGGTTGATATGCTTCCTTCTTCGGAAACCATATATTTAAAATTCAGCTTCGTTGATTTTTGGAAGGTAAATGTAATGCTGCTCGTTGTACCATCAGAAGTATTTGATGACTGCAAATACTTAATCGCGCCTTCCTTTACAGGTCTAAATTTATAGTAGTTCGTACTGTTTTTAACAGTCGCTCTTTCGTTAAACTCTGTGAAAAAGTCCTCAAAAGTCAATGTCTTTTCGAGCGCAATCGGAACTTCAACTGCAGCTGCGACAACTTCAAACGTTCCGGATTCGGTTTCGCAGCCTGTACAGGTCACAGTATAGGTATACCTTCCTGCCGGAAGTTCGCAGCTGTAATTGCCGCCTGTAAGTGTGGCTTTTACTGCATCTTCGTACTTCACGGTCACGGCTGCATCTGCTTCGATACCGTCCGGTTTTGTAACCGTGAAGGTAATCAACTGTTTCGCTTCCTGCTCCATAGTAACGGTCTGTGTCTTGCTGCCGCTTGTTACATCGGATTCCAAAACTTCAAGTGCAGCATCTTCTATTGCACGATAACCAAATGCAGTAACGCTGTAGGTATATCTGCCCTTTTCAAGCAAGTAGCTTCCATCTTTCTCGGCATCCACAATCTTTCCGTCCTGCTTAACCGTGATGACTGCGCCCTCCGGTGCGTCTGTAAATGTCAGCGCGGTAAGCGGAGTAACCGTGAAGTTTTTCAAACGGATACAATACTCGTAAGGAGCGCTGTCATAGTAACTCTTATAGTAGGCATAGGCTATCGCAATTTTGTCTTGTGCTGTCACCTTGACAGAAACATTTTCCCAATCTGAACTTTCGCCATACTTCTTTGCGAATTGTACACCATTCTTTTTCAACAAAAGTCCATAATTGGAGTAGCTCGAATCTGAACCATAAGTAGAATACCATGCATCAAAACTTATTTTTGCCGGGGCTTTTGCCTCTAATGTCAGTGTTGACGTGGTTGTCGAACCATAGCCTGAGCTTGGGCCCTTATTCGTTGATTCCAAATAATTATCACTGCCGCCTGTTGCTTCGCCTTTCACAGCTTTGAATGGGTATGTTGCGTCATTTGTTGCCGTCAGCCTATCTGAAATCCCGTCAAAGAAATCACTGAATACAAGTTTTCTTATAAGTGTGATGTTTTTCGTCACATCAGATCCTTCAATCGTAAAGCTTTCTTCTATGGTCTCGCATTTTGGATGCGTGATTGTATAGGTATATTCGCCTTGCGGAAGGCTGTATGTCCCATCAGCCTCCGGTTTTACTATCGTATCTCCGCTCTTGACTGTGATGTAAATTTCGCTTTCCTTTCCTTTTAAGTCGTCCGGAAGTGTAATGCTGAACGCTGCCTTGTGGGATTCAAGTTTTGTCAGCGTGATGTCCTTCGCTATATCTTCGCTGCCGACTGTGATTGTCTCGGATTCACTTTTATAACCAAAAGCACTTACGGTGTAGGTGTATGTGCCGTTCTGCACTGCAAATACGGTCTTACCATCAGCCGACTCTGAAGCAGCAGCTTCTGTCCCATCGGCAGCTTTCATTGATACCAGTGCATCTGCCGGAACAGTGTTAAATGTTACTTGCGGAATACTCTTTAATTTGAAATCTTTTAAGTAGATACAATCGTCCTGCTTGTCTCCTGAATAATCCTTTCGATATGCTATTTCAACTTTGTCGCCTTTCTTAACCTGGAGCGCATAAGTTTTCCACTCTTCATTATTTGTCGTACCTATTTGCTCATTATTTATCTTTATATAGTCATATGAACTGCCTTCAGCACTTAAAATATAGTCAAAGGATAGTTCATACGCACGATCCAACTCTGAAAAATCAATCTGAACGGTTGCCGACGTATTTTTTTTGCGCTCAATATTTGATTTCAGGCACTCAGCTCCCAATTTAGTTGCATCAGAGAATGCATCATCCGACGGCTCTGTAGTGCCCCCAGTAGAGATAAAATATTTAACTTTTGCCTTACCTGCCAATGCGTTAAAAACGCTGCTTGGGAATGGTTTTTCTTTAACGCTGATTTGGTATTTTGTTGTCGCTCCTTTATAGCTTACGATGATGTCTTGACTTTCACTTACTGCTTCTGTATTCAAGTCACTGACCTCAAATCCGGCTCTAATGTCAACAGTACTGCCATCCTTATAGGTTACTGTAATCACTAAACCTGTTGTGTCAATAGTCTTATCTCCAACATAATATTGAATCTTTTCCGGCTGTGTCTTAACCTTAATGGAGTCCACCTTTTTAAGTTGAACCACTTCTGTCTTTGTTTTCCCAGCTTCGGTCAGAGTAATGCTGCCATCCTCTTGTTCCACACCAATTTCAGATGATGAAACAACGTAGCTATACTCTTTATTAATAAGTAGTTCATATTTGTTTTTTTCGCTCGTCGGTTGAACCCCAACGCCGTTTTGCGTCAGCTTAATCTCGTAGTTGTCTGCACCGTTTACCTCAAAAGCCACGGTGCCCCATTTGTTGGTATCTTTATCAAGGCTAACAGAAACACTATCCGGAGAAGCGGTCAGCGTTCCGTTGTCATCACTTACTGACACCTCTCTTGTTTCTGAAGTATATCCCTCGCAGCTTACAGTGCAGCTGTACTTGCCTGCAGGAAGCGCAATAGTACCGCCTGTTCCGGTATATACAACACTGCCTTCCTCAGCACCGGTTTTTGTAATCGTCAATTGTGCATTTGCCGGTGTGATATCGAAGTTCACGCTTGCAGTCGGTGTTTCCCATTTTAATGCAGGGTAATCGCCTGCTTTGGGCTTGAAGGCAGAGCCGAGAAGAGTTGCAAACTCTGGAGATTTCATTTCATCGGCGGGTTTAGAAATAATTGCATTCAAGTTGTCAGACTTGTATACATTCCCCCCCTTTTCGTAGCTACTATCTAAGTAATAGCAGTTGTTGATTGTTTCACCATTATGCCATCCAACAATAGCTCCACAATTTCCAAGTTCACCCACGTCCAGCTGCCCTGCATTATAGCAGTTTTCAATCTTACTTGAACTATCTCCAGCAATGCCTCCGATGTGACCTCTACTACCAGTATAAGTTGACGTGATCATTCCGATATTGTAACATTCACTAATGCTCCCAGTAGTTTTGCCTGCAATTCCTCCTACATATCTTCCGGTTGATGTAACGTTTGCGGCATTCTTACAGTTTTTAATTGTGCCTGCATTCATGCCGACAACTCCGGCAATCTTTTCTCCGCCGGAAACGATTCCTTCAACTGCAAGATTCTGAATCACCGCACTCGCAGAGGTTGATGTAAAAACTCCGTTCGTGGTTCCATCCAGCGTCACCGTATGCCCATCGCCATCGAATGTGCCTGTAAACACATTTTTATATGGCGTTTTCACAGTGATATCCGCTGTCAGCTTATAGCTGCGATCTGCAACCATATCATAAAACTCAGTGTCAGTGCTGATTTCAGTCACATCTGCTGTATCAGCCCATGCGGTTTCCACTCCCATGCTGCTTGGCATGTAGGTAAACACCATCACGATTGCCATGAACACAACCAGTGCCTTTTTGAAATAACTTCTATTTGTTAGTTTCAATTCTTTTTCTCCTTTCAAATTTATCGCATTTTTGCCGGTCTTGATGCAATTTTGCCGATAATACTTGAAAAGAGTCTTTGTTTTGGTTATAGTTTTTTCAAGACAGCAAAACTGCCGCTCGTTTTACGGCCGGCATATTGTTGTTAACCGCTCGGCACCGCCAATTTTCCAGGTTCACGGTGCCGGGCTTTTTTATATAATACCCTTTCGGTTATTATCATGGTTTCTTGACATGCTACCATGCCTCTTTGCCACCGGCAGCACCGCACCCTTGCGATGCCGCCTATATGTTTGGATGAAAAGAAAAACAGACCGTCTTGCGACAGTCTGTGAATTTATCATTGTAAAAAGGCTCTTCCTCAATCGGAAGTCCGCCTTTCGGTCTAAAAAGTGCCACCGGCGAACGTCCCTGCCGCTCTAACAGGAATATCCTTATGCCATGTTTACCTTTTTAAGTGATGCTCACTCTGCCTCAGAGAATTCATACATCTAAGCGATAACTCGTCTCCCGACTCGTCGCCTGCCCGGCGCATCACGGTTGCTGAGAAACAGCCGGAGAATCTCACTCCACTTCCGTTAGTTACCCTTATAAACTGCATATTAAGTTTTGCCATAATCGGCTATGTGCATATGTTACCACTTGGCATGCAAAAAAGCAAGGGGATTTTACGAAATATATCTGCCTTCTTTTTTTGCAAGTTAGAACATTTTGCCTGATTTTCGCGGGGTGTTCTAATTTTTCAAATTCGTTTTAGAATAGGAAGCCGCCTTTTCAGTACGCATTCTAATTTCCTCTCCCTTAATATTGCTTTTTTGCCTGTTTTATCCTTGGAATTCTTTCCATCACGCCTCTACATGTCCGGCAAGAAGTCATCTTCGACCCTTTCCTCAGCCCTTTTCGGCCTTTTCAACCTTTTTGGACACTGTTTGATGCCTCTTTTTTAGAACTGGAAGGAATTTTCCGCTAGGCTATTCTAAATCGTCCGAAAAAAATTAGAATGCGAACTCAACTTTCAGGTTTCATATCTAAATTCCGAATTTCATGCAGCGCCAAAGCGGCTCGGAGGAGGCGCAATGTGTCAAAAAAATCGCCTGCGGCGTGTCCCACAGGCGATTTTAGCAAGCATTCTTAGAAACGCCGGATTTTTCGTTCACCGCTAGGAAACAAGATTTCGAAGCGCGGAGCATACTTGAAGTATGTGAGCACTGAGAAAATCGAAGTTGACAACGCGGTGGGCATATGAATCCTAAATGCGCAGAAAAAATCGTCTGTGGCTAGGCGGCAAGATGTCGAGGAGCGGAGCATACATGTTAGTACGTGAGCACCGCAGAACATCGCAGCCAACAACGCCACAGGCGATTTTAGCAAGCATTTACTCTTCTTCCATAGCCTTCATGTTCGGATCCTTGTGAAGTTCACAGCCTGTTGCAGCCTGTAATTCTTCCCAAGTGTAGTCAGGGTGAAGTTCTGTTACCCAGATACCGTCTTCTCTGACTTCCATAACAGCCATTTCAGTGATGATCTTAGTTACGCATCTTTCTGCTGTAAGCGGAAGAGTGCATTTCTTTAAGATTTTGTGGTTGCCTTTCTGAGTGTGGAGCATTGTGATGATAACTTCCGGGCATCCTGCACAAAGGTCCATAGCACCGCCCATACCTGCAACCTTCTTGCCGGGTACGATCCAGTTAGCAAGGTCTCCGTTTTCAGCAACTTCCATAGCCCCGAGAACTGTAGCCTTAACATGTCCGCCTCTTACGAGACCGAAGGATTCTGCTGTATCGAAGTATTTTACTCTTGGAACAGCGGTTACATAGGTACCACCGGAGTTGATGATGTCAACATCAACATTGGAAGCATCTGCAACTGCATCGATTCCTGCGAAACCGTTTTCGGAGTGGAAAGTAACGGTAACATCATCCGGAATATAATCTGCGACCATAGTCGGAAGACCGATACCTAAGTTAGCGAATTCGCCGTCCTTAAATTCTTTCGCGCATCTTTTCGCGATTCTTACTTTTAAATCTGCCATTTCTTTTCTCCTTCCACAATAGTATCTACGAGCACGCCCGCAACTGCGAAGTAATCAGGATCGATTTCGCCTATTTCAACTAATTTTTCAGGAGCAATGATTGTGTGCTTGGAAGCGCCAGCCATTACATAGTTGAAGTTCTTAGTTGCTTTGGAGCAGTAGTAGTTACCGAATTTGTCGGCAACGGATGGTCTGATGAATGAATAGTCAGCATACAGCGGTAATTCGAATAAGTACTTCTTACCGTTAATTTCTACGACTTTCTTTTCTCTTCCGAGTTCATCAAGCTCTGTTTCCATAGGTGTACCAACACCGGTAGGAGTAAGTACGCCGCCAAGACCGTAAGCTGCTGCTCTGATCTTTTCAGCTAATGTTCCTTGCGGAACCAATGTGTATTTGAGAGTTCCGTCTGCGAACTGTTCGTTCAGTTTCGGGTTAACGCCAAGGTGAGATGCGATAATGTGATCTACCATATGGTGTTCAAGTAATTTACCAATACCTCTTGCGGTCTTTGCTGCGAATTCGCCAGCAGGCTGACCTGCATCAAGACCACCATCGTTACCGATAACAGTGAGATGCTTTACGCCTTTTTCTACTAATGCATCCATCAAGATTTCAGGGGAACCTGTTGCAAGGAATCCACCTACCATGATAGTCATACCGTCTTGTACGCCGGCTACTGCTTCTTGAGCAGTCTTAATTTTGTTAATCATGTTTTCACCTTCCTGTTTAATATAAAATTCACCTGCCCGGCATATTCCAGCCGGGCAAATGTAATTCTTATCTTATCTGTCAGCAATGTTTGGCTTGTTCTGCCATCCGCGCTTTTCGACTTCCTGCATGATGTAGGACATTACATGTTCTGCATATTTTCCGGGACCGAAACCTGCATCATAACCTAATTCCTGAGCAAGCTCGTGGGAGATTCTCGGACCGCCGCAAGTAAGGATAACCTTGTCGCGAAGACCTTCTGCTTCGAGGAGTTCTTCCATCTGAGTAAGCTGCTTGATGTGGATATCCTTCTGAGTTACAGTCTGGGATACCAGAATAGCATCGGCATTTACTTCCTTAGCCTTTGCGATTAATGCTTCGCAAGGAACCTGGGAGCCCATGTTGTAAGGAACTACGTTCTTGAATCTTTCAAGACCGAAGTGCCCGTGGAAGCCCTTCATCTGAATGATTGCGTCGATACCTACGGTATGAGCATCGGATTCGATGGAAGCTCCAACTACAACGATGTCTCTGCCGATGTGTTCGCCAATCCATTCACCGCATTCTACACGATCCATAACAGTACCTTCTACCTTTGGAACCTTGATTGCTGTGAAGTCGATGGTTGCCTGAGCTGCTCCGTATACAACGAAGAAAGTGTATCCCGGAGTCAACTCGCAGTAATATGTTACGTTAGGTTCTTCAAAACCCATTTTCTTTGCATACTGCTTTGCGCATTCTTCTGCTTCTTCACCATAAGGAACCGGAAGCGTAAATGCCATTTCAACTTTACCGTCATTTAATGCGTCGCCGTAAGGCTTAACACAAGTTAAATCAACCTGAGTTGTTGCTGTCTTGTTATCTGCCATTGTTTCCTACCTCCTTATTCATGATCCATAAACAGTGCGATAAACGGATTGAAGTAGTTTTCACCCTTTGTGCAAACGCCTTCAAGACCGTGTCCACCGTCAAACGGACGCTTTACGCCGCCGAAAATACCTTTTTCGATAGTTGCAAAAAGACCTTCTTTTTCAACTTCTGCAAGGAGTGCGTCAGCTTTGCCTAAAACTTCCTGTGCTCTCTTCTGGATGATACCGTCTTTCTTGAATTCAACTTCATCACCGATGTGTTTGCAGTTGTTGAAGATGTACTTCGCGTTTTCGATGGAGAGGTATCTGTCCTGCATATGCGGTGTGTGGATAGCTTCTGTAAGCATACCCAACAGCTGCAGGGACTGACCGGACCAGATTGCTACTAAGTTGAACAGAGCATCCTGGATGTGACCTCTGAAGATGTTTCCTGTCATGAACTTTGTAGGCGGCATGTATTTTAATCTTGCGTTCGGGAAGATTTCTCTTGCCATGATAGCCTGTGATAATTCAAGAAGGAATCCGTCTTCTGTATTTGGATCCATTTCGAAAGCGTGACCAAGACCCATCTGGTTTTCAGGGATGTTGGCAAGTACAGCGAACTGTTCGTTGATGAACTGGGAAGCTGTTACTGTATGTGCTGCTTCGATTGCGTCGTCAGTTGTAAGGTAGTTATCTTCGCCGGAGTTGAAGATGATGCCGCAGTATCCGATGATAACTCTGGACATGAACTGGTCAACCAGAGTTCTCTGCATGTTGATGTCTCTGAACAGGATTCCGTAGATTGCGTCATTAAGCATAACGTCAAGTCTTTCAAGAGCTCCCATTGCAGCGATTTCAGGCATGCACATACCGGATGAGTAGTTACATAATCTGATGTATCTGCCAACTTCTTCACCAACTTCGTCAAGAGCTTTTCTCATGATTCTGAAGTTTTCCTGTGTTGCGTATGTACCGCCGAAACCTTCTGTAGTAGGTCCGTAAGGAACATAGTCAAGAAGGGACTGAGCAGTTGTTCTGATAACTGCGATGATGTCAGCACCCTGTCTTGCAGCAGCCTGAGCCTGGATAACGTCTTCATAGATATTACCTGTTGCTACGATTACGTAAAGATAAGGTTCCGGACCTTCGCCGATTCTTTCGAGGTATTCTTTTCTCTTAGCCTTCTGCATATCGATTCTTTCGAATGTTTTCTTGATAGCCGGCTTTAATGCTTCCGCAGCTTCTTCCTGTGAGCAAGTTGGAAGCTTCGTGATTTCGAGCTTTCCTGCTGCGATTTCTTCTGCGATTTCCTGCGGCTGCTTGCCTGTCTGAACGATTGCGTTTCCGATCCAGTAAGCTGCACCTGTAGGGAGAGCTCCTGCATCTTTGATGTGGTCTACAACCACGTTAGGAAGCGGTGTTTCCAGTTCGTCAACACCGTCAATGCCTAAAAGTCTCACAATTGTTCTTTCGGTTGACACTGTTGTGTGACGCTCGATGAATTCCTGCATGTCATGTGCGATATTAGCGGCATGCTGGCGAGCGCTGTCAACAACTTTTGGGTCAATGTTAAGTTTGCTTTTCATCCTTTTTCTCCTTATCACATATATTTTTTCGCACCCTCGATAATCTCCTTGTTGATACCCAACATGGCTGCTATGCTGAGGGCTTCCTTTGGAACTTGGGTTTTGTTATCCACGCGATACAGACGATAGTCCATATGCTTGGATATTATATTTATCCTGTCACGGCGGTTTGCATACTGGATTTCGCGGTTCAAAAGATCGAAATTGCAGTCCGAGAGTCCTCTTACCTGCATATTTACAATGCCTTCCCGCTCCGTCACGGATTCAAAGTGCGTCGTAATCAAGGAAATATACGGTTTTTCGATCAGGTAATCGACAAGGCTCTTGGTGAGTGCCGTACCTTCGGTCGGGTTGGTTCCCGATGCGATTTCGTCAATGAGAATCAGGCTTCTGTCCTGTCCGTGATCTAAGATTTCCTTAAGTTCTTCCATTTCGGAACCGAAACTCGAAAGACCTCTCTCAACCGACTGCGAATCGCCTATGAGAATCTGCATGTAATTCGACAAGCCGATCCGTGCGTGTTTGGCAGGTACGAAAAATCCGTACTGCGCCAAAATCGGAATCTGTCCTGCCAGTTTGAGCGAAATTGTTTTTCCGCCCATGTTTGCCCCGGTTATCAGTGTGACTCCGTCCTTGAGGCTCAGCGAAACCGGACAATAGGTCTTGCCCTTCTGCTTAATCACATCTTCAACCTGAACATTTCTGCCGTCTTCGAATTCGATGACATGCTCATCGGCAATCTCCGGCTTTGTCATGTCGTGCTGTATGGAATATCTGGCTCTTGCAAGTGCCAGATCCAAAGCACCTATCTTCTCGCAGTTTTCAAGAAGCACGTCCGACTTCTCCGAAATTTTCTTCGAAAGAACACCTCTGATTCTTTCTTCTTCTGCTTCTATTTTCTCGTTGATTACTTCAATTTCGCCCACAAATTTATATATTTCTTCCGTAGGCTTGAGCTGCAAGGTAACACTCATATAGTCCTGATCCACAATTTCAAGTTCAGGAAGAGCCTGTATCTTCTCAAAATCCGGATTCGACTTCGCAAGCACGATATCGAACTTAGGTGTGAGCATTACTCCGTGCTGTTTTCTCAGTTCTTCGCGCTTCTGCTTCTGCTCCCTGCGAATCATGAGTTCATATTCTCTTTTTTTGCCTCGCAGTTCCGCAAGCAGCGGGCTGAATTCGTTGTATATGTAAAAGGTATTCAGTCTGTCTCCGGTCGGGTCAAGCGCATCCAGCAAATCTTCGGTGTCTGCCAGAAAATAATCGTCAGGCACCGTGTTCACAACAGGCTCGCCGTCTTCCGATTCCGTCTGCAGCGCCCCAATACTCTCGGGTTTCTCACACTCGGACACGCAGTGGCATCCCTTGTAGTCGCCTACCTCGTGTTCTTTGGTAAGTTTCCCAAGCTGCCTCATCTGAAGCAGCAAAGACTTCACTTCATAAAGTTCCACGGTTGAAAGAATCGTGTCTCCGCTTCTCTGAACGGTCAGAGTAGGATCTTTTATCTCCATGAAAACTTCAAGTATCTTATCCGTCAAGACTTTGTTCTGCTTAACGAAATATATCATTCTCTCCACGCGGTCGAGCTCATCCCGGAGGTCCTGTTCCTCACCCGGATAAAACGGTCTTATCTCTTTCAGCTGTTTCTTGCCGAAAGGTGTGTTGAGGTCAAGGTTAAACATGACATACTCAAGACCTGTTTCTTTTCTCGTTTTGACATTTGCAAGCCGTCTGTTTGTTCCCTGTTTCATTCTTACATCCTCACATCTATGATTGGAATGTCCGGAATCGCCTTCTGCATTTCTTCCAAAAGAATGCGGTTGTCGAAGGTGTATCCCGCCGGTGCCCACGGATTAACCGTGATGGCAGCAATTTCGATGTTTTTGAGAACCGATACGCGGAATCCTTTCTTCCGGAAGATTCCCCAGTTCATCGCATTTACAAAAATCTTCGTCGGGTCTTTCAAAACAAAGTGCACCTGCTTGAGATTTTTTAAGCTTATGTCCGAAATCACGCTGCTTGTGAAAGCACCCGGTATATATATATATCTTGTATCCTCATCGATGGCTCCGTTGATTTCCTTCGCCGCTCCAAGACCCGTTGCAAGGTCAAGTTTGCGGACATTTCCGTTGTCATCGACAAGCATAATCTTGTCGTCAAAGTTATTGTTTTCAATTGCCTCTCTTGCCGTGCCTGCTTCCAGTTCCGGCGTCCTGTAGAGGTTTACTATATGTGCGGTTTCTTCCACAACCTTGCTCATCGTTCTGGAAAGCACCGCCCCCGTTGAAAGTATAATTGCATCCGATGTATCCGGAGATGCAATTGTCTTTCTGTCGATTGCGCCATCGATAAGGACAAGCTCACATCCAAGCTTGAGCATATCGTCGCAGAGGAGTTTCTGCTCTGCGTTTATTACGGGTCCCGCAATCTGTACATATCCGGCTTCTCTGACTCTGCATATCAGCAGTTCCCCGATTGCCGTCGAATATTTCGTCTTTCGAATTACTTCCAGTCCGGCATCTGCCATCTCGTACAAAAGCGAAGGTACGGCGGCCAGCATGCCCTCTTCCAGGTATACTCTCGGCTTTTCGGTTCCTGTTACCAGATCCTGTGTTTCTCCGTCTCTGCCCGTTGAAGTAATTCCCAAAACAATTCCTTCGTCGATTGCTTCTTCTATCAGATAGTTAAGTGCTGTTGTCTTGCCGGCATTCTTTGCCATTCCGACAATGGAAATTGCTTTGTATTTTGTTGATAAGTCGTACAATATACCCATTTATGTAATATCCTTTATCACACCTATAGGGGGCCGATATCGGTCCCCTATAGATACATTTAATTTTATGGCCGCACAATTCCGGCGTTCGGAATTAGTGCTGGTTTCTTTCGTGTCTTGCAAGGTGTGCAGGCTCGATAGTCTTGATTTCAGGACCTTCACCGAGTGCAGATACACCCTGATATTTGTAAGTTCTCTTGCCTGTGCAGAAGTCGCATTTGCAAGGAAGATCCGGAAGGCTCGGTTCTGTGTATGTAGTAATGATACCTTCGTAGTTTCTCAGGATTACCTTGTGCGGAGTCTGAGAAATTACATACTGAGGCATTACAGGAGTCTTACCGCCACCACCAGGAGCGTCAACTACAAATGTAGGAACTGCATAGCCGGAAGTGTGTCCTCTCAAACCTTCCATGATTTCGATACCCTTGGAAACCGGAGTTCTGAAGTGTTCGATACCCATGGAAAGGTCGCAGATGTAGATGTAGTAAGGTCTTACTCTGTTCTTTACTAACTGGTGCATAAGATCTCTCATGATATGCTTACAGTCATTTACGCCACGGAGTAATACGGACTGGTTGCCAAGAGGAATACCTGCGTCAGCAAGTTTTCTTAAAGCTTCCATAGCCGTCGGAGTCATTTCCTTTGGATGGTTGAAGTGAGTGTTTAACCAGATTGGGTGGTATTTCTTCAGCATGTTAACAAGGTTGTCAGTAATTCTCATAGGCATTACAACCGGAGTTCTGGAACCCAATCTTACGATTTCAACATGAGGAATCTTTCTTAATTCGCTGATGATGTATTCTAATGTGTCATCTTCAACGCAGAGAGCGTCACCACCGGAAAGAAGTACGTCTCTAACCTGTGGAGTTTTTCTGATGTATTCGATGCAAGCGTTGATGTCTTCTCTTGATCTGGCACCATCAGTTTCGCCTGCGAGTCTTCTTCTTGTGCAGTGTCTGCAGTACATGGAGCACTGGTCAGTGATTAAGAATAAAACTCTGTCCGGATATCTGTGAGTTAATCCAGGAGCCGGGGAGTCAGCATCTTCGTGTAATGGGTCCATGTCGTCTGCTTCGGATCTGTGCATTTCTGCTAATGTAGGAACTGCCTGCATTCTGATCGGGCATCTCGGATCGTCCGGATCCATAAGGGATGCATAGTAAGGAGTGATTCCTACTCTGAAGCCGCCCATAACCTTTTCGATATCAGCCTTTTCCTGTTCTGTTAAGTTAACAACCTTTGCAATGTCTTCTACTGTTGAAAGTCTGTGTTCAACCTGCCAATGCCAGTCGTTCCACTGTTCGTCTGTAACATCCTTAAAAAGAGGAATGTCTTTCCAATTTCTAACAGCCATCTTTTAATCTCCTTTAATAATTCAAATAAACATTTGGAATGGAATCCCGCAGGGAGTCCTGCGAGATTCCTTTAATAAGTATCTTCAGCTATTTATGTTCCGAAAATTATGCGTACATTTCTTCGAATAAAGCTTTAAGACCAGGGTTTTCTCTTAAGCACTGAAGAGTGATTGCAGCGTGACCCTTAGTGTATCCGTTACCGATGATCATTGTAACGTCTTTGCCAACGCCTTCAGCACCGAGAGCTGCCTTTGTGAAGGAAGTAGCCATTGAGAAGAAGTAAACAACTCCGTCGTCCTTACAGGAAAGGATGGAAGCCATTTCTGTGTTTTCAATGGATACGCAGTTGATAACTACGTCGAATAATTCGCCGTTTGTTAATTCCATGGACTTGTTGTAGAATCCAACAGCATCTGTAGCGTCCATGTGGAAGTATTCATCAGCAAGGTTAAGAGCTCTTGCTCTGTCTTCGGACTTCTGGGAACCAGCAGCACATACTACTAAGCCGGTAACGCCAGCTCTCTTCTTAGCTTCGTGTAAGCAAAGGAGACCGGATTTTCCGCCGCCGCCGATGATAAGAACTTTCTGTCCGGACTGAACTAACTTAGCAGTCTGAGCAGGAGCACCAGCAACGTCTAATGCTGATAATGCAGTCTTTTCTGGCATATCATCAGGAATAATTCCGTAGATACCGGACTGGAATAAGATAGCCTTACCCTTGATGTCAACCTGGTCGATAGCAGGTCTCATTTCGATGATTTCATCGATTCTTAACGGAGTTAAGGAAAGGGATACTAATGTAGCAATCTTGTCGCCAACCTTTAAGTCGCCAACGTATGCAGGACCAACCTGTTCAACTGTTCCGAGAAGCATTCCGCCGGAACCAGTCCAAGGGTTTTTGTGCTTACCAGCGTGAGCAACGATTTCCATCATCTTAGCGCCGATCTTGTCCATTTCTTCCTTAGTTGTAACTTCTGCAGGCTTCTTGTCTAAAACTCTTCTAACGATTTCTGTGAAGGAAGCGGAGTCGATGTTTAAAGTCTTAACATCGATTAATACTTCGTTATCGTAGATTTCCATTGTGTTATCAATAACATCTGCTGGCTGTGGTAATACTCCCTTTGGAGAGATTACACGGTGTGTACCATAAGGGCATCCTTTTTTCATTTTATTTTCCTCCTAGAAAAAATATTAATTTTATTTTTATGCTCCTGCTTCGCGACAAACCTATCCGGTTGCTGTACAGGGCATAACTTACTATGTTAATTATATATCATTGGGTTCGATTTTTCCATAGCAAAAACCGTTTTTGAACAAATTATTTTTTTCTTCACAAAAAATCACATTTATTCCCTTCTTACCCGCATCAATATTAAGCAAATTTTGTGCCAACGCTTTTCATTTTTCAAGCCTTTCGCTTATATCCCCAAACACCGCACAAAGTGGGGCATCCGTTCGATGTCGATTCACTTCTGTATCTTTCTTTCAGCAAAATTCTTACATAAAGTGAACCGAAATGTTTTCATGATAAAAAATAGCGAACCTTTTTCGGTTCGCTACTCAATTTCATATTTTTTCTTCTTCCTTACAAGCTGTGTTTGACTGATTCCCACGGCTTTTGCCGCCTTTCTGGTTGAACCGTACTTTTCGCAGGCGTATTTGATGAGACCCTTCTCGTATTCTTCCACCGCCGACTGCAGATCGATCTCTGCTTCCCGCTCGGTTTCTTCCGTTTCCTCCCTGCCGTAGCTTCCGCCTTCGAAGAGCTCGCCGTGACTTTCGCGCATGACATCCATCAATGTTATGTCCTCGCCCTGCGCCGATATAATCAGTCGCTGCACGGAGTTTTCCAGTTCACGCACATTTCCCGGCCATGGCATCCTCTTGAGGTAATCCATTGCACTGTCTGCGATTCCCCGCTTTGCGCCGAATTTCTTGCCGTATTTGCCGAGGAACAAATTTACAAGTGCCGGTATGTCATCCGTTCTGTCGGCAAGATCCGGAATTCGGATCGGCACAACATTCAGTCTGTAGTACAGGTCTCGCCTGAAAAGCCCCTCTTCAACAAATTTTTCAAGGTCCCTGTTTGTTGCCGAAATGATTCTGACATTCGTTTTAATCGGCGTTGTGCCGCCCACGCGGTAGAACTCGCCGTCCTGAATGACTCTGAGCAGTTTTGCCTGCATTTCAAGGGGCAGTTCGCCTATTTCGTCAAGGAACATTACACCGTTGTTTGCAGTTTCAAAATAGCCTTTTTTGCCGGTCGTGTTTGCTCCCGTGAAAGCGCCCTTTTCGTATCCGAAGAACTCCGATTCAATCAGATTCGGTGAAATTGCTCCGCAGTTTATTTTTACGAACGGCTGCAGTTTCCGGTCGCTGTTTTTTTGTATGAGGTTTGCAACTTTTTCCTTGCCGACGCCTGTGGAGCCGAAGATTATGACATTGCAGTCGTATTTCGAAACTTTCATGATTTCTTCCATGACCACCTGCATGGCTCTTGACTTGAAAACAAAATCATCCGACAGGCTTTTTTCAACCAGGGACTTTGTATAAGGGCTCATTTCCCATTCCTGCTCTTCCGGTTCTTTCAGTGTCTCAACCGTTGCATTTTCAAAGTAAGGCGCCACTTCGGAAACCAGTTCCATGTCGAATCTGTCATAGTCGGCCAGAAAACCTTCCGCACTTCTCACATCGAGGTCTTTGGAAATCGACTCGGTGATATACAAGGCAATGTTAAGGTTGTTTATCAGATTGGCAAACAAAACCGTTCCCTTCGGCCGCGTTGCCAGTATGTTGATTGTCTCCGCACCCGGTATTTCCGCGCAGTTTACAGACAAATCGAACAAATCGTCTGCATTCAGTTTTTCCAACGCCTCCACCGGTTTCAATATGTCGAGAAAATGGATCTGATTAAACACCTTGGAGAGCAGGCTGTCTACGCCTCCTCCCGAGAGCGAGATTCCCGTTTTTTTGTCCAAAAGACAGACGATCTCCCCGGTATCACCGATTTTGCGCCGGATTGCGTATCCAAAAAGAAGGTTTGTAATCATGTTGTTTCCGACGATTAAGAATCTATTCTTGCCCTCGGCAAGCCGGTCGAGCCTCAGCAGGGTCCCGGACTGGTCGAGCGCAAACAACAGCAGATTGGTCGGTGCATTTTCATCGACTTTTACAACCTGAATCCGGTCGTGTGCGATTACATAGCCCCTTGCCTCCATCTGATTAAATGCACGGTCGATCTCTCCTATGTTCTCTATGTAAATCGGCATCGAAGCCAGCGAAGCATTGCAAATCACGGTATCTCCGGGCTTCAGCCCATTCGGATTTTCATACTCCGCTCCGATTTCTTCAACAGTGCCGCACACAAGCCCGCCCGTATCCGTTACCGGATTATGCATTTTTCCTCTTCGGATTGTTATATCTATGATTTTTTGGCGTATTTTTTCCTCATTATTGTTGGTTTCAGTGCAAATCTGCTTGAAACTTGTTCCTTCGAGGTGTATTCTTTTAATGGATACTCTCATCTCGTCCGGATATATATCGCGGCTGTTGTCAAGTTTCCATGCTGATGTAGGTAAAACATACTGCGGTTCCAAAACGCGTTTTGTTCCGTAGGTCGTAGTCATTTAAGGTTCGCTCCTTTTCAGTGAACACAAATCGGTTCGTTTTTTATCTATTTTCAATAATAAACCATTGGCACACATTTTGCAATATATATCTTCGTGAGTTTTGAGTTATTCAAAATAACTTTAGAATATCGATATGAAAAAGGAGAAAACAAAATGGAAAAAATTACTTCAACTTTAAGATTAAGAATGTCTGCAAAGGATGCGCACTACGGTGGAGAATTAGTTGACGGAGCACATATGGTTCACTTATTCGGTGACGTTGCTACTGAATTATTAATCAAGTTAGACGGAGACGAAGGTCTTTTCTGCGCATATGACAATGTAGAATTCTTAGCTCCTACATATGCAGGCGACTACATCGAAGCTTACGGCGAAATCGACAAAATCGGAAACACTTCCAGACACATGACTTTCGAAGCAAGAAAAGTTATCGTTTCCAGAAAAGACATCAACGCTTCCGCTGCTGATTTCTTAGAAGAACCTATCGTAGTTGCAAGAGCTTCCGGAACTTGCGTAACTCCGAAGGAAATGAAGAGAAAGTAGCACAAATTTAGAAAACACGATAATTACTAATACATCTTTTATGGAAGAAGGGTTTGCTTATGCAGGCTCTTTTTTCATTTCGGGGCTTTTGTGCGATGCACGGAACAGTTCGAGCAGCTCGAGCAGCCCGGGCAGCCCGCACAGCCGCCTTTTCGGCGGCTGCGAATCATTGAAAAGACAGCCGCGCAAAGCGCGGCTCCTATTATAATCAACACTGCTATCGTTGCAAAATTCATAATTTCACCTCTCAAGCCACAAAGTTCACGCTGCACTTACAGCAGCATGCCGCCGACAATATAGACCGCAAAAGCACACAGCCATGCAATCACGCACTGCAGAACGACAACAAGCGCCGCCCACTTACCGCCGAGTTCTCTCTTGATAGAGGTAATGGCCGCAACGCAAGGCGTGTAGAGCAGGCAGAACACGAGAAGTGCCGCTGCCGCAAGCGGGGTCAAAAGTGTCGTAATGCTGATTCCATCCGTCAGAACGGTCAGGGTTGCAACAACGCTTTCCTTTGCCATGAAGCCGGTAATGAGTGCCGTTGAAATTCTCCAGTCGCCGAAGCCAAGCGGCGCAAATACAGGCGCAATTACACCCGCAAGCATTGCAAGCAGACTGTTTTGCGAGTCCGATACAACATTCAGTCTCGTATCAAATGTCTGCAGGCACCAAATCACAATCGTTGCAACAAATATAACCGTGAAGGCTCTCTCAAGAAAGTCCTTTGCCTTTTCCCAGAGCAGCTGGCCGACATTTTTGGCGCCCGGCAGTCTGTAGTTCGGAAGTTCCATAACAAACGGCACCGGTTCACCCCGGAATGCCACACCACGCGCAAGAAGTGCAAATAAAATACCTACAAGAATTCCTGTGAAGTAGAGAATAATCATTACAAGTGCTCCGTGTTCCGGGAAGAACGCAGCACTGAAAAATCCGTAAATCGGCAGCTTTGCCGAACAGCTCATAAACGGAGTCAGAAGGATTGTCATCTTACGGTCGCGTTCCGACGGCAGCGTACGGCTTGCCATAACCCCCGGCACGGTGCATCCGAAGCCAATCAGCATCGGTACAATGCTTCTCCCCGAAAGACCGATTTTACGGAGAAGCTTGTCCATGACAAACGCAACTCTTGCCATGTATCCGCTGTCTTCGAGAATCGACAGGAAGAAAAACAGAGTTACGATTATAGGAAGAAACGCAAGCACGCTTCCCACACCCTTGAAAATGCCGTCAATGACCAGCGAGTGCACAACCGGATTGATTCCGTACGCGGTAAGCCCTGCGTCCGTTAAATCCGTCAATGCACCGATGCCCAAATCCAACATGTCGGAAAGCCATGAACCGATTACTCCGAACGTCAGCCAGAATACAAGTGCCATAATTCCGATAAATGCCGGGATTGCGGTGTATTTGCCGGTAAGAATTTTATCTATTTTGACGCTGCGTGCGTGTTCTTTGCTTTCCTTAGGTTTTACAACGGTTTTGCCGCAGACCTGCTGAATAAAGGAGAACCGCATATCGGCGATTGCCGCTGCTCTGTCCATGCCTCTTTCTTCCTCCATCTGACAGATGATGTGCTCCAGCGTTTCTTTTTCGTTCTGATCGAGCTTAAGATGCGAAAGCATCACTTCGTCGCCCTCCGCAAGTTTGCTGGCCGCAAAGCGAACGGGAATTCCCGCATTCGCTGCATGGTCTTCAATCAAATGCATAATTGCGTGCAGGCATCTATGTACGGCTCCGTCGTGATCCTGCGGATCACAAAAATCGCTGCGGCCCGGTTTTTCCTGATACTGCGCCACATGAACGGCGTGGCTGATCAGCTCGCTGATGCCCTCGTTCTTTGCTGCCGAAATCGGTATTACCGGAATTCCGAGCGCTTCCTCCATCTCGTTCACGCGGACAGTTCCTCCGTTTTCGCGGACCTCATCCATCATATTTAATGCCAAAACCATTGGAATATCAAGTTCCATGAGCTGCATCGTAAGATAAAGGTTTCTCTCTATATTCGTTGCATCCACAATGTTTATGATTCCCTTCGGCTTGTCATCAAGAAGAAACTGTCTGGTTACGATTTCCTCACTCGTGTACGGCGACATGGAGTAAATTCCCGGAAGATCCGTAACCAGTGTTTTGGGATAACCTTTGATTACACCGTCTTTTCGATCAACCGTAACTCCGGGGAAATTCCCCACATGCTGGTTCGAACCGGTAAGCTGATTAAACAAGGTTGTCTTGCCGCAGTTTTGATTTCCGGCAAGTGCAAATGTAATCGTTGTGCCGTCGGGCAAAGGATTCCCGTCCGTTTTCACATGGTAGATTCCGCCCTCACCGAGCCCGGGGTGTTTCGCCTTCGGTTTTTCCGGAGACTTTCCCTCTGCGGTATTTTCCTCCGGAATGTTTATCGGTTCGATTTCTATTTTTTCTGCATCTGCGAGCCTGAGCGTCAGTTCGTATCCGTGGATTCGGAATTCCATCGGATCCCCCATCGGAGCAAGCTTCATAAGCTTGATTTCGGCTCCGGGCACCACTCCCATATCAAGGAAATGCTGCCGCAGCGCACCTTGGCCTCCGACAACGGTAATTCTGCCGCTTTCTCCTGTCTTTAAATCTCTTAATCTCATTCTTTTCTCCGTTAACAGTTTTTTAAATATTCAATTTCATCTCTTGTAAGCTTTCGATAGTGTCCGGGTTTCAAATGGCCGAGTTTAATTTCGCCGATTGCCACCCTTTCAAGTTCCTGAACGGGATTTCCCACGGCGGAAAACATCTTTCTGACCTGCCTGTTTTTGCCCTCATGGATTGCAATCTCAACGATTGTTGAATGCTGAGTTCCTTTGATTATGTTTACTTTCGCACGAGATGTGACAAAGCCTCCGATATCCACGCCTTTTCTGAGGCGGGCGGCTTTTTCGTTTGACAAAATCCCCGCAACCCGTGCACGGTAAGTCTTATACACTTCATGTTTCGGATGAGTCAGTCTGTAGGCCAGCTCACCGTCGTTTGTCATAATAAGTGCTCCGCTTGTGTTGTAGTCAAGACGCCCTACCGGAAACAGACGTGCATCGATATCCGCAACGACATCCATAACCGTAAGGCGTTCTTTATCATCCGAAACCGTTGTCACCATGCCAAGCGGCTTATTGATGAGCACATATTCGAGTTTCTGCTTTGCACTTATCAGCTTTCCGTTTACTTCGACACGGTCTTCATCCGCAACTTCGTATCCCGGTTCCCTCAGGGCTGCCCCATTTATTTTCACATTTCCGTTGGCAATCAGTTCGTCAGCCTTTCTGCGGCTGCAAATGCCTGCCTGTGCAATATATTTGTTGATTCTCATGTTTTTTCCTTTTCTTTCGTTATGTCTTCTTTATATTTTAACAAATATTCGCACGGTTGTAAATATCCGTGAGGCCTTGAGCCTCAACGCGTTTTCGAATAATTTTTACATCGGTTGTGTAAAGCTGCCTGTCTTTCATTCTCTGAAAATATGTACCGCCCGCGAAGGTGAGACGTTTCTTGTAACCTTCTTCACTTGCCAGCATCTCGTTTGCAAATTCGATGATATCGCCTGTCGCAAGCTCTGTCGGAAGCTCAAGCAGCGGTTTTCCGGCAGCGAGCATCGCTGCGTTGTAGCCCGCCAAAGAGCCTGTCGTTATCGCCTCGGTATGCCCCACGAAAAATCCGGATTTTTCTCCGCCCAAAAATAGATTCTCGATTCCGTCCGCACGCAGATGTTCGTCCCGAAGTCCCACGGACATGTATCGGATGGAGTTTCCCTTTCCACCGGCATATGGGTCGACAAAGCGCGCATTTTCAAAGCCTTCGACCTTTCTCAAATCCGCAAGGTTGAAATAGGAGGTCATCAGCTTGGCATGCCCGGTGTCGATCAAAATGATGTTTTCGGCAAATGGGTCAAGGGCATACTGCTGGCATACCTTTTGGCTCAGTTTATCCTTGTTTATCATTTCCGGCGGAAGCGGAACGACGACAAAGCCTTCTTTGTCAAGCTTCTTTTGGAGCTTCGTGCTGAGCGTTCTTTTTTCGAGTTTGCACGATCCGCTGAAAGCTCCCGGCCTTCCGTTAGGCCGTTCCCCGTGTACATCATAACTGCCGGCTCTTTCCGTTATGCTCACCCGAGGTCCGAACGCCGGGCACCTGAGCACGCACATCGAGCAGCCGTTGCCGTACTTGGCGCAGTTTCCCATCGGCCCGGTGGAGCCGGTCGTCTCCACAAACACATCTCCATCAATCTCAATGGTTTCATAGTCCCCGTCGTGGTTTGTGATTACCGCGAGAATCGATTTCAGGCGTTTGCCACCGTCCTTCGTCTCTTCGATTTCCACATCGACGGCACGGCACATCAGCCGGATATCAACCCCGAGCTTTTCAAGAAGCCTGCGTACAGCAGGCTCAACCATTGCCACATCATAAAAGCTCGCATGATCATGTCCCGGAAAGTCAATATTCTTGTGGGTGCTGAGCTTATCGGTAATCTCAAAAAGTTCCGATGCACCGAGCGCTATATTTTCTTCGGCGGCCGTAAATCTGCCGTTGTTTCGCATGATTCCACCGACATTGCCAAGTCCCAGAAGGAGATCCGTTTTTTCGAGAAGCGTAACCTCATGCCCCTGTTTCACTGCGCGTACCGCCGCTGCACATCCCGACCAGCCGGCACCTATCACCACTATTTTGCTCATTGAAAAATTCCTCCCTCCATACATTTGCACTCCTTCACGGTTGTTCCGTCTTTGTCCGTATGGCTGCATGAGCCGCATATCCCGAGGCCGCAGCACATGTTTGCGTGATTTGCCACAACCAGGCATTTTCCGATTGCCTGCACAGCCTCTACCCTGCTTCTGACCAGCTTGCCGCTTCCTCTGAGCTTTCGTATGACTTGGTTCGTGTAATACGGCGATGCCAGAAACATAATCTGATCATACATATCAAGCATCGCAAGTGCCGTTTCCATATCCTCGGAAAGATTGATATAGTTAAACCTTGTGCCGATCTTTGATACATAATCGGATATAAACTCGCTCGTTATTTTGTCATCATCGATAAAAAGATTAATCTTTGCCGGGTTTTCTCCGGCGAGCACGCGTGCCACATTAAGAAAAGGTGCAAGTGCCGTTCCTTTTGCGATTACCAGCATGGGCTTGCTTGTATCTATTCTGCCGGCAGTCTGAAGGCCGCTGTAAAACGGCCCTTGGATGTTCCAAAATTTACTGAGTGGGTTTGCAAGCTGCATGGTCTTAAGACCGATTGGCTGAACCGCAACTTCGATATACGGCCTCGGTCCGATGATAAAGCGCCTTTTTTCAACCGCGTAGGATGAGTGCAGCACCGAAAGCGGCACCATGTAACCCATGACCTGCGCCATAATGTAGCTGCCCAGCCTGTGGCACTGCTGCGCGAATCCCGCCGGAACCTCCAGGCGCACCACCGTAAGTTTGCTCGAATAATTTTTCTGATATACCACTTCTGCGGGCATCAGCATCGGCATCGGCTGGGGTCTTCCCGCATTCATCGAAAATTCGCTGTACGGGCAGCTTCCCGTCCACTGCGTGCTGCAGCCGCATTCCCCTGTGCGCAGCATACTGCAAGTATAGCATTGTCCCGATGTTGTCATATGGCAGGGGCATTTTTTTGAACCCCGGTCCACACATCTATAATCCATAATCTCATTTTCCTCCCTGTTCAAATCCGTAATCCATAAGGGCATAAGCATCGTTAAACCAGTTCCCGTCTCTGAGAACCACGGCAATCATCTGCCTGCCGTCCCGCTCAGCGGACGCCACGAGAGTTCTTCCCGAAGCCTTGGTAAATCCGATTTTTATGCCGGTTGCTCCCTCATACTGAAAAACCGTCTTGTTTTTGTTATGAAAGCTGCGGCTCCCGTCTGTATTCTGCCAATCTTTCGCGCCGACGATTTCTCTGAAGTCCTGGCGCTTCATGGCCTCATGCGCAATTTTCGCAAGGTCCGATGCCGTAGTGTAATGATTCTCATCATATAGGCCGCTTGGGTTTGTAAAATGCGTGCCGCTGCATCCGAGCGCCGCCGCTCTTTCGTTCATCATAGTTACAAAATCCCCGAGGCTTCCACCCATGCAGGCCGCAAGCGCCGCTGCACTGTCGTTCCCTGACCGGAGCATAAGTCCGTAAAGCAATTCCTCAATCGTTAGTCTTTCCCCTTTTTTTAAATATATTGAAGAACCTTCGATGCCGACGGCCTCTTCCGGCACAATAATTTCGCTCTTGCTGTCAAGACCGAGTTCGTCGAGTTTTTCAAGCGTCACAAGCGCCGTCATGATTTTCGTTGTGCTCGCGGGATAGCCCTTCGCATTCGCATTCTTTTCATATAGAATCTGCCCGCTTTCGTCAATCAGCACCGCGCTCTCTGCAGAGACGGACGGCGGGCTTATCTCTGGCTGTGAAACTGCCGTTGTTTTGGCTTGCGCCTCGGCCCCCTCCATCATGCGGTCAGCCTCCCGCGGGCCGATTCCCAGACCGCCGAGTGCACCGATCAGGAATGCTCCGCATATGAGTGCAGCGCATATTTTATTTTTACTGTATCTGTCCATAAAAAAACTCCCATCAACAGTTTACTTGCTGATGGGAAATTTTATGCGTGGATTTAAAATTCAATTGTCATCTGGCCTGCGCTTACCGGATCCTGTTCCTCACCGGAAGTTTCCGCCTCGATGTCGTCGTTGATTACGCTTCCGATGTCCTCAATGTCCGGAAGTTCCTTGAGGCTCGTGAAGCCGAAGTTTTTGAGAAAGGTGTCCGTTGTCCCGTAGAGAATCGGCCTTCCGATTGCGGAGGAACGCCCTACCTCTTCAATCAGATTCTTGTTCATCAAGCCTTCCACTACTCTGTCGCATTTGATTCCTCGGATTGCTTCCATTTCACCTTTGGTTACCGGCTGCTTGTAGGCGATAATGGCAAGCACCTCAAGCGCAGACTGGGAAAGCTTCTTTGCCTTCACCGGCGTGCAGAGTCTTCGCACATAATCGGCATTTTCTTCGCGCGTCGCAAACTGAAATGCCTTATTCACCTCGCGAATCACGATTCCCCTGCCTTCCTGCTCGTACTCCGCCTGCAGTTCTTTGAAGCACTCATAGGCTTCTTCCTTCGTTATATTAAAAACATCCGCGGCCATCTTCGCTTCAAGCGGCTCACCCCATGTGAACATCATGGACTCCATAGCGGATTTAATTGCTTTGTTCCCTGTCATTTTCTTTCCATTCCTCCTGCACTCTTTCTCCCGCACTTACCTCTATATTGCCGTAAGTTGCATGCTGCTCAACCTTTACAGCCCTTGCCTTTGCCATCTCAAGCAGCGACATGAATGTAACCACGATATCATATCTGTCCTTCTTATCTTGAATAAAATCTTTAAAACTGAAAACTTGTCCGATTTTTGCGCGAACCGACCGCAAGATATACGAAATTCTCTTTTCCATGCTTGCACGTTCGCGTTCGATTCTCGTATAATGCTTTCTCACCGCTTCGACTCTCTGTTTTTTCTGTATGAAAAGACTAAATGCGGAAGCAAATTCCTTCAGGTCAAGACTCAGATATTCGTCCGGATTGTCAAGGTACTGAGAAATGTCTTCCTGCGGCTTTTCAAAAATGTTCATGCTGCGTTCTTCACGCTCTTCAAGCATCTGCGACAGTTCCTTGAACCGCTTATATTCCAGCAGTCTTGCGACCAGCTCGGTTCTGGGATCCTCACCGACGATTTCCTGTCCGTCCTCCGTCGCACGCGGCAGAATCATCTTGGACTTGATTTCAATCAAGGAAGAGGCCAGCACCATAAACTCGGAAGCCAGCGCCACATCCCGTTCTTCCATTTCTTTCAGGTAAGCCAGATATTGATTTGTGATTTCGCTGATTTTGATATCATAAATGCTCATTTCGGCATTTTCAATCAGATAAACCAGCAGGTCGAAAGGTCCTTCAAAGGACTTCAGTTTGACTTTGTACATGTTTTACTCTGACTCCTGTTCAAATTTGTTGTATACAAGCAATGCAGCGACTACGATAACGCATCCGATAACTTCTGCTCCTGACGGTACCTGACGCAGCATGAGAAATGCAAGAAGCGTTGAAAATACCGGGTCTCCCGTCTCCCAAGCGGACACATACAGAGAACTTACATGACCCATGCAGAGGTTGAAAACGGCATGCGATCCAAGCTGGCAGAGGAAAGCCAGGCAAAGTATGTAAACATAGTCCATCGTCGGATAGCCTGTGATCGGAGTTCCCGAAAAAACATTCGAAAGCGCAAAGCAGATCCAGCACGATGCGAATACCAGCATAACATAAATGCTTCCTTCCACCGACTGTCTGACCTTTCCGCCGATTGCAAAGTACACGCCCATGCAGATTCCGGCCGCAAGCGCCAAGAGGTTACCTGACAGCTTTCCGCCCGAAAGCGTCGAAAGGTCGGAACATATAATCAAAACGCCTCCGCCGAGTGCCACAAGAATCGCCAGGACAGACTTCCATGAAATTCTTTTTCTGTAAATAAAAACAGTGATAAAAATTACAACCAGCGGATGAAAGGATGCCAGCACCGCTGCACTGGCAACATTGGTAAGCTTCACCGAAGAATACCATGTAAAGTAGTGCAGGAAGAGAAATGCTCCCGAAATAAAGCTGAGAAGCAGATCTTTCTTGGATACCTGTAGAAGCTGCTTTCTTTTGTCCGCATTCGCGAATATCGGAATAGCAAAGAACGGCAGTGCTATGGTCAGTCTCCAGAATCCGATGACCGTCGGGGATGCTGAAATAAGTACGCCGAAGTTGCCCGATGTCGCTCCGCAGAGCACCGCAACAATGACCAGTATTTTTGCATATTTGTCGATAAAACTCTTCTTTTCGCCTATTTGATTTCCTTCGCCCATTTTCCTATTCCTCAAACAATTTCTTTAAATTTTCATCGTAAGGCGGTCTTACGATTCCCTTTTCGGTTATTACCGCTGTGATATATTTGTGATCCGTCACATCAAAGGACGGATTGTATGTTTTAACGCCTTCCGGAGCCATGTTTTTCTCGTACCACATCTTGTATATTTCCTCACCGTTTCTGAGTTCGATATGGATGTCGTCTCCGCTTTTGGTATTCATGTCGATGGTGGATGTCGGAACATACATGTAGAACGGGATTCCGTATTCCTTGGCAAGAATCGCAACGCCGCTCGTGCCGATCTTATTCGCGCCGTCACCGTTTGCGGCCATACGGTCACATCCCACAACCACCGCATCGATCCAGCCGTTCTTCATAACGATGGATGCCATATTGTCGCAGATGAGGGTAACATCCACACCCGCCTTGGAAAGCTCCCAGGATGTGAGCCTTGCTCCCTGAAGAAGCGGCCGGGTTTCATCTGCAAAGACTTTAAATCCGTAACCCTGCTCCTGTCCGAGGTAAATCGGAGAAAGACAGGTGCCGTATTTTGCCGTTGCAATTGTCCCCGCATTGCAATGGGTCAGAATTCCCATGCCCGGTTTGAGCAGGCTGAGTCCGTATTCCCCCATTTTGCGGCAGGCAGCTTCGTCTTCTTTGCGGATTTTTTCGGCTTCATCAAGCAAGAGCATCTTTGCATCGTCCACCTGGTCTCCCGCACAATGATCACACGAGCAGAGAAAACCGCATGCGGCATCGTCGAACGCCTTGATATATCGGTCAAGCATATCCTCGCAACGTTTCAGCGCCCACGAAAGATTCACCGCAGTAGGTCTTGCACTGTTAAGATACGCACTCGTTTCTCTCACATATTCGCGGAATTCCTTGACTTTTGTCCCTTTGAAATCGCGCGTTGAAATATAAAGCCCGTATGCAGCGGCAACCCCGATTGCCGGAGCCCCTCTGACCTTGAGCTTGAAGATTGCATCCCACACATCTTCCTTTGTCTTCATTTCTATGTATACTTCTTCTCCCGGCAGTTTCGTCTGATCGAGAATCAGCATTTTGTCATCCTCGAATTTCACCGGAACGATATCGAAAACTTTCATATCTTGTTCGTCCTTTCCTCTTCACAAAGCCTGTGCCCCAAAAAATTCCTTAACATCTTATTTTACCACAATTCGTGCGGAAAAAGAAGAAGTTTATCTGCGATTGCTGACCAAAAGTTTACGAAATCAATACATATGTTCCGACATGGTATACCGCAAATGCTGCAATCCACGCCAAAACGCACTGGAAGGCCGCCATGCCTGCCGCACACCGCCACCTGCCCGTCACCTTCCGCACCGCCGTAAGTGAGGCGACGCACGGTACATACATCAAGTAAAAAATCAGAAAACTTGCAGCCGAAGCAGGTGTAAAAATCTGCGACAAGCAGGCACGGTTCTCCCCGGCGGAAGCATGCAAAAGAACCGACAATGTGCTGAGCGACGCCTCTTTTGCGGAAAGCCCGGAAAGAAGGGCGGTTGCAATGCGCCAGTCGCCGAGCCCAATCGGCTCAAAAACAGGTGCTGCTGCTTTGCCGATTCCGGCAAGAATTCCTGTTTCGGGGTTAGTTGTAAGTTCAAAGTCCGCATTAAAATTTTCCAGTGTCCAAATCACCGTCGAAGCAATCAGTATAACGGTAAATGCCTTCTTGACAAAACCCAGCATATTTTCAAAAGTCCGCAGGAGGATTCTTTGGGGATTCGGGTATCGCAGGCGGAACTCCCTTCGTTCGATGTCCTCGCCTTTCCTTTTACCGGAATTGCCTCGAATTCGCAAGGCAGCAAGTGCAATCGCCCCTGCAGTCAAGGCGCCGAACAGATACACCGCAAGCATGGCAAGCGCAGGTGCACCCGGAAATATGGCCGAACAAATCATCGCATACATCGGTATTTTGGCACTGCATGACATATACGGAATCAAAAACACCGTCAAAGTTCGTTCTCTGCGATTTTGAATCTGCGCGGCCGCCATTATGGCGGGAACCGAACACCCGAACCCGGTAAGCAGCGGAATCATTGCCTCTCCGGGAAGACCGAACATCCGAAATGCCGGGTCAAACACACTCGAAATCCGCTCCATGTATCCGCATTCCTCCAAGGTGAAAAGGCACGCAAACAAAATTCCTATCACAGGAAGAAACGAAAGCACGCTCGCAACACCCGGGCAGATCCCCTCTGTTATCAGTGTCCTCACGGTTTCATTTACTCCCTTTTCCTCCAAAAAAGCAGAAAGGCAGCCGATACACCACTCCATTGCCTCACTCAGCAATCCCTTAAGGGTTTCCCCCGGAGGCCCGAAGGTTGTTAGGAAAATCACCGACAAAATCAGCATAAATTTAATTGCTTCGGCTGCCCTGTATTTTACGTTTTTCATCTACCCCATCTTCTCTCTTTTTCTTCTTTTAAATGCTATGATGGGGTTGACAGGCTCATGCAAAAAAAGGATAATTATTGTATCAGTAAGTTACACGCGGCTTTCCCATATGAAAGAATCCCATGGCTGCCGCAACCGCAAGAGGAGGTAAAAAATGAAATTTTATATTGTAGACGCATTTACGGACACCGTTTTCGGCGGAAACCCCGCAGGAGTCGTAATTTTGCCGGATGGCACGGATTTTCCTTCGGACGAAATGATGGTAAAGACTGCAGCGGAACTTCGCTATTCCGAAACCGCTTTCATTAAGAAAGTAAACGACAAAGAATTCAAGATTCGCTATTTCACACCGGCCGCAGAGGTGGATCTTTGCGGGCACGCAACAATCGGTTCCTTCAAGGCACTGCTTCACGGCGGCTACATTTCCGACAACGCTTCCTATATCAACCACACTTTGGCAGGTGATCTGAATATTGATATCAAGGACGGTTTCGTTCTCATGGACATGGCATCGCCCGTAAAAATCTCCGAAATCAACGAAAAGCCTGCTCTTGATGAGCTCTATCGTGTGATGGGCATCAACTATGATGAGCAGCTGGCAAAGGGGCTTTCCATGCTTCCTCAGCTGATTTCCACGGGTCTTCCCGACATCATGATGCCGGTCGCAGGTCTTGATGACCTCGAAGCGCTGGCTCCGGATATGCCTGCTTTATCTGCACTGTCCGAAAGATACAAGGTGACCGGCGTTCATGCCTTTACGCTTGCAAAAGCATCCGCAGACGACGATGCGCTTTGCCACGCAAGGAACTTTGCACCGCTTTATGATATCGACGAAGAGGCAGCTACCGGAACATCCAACGGTGCGCTTACATACTATGGATACCTTAACGGCTTCGTAAAGAACGGTGATGACTGTAAGATTATCCAAGGCGAAAAGATGCAGCGTCCTTCTGTGATTCTCAGTCATCTCGAAGTTGACTGTTCTGCCGACGGCTGCGAAGAACATGACCCGTCCTTGCTTCCTTGCTTCATTAAGGTTGGAGGCAGCGCAGCAATGCTCGCAGAAGGTGAAATCCGAATCTAAAATTGCATAGAATGCCGATGCGCACCCTGCAGGCTGACCCTGCAGGGCGCTTTTGGATGCCGGGTTCGCCCCTGGATGCCGGGTTCCGCCTTTGCTTGCCGGGTTCCGCCCCCCCGGATGCCGGTCATGCATACGAAATGCATAGAATAATTCTTCTAAAACGGCTTTTTAGATGTTTCTCCCTGAAATTGGTTTCCCATTCTAACTTTTTGAA
The DNA here is from genome assembly GCA_934277695.1 of uncultured Clostridia bacterium. Taxonomy (GTDB): domain Bacteria; phylum Bacillota; class Clostridia; order Peptostreptococcales; family Anaerovoracaceae; genus CAG-238. Next base: position 312,316 of record CAKQVG010000001.1, read on the forward strand.
GGGCTTTTTAGATGTTGCACCTTAAATTGGAGTACGCATTCTAATTCTTAGCGTTCCATTTTGCCCCATTTTATCCCTCCAAGTACATTTTTTCCTTTTTAGCGTCATTTCTCTCGTTTTCGGTTGCGGCAGCCTATATTTCCAGCAACATTTTGGAATTAAAACGTTTTAGGTTCGTGAATTTTTATGCGTTTATCTGTGTTTTTATGCGTCCCGTTTAAAAAATTAGAACACAAACTTGATTTTAGCGAATGTGTTCTAAAAATAGGTCTTCTGAGTTTAGAATGGAAACTCAGAAAGGCATTTGCACTTCTAAATTCCGCAAAGGACCCTCCGGTCATGGCAGAAGGCAAAGCAAAAGCTAAGGCGGAATTATTCATTTTCTGTGCTGAGACCTTCAAACGGGAGATTTCGCTGCACGGCCTGGCGGCGCAGACGCTCCCTGATGTCTGCGTCTACACGCTCCACATCTGCATAGAATTCTCTTGCTGACATCCGTGCGGCACCGTCTCCGAGTGCCGCCATTTGTACGGGACGGTCGGAAGTTACAACCGTAATCCGACGCTTGCGGCCGAATTCATAAACCGTCTTTTCAATAAAGCGGTCTGCGGTCTGCGCTTCATGCGTATACACCACCTGAAGTTCTCCCGAGTCCTCGTTGATTTTTCGATAGGATGTTTTGGTTCCCGGATTTCCTGCCAGTTTGTAGCCATCAAAAACCAAAACAATGTCAATATTGCGGTAGCCCATGTAATTTCCCAAGGTATCAATCAGAGCCTCGCGCGCCGAGTCCATGTTAACCTTTGCAAGTGCGGCAAGCTGCTCCCAAGCAAAAATTACATTGTAACCATCGATGACGTAGAGCGGTTTTTGCTCCGCGGCACCACGTGTTTCAGCACTTGTATGCGGGCGGCGTGCCGGAGCCTCAGCTGCCGGTTTTGCTGCCCGGCCTCGCGTGCCATGGCTGAGGTTTGCTCGGCGGATGGCTTCATCGCGCTTGCTCTTGCCGTATGTTCTGAGAAAAATCGCTTCGAGCTCGTCATTTCCTGCGGCCGGCTGCGAACCGCGCCTTGGGCTGCCCTGTGTGTCGGTTGTTTCCGCCGGGTCACCTGCTTCCGTTTCTCCGTCTGCGCCCCTTACAATTTTCATTGCCGCAGGTTCCGGCTGGAGGTGGGCCTTGGCATCGACTTCATCCCAGTTTACATATACCGCTCCCCCGTGTTCACAGAATACGGATCCGGTTGGATTCTCAAGGTCTGCTTCGGGCCGGTATCCGATTGTCTGTACAATCTCATCCTGCCTGCCGCATGACATATACCCTGCGGGCATTACGGAAAAAATCCCTCTTCCCTTGGTATATGACGCCACTTCTTTCGAGTATTCTCTAAGTGTGTCTACCGGGCCGCTTCCCGTAATTAAATCCGCTTCATCTAGATTTGCCTGTGCCCCAAGTCTTTGCAAGTCAGTCAAGGCGCGCCCTACAGCTTCCTGCGGAAGCTGTAGGCGGAAAGCATACATCGGCTCGAGCAGAATGCTTTCCGCCTTCCGAAGCCCCTGACGGAGGGCCCTGTATGTTGCCTGTCTGAAGTCTCCGCCCTCCGTGTGCTTCGGATGGGCGCGCCCCGCGGCAATGGATATCCGCATATCTGTGATTTCCGAACCTGTCAGCACACCCCTGTGCACCCTTTCCGCAAGGTGGGTCAAGACAAGCCGCTGCCAGTTCAGCGCAAACTTATCCTCACTTACCAAACTGCCAAAAACCAGTCCGCTTCCGCGCGGAAGCGGCTCCAGCAGAAGCTGCACCTCCGCATAGTGCCGCAGCGGCTCGTAATGCCCAATGCCGATTACAGGTGCAGCAATCGTTTCCTTATAGATGATTCCGCCGCTTCCGAAGGAAACAACCATTCCGAATCTGCGCTCAATAACCTGCTCCAAAATCTCCAGTTCCAGTTCGCCCATAACCTGTATGTTGATGCGCCTAAGCTCCTCATTCCAGACGACCTTAAGACTGGGTTCTTCTTCCTCCAACATCTTAAGTTTTGCCAGTGCTGTAACCGGATCTTGTCCTGGTGGAAGAATCACCTCGTACGAGAGCGCCGGCTGCAGCACGGGCTCCGCCCGGCTGCCCTCGCAGCCCAGGCCCATGCCTGCGTAGGAGCCGGCAGGTCCCATAACCGCACAGACCATGCCGGTGCCGGCACTCTGTACTGATTGGAAACTGTCGCCATTGTACACGCGGATTTGTTCGATTTTTTCCCCGCCGTCAACCAACATTTTATTCCTCAGGGTTCCGCTTGTTACTTTCAAGTAGGTAAGCCGGTTGCCCTGCTTGTCTCTCCCGATTTTATATACTCGCGCTCCGAACTCCTCTCCGCACTCTTTTCCGACAGTAAATCTTCCGAGTGCTTCGATGAATTCTTCAACTCCCTCAAGCTTCAGCGCAGAGCCAAAGAACACCGGGAACAGCTCGCGCTTTTCGATAGCCAATCGGATGCTTTCCTCGCAGAAGGAACCCGTCTCCAGATACTCCTCCATCAAGGCCTCACTCGCGCCGGCAATTTCTTCAGCATTCCGCTCGTCAAAGCCGCATTGCTCTTTGCCGCATTCGCCACTGTTTGCACCGCCTGTGCTGCCGGTGCCACCTTCTCTATCCACGCCGGCTGCTCTGCACGCACTGCCGAAATCCGCGAAAACGCCGCCGCCAAGCTGCTCGGAAAGCTCCCTTATTATATCCTGCCGCTCCGCGCACGGCCTGTCCATCTTATTCACAAACACAAAAACCGGAATTCCGTAATGCCTGAAAAGCTTCCACAGGGTCACCGTATGTGCCTGCACGCCGTCCGCTCCGCTCACCACAAGAACCGCATAATCCAGCACCTGAAGCGTTCGCTCGGTTTCGCTGCTGAAATCCGTGTGTCCCGGTGTGTCCAGAAGCGTGAATTCTTTTCCGCCGGTCTCGAAACGAGCCTCCTTTGAGAAAACGGTGATTCCGCGCTCACGCTCTATTTCATCCGTATCCAGAAACGCATTCTTGTGATCCACTCTGCCGATCTTGCGTATCGCACCGGCAAGGTAAAGGACGGCCTCAGATAAAGTTGTTTTTCCTGCATCGACATGAGCCAAAATGCCCATGGTGATGTGTTTTGTCCGCATAATCGTTCCTTTCGTTTTGCTCCATGTGTCTTGCATCGCGTTTACATTTTTGTAAAAATTAGGCATCTCCCACCAAGTGCCCAAATAGACCCCCTGTTTCGTGTCTTTTGCCTGATTTTTCGGTGATCTCATGCCGATTTTGGCCGAAGGCTGACCGCCGCGAAAAAATGTAAATTTATTAAAGGTTGAAATTTCAACGTTTCTTCTTTGGTGGCGTCGAATGGTCTTGCCTTGTCGAGGGGAGGTTTCGCCTTTCGCGGCTTCATTTACACGAAACATGCCCTCTCAGAGGCTGATTTCGTGTCGACGCTAATTTTCCCAAGCGCGGAGTGCCCCAAGCCCAAGCGCGGAGCGACCCCGCTACATCAGTTTCGTGCTTTCGAGCTTTTCGGAAAACATTTCGTTCAGTCTTATAATCGGTTTTCGCAATACGATGCCCAGAATCAGGAATGCCGCCGCATAGACTGCCAGATATCCGAGCGAGATCCGGTAGGTGCTGCCGTACAGTCCGCCTATACATTCCCGCATCGCACTCATGCTGTAGGTAAACGGCATGAGGCCCGCCATGTTTTGGAAGAACTGCGGCGTCATTTCGATCGGGAAGGTTCCGCCGGATCCTGCAACCTGAATTACGAGCAGGATAACCGCAATCGCCTTTCCCACATCACCGAACGAAATCGTAAGTGTATACATGATTACGGCAAACACCACTCCGGTAAACCAGCCCGCAAGCAGGAAGAGCCCCGGATGTTCACACTGTATCTCGAGGAAGAACAAATCCCCGAGGCACACAAGCCCGCTTTGAAGCAGGGCAATTACAATGAAGAAGACCATTCTCCCCAAATAGACCTGATAATCCCGCAGGTCTTCCAGTTCCCGCTTTCGTTCTTCGGTCAGATTGACCTTGAGCATAGCTGCCAGTACGATCGCACCGACCCAAATCGACAGAACCGTATAGAACGGCGCCATGGCGGAGCCGTAGTTTGCCACTGGGAACATTACCTTCTTGTCAAGCACCACCGGCGCCGAAACAAACTCGCTCAATTCGGATGTTCCGGCTCCGAGCAGGCCTCGGATTTTTTCGACTTCTCCGGAACGGACTGCCTCTGCAAGTTCCTTTGCACTCTGCTGGATGTTATCGCCGACCGTTTTCATCTCCGTGGCCGCCGTCCGAATTGCTTCAGAAGTCCGGCGAAGCGACTCGCCTGCAGCCCTTCCGTCTGTTTCAAGATCTGCCGCCAGAATATCCAGGTTATCAAAGACTTCGCTCACCGCTCCGTTTGTCTCGATGAGAGAAGCACTGAGTTCCTCGATTGCCGGCTCGATTTCCGTCACATATTTCGTCCTTATCACATCGATGTCCTTGCGAAGTTCGATGCATACGGTTCTTACTTCCTTTACCGTCTTCTGCACCTTTTGAATTTCGGAAATCGCTGTGGAAATTGCTGTTGCTGCATCGTCCTGTCTGCCGATAACATCATCCAAATCGGCAATCAGTTTTTTTACGGCACTCCGAAGCTCGGTGTAGTCTTCCGGGATCTGATCATATAAATTTTGCGCAGTGATGCGAAGCTTCTCGAGGCCCTGCGTCATTTTGTCCAAGTTTTTCTCAACCTTTTCGAGCTTTGAAACGACTTCATCCGCCCCTGCGTCCGCAGCGTTTATAATCTTGTCAAGATCTGCCGCAATGCTGTCGTAGGCACCCGCTGCTTCATCGAGTGCACGCATGATTTCTCTTCCGATTTTCTCGATTTCCGCCGCCGTTTCACTTACTCTGCCGGATGCTTCGGCAAGGAGCTGCTGCGTATTTCCTGCATTTTGCGTCATATCGCCGGCAAGTTCCGTTGCGGTCACTTCAATGTCCGCCAGCGAATCGGTAAGAAGCGCATAGGTTTCCAGTAACTCCGCATTTTGCGAAGTCTCCGCACCCGCCGCCTCGAAATTATGCAAGAAAACATTCATGTATTTGTCTGCATCGCCTTTTTCCATCAAAGAAGATATGCCGCTTGCAATTTCAAATACGATTTCCGCAACGCTGCGGGCAAATACCGCATCAATTTGGTTTTTTACCGCACTTGCGCCCTTATCCGTTATCTTCGGTGCAATCGCATTCTCTTTTTCATTCAGAAAATAGATCAGTTCCGAACGGTGCACATCCGGTGTGAAAAAGCTCATCATGTCGCGGCTGAAGCTTTTCGGAATGACCAAAGCCGCGTAGTAAGAACCGTCCTTTACTCCTTGGATTGCGTCCTCTTTGCTTGTGAAGACCCAGTTTAAAGCATCGTTTTCACGCAGGGAAGAGAGGACCCTGTCGCCGATATTCAGATTCATAGATGTCAAATCGCCCTCATATCCGATGTCTTCGCTTGCCACAGCGACCTTCAGATTTCCCGTGTTCGAATACGGATCCCAGCTTGCGGCAATATTAAACCACGCGTAAAGTGACGGCACGATGGTCAGTCCGATTATCACAATCCATGCGATGGTGTTGTTTCGTATTTTATCAAAGTCGCCTTTGATAATTTTACATATATTGAGAGAGCCTTTTTTATCTACCATGCCTTACACCCTCCCTTTCAATGAGTTTAAAAGCTCGTCTCTGCTCTTGGATGCATAGCGAAGTTTTCTTTCCAGATTATCATGTACAAATTCGACGATCGTAAGGTAGAGCACCACCCCTACAATTGAGGCAATCCACAGCACCAAAAAGACCATCTTTGAGCTTACGCTGAACATCAAAACGAGGAAAATCAAAGGCAGCACAAGTATCAGGAGGATTCCGTACAACTTGAGTTTGTTATAATTTTTTTCAAATTTTTCGGCCTTTTCCATCATTTTCGTGTGAAAACTTTCCTGCCCGTTCAAAATCGCAAGAAGCGTCGAAAGCCTCACTCTTTCCCGTGTCATGCCGTTTTCGTCGCATATCATCAGGCCGGTTTCTTCGAGCTTTTTGTCAAACATTCTGTTCAGGTTCAACATGAGCGGCCGGATTCCAAGCCCGATTATAAATACCGGAGGCAGGAAAAGTGCTAAGAAAAGCATGTATTTCCAATAATAGTTTTCGTACATGCCCGCCATTGCCTCACGCATTGCGTTTATCCCATAAGTAAACGGAAGCAGCGGGTGCAGTGCCCTGAAAAATCCCGGGGTCATTTCAATCGGATAGGTTCCTGCAGAACCCGGAATCTGCAGAATGACCAGCAGAACGCAGATTGCTTTGCCGGTATGTTTAAATGTAATCGCGAGGGCATATATCATATTGACATAGACAAACGATGCCAGCATCCCCGCCGCAAAGAACGCCGGAATATTCTCGCACTGAACGTCGAAGATCAAAAGATCCCCCGCACAGATAATGGCCGCCTGAATAAACGCAAACAGCATATACGTCATCCACCGACCGAAATATGCCTGGCTTGCTGTCAGATTTTTCAGCCTTTCGTCGCGGTCAACTTCCATCTTCAAGACCGATATTAAAACAATGCCGCTGACCCAAAGTGCCAAGTTCGTATAAAACGGGGTCATCGCCGTTCCGTAATTTTTTACGGGGTAAAGGCTTACCGTTTTCACATTGACCGGAGAGGAAATGAATTGCGAAATTTCATCTGTATTTAAGGAACTTCCGTCTGCAAGCTGCCTAAGCGAAGTATAGATTGCCGCACTCGAAAGCGCAGACAAATCCTCGCTGACTCCGTCGATTCTGTCTTCAGCCTTTCCCAAAATATCGGCTGTCTGCTCTATGGCATCCGAGGACTGGTTCAAAGCCGTCTCGGTTTGTGTAAGCAGCCTGTGCATTTTTGCAAACGACGGCTGCATTCCGTCAAGACTTTCCGCCAATTTTACAGCCAATGGGTCTTTTGTGAGTTTCAGGCTGCGGGAAGCCGATTGGGCTGCTTTTTCCGTGCTGCTGAGCGCTGCCTCGGATTTTGCTATTTTTGCACGGTTTTGTGTATCGGTTCGGTAATTGTTTTTCAGCGAAATTTCGCCATTTTCAATCTTTTCCGATGCCTTTGTCATCTTTCGCGGCAAATTATCGTTTAATTGCGATGCATCATTACTTGCTTTTTTCGCCGCTTCCTGCAGGGCTTCAACCGCTGCCTCCGATGCCACCGAGACAAAAGTTTCGTCTACTTGCTGCTGAATTGTCGCTGCTCCGGTATCCGTCACCTTCGGTGCGATGGCATTCTTCTTTTCGTTGAGATAATATTCAATCCGCGGGGATTCGATTTTGCCTGAAAGAATGCTTACCAAATCCTCGCTGAAGTCCTCCGGTATCACGATTGCCGCGTAATAGTCTCCCGCGCGCACGCCGCTTACCGCCTCACTTCTTCCGGTGAATACCCACCCGAGGGCATCGTTCTTTTTCAGGTTTTCAATGATTTTGTCGCCTGCGTTGAGGCTCCCCGTCGCTTCCTTCTGCGTCCCCTCATCGCAGTTTGCCACGGCAATGTGTATCCCTGCGGTGTTTTCGTAAGGATCCATGTTTGCATCTATGTTAAACCACGCATACAATGCCGGAACAAAGCACACCCCAATCGAAACAATGACTGCCACAAAGTTCCCGGCAAGCCTTGTTATATCTCTTTTAAAAATCCACAATACATTTTTCATATCAAAACAACCTTTTCCGATAATTTTTCACAATCTCCGCTGTTGTGCGAAATCAAGATAACCGTCTTCCCCTTTGTGGTTTCTTTCCATAATCGCTGCACAATGCGCTCCTTGAGTTCTTCGTCAAGGCCTCTGAAAGGTTCGTCCAGTATCATCAGGTTTGCATTTGAAAGGAAGGTTCTTCCTAAAGCGACCCTGTGCCGCATGCCTCCTGAAAGCTCCGCAGGCAGGGAGAAGAGGACTTCCGTAAGTTCCAGTGCCTCCGCCGTTCTGCGTATCTGGGCATCAAGTTCATGTCCCGCATCGTTAATCCTGCTGAGTGCCATGTTATCATAGACAGTCAGCCACGGCAAAAGCCGGTCCTCCTGAAACAAAAATGAAAGTTTCACATCTGCGGCTCCCCGCATCTCAACTTTCCCCGCGTCCGCTTCAACAAGCCCCGCGATAATCATGGCTAGAGTGGTTTTTCCCCGCCCCGACGGTCCCGAAACCGCTGTGACCGTACCGCTTTCAAATTTTATCGTCATATCGGTTAATACCGATTTATTCTCATAATTCTTCGAAATGCCGGAAAGCTGAATTTCCGGTGCAAGGGCCTGCTCTTTTTCCTCCCCATGTGCCTTCAGTCTGACCGCAGCCTTTTTCTCTGCATAGGAAGCAGCTCGCATCACGAGCTTTTCGAACAATACACTCAAAGCTACGATTGCCGCAATATAGGCAAACAATCTTTCGGTCTCAAGGTAGTACTTCGCATTCATCATTTCGTAGCCGAGGGAAAAATCCGGTATGGAAAGCACCTCTGCCGCAATCACGGCCTTCCAGCTCAGTCCGCATACAAGCCGAAGTGCCGCATTCAGATTCGGGCGAATCGAAGGGATATAAATCAGTCTGAGTTTCTGCGCCTCCGTCAGTCCGTATAGGGCAGCAACCTCAAGATATTCTCCGGAAACCGCATCCAGCCCCCCGAGCACATTCGTATATACAATCGGAAAGCACATGATGAAGCATACGATGACCGCAACGAAATCCGATGATACGAGAAGAATCACATAGATGATGACTGCCATAACCGGAACCGACTTAAAAAAACTTACCGGCAGTTTCAGAAACTCCCTTGCCGTCCGGTGTTTATACGCAGTCCATGCCGCCGCAATTCCCACTGCAAAGGAAAGAAACATTGCAATCAAACACCTTGCAACAGTCCATGCGGCATCGATATAAAATCCGGCTTCCCGCACAAGCTGTCCCAGTGCCTTCAGCGTTTGCAACGGGCCCGGAAGCAAAAGTTCGCTTCCTGCCGCAAAAGCCGCAAGCTGCCAAATAACAAGCCAAGCAAGGCAGATGAAAACTTTTCTGCCTTGCTTGATTTCGCGTGTTTTTCCTTTATTCTTTTGTTTTCTTTCCGTCCGATTACTCGGCACCTGCGTAATACAATTCTTCATCCGGTAATACTCCGCCTACCGAGGCAGGCTCCATATCATATAATGTTTGATTAAACGTCCTGAGAATATCAGCACCTTCACCTGCATTCGTTCCCGTGAAAAGAACCATCTTGCACCTTGAAATTGCGGATTTTGCAATCGCTTCCTTGCCGATAAATCCTTTCTCGACAATCAGCGCGCCGGCTCCGTCATCACTGTTTACAAAATCCACAGATTCTGCATAATCTTTCAGCAGCACTTCAAGATCTGCTGGTCTGTCGCTGACAAAACCCCTGCGTGCCACGAGTACACCCATAGGGAGTTCCTGCCCCGTTGCTTCGTTCCAAAGTTTATTCAGGTCAAAAAGCTGTTTCACAGAGTCTCCGCCCGCCGCAAGAGCTGTTGATACGAACGGTTCCGGCAACATGGCGATTGCGCCTTTTTCGCTGAGCAGTTTCTGGTTTACGTCCGCATGGTTTGCAAGCCATTTAATCGTAACATCTTTTTGCGGATCGAGTCCTGCGGTCTCAAGCACTTTCTGCAGCACATATTCCGGTGTGCCGCCCTGTCCGCTTGCATAAATCGTTTTTCCCTTAAGTTCCTTAACATCCTGTAATTCGACATCATTTCCCAAGACATACAGCACCCCCAGCACGACCGGGCTTACCGCCACAATCTGTCCTTGTGTCTTGTTGTACAGAACCGCCGCCATATTGGAAGGCAGTGCCGCCACATCGACCTCACCGCTTATAAGTTTCGGGGCAATATCGGTTGGCGCCTGATAGGTCGTGATGTTGTACTTATCCGCCATGTCCATGAGTTTCACCATGCCCATGCCTGTCGGTCCATTCAAAGCCGCAATGTTTACCGGTGCGCTCACGGTGCCCGGCGTATCATCCATGGAATTGCCGCATGCCGCAGCAAAGGTAAGCATCAGTGCAAGTGACAGCAAAAGTGCCAAAATCTTTCTATTGCTTAATTTCTGTTCTTTCTTCATTTTCTTGTCCTCCTTCGTTATCCGTTTTTTCGATATTTATGTCCTGAGGATTCTTAATCTGAGGCATAATGTGATTTGCATCCGTAAGGAAAATATAGATAAGCATAAACGCAATCGCAAAAAGGCCCGCGGTTTCAACATATAAATCTCTGCTGAATGTGACCGCAGCCACACCCATAATTCCGCTCACTCCGTACAGCATGAGCGTTGCCCTTCTCTGCCCGTATCCGAGCCGCATCAGTCTGTGGTGAAGATGTCCCTTGTCCGCTTCCATAATCGGTCTCTTGTTCACAACTCTTCTGAAAATCGCAAACGCTGTATCAAAGATAGGAACACCCAGCACAAGCACCGGAATAATCACCGCCACAACCGTCGCGCTTTTTACCGGCCCGATAATCGACATCGTTGAAAGCATGAATCCCAAATAAAGTGACCCGCCGTCTCCCATAAAAATCTTCGCAGGATAAAAGTTGTACGGCAAAAATCCAAGTGCGCCGCCCGCAAGCGCGAGCATTGCTCCGGAAGCCAGGTACATTCCGTGAATATACGCAACATATGCGATGCAAAGCGATGCAATCGCCGAAGTTCCCGCCGCAAGTCCGTCCAGTCCGTCGATCAGATTGACCGTGTTGGTTATGCCGACAATCCAGATGATCGTCACGATGAAGCAAAGGATCGTTCCCAGCTCGCTCTTGCCGCTGCCGAAAAAGTTGCTGATGAACTCGATGCGAAGTCCGTACATATACATGATAACGGCGATGATGGTCTGTCCGATAAATTTAACTTTTGCCGGCAGATTTTTTAAATCATCCACAATTCCGAGGATATAGATCAGGATTCCCCCAATCAGGATTCCCATGATGCGGTTGTCAAGCTGCAGCAGAAAAACAGCCGTCGATACGGTTGTCCCCACAAAAATCGCAAGTCCTCCGAATCTCGGCATTGCTTTCGTGTGCATGCGTCTTGAATCCTTAGGTATATCCATCGCACCGATCTTCGGTGCAAGCTTGATTGCTACCGGCGTCATTGCAAGCGACAATACGAAAGCCAGTAAAAATGTCATCCAAAGTGTACTATACATATATTATCTCCCAGTTCGCCATTATTCTTCTTCGCTTTTTTCAAGTTTTTCAACCACAAGCCCCGCTTCATTCAGGATTTCAACCGCAAGCTCGTCCGGATAACCTTCCCGAACCACGATTCTTTTAATCCCGGCATTGACAATCATCTTGGCACAGATCCCGCACGGCTGATGCGTTATGTAAATCGTTCCGCCTTCGATGGCATGTCCCATGGAAGCGGCCTGAATAATTGCGTTTTGCTCAGCATGAAGTGCCATGCAGAGTTCATGTCTTTGACCCGACGGTACGCCGAGTTTCTGCCGCAGGCAGCCGCCTCGCTCTTCACAATGCTTGATTCCTCTCGGAGCACCGTTATATCCGGTTGCAATTGCGTGCTTTTCCTTAACGATAACCGCTCCGACATTTCTTCTCATGCATGTCGAGCGTTTCGCGGTGAGTTCTGCCATTTCCATAAAATACTCATCCCAGCTGGGTCTTTTCATTGCTTTTCTCCTTACCTGCTAAAAGTTTTCGTAATATACCCTGACAAGATAAAGGCCCTCCGCAGGAGCCGTATGTCCCGCATTCTGCCTGTCTCCTTTTTCGATGATTCCCGCTATGTCCCCGGGCTGCTTCTTTCCGAGACCCACCTCGACCAGTGTTCCCGTAATAATTCTTACCATGTTATACAAAAATCCGTCGCCGGTCACTTCAATTATAACATTTTCTTCTTGCCTGTGTATGTCGAGTCTGTGAATTGTGCGTACCGTAGTCAATCTTTCGTTTCCGCCCGCCGCCTGAAAGCACTTGAAATCATGCGTTCCGACGATGAATCCTGCCGCCTGCCGCATTTTATCCGTGTCGAGCGGTTTCTGCACTTGATAACAGTACCTGCGCTTGAAAACATCAACATCCGGGCAATTTCGAATGATATACCGGTAGGTTTTCCCTTTCGAGTCAAACCGTGCGTGGAAATCGAGCGGCATCTCTCGTACTTCTGTGATTCTGACATCACCCACAGCCGACTGCGAATTTTGGCCGCCCGCCAAAAGGTTGTTAGCGGCCCGCATGATCCTGTCCGTCGGTATTCCGAATTCACCTTTGAAGGAAGCTCTCTGCCCCAATGCATGAACCCCCGCATCGGTGCGGCTTGTCCCGTTTATCGAAATATCGCATGCGCAGAGCTTGGAAAGTACTCTCTCAAGTTCGCCCTGCACGGTTCTGCGGCCCGGCTGCCTCTGCCATCCGCTGAATCCGCTGCCGTCGTATTCAATTGTCAAGAGAATGTTTCTTTCCATAAACTCTTTCCTAAAGCACAATATTAAATTCATTATACAACAACTCACGGAAAATTACCATGTATAAAACCGCAGCCCCTGTAATATACGGAACCATCGGCCGTTCGTCCGTGCGTTTTGCCCTTTTTTCGAGCAGAAGCCATGCAAAATGCCCCGCGCTTGCAAATGTGCTTACAACAAAGATAAAGAGAATCCCTTTCATCCCCGTCAAAAGCCCCAAGGCGGTAAAAAGCTTAATGTCAGCTCCTCCCACTGCGCTTTTCCTATACACAAGCCTTCCGATAAGTGCGATTGTCCCCGTAAGCGCAAGTCCTATGGCTGCCCCGATCAGGCAGTCAAGCGGGCCGCCCTCCGTCTGCGGTATCATTCCGAGCCCGCACACAAGCAGCATCAGGAGAAACTGGTCCGGCACAATCATATATTTTATATCGGCAATTGACATTTCGAGCAGCAGCCATACCGCAAGCACCGCCGCAAAAGCGTAAAACGGGTTGTCAATGCCCATCTTGATGCCCACCACGATAAAAAATCCCGTGAAAACATACTTCCATGGCGTGCTTTTTATCCTCTGACAGCTCGGATGCAAAAGTTCCTCGTCCGGTTCTTCTCCGTAATCGACCAGCCACTTGCCCGGGATTCTGTTAAATACCCAAACTGCTCCGTTGCCGAGGATAACCCCGATAAGCAGAAACACGGCACATATAATAATCATGCTGAAATGTGAATCCATTTTTTCACTCCTTTGGGTCTTATCATACCATGATTTATACAAAAAATGAACATTTTTACGGTCATTTTTTGGGATTTTTTGCCCCATATGCGGTTGTGCTTCCCTTTTTATTTGATATAATAAAATAGTTGATTTAATACTTGGGAGGAAATTTCATGGATTTTATAAAATTTGACATCGTGGGCATTGCCCTGAACCCCTTCGTTCTGATGTTCGTAACGATTGCGCTCGGACTTTTGTTCGGCAAAATCAAATTCGGTAAATTCAGCTTCGGAACATCGGGTGCCATGTTCGTCGGTCTTGCAGTCGGCTTCGTGGTTTACGGCTTTGCTCAGAAACTATACAATGTGGGCGATGAAACTGCAGCCGGCTTCAAAGCCGCAGCGCAGATTATGGAAGGAAACGGCGGCAAAGTCATCAACTCATATTTCTTCACCGCGGCGCTTTTCTTCTTCGTCGCGGCCGTCGGGCTTCTGGCATCCAAGGACCTTGCAATCGTCCTCAAAAAATACGGCTCGAAATTCGTCGTCCTCGGCCTTTTGATTACTTTGGTCGGCGCGGGCGCAACCTATGCCTGCACAGCAATCTGCAAAGACACGAACTCTTATGCGGTTGCCGGCGTCTACACAGGCGCTATGACAAGCTCCCCGGGGCTTGCCTCCGCCCTTGAGACATCCGAGCTTCAGGCAAACGAATACGCCGATAACTTCGCAAATCTTCCTGATAAAGAAAAAGAGGCAATCCTGACGGTACTTGCACTCGATGAAAAATATGCGGATGTTACCCTTGAAAACACGCCGTCACTTTCAAAAGACCAGAAACAGGCGTACATAAATCAAGCGACGGCGCAGGTCGGAATCGGCTCCGCGGTCGGCTACCCGTTCGGCGTTATCATCGTAATTCTGGCAGTAAACTTCCTCAGCGTCATCTTCCGCTTCGATGTGGAGGCGGAGAAACTGGCCTACCGCCGGGAGATGGAGTCAGCGCGTGAAGTCGGCGGCATACGCGAGGTGAAGACAACGGATTTCAGCATTCTGTCGTTTGCAATCGTATGCTTTGCGGGATACCTTTTGGGCTCAATCAAAATATACATGGGCCCGCTCGGCTATGTCAGCCTCGAATCGACAGGAGGCATTCTGATCGGCTCTCTGATTCTGGGCTATATCGGAAAAATCGGCCCGCTTTCGTTCCGCATGGACCCGAAAGTCCTTGCAATTATCCGCGAACTCGGCCTTGCATTCTTCCTTGCGATTGTCGGTCTTAATTACGGCTACGGTGCAGTTGATGCGCTTACAGGTTCCGGCATTACGCTTGCACTCGTAAGTCTGGGGGTCGGTGCGGCTGCCATCATGGCGGGTTTCTTCGTTGGCCGCTATGTATTTAAACTGAACTGGATTATGCTTTCCGGCGCAATCTGCGGAGGCATGACCTCCACGCCGGGTCTCGGTGCCGCTACAGACGCGGTCGGAAGCGACGACCCGGGCGCAGGCTACGGTGCAACCTACCCGTTCGCACTGTTCGGAATGGTTATCTTCACAATTATACTGAATAAGCTGCCGTTGCTGTAGCAAACGGCTTTTACAAAAAATGCACCCGAAAGGGTGCACTTTTTATTCCGTTTTATAATTTTGTACCCTTAAGGGTATATTTTTTGTATTTTTACTTGAAATTATACCCGAAAGGTGCTATTTTAAATAGTATGAACACAATTGGACAATATATTAAAGAACAAAGAAAAAAAGCCGGGCTTACACAAGAAGAATTTGCCATGCGCGCCGGGCTGGGACTGCGGTTTGTCAGAGAATTAGAACAGGGTAAGGAGACTGTTCGTCTTGACAAAGTAAATCAAGCTTTGTCTATGTTTGGCGCAGAAGCCGTGCCCGCAGCAAAACGAAAGCAGGAGGATGATGTATAAATCGTTAGAGCGAGAATCAGCTAGTTCCAAAATGGAACTAGTTCAGAGAGCGAATAGCAAACAGCCGATGAGGTAACCTTTCGTTACTCCATCGGCCGCACTTTTTATATATCCAGCTTCGTCAAAAGCCACTGCACATAGTAGTCATACTTGGAATAATCCTTCAGCTCAAGGCGGAAACCCGGATTCGTGTTGTCGTTCGGATACTCTGCTTTCCAATCTGCGAGCGTTACACTTTCGGTATGCGTTTTCTCGTCTTCCGTTGTATAGGTCCAGCTGATTTCTCCGCAGTTATCAATGAGCGCAATCAGTGCGTAGGCATAGTTTTTCATCTTTTCGCTGCGCCTTTCTGCGTCTTTCCATGGCTCATCGAATATGAGTTCCCAGCCGTACGGATATTCCCATCCTTCCTTTTCCTCAGTATCGAGCTTATTCGTATAACTTCCTAATTTTTCGCCGACCCCGAGAAGATTCGCTATCTTCTGGTCTGCACTGATGTCACCGATATACGGATTGCGCGCGGCAAAAAGCTCCTTCGCTCTTTTCGTAACCCATCCATTTTCACCGTAGGTATCGCCCTTGATGGTGATGCTTTCCTGCAAATCCTCCACATAAATATTGCCGTTTATCGTTTTCACCGGAATCGGAATCCAAATCTGTATTGTGGTATCTTTGTGGAAAATCGAAGTCGGCGCGGCATACAGGACAACCTCTTTCCCCTCATCGGTTTCACGTATCTTGTAATGCGTGAACGCCTGCCCGCGCGTGCCTTCAATCCAGCAGCTGAATATCATAAAATCTTCGGATTCTGCGGTTTCCTCGGACTCCGTTGACGCTTCTGCGCATTGACGGCTCACCATCATGTGAAAATCGTCAATCGGGCTTCCGTATAAATACACCTTCGCAAATACCGCACCGCCCGCAAGCAGAAGAACAGCAAGGATGGCTGCGATAATCTTTTTTCGTCCCGTATTTCTGACTATTTTGAGGTAGTCGATTTCCGATGAGTCCGCGGCAATCCCGCAATCGCCCTCTGTCTCCGGCGGAATTTCTCCGTGCATCGCCTCATAGACGGCTTCGCAGTCCGGGCACTCCTCCAAATGTTCCCGCACAAGCCCGCTCGTTTCCGGGCTTGTTAAATCCTCCGCATAGGACGGGAGCAGGTCTTTGATGACTGCACATGGTATCTTGTTCGTTTTCATTCTATTTCAACCCCCTTTAAAAGCTTTTCTTTTCCGCGATAGTAAGTCACGCGCGCCCAGTTTTCCGTGCGCTCCATAATCTGACCGATTTCCTTAAAAGATAAATCTGCTGTCAGCCGCAGGTGCAAAACCTCCCGATAAGGTTCCGGCAGCCTGTGCATTGCCTGCATGAGACTGATGGTATCCATGCTTCTCAGCACGATATCTTCTGTGGCTGTGCCGCCGCGTGCCGCAATCTCGGTCTCTGGCAGTTCCTCTTCGGCTTGTTTCTTCTGCTTGCGAAAATATCCTCGCAAAACATTATTTGCAATTCCAATCAGCCAAGTGGACACGCTGCTTTCTCCCTTGAAGCTGCCAATCGACTTCACCGCCTGATAAAAAGTCTCCTGCGTCAGCTCCTCTGCGAGCATGCTGTCCGCGGTTTTGGCAAGAAGAAAAGCATAAACCGCCTTCGCATGACGGCGATAAATTTCATCCATGTTTGGTGATGGCATACGCTTTCCTCCTTTCCTACGCTTGCTTTCATATAGTGAGTAACATAAAGCGGGGTTTCGTTACAAAAAAATAAGGGATTTTAATCCCCTATTCATACTATACTTGATTTTCGTCTGAGAAGCAACAATTCGCGCAAAGATATCTGAAGAATTATATGCGCCGATTTCTGCCAAATCCTTCATCATCCATTCGCCGTCTGGTATCCTCAGCCTCTTTTGCATTTTGCTCCATATATTTTGCCATCTGCTCGGCATGTCTAGCCTGTTCCGCGGCGGCTTTCGCTTGAGCTTTTATATTCTCTGTCTGCTCTCGCAAATAATTCACAGCCCATGAACACAGAGAGTCAATATTATCAATCGTCCTCTGTAAAAGGTCAGGACCTTTTACAAAAAATTTCTTTTTCCATCTGGCTATAAAGTCTGGCTTCTGCAGCAGATACATTTTCATCAATTTTTTTGAATTGCTGCACTATATAGTCCGGATAAATCCCATTTTTATGAGCAGCCTTCGCTATATTGATTTTATTGCAGTTGTATCAAGAAGCGATCTGTGATTAAAGAGAAAAGCTACAGTTCCACACATAAGAATTATGAATACCCCTATAATTACGGTTCCCGCTTTCTCAGTAGTTTTTGAATCCGAGAGGAATTTTTCTTTCAAGTTTTTCTTTTCTTCTTCGGCGTTTGCTTTTAGCTGTAGTGCCGCCTAGGTTTCTTCGTGCATTTATACTTGTCGAAATCCGTCGGAATTTTCTTCGGGATAGATTCCAGTATATGTATTGTATTTATTTCCATATTATGCTATTATTAGTTTACAGAATCTGTATGTCCGCCATGGCAATTTCGTTATTTTTTTTTAGAATAAGAGTTATGCTACCGCGCGAGCGTAACTCTTGGAAAGCGAGAACAAATTATGACCGAAAACAATAAGGACAACTCCATCTATGATTCTCCTGATTTTCGTCCGTTTACAAATGACAAAATCTTTATGAATGTCATGCGAAGTCCGAAAATTTGCCGTGCGCTTTTGGAACTGATTCTGCCGAATGAAGAAATCGGAGCCATCCGCATTAAAAGGTCTGACAATCCATTTGTCGACAATTCTGAGATTGACGAAGATGCAGACGAAAACATAGACGAAAGCGACGCTGCCGATAAAGATTCGGGACAAACAGATGCACTTGAAAACTTGAGCGTAGAAACGCAGAAAATGCTTAAGCTTGAGGCAGATGCGCACGGCGTGCGTTTTGATGCCTTCGTTGAAAGCTCAAAACTCTGGGCCGATATTGAGATGCAGACGAGCGACGGTTTAGAGCTTGATAAACGTGCAAGATACTATCACGCCAACATGGATTTGGACTTTCTTGAGCAAGGAAAGCGTTATAAAGATCTTAAGCCAAGTTATGTTATCTTCATCTGTACCTTCGACCACTTCAATATGGATGAGCCTGTCTATTTTTTCCGCTCTTGGTCTGTGGAAAAAGGCTTGCCGCTTGACGATTTATCGTATACAATAGTATTGAACATGAAATGCTCTCCGGAGAAAGTTCCGGAGGCACTGAAGCCTTTTTACGACTATCTGAATGACCCGAAGAAGAATCAGGCTTCGGAGCTGACACGCATGATTGACGAGCGTGTCAGAAAGTTCAATTCAAGCGAATGGAGGAAAAAATACATGACATTCGAGTATATTTTGAACGAGCACAAGCGGGAAAGCGAGGCCATTGGATTTGAAAAAGGCGCCGCGCAGGAAAAACGCGAAATTGCGAAAAGTATGAAGGCGAAAAAAATCCCGATTGCTGACATCGCAGAGATAACTGGGCTTTCTGCCGAAGAAGTTGAAGAACTATAAGCACTATATATTGATGGCGTACTTCGCACTTGCAGTTTATTGCAGGTGCGATTTTCTTAAAAACAGCCTGTAATCACACATTTTTCAAGGTATTGGTTCGCCTTGAGCGTCAAAGCAAAAATCGCGCGAATAACGCCGTCCATTTCATCGTAAATGCCATTGAAATATGCATATTCCAACGGAACATCGCACTCGTCGATGAGAATTATGGCCTTCCTGCCTTTTTGTTCATCAGATTTTCATAGCGTTTTTTTCAATCGGAAGCAACGCGTCTGCCTGCAAAACATAGCTGTGTCTTTGAAATTCATGGCAAATTTCGTCTATCCAAGCAGGCTTTGTAGAAAATTCGGGATTCCCGAATTTTCTCATCCCTTTCTCTTTATAGTATACTTGATTTTCTGAAAAGAAACAACAGCAAATCAGAAAGCCCGATGGGTTCTTTTATCCCACCAGCTCCGACAGCCGCACATCTTCAATGGAGCAAAATTCTTCTTTATTATCCTCGATGTACTTCATAATATCATCCCGTGAGCCGTAGAGATAGAAGTTCTTCGTCATAAAGGTCTCTGTCTTTTCTGCGTCTGCAAGCGCATCATTGATATGCCGAAGTGCAACTTCACCGGGAGCCCAGGAGCTTCCCCAGCTGATTCCTAGTCCGTTCCACAATTCATGATTCTCGGATAGCGTCTTCAGATTCTTAATGTAAACTTCCCGAAGCTGCGATGCGTTCATATCGGCACGCGCTTTGTATCCTGCGTACAGAACCGCAGGCCCATCAAGAGAAATGCCGCCCATGAAGCCCTCGCTTTTCGTATCCATCTGTGCCCACACAGGTTCCAGCGTTCCTGCACGAAGGGCAAGGACATCCTCAAGTTTTACAGATTTATGAAGCTGCACTTGAAGCAGGATTCGTGCCGATTTCGGAAGCTCCGACAGATCTTCAAGCTCACTGTCATTGTATTCCGCAAAGTCTGTGATGCCTGCATCACCTGCATTTGCAATGCTTGTACGGACAGTATGGATAAGTGCTCCGTCGGTGTCACTTTTCACGGACAGTTCTCCTCGCACCATTTCTAAGGCAGCATTCATTTTCCCTACAACAAGCCTCTGTGTGCGCGTACCTAAGCACAGCGGAATTTCATACTTTCCGAAGCCTTTTTCCTCAATTTCGCCAATCGTATACAGCCTCGTCTGCGGGTATACGGTCTCGACATATGCCGAAAGCGTCTGAAACAGCCGGCTTGCATACCCGTCCTTCGCCTCATCTGCCTTAATCGGATTTGTGTTGCACAGATTCATAATCGGATTCACTCCGAGAAAAATAAGAGCGACGACGAGCAAAACAACCAGCACAACTTTCAGTGAAGTCCGAACCATCATCTGTTTCACTCTTTTTTCGATCAGACGGTCTAAATCCACTTCCGGCTCCATCTTCATATCTTCCAGAGCAAGGTCAAATTCATCTCTTTTCTTTTCGGTATTATTCATTTGCGTCCTCCTCATTTTCCATCATTTTTATCAGCGCCTTCTTTGCACGCGACCGTACCTGCCTTATATTCGCCTCTGTCATTGCGTGCGCTTTCGCAATCTGTGCATCGTCGAGCTCCAGATAAACGCTTTCAATCATAATCGTCCTCTGCCGCAGTGGCAGCGACGCAATCATAGCCGCGAGCCGGGCTTTTTTCTCGTTGTGAATCAAACTTTCCAGCATGTCATAACAATCCGCTAATTCCATCATTTCCGGCTCATTGTCCGCGCGATATTTTTCCGCTCGAATCGAATTCAGAAAATCATTTCGGATTACGCGGTTCGCCCATGAAAGAAAGCTCCCCGTAGGCTTGTACGACAAAATCGCCTTCAGAAATGCGTTCTGCACCAAGTCCTCTGCCGCCTGCCTATTATGTGTGTACGAACAGGCAATGACCATGAGCGGTTCGTAGTATCTGCTATAAAGTTGTTCAATCAGTCCGCCTTTATTCATCCGCCGTTCTCCCCTTCTACTTACTAAACACTATACCATAGAATTTGTGACAGGATAAATGAAAAAATATTAAATGTTGAAATTTTTTCGCCGATGATTTATAATAAAAATGTGATTATTATCACATAATATTCAATAAAAATGTGAGGTGTGTTTCGTGGAACGATTAATTTTAAAAGATCTTATTGCATGGAAAAATTCACCCTATCGCAAACCTCTGATTCTAAAAGGTGTTCGCCAGGTAGGGAAAACTTGGATTTTAAAGGAATTTGGGAATCGCTGCTATGAGAATACCGCTTATTTTAACTTTGACGAAAACGAAGAATATAAACAATTTTTTGAAACCAGCAAGGATGTCAATCGAATTTTGCAAAACCTGATGTTTGCAAGCGGCCAAACCATTACTCCCGAAAAGACCTTGATTATCTTTGATGAAGTGCAGGACTGTCCGAAGGTTATCAATTCCATGAAGTATTTTTGTGAAAATGCACCGGAATACCACATTGCATGTGCTGGTTCCCTGCTTGGCATTGCTCTGGCGAAACCTTCTTCCTTTCCTGTCGGCAAAGTCAACTTTATGCAGGTCGACCCAATGACCTTTACGGAGTTTTTGACGGCGAACGGTGATGAAAACCTTGTAAGATATATGGAAAGCATCGAGCGCATTGAACCGATTCCCGATGCGTTCTTCAATCCGCTGTATGAAAAACTAAAAATGTACTACGTTACTGGAGGCATGCCTGAATCCGTTTTGATGTGGACTCAGGCGCGCGATGTTTCGGCTATGCAAAACGCACTGTCGGACATTATTGATGCCTACGAACGTGACTTTGCAAAGCATCCCGATGTCAGTGAATTTCCGAAAATTTCAATGATATGGAAATCCATCCCGTCTCAGCTTGCACGGGAAAACAAAAAATTTCTTTATAAAGTCGTTAAAGAAGGGGCGAGAGCGAGAGAATATGAAAATGCTCTGCAGTGGCTCGTAGATGCCCGTTTGGTGCACAAGATTTACCGCAGCAACGCTCCGGGACTTCCGATGAGCGCCTATGACGACCTTTCCGCTTTTAAAATTTATCTGGCTGATGTCGGAGTCCTCCGTCGTTTAGCACAGCTTGCGCCAACTGCATTCACAGAGGGCAACCGTTTGTTTACCGAATTCAAAGGTTCTTTGACGGAAAATTTTGTTTTGCAGACGCTGCTCACACAATTCGAGGTCACTCCGCGATACTGGGCGCAAAACAACCCGCCATATGAAGTAGACTTCCTGATTCAGCGTGAAAATGAAATTTTTCCTGTGGAAGTCAAAGCAGAAGGCAACATCAGAAGCAAAAGTCTCAAAAAATTCAAGGAGCTTTTCCCTGATAAAGTAAAGCTTCGTGTGCGCTTTTCTTTGGATAACCTGAAGCTGGATGATGATGTACTGAATATCCCGCTGTTTATGGCAGACCACACCGACAAGCTGCTTGGCCTTGCGCTGAACATACTGCATGAATAACCACAAAAAGGAGCTGCCGCCCCGGTCGATTTCTCAATCAACTAAGCCGTCAGCTCCTGATTTTTAATAATGATATCCCTTTCCATAAAAGCTCTTCTCGCTCAGAAGAAGGAACTTGTTCGTGCCGGTACCTTCGTTGTAGGTCACATCCGTGTAGTACCATTTGCTTCCGATTTTGCTGCGGTTCCACATATGCGGCTCAAAATCTGTTTTGCCCGGACCGGAGGTTGCCATGCCCATAATCGACTCCGTTTCGATTCCCGCCCGTATGCACATCAGACGGAAAAGCCCTGCGAAGCCCTGACACACAGCCTTCTTATTGTCCAAAAGTCCGAGGAAGCTGTAGGATGCCTTCCGGTATTTGTAATCATAAGAATAGTTGCGCACGATATATTTATTGATGCCTTTGACCTTTTCCTTTTTGGTCTTACAGCCTTTCGTCGCGGTTTTTGTAATGCTGCAAATCTTCTTGTAATACTTCACCGCCTTCGCCGAAGCGTTCGATTTCACAGAAGGATTGCGAATCAGCCTCTCGACCTGATACTCCGTGCTGTAGGTGAAATCCACATTGATTTTTGCGACATCGTTTTCAATTTCCGTGTTCATGCTTGTGCTGGCGGATTCTCCCCATTTCGAGTAATATACGCTCAAAACATCATACAAATGCTCGGTCGATACAATCTTGAGATTTGGGAGCAAATTTTCCTTCGCTTGCAGGTAGAGCGAATACAAAGTATCTGCGTCGCTGACTGTCATGCCCTCCGTGTAAGTCACAGGAACGCGCTTGAATTCCGTTTCATAAACGCCGTGCCCCGCCGGAGTGTCATCCCAGATATTTGCAAAAAGGCTTTTGTCAACGTTCATTTTACCGCAGAAAGTGTCGTAAACCATAAGATCCGCGTGGCTGCCTTTATAGGTCCCACCCGTTACCGTCAGATCCAAATCGCCCTGCACAGAGAGTGCATCATAGCCTGTGAAACTGCCGCCCGAGATTTGGATTTCGGAACTGTAGAGTCCGGAATAGCCCGCCACAGCGCAGGATTTTTCGGATTTGAAAGTTCCTCCGCTGATCAGGAGTCTGCCGCCCGTAACATCGCAGCAGCTGTATACACTGCTGAAAGTACCTCCACTGATTTTGACGGTCGTTTTCGTCGAGCCCAGAACGCTGATTGCGCCGCGGCTTCCCGTATTTCGGACAAGTCCGCCGCCCTTGCTGTCGGAAATCGTCAGCCTGCCGCCCTCGACCGTAATCAAAGCGTCAATCCCGACATTTCCTTTGATGGTATGTCCGTTTAAGTCAAGGCTCTTGGTTTTGCTCCGCATGACAATCGCCTTGGTTAATCCCTTGATGTCCGCCGTCAGCTTATACGAGCCTCCTTCAGCGGAAGTCAGCGCTTTCCGAAGAGCCGAAGCGCTCGAAATCGATTTTACGCTCGCCGCCTGTGCGGTCTCAGCACCGCCAAACCCAAACCCAAAACCTGCCGGCAGGAAAGCCGTCATCACTGCCGTCGCCAAAAACAGGCAGGCAGCCTTCTTCAAAAGCTTTCTCATCTCAACCATCCTTTCTTGCAAGCACACAATACCACGCTGTAAACTTCTATTTCTTCCAGCTGCTCTTAAGACCGATAATCTCGTTGAACACCGGATTTTCTTTTCTGTAAAGCTTGGAGTCCGCCACGAAGTAGCCGTGTCTGAAGAACTGGAATCTCTCGCCCGGCTCAGCCTCGAGCACCTTCGGCTCCGCATAGCATACGATTTCACGCATCGTGTCCTCGTTTGCCACCATTTTGCCGTCCTCGCCTTCGCTCATAAGATAGTCGAACTGACGAATCTTAATCGGAACCGCAGTCGCCGCGTCGACGAAGTGAATCGTCCCCTTGACCTTGCGTCCCTCAAAGCCGCTTCCGGACTTGGTCTGCGGATCGTATGTGCAGTGCAGCTCTTTAATGGAGCCGTCCTCATTTTTGACTGCTTCCTGACAGGTGATGAAATATCCGCCTTTCAGACGGACTTCGTTGCCCGGGAAAAGTCTGAAATATTTCTTTGCCGGCACTTCCATGAAGTCCTCGCCGTCCACCCAGATTTCTCTCGAGAATGGGATATCGCGGACGCCCATTTCCGGTACCGCCGGATTGTTTTCCACTTCGCAAAGTTCGCTCTGTCCCTCAGGATAGTTCGTGATAACAACCTTTATCGGATCGAAAACAACATTTCTCGTCTCAACCTTTTCCTTGAGGTCGTCACGCACGCAGTGCTCCAGCAGGGAAACATCAACCGTGCTGTTTGCCTTGGAAACACCGATTTCCTCGCAAAATCTGCGGATTGCTTCAGGTGTATATCCTCTGCGGCGGATTCCCGCGATGGTCGGCATTCTCGGGTCATCCCAGCCGTCAACCACGCCGTCATCCACAAGTTTCTTTAAATATCTCTTCGACATTACCGTATTCGTCAGGTTCAGTCTCGCAAACTCAATCTGCTGCGGAGGAGCACTCCACCAGCCAACTTCCGCAAGAACCCAGTCGTACAGCGGTCTGTGGTCCTCGAACTCGAGCGTGCAGATGGAATGCGTGATTCCTTCAATCGCATCTTCAATCGGGTGCGCGAAGTCGTACATCGGGTAAATGCACCACTTGTCACCTGTATTGTGATGAGTCGCATGCGCGATACGGTAAATAATCGGGTCTCTCATATTGATATTAGGCGATGCCATGTCAATCTTCGCTCTGAGCACTTTTTCGCCGTCCGCGTATTTGCCTTCCTTCATTTCCTCGAAAAGCGCAAGATTTTCCTCTACGCTTCTGTTTCGGTAAGGACTCTCTTTGCCCGGCTGTGTGAGCGTACCCCTGTACTCCTTGATTTCCTCAGGCGTAAGGTCGCAGACATAGGCTTTGCCCTTCTTTATCAGTTCAAGCGCCGCTTCGTACATTTTGTCGAAATAATCGGACGCCCAAAGTCTCTTATCCCACTGGAAGCCAAGCCATTTCACATCTTCTTCGATGGAGTTGATGTATTCAACATCCTCTTTTACCGGGTTTGTGTCGTCATATCTGAGGTTGCAGGTGCCGCCGTACTTTGCCGCTGTGGAAAAGTTCAGGCAGATGGATTTCGCGTGTCCGATATGCAGGTAGCCGTTCGGCTCCGGCGGAAAACGCGTACACACCTTATCCCCGTATTTGTGACTTTCTAAGTCTTTTTCAATAATGTTGTGAATAAAATTGGTTTCTCCCATAGTTTTTTCCTCTCAAAAAATATTCTATCCTATATAATATCACTATTTAAGCCATTTATCCAGCAAAAAATGCCCATTTGACTAAATTGCGGAAATAAAGTATACTAAAGTTAATATACATATAGGAGGAATACTGAAAGTGAGGAAGAAACACTTGTTAATGATAGGCATGATGATGCTTTGCACCGCTGCTGTTATATTTTTCTGCGGCTGCCGGGACAGCTCGCAGCAGGCATCCGGCACAGCAGGCGCGGTTGATACCGTTGTCAATGTCGACGAGCCTGCGGATTCACAGGGAGAAATTGTCGCGACCGCTGCGAAAACAACGACTAAGAAATCAACGACCAAAACAACCAAGAAAAAGAAAAAATATAACGAAGAGGCCCCTTGGGAATCCTTTGACATGTACGGCCTGCCGGATAAGCTCGACCTTCTGAAGAAAGATAAGGGCGATGTGCTCGTTCTCGTAAACAAGCTCCACGCTGTATCGAAGAACTACAAGCCGACCGATATGGTTGCAATCAAAGGCAGCTATACGACAAATCAAGGGCTGGAAATGAAGGCGGACGCTTACAAAGCCTTCAAAAAAATGAGAAAAGCCGCCAAAGCTGACGGCATCCGTTTCAAAATCTGTTCTGCATACCGTACCTACAGCACGCAGAAATGGCTTTACAACAATTATCTGAACACCATGGGCAAGAAGCTCCGCGACATCCGCTCCGCATATCCGGGCAGAAGCGAGCACCACACGGGTTATGCCATCGACCTTGTAACAAAATCCACAGGCTGGACGCTCACGCAGGATTTCGCGAAAACTTCCGAAGGCAAGTGGATTAACAAGCACTGCGCAGAATACGGCTTCATCATCCGCTACCCGAAGGGCAAAACCGATATTACAGGCTACGATTATGAGCCTTGGCATCTGCGCTATGTCGGCGTTGATGCTGCTGAGGAAATCACAGAGCAGGGCATTACTCTGGAAGAATATCTGAAGAGATAATATCCGCTGTCTGAATTTTAATCGCCTTTTGCAAATCGCTGAAAGCAAGTTCAATCTGAAAACCAATACGACCGCCGCTGAAGAAAATCGTTTCGTAATCAGCGGCGGTTTTGTGTATCGTCGTCGTAAAGAATTTCTTCATCCCAATCGGACTGCATCCGCCGTGAATATATCCTGTGAGCGGCAGCAGTTCTTTTGATTTTATCATCTCAATCGACTTTTCTCCGACCGCTTTCGCCGCCTTCTTTAAGTCCAGTTCCTCCGCCACCGGAACCATGAAAACATAATAATTCTTGCTTTTCCCCTGCGTAACGAGTGTTTTAAACACTCTTCCAGGCTCCTGGTTCAGTACCTCGGCAACTTCCACGCCGCTGACCGCGTCCGTATCGGTATAGGTATGCTCCTTATATTTAATTTTCAGCGCGTCCAGTCTTCTCATCGCGTTCGTTTTTTCTATCTTTGTTTTCATTTTGCTTACCTCTAAAATTCAAGGCACCCCTTGCGAGGTGCCTTGATATTGTTCATTTCGTAATTATTCGTGCGCGCAATTATCTTTCAACTACGAGTGCAGTTCCCATACCGCCGCCGATACATAATGTAGCAAGACCGTACTTGGAATCTCTCTTCATCATTTCGTAAATCAGAGTAATTAAGATTCTGCAGCCGGAAGCTCCGATTGGGTGTCCGATAGCGATAGCTCCGCCGTTTACATTTGTCTTTTCAGGATCTAATCCTAAGTCTTTTCTTACTGCGAGGGACTGAGCTGCGAAAGCTTCGTTTGCTTCTACTAAGTCCATATCAGCAACTGTAAGGCCGGCCTTCTTTAATGCTTTTTCGGAAGCAGGTACAGGACCAACGCCCATGATGGATGGGTCAACGCCTGCGGAAGCATAGGACTTGATCGTGCAAAGCGGCTTGATTCCTAATTCGTCAGCTTTTTCTTTGCTCATTACTACTACTGCAGCACCTGCATCGTTGATGCCGGAAGCGTTAGCAGCTGTAACGATACCGTCTTTCTTGAAAGCGCCTTTTAACTTAGCAACCTTTTCGATAGTTGTTCCGAATTTAGGGAATTCATCTGTATCGAAGATGATTGGATCACCTTTTCTCTGCGGAATTTCAACCGGAACGATTTCATCTTTGAACTTGCCTGCCTTGATTGCTTCTTCAGCTCTGTTCTGAGAGATTACAGAGAATTCGTCTAATTCTTCTCTTGTGATTCCCCACTGTTCAGCAACGTTTTCAGCAGTGATACCCATGTGGTATCCGTTGAATGCGTCCCAAAGTCCATCGTTAACCATCATGTCAACCATCTGAGCGTTGTTCATTCTTGCGCCCCATCTTGCAGCCGGCATAGCGTAAGCTGTAGCGGACATGTTTTCAGCACCGCCTGCAACTACGATGTCAGCATCGCCTGCTTTGATGATCTGAGCAGCAAGTTCAACAGCTCTTAATCCGGAACCGCAAACTTTATTAATTGTCATTGCAGGAACTTCGATCGGAAGGCCTGCATCAAGTGTCATCTGTCTTGCAACGTTCTGACCTAATCCGCCCTGAAGAACAGCACCCATGATAACTTCTTCAACCATTTCAGGCTTGATTCCTGCTCTTTCAACAGCAGCCTTGATAGCGATAGCGCCTAATTTTCTTGTAGGGATTCCCTTTAAGGAACCGCCAAAGCTTCCGATTGGTGTTCTTGCTGCACTTACAATTACAACTTCTCTCATTTTTATGTATCCTCCTTAAGACTTTATGTTTCTTTTCACCGCATACTAAGTCTCTTTTCGTATGCAGTTCTATTTAATCACACAATAACACAAAAATCAAGAAGTTTTGGTTAAAAATTTAACAAAACCCTTGTATTTTTTGAAATACATCTGTATATATCTTACCATATCCGCCCGAAAAAACAAGGCTTCCGGCGAAAGTAGTTTATTTAACAACTTACCGGATTATAGCAAAATACTTTTCTCCCATCATCACCGGTTTGTAAGAAAGTTTGGTCTGTCTGAGATTCTGAAGGCCCATGTCCTCTTCACGATTCACATAAATTGTTTCCGCCGGAAGCCGTCTGCAAAATTCATTGTTGATTGCCTGATAGAGCCCGCGAATCCGGTCGTCCGCCTTTTCCACATGCACCAAGACGGTCTCTTTGCTGTTTGTTTTCGCAAATTCGCCAAGCGTTACGGCTTCGATTCTGCCGTTGATGCGAATAACACCCGACAAAAGCCCCTTTCCGAGGAACTTAAGCAGTTCCCGTATCGCTTCCGTTTCCATTTCAAGGATTTCTTTCCATTCTTCCGGCGTTTCTCCGAGCTTGTATTCATTCTTGCTTTCAATGTATGCCATGATTTCTCCGGCATCTTCGGGTTTCGCCTCTTCATACGCAAACTCGTAATTCTTGAGGAAAAAGTTTAAATGGTTCTTTTTCTGATGGAGCTTGCGCCCGCTCAGATTGATCAGGTCCTCTTTCAGGTAAATATAATCGTCCTCATCTCTGTCATGTTCGACGAAAACTTTTCCGGGGAAACACTCTTCGAGGTATGGCACAAGCGATTTCGGAATCAAACTCAGATATAAGTCCTGCCCCTTGGCGTGAAACAATTTTTTCGCCTCAAGGAGCGTTTCGCGGAGGGACTCTACGTCATAGGAACCGGTCCTTGTCAGAGGAAAAGACATAAAATATCTTTTGTCTTCCTCCGGATCCAGCTCGCCGAGAGCACCTATGCAAAGGTAGTCCCCGATTATCTGCCAGCTGATCTTATGTGTGTTTCTCCACATATAATTTGCTATGAATGTATGTCCTGAGGATTTATAATCATATCCGTCAAAGTACGAATTCAGTAGGTTGATGTCCTCCTCGGACAAATTATCAAAAGTTCTCTCAAATATCATCCTGTCTCCTGCCTGTTGCTGTTTTTTCGTGTCAGCCTGTCGCCGCTTATTTTACAAGTGCAGAAATTGCCTTGAACTCCGGTGCCTTAGCGCCTCCGAGAAGTTCATACAATACGCTTTCAAAACTTGTCAAAATTACGCCTGCCTGTGCAAGCCTCTGCAATGTAATTTCTTTATTCTTCGGATCTCTGGACTGCACACAGTCAGTTACCAAAGCCACCTCGTAGCCATCCCGGAGAAGATCAATTGCCGTCTGCTCCACGCAGATATGTGCTTCAATGCCTGCCAGGATTACGGTTCCCTTGTCGCTTGCCTCGATCGCTTCGACGAAAGTGTCTTCGCCCAGGCAGCTGAATGAAGTTTTTTCAACCGGCGTAAAGTCTCCGATTGCCTCTGCGATTGATGGCACCGTTGGGCCAAGTCCTTTCGTATACTGCTGCGTTACAATCATCGGAATGCCAAGCTCGCGCATTCCCTTTACAAGCTTGACAACACGCGCTTCAAGTTCTCCGCAGTCATGCATTGCCGGCAAAAGTCTTTCCTGAAAGTCAATTGCCACAAAAATTGCATCATCTCTTTCTATTTTAAGCTGTTTCAATCTGTTAAACAATCCTGCCATTTTATTCTACCTCCATAACTTTCCCGATTGCGTCATTAATTACCAAGTCAGCCTTGCCGTCATACGGGGTAGGCTGTTTGTTTATCAGTACCAATTTCTTACCACGGAAATAGCGAATCAAACCCGCCGCCGGATAAACAACCAGCGAAGTTCCTCCTATAATCATGGTATCTGCCTTCTCAATCGCATTGATTGCTCCCATCATGCAGGCCTCGTCCAGTGCTTCTTCGTAAAGAACGACGTCCGGTTTGATGATGCCGCCGCATTTCGGGCAGATCGGAATATTTCCTCTGCAGTTTGCCTCATCCATGATGAAATCCGTGTCATAGAATTCCCCGCAATCCATACAATGATTGCGAAGAACCGAGCCATGAAGTTCGTATACTTTTTTGCTTCCGGCTTTTTGATGAAGGCCGTCAATGTTTTGTGTGATTACAGCCTTGAGTCTGCCTTCTTTTTCAAGATACGCAAGTGCCTTGTGTGCATTGTTTGGCTGCGCGTCTCTG
Source organism: uncultured Clostridia bacterium (assembly GCA_934277695.1). GTDB lineage: Bacteria > Bacillota > Clostridia > Peptostreptococcales > Anaerovoracaceae > CAG-238. The sequence continues at coordinate 342,778 of CAKQVG010000001.1, forward strand.
TAAATCAAATTCTTCTTGTAATAGTCAAAGAAAGTATCGGTATGCTGCATGAAGAAGCTGTGCGAAAGCATTTCTTCGGGACTTCTTCCGTATTGCTGCTGTGCGTTGTACAGTCCTTTCTCGGAACGAAAGTCGGGTATATTGCTTTCGGTTGAAACTCCCGCCCCGCCGAAGAAGACCACATTATCACTGTTATCTATTATCTCTTTTAATCGCTTATCCATTCGCATGCCTCCAATTTTTTGGTTTTTCTTGATTACAGTATACCATTTATGATAATATTTTGGTAGTGAAAAGTGAAGGAGATTATGGCTATGAGATCAAAAAAACAGAAAAAAGTTGCTCTTGTTTTGGGTGGAGGCGGTTCCCGCGGCGCGTATGAGGCGGGCGTGTGGCAGGCTCTCACGGAACTTGGGATTGAAATTGATATTGTAACAGGCTGCTCAGTCGGAGCCATTAACGCCGCAATGGTTGTGCAGGGAAATGTCGAGCTTACCGCACAGCTTTGGCGTGAGCTCGAAACGCATATGATCTTTGATGTGCCGGAAGGAAGCCAGCCGATCGAATATGCTCGCGAAATTGTATTCAATCACGGTGCGGGAACATCCGGGCTGAAAGGACTTCTCACCAAGTATATTGATGAAGATGTGGTACGAAACTCGCCTATGGTATACGGGATTCCGGTTGTCTCGCTTCCGACCTTTGATGCACATTATCTTTATAAAGAAGATATCCCAAGCGGCAAAATGGTTGATTTTATTATCGCAAGTGCCTCGGCTTTCCCGGCAATACACAGCTGCGAGATAGATGGTGTAGATTATATCGACGGCGGATATGCAGATGAAATTCCCGTTGAGATGGCGGTCAAAAAAGGCGCAACTCATGTCATAGCCGTCAATCTTAAGGGCATGGGCGTCGTAAGACACGAAACCCTCGAAAAAGCACCGAATCTTGTGTATATAGAGCCAAAATGGGGCCTTGGCAATATTTTGATTTTCGACAAGGCAAATTCCAAGCGTATCCTGCGTCTTGGATATCTTGACGCGATGAAAGCCCTCGGTCTTATCGACGGTACTTATTTTTCTTTTGCAAAAGGCACATTCCCTAAGACAATATTAAAAGAGGCCGATGCCTGTGCAAAGATTTTCGAGCTTGATCCGCTTGTGCTGTACACCAACGAAATATTCCTCGAAAAAATTTCCGATGCCGCCCGTACATCCAATCACGAGGCGAAGGAAGCTTTGGATAAGTACGGCGATGTTTTCTCCTTACAATCTCCGAAGGAGCTTCTGACAAATATCAGAAATGTCGCAAATCCGCGTGCCCTCACGTTCCTCATCGCATACAACCTCAAGGAAAAAGGCTCGCAGAGCATTTTCCTTTCCCGTGCCGCAGTAAAGCTGCTGCCTGACATTATCCATGCGGCAAGCTTCCTGGTGAAATATCAACTCATATAAAACAACAAAGCTCGGTGCAAAGGACAGGTTGATGTCCTATGCCGCCGAGCTTCATTGTTTTCTAAAAGCATTTATTTTGTTTTTCCCAAAACCTCTACCAGCATTCCCGCTTCTTCCTCAAAAAATTTTTTTATCTTATCTACATAATCATCGGAAGGTGTTACGAAATCCGCAGGCTTCTGCCCGAGGTTTCTCTTCTTTGCCAAACCCAAATTATGATAAGGCAGGAGCGTTAAATGCGTGATTCCGTTTTCTTTGTAAAATTCTGCGGTCTTCTCTATAATATCCCACTTGTCATTTACATCGTGCATAAGAGGCATCCTCATTTGGATTTTTGAGTTCATAATGGAATTGTTCGCAAGTCTTTTCAAATTTTCGAGAATCACTTCGTTGCTCTGTCCCACATATTCCTTATGAACATCATTATCGATTGCCTTCATGTCATACAGAATGTTGGTGACGTTTTCATATTCCGCAAGTTTCATGAGTCGGTCGCCGTCTCCGAAACCCGATGTGTCAAGACACACATGCACACCGTTTTTGCGTGCCAGCTCTATAAGTTCTTCGGCAAAATCCGCCTGCGAAAGCATTTCGCCTCCGCTGATAGTCATTCCGCCGCCCGTATGCTCATAAAATCCTTTGTCCTGCAGAACTTCTGCCATGATCTCTTCTGCGGTCATTTCCTTTGCTACAGCCTTCAGGGCTTCGGCATAGCAGAATTTCGTACAAGCAAGACAACAATCGCAAAGCTCGCGGTCCACATGTATTTTTTGATCTTCTTCACCGACAAAGATTGCATTCTGCGGGCAGTGCGTAAGGCAGTACCCGCATTTAATACAGCTGTTCGGCATTTCGATAATTTGTTGTTTGAAGCTGATAAGCTCCGGGTTGTGACACCATTTGCAGCTTAGCGGGCAGCCCTTGAGGAACACAGTCGCTCTGATGCCCGGACCGTCCTCCGTGCTGAACTTCTGTATCGCTCCTACGAGTGCCCTGCGTGTGTTATTTTCCATCACGGTCTCCCTATTCAGCCTTTTCGAAGTGTGCGGTTCTGTAGATAATGGTATCCTGAGCACTCTTGTCAAGCTCGGTGAAGTAAGCCATGTAACCCGCCACACGAACCATGAGGCCTTTATAGTTTTCAGGATGTTTCTGCGCATCCTTGAGTGTTTCTGTATCAACAACGTTGATCTGAATATGTTCGCCGCCGTGGTCGAAATAGGTTCTGATTACGCCTTCAATGCTTTCCAGGCCTTTTTCGCCTTCAACGCCCTTCGGGTCAAAACGAAGGTTGAACAATGCACCGTCGTGGAATGCTTCCTGTCCCATGGATGCTACGGACTTAACCGTTGCGGTAGGACCGCTCTTATCGCGTCCCATCATCGGTGAAGCGTTATCGCAGAAAGGTTCTCCTGCAAGTCTTCCGTCAGGTGTTGCACCGCATACCGCACCGTGTGATACGTTTACGGTCTGTGAGTGAACATTAAATGAGAACCAGCCGCCTCTTGCGTCCGGCCATGTCTGAACATTGTCTGCAATGAAGTGCATCATTTCTCTGTAAATTCCGTCTACATGTGCTTTGTCGTTTCCGAATTTTTCAGGTTTGTTCAGAAGGAGCTGACGCATACGTTCTTCGCCTTCAAAATTATTATCAAGTGCTTTGATGAGTTCATCCATTGTGATGTCCTTGTCTTCGAATACGCACTTCTGAATTGCTTCAATTGAGTCTGCCATATTGGCTGCACCTGTGATGTAAAGGCCCGCAGTGCTGTATTTTGCACCGCCCTCTTGAACGGATCTGCCGCTTTCCACACAGCCCTTTGTAACCATGGACGCGAAGATAACCGGGAATCTGAGCATATGCATGCTCTGCATAATCTTATAGCCTTCGGTTACAAGTTTGTAGTGATGAAGGATCTGTTTCTTTAACGCATCTTTAAACTCTTCGATGTTCTTGAAGTCTCTCGGGTCTCCTGTCTGAAGTCCCATAAGCTTACCCGTTGACGGATCAACGCCGTTGTGGAGAACGAATTCGAGCATTTTGCCCATGTTGACATAACCTGCGTCAGGGGAACCGTCTGTCGTTCCGCCTCCCGGTCCCGGCTGGATACAGCCAACGATTGTCCAGTCTCTTGCCTCTTCAATCGTACAGCCCTTGCCTTGTGTCATCTGCATAGCTGCATAGTCATTAAAGAAGCCCGGATTTGCCTGTCCTTCCTGAATCATCTTGCAGCCCTTGCGTACAAGTTCTTCCGGAGTTCCGTCCCAAACTCTGACTGCCATTACCGGCTGCGTTGTTTTGAGCTGGTTTGCAGCTTCCAGGCAGAGGTAGGATAATTCGTTTGTAGCGTCCTTGCCATCACGAGTCTGTCCGCCGACGATGAGGATTTCCCACATCGGATAACCTGCGAAGGAAGTTGCGTACCATTTGTCTCTTACTTCGAAAACTTCGCAAGCTTTCAGGTAGAAGCATTCGAGCATTTCAAGCGCTTCATCCTGTGTTATATTCTTTTCATCTATTACATCTTTTTTATAGTACGGCCACATGTACTGGTCGAATCTGCCGAATCCGTTTGCTGTTGTACATACTTCGATGTGGAAGTAAACATGTATGAACCAAATGGACTGTAATGCCTGCTGGAAATTCTGCGGCGGAAGTTCCGGAACAACTCTGCAGTTTTCGGCAATTGTAAGGAGTTCTTTCTTACGCTTTTCATCTGTGCAGCAAGCAGCTTGTCTTTCTGCCTCTTCTGCCATTCTGTGTGCATAGATAATCAGACCTTCGCACTGGATGATGCAAGCCTTCCAGTAATTAATCTTTTCCTGGTCTTCCTTGCTTGTTCCCGGAGTTTTTGCAATGTTCTCGCGACATTCATCCATATAGCCCTTAAGACCTACCGTAAGGATTTTTTCGTGGTCGCAGGTTGTTTCACCGGAAACACCGTTTCTGAGACCGACCGTAATAATATCGTCCCGGATGCATTCTTCTGTATGCGGCGGAAGCGCAGTCTTGGACATATCTTCCATGGACTTGCCTTCCCAATATGGGAGTGTTTTGAGGATGAGTTCTCTGTCTTCCGGAGAGATGTCATACGGGTCCTTCGTTCTTACCGGAAAATCATCGATGTCGCTGATATACCAGGAGCTGGATTGGAATTCCGGATGAAGGTTTGCGCCTCTGTATTTATTGGTTGGAGTGCCGACGATGAGTTCATCTTCCATGATCAGAGTCGTCATGTGTTCCATGATGTATTTTACAACTTCTGCACGGAAGATCGAAATTGCGTCTCCCGCAAATTTCTTATATGCTTCTGTTGCCAAAACAAGTCTCTCCGCCGTAATGCAAGGTCTGGAGTTCCACAGCTTTGTTCTCATTCTTTGCAGTCTTTCGTTTAACATTTTGTTTCCCCCTATTATTTAAACATTGAATTAGTCCAGCATCTTGCCGCCGTCTACGAGAAGGTTGATTCCGTTTACGAAGGACGCCTCGTCGGAGCTGAGATAATACACAGCGTCGGCCATTTCACTCGGCTCACCCGGGCGGCCGATGCATCCGAAGTTCACAGTGTCGCCCGTTTCCTTATATTCCTCAAGCGACTGTTTGAGCATATCCGTATTAACCCATCCCGGAGAAATGGAATTTGCTCGAATGCCGCGGCGTGCATATTCATTTGCAACATTCTTCGTCATGCCGATAACCGCCCATTTGCTGGAGCCGTATCCGATTTCGGAAGTATAGCCCGTCATGCCGGAGCATGAGCCGAAGTTTACGATTGCGCCTTTCCCCTGTTCAAGCATGACAGGGAGGGTGTACTTCATCATAAGGAAAGTACCGAATACATTGATTTCATAAATTTTTCTGAATATTTCAAAGCTGTAATCAATCGTTTCATCATATTTTCCTATGATCCCCGCGGTGTTTACGAGGACATCGATTCTGCCCTGTTCTTCTTTGATTGCAGCGATTGTATCAATTACCTGCTGCTCGCAGGAAACATCGAGCACTTTATAGGAAGCTCTTTCCGGCTCAAAATTTTCCTTTTGCATCAGATTCTTTAATGCCTCTTCATTGATATCAAGCATTACAACTTTATAATCATTTTTATAATATTTCTTCACGACTTCTGCGCCAATCCCGCCGGAAGCTCCCGTAATTACACAAACTTTAGCATTGCACATGATATTACCTCCCGATTCTCGTTGATACCTATATTTTAAGGGGATTTTGTTCTGAGAACAACTATTATTTTGCTTGAAAATTTAATTATTTTGCGATAAAATCTAATTATTCTTAACAGAAAAGGCAGGTAAGCGAATGTTATTTGAAAAGATTACTTATCCGGATGATTTCCCGATTAACATCACAATTGCAGCGGTAGAAGAGTATCCGCTTCATTATCACCGGGATATTGAATTTGTCTATGTTCTGAAAGGGGAGGTTGCGCTGAAAAACGGTTACTGTCACTATACACTGAAAGAAGGGGATATCTTCACCAATGCGGGTCACGAAGTGCACAGTCTGACCTCAACCGGCAAAGAAAATATCGTTGCCCTGATTCAAATCAGCACGCGTTATTTTTCGCAGTATTTCCCATCTCTCAGCAAATCCTGCTATCGCACTTATTCCAACAAACCGACAACGAGACGACATGACAATCTTCGGGAAAAATTGCTGCAGATTCTGCTCGCCTACGAGATTAAAAGTTTTAATTACAAAAGCGAGTGTACCTATCTCATCGTTGATATCATTAAGTATTTAGACAAATATTTCAATCTGTTTACATTCGAAGACAATGTGGTGATCAATTTCGAGAGCGGCGACCAGACCACAACCGAACGTATCAGCCGAATTATTACATACATATATCAATATTATGCCGAAAAAATCACTCTTGAGGATTTGTCCGACATGGAGCATCTCAGTACCTTTTACATTTCCCACATTATTAAGGATTGCACCGGAATGAATTTTCGCGAGTTCCTCTGTTTTGCACGCGTGGAGTGGTCGGAAATCCAGCTGCTTGACACTAACAAAAAGATCAGTCAGATTGCCAGAGATGTCGGCTTCTCGACGACTGCATATTATGAAAAATATTTTTACAAATGGTTTAAGCGTACTCCTGCGGAGCATCGTGCATACTTTAAGCCGATGGTGAAAAGCGAATTGCGCCCTGAAATCATTACACCGGTTTCTGCCAATAGAGCAACAAATTTGATTAAATCCACCTTATCTGCTTTGAACTCTCAAAGAAACAGTTCTTCTGTGGTAAACAGCCTGAACTTGGAAATCAATGTCGACAGAAACAGCAAGCCGATTGCTTTTGCAGACTATAAATTGAATATTCAAATCACGTTGGAAGACTTTCACGAGATGAAATTCAATCTTTTTCATGTGCTGGATTGTCTGCGTCCTTCCGAAGTGACGCTCTTATGTGATCCCTCAGATTCTCCCACAGAAGTTGAACACCTGCATGCAATGCTCGACGCATCCGGATTTGCGGTGTCACTAAAACCAATAAGAAACGGAGAAGCTTTCATATCCTATGGGAATGATACAATTGCAGCCCCTGTTTATACACTCAGCCGGCTTTTACATTCATCTGACCCGCATCTGACGCTCCGCCTGCGTGACAATAGACAGGATGGACGTCTTCTGAAAGGGCTTCCCGCCCTTATGACATTCAATGCTATTAAAAAGCCATCTTTCTACATATATCAGGCAGCTCCCTTCGCTTGCGGCGATATCATCTGTTGGGGCAAACATTATTGTGTCATTCGAGTCAGCGATGCAGCCCCTGCGGCCTTTGCAATAATTGTCTATAATTATGATGATAACATTCAAAGTCTTTGCAAAAAAGCTTCCTCGCTGCACCAAACAAGAACGGTTTTAAATGAATTTAAGGATGAAATCAATTTCAGTTTCAATTTGAACCTGCCTTCCGGTTTTTATTCCGTAATGAAATATACAATGGACCGCTCATCCGATATTTTTACATACTTCTCTTCTTTAAACTTCCCGGATGATTCGGATGTGCTGAACAGCCTGCACGATCTGGTTCCAACCGCACCTCAGCTTGATGTCTACCAAGAGGATGTGCGAACCGATTTTCATATCAATTTTTCGATGAAGGGTGTCGGCGTGCAGCTGGCGCTGATAGCACGAACCTGATGAATCGCATAATTTTAATCGCACAAAAATATGGCGGTCCCTTTTGGGGTCCGCCATATTTTCTCATTTTATTTTGTATTAGTAATTATTATCTTGCCTCGTCCAGTCTGTATGTGAAATACTTCTTTGCCGGGGTTTTGTAGAGAGCCGCCGCAAGAACACTTGCAATTACCACTCCCGCTGCGAACTGCCCGCAGTTTGCAGGCATGCTGAGGATTCCCGTCATGATGTTTCCTGCAAGAACCGCATCCGCAACGCCGTATCCGAGAACCATAACCGCTCCCGCGATAACCATGCCCACGATTTCAATCAGCGGTACCCCGCAGACTTTCAGAGATTTGCTCTGTTTTTTTGTCATAAAATCGATGAACCATCCCATAACCAAAGCCATAAGTCCCTTGATTACAAAGGTCCATGGTGCAAATGCCACATAACCGCCTAAGAGATCTGCAAGAGCCGAACCAAATGCAGCCGCCACAGCACCGTTCTTTCTTCCTACGACAAGCACGCTCAGGAAAATCATTGCATCCCCCAGATGAACATACCCTTGGAAAGGCGTCGGAATTTTGAAAGTATAGGTTGTGAGAAGCACCAGGCACGTCATCATTGCCGTCATCACGATTGTATAAGTCTTTTCATTTCTGTTCATTTCTGTCACCTCTCTGTCACTTCTTATATTGCTATTATATATCCAATGTGTTATTATTAAAATATCCAAAAATAATTATTTTTATATGAACAGTTTGAGGAAATACGCATTATGAAACCGATTTATATTAATCAAAATGACAGTAATGAGAAGTTTTTATACCTACAGTTGTATGATACAATCAAACAGCGCATTCTTAACGGAGAAATGAAATCCGGCGAAAAGCTGCCTTCCCTTCGCACTTTGTCGAAGGACCTTGGCATCAGCATCACTACAGCCGAACTCGCCTATAATCAGCTTCTTGTTGAAGGCTACATTAGCAGCCGTCCAAAATCCGGCTATTATATTGCGGAAATTTCTCCCTCTCCGTCACACGCGAAAGTCTCTGCACCGCTTTCGGAAATCAGCGGTTTTACTTTCGAGCCATCCGCCTATATAAGCGATCCGAGTTGTTTTGACTTCGTGAAGTGGAAGAAATGCTCAGCCCGAGTCTTTAATGACTACACCGACCAGCTTCTCTTTGAAAGCGACCCGCAGGGAGAACCCATTCTGCGCTTCGAAATTTCAAAATATCTGTATTCGTCGCGCGGTGTTACCGCAAGTCCTGAACAGATTGTAATCGGTGCCGGAACACAGCAGATCACCAGCCACCTTTCCAGAATTCTCATAAAAATGGGACTGCGCTTAGTCTGCCTGGAAGAGCCGGGTTATCTCCCCGTCCAAAGCATGTTCCGTGATGCGGGCTTTACGATTTCTCACATCCCGGTTGCCTCTGACGGAATTGAAATTGCAAAACTTCCTGCGAATATACAATCCGCAGTATATGTAAATCCTTCAAACCAATTTCCTACCGGTGCTGTAATGCCTGTAGGCAGGAGATACGAACTGCTTGATTGGGCCGCGCAAAACAACAGCATTATAATTGAAGATGATTACGACAGTGAGCTGCGTTATTTCGGCAAGCCGGTTCCTGCGCTCCAAGGCCTTGACAATCGCAGCTGCGTGGTGTATTTGGGAACCTTCTCATCTACCCTTTTTCCGGCTGTAAAAATCTCGTACATGGTGCTTCCGGAGAAGATGGCACAGATATTCCGATCTATCAAGCATGAATATACACAGACCTGTTCTAAGGCGGAACAGCTTACGCTTGCATTTTTCATGGAGGACGGCCATTACTACACGGGAATCCGAAAGCTCCGGAGTTTGTATTCACAGAAGCTTCAGGCGGCTCTGTCGGCATTTTCCGCACACGGAGGCGGCGTCGCTTCTCCGATAGATACCCACTCCGGCATCAACCTCACGGCAAAAGTCCGTTCAAGAAAAAAAGCCGAGCAGCTTTGCGAAGAGGCAAAGTCACTCGGTCTTCAAATGGTTCCCCTGTCCGAAATAACCGACCAGGAAACCAGTGCTTTGATTTTTTACTACAGCCGCCTGCCGCTGGAAAGGATTGAGCCGCTCATAAAAGGACTTATCGAGCTTTGGCGCTCATAACAGAGCGTGCAGCGTGCGTTTCTATTCCTCCGTAAAAGCGATTTCATTTGAGGTGGTGTGAATGTTTCCGTCCGTATCCACAAACACCGCCTCTGCGCCATCGATTTTTTGGATTAACGCCGTGCCTTTTTCGATTCCCAATGCCAGACAGCTCGTTGAGAGCGCATCGCCGTCCACGGAGTGTCCCTTATCCGCAATTATCGTTACCGAAAGTACATCCGTGTCGGCAGGGAATCCTGTTTTACTGTCGAGAATGTGGTGATATTTTTTTCCGTCTTCAACGAAGTATCTTTCATAAGTTCCGGAAGTCACAACCGTTTTGTCGTATGCGGAAACGATTCCGATGATGTCGCCGCTGTCCGAGAGCGGGTCTTTAATTCCCACTTTGAATGCAAGTGGTTCTCCTTCTGCGTTCAGCAGTGCTCCTGCTTTCCCTCGTATCGCAACAATGTTGCCGCCAAGGTCAACAATGGCACTTGTCACGCCTGCCTCTTCAAGAAACTGTGTCACCTTGTCCGCGATATATCCTTTTGCGATCCCCCCAAGGTCAATTTCCATTTCAGGATCGAGCAGTCTGACTTCGCTGCCGTTTATTTCTATCTTCCTATAATCCACATGCTTCATCGTTTCCGCAAGTTCACCCTTTTCCGGAACTTTGCCCACCATTCCGGATTCTGTGCTTTCCCCGGCCTCGGCCTCACGAAAACCCCAAAGGTCTGTGGCTTTGCCGATGGTAATGTCAAAAGCACCCTGCGTCATTTCACCGTACAGGATTCCTTTCCGGATTACTTCAACTGTTTCACCGCTGACTTTTACGGCTTTTCCGCCTGCTGCGTTAATCCTGGCTACATCCGATGTTTCTATGGTTTTGCTGAGCATCTTCTCATACTTGTCACAAAGTTTAAAGGCATCCGTAATCAGCAGCAGAAGTTTTTGATTAAGTTCGTCTTCTGAAAGTTCCAAGAGCTCTCCACTCGAATCATATATGCCGAAAATCGTGATGCTGCACAAGGTATCCAGGAAAAATCCCGTTTTGCTCACTCCGGTATTTCCGTTTGTTTTTTCATTGGCTGTGCATGCCGTTTGTGTTATAATAAGGATTAGACATATCGTCAGGGTGCACATCCGTGTGAGCATGCGGCGAATTGTTTTTTTATTAAAGTTCATGGATATTCCAACCTTTCATAAGGAGTTTTTATATGATTAAAAAAGCAGATATCGTTTTGTTTTTATGTATCGTGGTGTTCGGCCTTGCCATTTCGTGGCATTCCGCTTTCTCCGACCGCCAAGGCAGCGAGGTTGTCGTTACAGCAGGCGGTCAAGTTTTCGGTGTATATCCTCTTGCAGAGGATCGTGAAATCGAGGTCAAACAATCAGGTCACTCTAACCATATTACCATAAAAGACGGTAGGGTTTCAATGACTTCTTCCACCTGCAAAAATCAAGTCTGCGTGGAAACCGGCGCGATTTCTCATACAAAGGACAGCATCGCCTGTCTTCCCAACAGAGTCATCGTCGAAATCAAGGCCGGAAAGAACAATCCCGAAGGGGGTGATGTCGATGTCATCTCGGGCTGATGCAAGAATCAAAGAGCTTGCTTTCTCCGCAATGTTCGCGGCTCTTGCATTAATATTCTCCTATGTTGAGGTGTTGATTCCGATTCCCATCCCTATCCCGGGTGTAAAACTTGGCGTAGCAAACCTTGTCATCATTATCGCACTTTATCGCATGGGGTTTCGCCGTGCATTTTCGATAAACTGCGCTCGAATCGTGATGGCCGGACTTCTGTTCAGCGGTGTTTTCGGCATGATTTATTCCTTTGCCGGCGGCATACTCAGTCTTATCGTCATGTATCTTCTGAAGCGTACGGGCCTGTTCAGCATGGTGGGAGTCAGTATGGCGGGGGGCGTGGCTCACAATCTCGGGCAGCTCATTGCCGCATGCATAATCGTTTCCACGGCAAGCCTCATGAGCTATTTTACGATTCTTCTCTTTACGGGATTAATCGGTGGAATATTGATCGGAATACTGGCCTATACGGTCGAAAAACGGCTTCCTGCCGATATATGCTGAGAAAGGATGTATAATCATGGAAATTAAAAAAATATGGAAAATTTTTTTCAGTGCAACCGGCACGACCGAAAAAATTGTGACAACGGTTGCAGACTGCCTCGCCGCAAGCTGTGGCGTGGAGACTTTCGAATATGATTTCACCCTGCCGCCGGCACGCGAAGAGTTCCCGACGCTAACCGCGACGGATTTGGTGATTTTCGGATGCCCGACTTATGCGGGCAGGCTTCCGAATCTTCTGCTGAAATACTTAAATACGATACCCGGCGGCGGGGCCTATGCCATTCCTGTTGTCACTTTCGGCAACCGTGCTTTTGACAATTCCCTTGCAGAGCTTTGCAGCCTGCTGGAAGCACATGAATTTCACACGATTGCAGCTGCCGCTTTTTCGTGCGAGCATTCCTTCTCAACCACGCTCGGCGGCGGCAGACCGGACGAAAATGACTTAAAAGAGGCCGAGAACTTTGCGCTTTCTGTCTTTGGAAAGATGGTAAAATCGGTTGCTTTCTGTCAGCCGATCAATCCTGTTAAAGTTGACGGTGACCCGAATGCCGCTTATTATCAGCCTCGGGACCGTCATGGTGCCTCCATCGATATTCGTAAAGTAAAACCGCTTACAACGGAAGCCTGCACCCACTGCGGATTATGTGCCGAGGTGTGCCCGATGGGCGCCATTGATAGGAATGACTGCACTGAGACACCCGGCATCTGCATCAAATGCTGCGCCTGCATAAAAAAATGCCCGCAGGGAGCGAAAATCTTTACGGACACAGGCTATCTTTATCATAAAGAAGAGCTGGAAGCCATGTATGGCGGCAGGCGCGCCGAGAACAGCTTTTACTTGTAACTTTCTACTTAATATAATTAACTCCAAAGTTAATTAGCTTTGGAGTTAATTATGTTTGCCTTAATCGTATTTGATTGTTCTATTTTCGACCTGCTGCGTCCGCAAGGTCAGTCAGCGCTCTGCGCACTGCCTTACGCTGCCGCTTCCTGAGCTGCTTCTTTCTTCAAGTCCTCTTCGTTCGTGCTCTTTCCAAGGAATCTTACAACCAGGTACAGAACAACGATACCGATCGGTATACAGATCCATGCCGAAACGCCGAGAGCTGCCGGAATGAAGCCGCATACTGCTGCAACAATTGCTGCCGTAATCGCATACGGAATCTGTGTACGAACATGGTCCATAAGGTCTGCCGCCGATCCCATGGAGGACATGATTGTCGTGTCCGAGATTGGTGAGCAGTGGTCGCCGAAGATTGCGCCGCTTGTTACCGATGCGATAGTCAAAACTGCATACGCGTCCAGAACGCCGCCGTTTATGCACATAGCCAGAGGGAAGGCAATCGGAATCATGATTGCAGTCGTGCCGTAGGAGGTTCCTGTTGAGAAGGAAACCAAACAGGAAACCGCGAAGATGATAACCGGAAGAATCACTCCCGGAACCGTGCCGCCAACCAGTTCTGCGATATAAGCTCCTGTGCCGAGTTCGGACATGATGCTGCCGGATGTCCATGCAAACAGCAGAATCGTAACTGTCAAAAGCAGCTCTTTGCAGCCGTTCATCCAAACATCAATTGCAAAGATATTATAGAAACGATACGGAACCGTTTCAAGGAAAATGCCATAAGTATTTTCGACCGCAAGACCTGCAGTTGTCAGCGCAATGCCAATCATGCCGATTTCATAAGCAACCCATGACGAAATAAATGCCATGTCGGTTACAGGACCTGCCGTCGAGTCAAACGATAGCAATTAATGGAACAACCAGAGATAAAATGCCATAGTGAAGAGAGTGTAAAAACAAAGTGTGTAAGTTTTGAATTATTTCTCAACTTACACACTTTATTTACACCCTCATAAAAAGCGATTGAGCCTTTTATTTTTAAGCCGCAGCAATTCTTTTTTCAACTAACCACTTCTTTAAAGCTCCGGATTCCTTTTTACATCCAGTTTATGCACAAAGAACAGCAAAGTTATCATGCATGCTAGAGTAACTCCCAAAGATATGATGCCGTTCATTGTAATCGCTGCAACCACATATCCTACTAAAGAGGATATCGCCGCAAGCATAGCATACGGAAGCTGCGTCTTTACATGTGCAAGATGATCACATGATGCTCCCAGTGAAGCTAAGATTGTGGAGTCACTGATTGGCGAGCAGTGATCTCCAAATAAACTTCCTGCAAGGGCAGCCCCAATTGCTGGATACACAGCTATATCATTTGCAAGCGCCAAAGGAATTGCTATTGGTAAAAATATTGCAAATGATCCCCAACTCGAACCTGTCGCAAAAGAAGTAACACACGCAGTAAGGAAAATAGACAAGAACATTATACCCGGTGTCATGAACCCTCGTGTAACATCCACAATATAGTCTGCTGCTCCTACATCAGTAGTGACCCCTCCGATACACCATGCAAAGATTAGAATCATAATAGCTTCAATCATTTGCTGAAAACCATCTACAAAAACCTGATATCCTTCTCTAAAATTCAGCACCTTATTTTTCATTGCTATAAGCACTCCCACTAAGGATGCAAGGAAAAACGCAATAGTCAAAGACAACATTGTATCACTGTTTGTGATTGTGTTCATGAAACCTTGACCTTTCGGCCCTGTATAATACATTGCCGCAAAGAGGCTGGCAATCAATACAATCAAAGGAATTATTAATCCCCATGCTGTAGGATGTGCACCTTCTTTCAGTACAAATGGTTCAGACTTTTTAATAAAAGCATCATCAGCAACCAGCTTTCCGTATTTTTGGGCTCTGATTTCTGCCTTTCTCATTGGGCCAAAATCCCATCCGGTAACGGCAATAACGAAAACCATCAAAATGATTGTAATCGTGTAATGGTTAAAAGGCACTGATTTTACAAAAATATCTACTAGATTAGTTCCTTCCGGAAACTGATTCTTATAAATACCCATAACCAATGCACCCCAACCGGTAATCGGAAGTAACAACGGCACGGAAGATGCTGTGGAGTCACAAATATAAGCCAATTTTTCTCTTGATACCTTTAATCTGTCAGTAACCCCCCTGAGAATAGGACCAACAATAACTGAGTTGGATGAATCACTGAACCAAATCATCAAACCTCCAAGCCATGCAGCAATTTGACCTTGCTTCGGAGTTTTGATCTTGTCCTTTACCGATTGTCCAAATGCCCATGCTCCGCCGCCTCTTTCGAGCATGATTGAAAAGCATCCTACAAACAAAGTCATAGCAATTACGCCTGCATTAAAAGGATCCGAAATTTTAGGGATCATATAATTTCCAAATACATCAACAAGGCCCACTAATGGGTTTCCCGCCAACATAGTAGCACCAACAAATACTGCTACTATCAATGATAGCAATACATTTTTTGTAATAAACGCAAGAACAATTGCAAGTAACGGGGGCAGTATTGACCAAATACCAAAATCCATATTTTCCTCCTATCCTCTTTTCAGGAATGCGGTACAGCAGTGAATTGCACCGAATCCTTTCATGATTTCATCAAACTCAACAGGAATAACTTTAATTCCGTTCTTTTCCAAAAGCTCCTGGGAGCGAGGATTTCCCGCAGGCATTGCGATCGTTCCCGGCTCGATTGCGACGAAGTTAATCGCGAAGGATTCTTTTGCTTCGATTCTGGACGGACATTCTAAAAGCTTAATGCCTTTTTTCTTCAGCGCATCGCACACATCGTAAGGAACCTGGGATGCGTGAATCATCGCGACATCGTGGCTGGCCATATTCAGCAGTCCGTCAATGTGTGCATGTCCGTAAGGGATCTGCATATGCAGGATGTCCGTCACGCCCATGCGGCGCAGTTCCTGTTCCACCATCTCATAGCCGCTTCTGTTTGTACGCACGCCGGATGCCAGTACAATCGTGTGTCTGTCAATCCAAAGCCCCATCGCACCCTCGAAAGTCGCATCACCGCAAATCGTGCGGATAATCGGAACCCCAAGGTCTGCCAAAGCCTTTGCCATGTAGCGTTCTTCTCCTCTTCTGGCCTCCATCGCCGGTCTGGTTACGATTGCGCCTTCCGGTGTCATCAGCAAAAGGTCTCTGCAGAACAACGCGTTTGGTCTGTCCTCTCTCTGCTCTTCAATATAATGCACTCTCACGCCGTGGTCTTTGTAAACCTGAGCCAGTCCGTCATGCTGCTTTCTAAACTTTTCCGGGTCAATCGGAGCCTTAAAGCGTGCTGCCTCCCAATCAAAGTTTTCAATTTCTTTGCCTGGGCGTCTCATAATGACATCTCTCAGAGTGTCAACCTCGGAGCAAACACCCCAGTCGCCCCACAGATTTTTCATATCATCAACAATACTTGTTTCTAGAGGAAACCATCTTTCTCCGGCAAGGGCGTCGATATCTCTTACCTTTTCATTCATAATTGAACCTCCTGTCTTTTCTTCTGATATCTCCTGCATAATTATAAAGCAATAAATATGCCAAAATTTTTTCCGCTTATTTTCGATATGCCGCCGCAAATTCCCTACAACTCCTTTACGTTTACACGAGTTTCGGTAAAAAAAATAGTACGCCGTAATAATTTTTTTACCTATCAGTAAAGATTTTTTTACAGCGTACCTTCTTCTCGTTTACCTATTTTATTTTATACTTTGTGAGCTTGTAATGGAGATTTTGCTTTGTGATTCCTAAAAGCCGCGCTGCGCCTGCAAGACTGTCCGCCTCCTGAACCGCATTCCGAATCATTCTTTCTTCCACTTCTGCTAAGGTCTGATTCAGTGTCTTTCCGGCAAAGGAAATGTCCTCAGCCCATCCCGATTCACCGAAACGCTTCGTATCGCTTTCTTCCGCCGCAAATGCATTTCCTGCCCCTTCGCCGTCCTTCACGCGTCCTGCTGCCAGGGCTTCGGTCGCTTCCCGCGGAACTTCAAGCCATACGGGATTTGCCAAATATTCCGGCAAATCTTTTTTCTGAATAAAACGCGTGGACGCCACATTAAACGCCCCTTCGATGATGTTTTTCAGTTCGCGGACATTGCCCGGCCACGCATAGCTGCGAAACAGTTCTTCAACCTGCTCATCAAGACCCATAATGTCCCGACGCATGCTTTGATTGTAAGCTTCGATAAAGCGGCTTGCCATATATAAAATGTCGTCTCTGCGCTCTCTGAGCGGCGGAATGTTTACCTGCACCACACTCAGGCGGTAAAAAAGATCCTCGCGCAGTTTACCCGCCTTCACGCAGTCCATCGGGCGTTCATTGACCGCTGAAATTACTTTGATGTCGGTTTTGATCGGCTCATAACCGCCCAGACGCACGACCTGTTTTTCTTCGATTGCCTTCAGAATCTTTGCCTGCACATTCATCTCCATTGAGTTGATTTCATCCAGGAATAAAGTCCCTCCGTTTGCAATTTCAAACAGTCCGGGCTTGTTTTCCGCTCCGGTGTAACTGCCCTTCTTCGTGCCGAACAAAATACTTTCAAGGAGATTCCCCGGTATTGCCGCGCAGTTTTGCGATACAAAACGCTTTCCCGCACGCTTGCTGGCCGTGTGAATGGATTCTGCCACAAGTTCTTTGCCCGTTCCGGTCTCTCCATAAATCAGCACCGACGAATCCGTGTCCGCAATCAGCGGAATTCTCTGCTTGATGTCTTCCATCTGCGGCGACACCGTAATAATATCGTCAACGGTATAAAGACCGCTGCTGTTTGCCTTGAATTCCTTGGTCTCCAGCGTAATGTCCTGTCTGCGGTACGGAGAATCAATGTAACGCGAAACATCCACTGCCCCTATGATTCGGTTGTTTTCCTTAATCGGCATCGTCGTGTTAATCGCACGAATGCTCTGTCCGTCATAGGTTTTCAGCGTCTGATATTCATTGGAAATCGGTTCCCCGCTCCGCAAAACCCTCATAATACTGCTCGTCTCTTCCGTCAGTTCCGGATAGACCTCAGTGATATGCTTATGCAGGATGTTCTTTTCTTTTAATTTGTTTACATCCGGTCTGTAAGTCGCAAAATACTCGATATAGCCTTTGCTGTCTGTCACCAGAATGCCGTCGATGTAATTGTAAACACTGAGCAGCTGCTCCACATATCTTCTGATCATCGATTCCTCTCTTATATTCTATCCTATCCGCGTTTCAGGTATGCCGTAATGCAGTGCAAAGCCCCTCTGCCCTTCATAATCTCTGAAATATCAGGCGTTTCAACCTTTACACCGTTTTTCTCAAGAAGCTCCTGCGTTCTTGGATTTCCCGCAGGCATTACGATATGTCCCGGTTCCAGCGTCACAAAATTGATGCCGAATGTCTCTCTGACTTCCGTTCTGGACGGTGCCTCAAGAATCTTATATCCTTTCTTTTTCAGCATATCGATAATGTCATACGGCACCTGACCGGCATGAACCAGCACCATATCATCACTGATTGCATTCATCAGCCCGTCGATATGGATATTGCTGTAAGGCTGCTGCATATGATAAACCTCAACTCCCATGCGTTCAAGCTGGTATTTCACCTGTGCATAGCCGCTTGCGTTGCATCTTGAACCCGTTGAAAGAATTGCGGTATGGCGGTCTACCCACATTCCGCATGCGCCTTCGAAAATACCGTCTTCTGTGACGGTTGCCACAATTGGAACGCCGATTTTTGCAAGTGTCTGTGCGACATAGCGTTCTTCACCTCTTCTTGCCGCCATGCCCGGTCTTGCCAAAATCGCGCCTTCCGGTGTCATAAACACCAGGTCTCTGCAGAAAATCGCATTCGGTCTGTCCTCTCTCTGTTCCTCAACATAGTATACCTTCGCGCCAAAATCCGTATAGATCTTCGCAACAGCGTCATGTTGCTTTCTGATCAGCTCCACATCAATCGGTTCATCAGAAAAACGCACCGCCTGCGCATCGAATTTTTCGATTTCTTTGCCGGGTCTGCGCATCAGAACAGCCTTCAGCGTGTCCACTTCAGAGCAGACTCCCCAGTCTCCCCAGTATTCATTCATGTCTTCCGTAAAACTTGTCTCTTTTGGAAACCATCTTTCTCCCGGGATTGCATCAATGTCAAACTTATGATTCAGCATTACTTTGTTCCTCCTTGTGAAGTTATTTGAAACAAGTAAATGCAAATTGTGTGCCAAGACTTTTACGCTCCAAAATTTTTTCCGAGTAAATATGCCTTCTGTGGGAATTCCGTCTGCTTGATTTCCTCGAGCACGCCGCATCCTCCTGCCGCGATAATGCCCGCATCCGACCAGCCGAGATAGCCGCAAATGCCCTTATAGGTTCCGATTGCGCCTGCCGTCACATCCCATTCCGCATCCCCACTGGTTAAAAGCAGGGCTGCCTTCTTCGGGGTCTGAATCTGCGCATTGTTTGCGTAAAAGCGGTCAATCGCTGTTTTCAGCTGCGCATTGATGTCGTAATAGTAAATCGGTGAAACAAAAACCACCGCATCGGCTTCTTTCAGCACCGGATTGATTTGGTTCATGTCATCCTGATATACGCACACGCCGTCCTTTCTGCGGCAGTGGTCGCAGCCGATGCACGGATGTATGTCCATAAATGCCGTGTCAAATCTTAAAACTTCATGTCCTGCTTCCTTCGCACCGCGCATGAAGTGCTCTGCTAAATATGCAGATGTGCCGTTCTTGTGCGCACTTCCTGTCATCATTATAATCTTCATTTTCTCTCCGCCTCCTGTTTCCCTCTTTGTGATTCGTGCGGCAGCCGAGCGAGTGCATTTCCGCCCCACGCTTCATATTTTAAGTATACTCGGAAAGGCTTTCTGTGGCAAGGATGATTTTATAAGGCGTATTCGATTTTTTCATTGCGAAACGTCAAATTCTGTTGTATACTGGACGAAATAAGGCTACAGATTAGGAGTTGAATACAGCTCAGATTCGCTCTGGGCTTTTTGTGATGTTCTGACTCAGAAGGCATCAAATGACAGGGAAGGAGCAATATAGACAAAATGATTGAACTCAGACACTTAAGAAAAGAATATGAAGACATTACCCCGCTGGAAGATGTCAATGTGACCATCAATTCCGGCGATGTGATTTCCGTAATCGGACCTTCCGGTACCGGCAAATCTACCCTACTGCGGTGCATCAACATGCTGGAACCGCCGACCTCCGGGGAAATTATCGTGGACGGACAAGTCATCAACGACGGCAACTGTGATCTTAATGAGATTCGCAAAAAAATGGGCATGGTATTCCAGTCCTTTAATCTGTTCGGACATCTGACCGTCATCGAAAACATTATGAATCCACAGATTACCCTGCTCGGCCGTTCTCGGCAGGAAGCCTATGACAAGGCTATGTCCCTCTTGAATACCGTGGGTCTCAATTCCAAGGCCTTCAATTATCCCGAAGACCTTTCAGGTGGGCAGCAGCAGCGTATCGCCATCGCCAGAACGCTTGCCATGGACCCGGACATCATCCTCTTCGACGAGCCGACCAGCGCCCTGGACCCCGGTATGATCGGAGAGGTTCAGGCAGTTATCCGAATGCTGGCAAAATCCGGAATCACAATGATGATCGTGACCCATGAAATGGATTTTGCAAGGAAAATTGCAAACCGCGTGCTTTTCATGGACGAAGGCGGCATCTACGAAGAAGGGACTCCGAAAGAGATTTTCGAGCACCCGCAAAAACCGAATACCATTAAGTTTATCAAGCGCCTCACTTCGCTGACCTATAAGATTGAAACCGTCGATTACGACTTTACCGAGGCATATGACGAACTGCAGCAGTACGCCGAAAAGCTCCTGATTGAAAACGAGCGAATCAGTGACCTGCAAATCGCACTCGAAGAAATCGTTGTCAATAATATCATGGAAATGACAGACGAGCCGCAGGTTCTGGTTCGCGTCGACTATTCGGAGAAGCTCGACCTTCTCACTCTCAGCATCCGCTATCAAGGCGAGCATCATGACCCGAAAGATTCAGACAATGAATTGTTCCTGGAAATGCTTGAGGAGCCGACCACCGATGTGCTCGACCAGATCGTTGAACCGCCTTTTGGCATTTACAATAACCTGATTCAAATCAATTTCAGATGGGAGGAAGCATAAACATATGAAAAACAACCGAATAACGAAGAACTATGCATCCATCCTGCTGATGCTGTTTGTGATCGGCCTGATGCTGACCGGCACACTGTCCACCGCTTACGCGGCGGAATATCAGACCATCGCCGACCTCAACGGAAAGAAAATCGGCGTGCAGACCGGATGCCTTTATGAAACGCATATCGCGGACAAATGTCCGGATGCGGAAATCCAGTATTTCACCATGCCGCAGGACATGATTCTGGCTCTGAATTCGCAGAAAATCGACGCTTACCTCATCGAGGAAGTCGGCTACTATGCTACAGCGGCAGCACATCCCGAGCTTGCAGCCATGAAAGAAAGCGCAGGTATTTGCGAAGCGGCTGTCATCATCGGCAACAACGAAAAACAGGAAAAACTCTTAGCACAGGTCAACGAGTTTATTGCCAACCACGGCCCGAACGGAGACGGCATGCTCGACGAAATGTACACCTACTGGGTCAAGGATTTTGACGCAGAAACCAGCAAGACCAAGCAAGGCGGCTTCACCGGTGAAAACGGCGAACTGACCATCGCCTGCGAGGGCGGCTATGAACCGTTTTCTTATGTCAACGAAGACGGTGACAGCGGCTATGATGTGGATTTCATCTTTCGGTTCTGCCGGGAATACGGCTACACGCCGAATATCCAGCGCGTGGCCTTTGAATCCATCGCACCGGGCGCAGAATCCGGCAAATACGATATCGGCATGAACATCATCCTCAGCGACGAAAGAGACGCCAATGCGTGCCTTTCCGATGTTTATTACAGCTGTGATATTTTCATGGTCGTACCGGGCCAAAACGATGAACAGGCCGGTTTTTTTGAGCGCATGAAAGACAATTTTGAGAATACCTTTATCAAGGAAAGCCGTTGGAAGCTGTTTGCCTCCGGCGCGGGAATTACGCTGCTCATCACGCTGAGCTCCATCATCCTCGGAACCATCATCGGCTTTGCTGTCTTCATGCTCTGCCGCAAAGGAAATCCAATCCTCAACGGTGCGACAAATGCGATGCTCTGGCTGATTCAGGGCATGCCGACGGTATTGCTTCTGATGATTCTCTATTACATCATCTTCGGCTCCACCAGACTGAGCGGCACTCTCGTTGCGATCGTCGGATTCACGATGATCTTTGCCTGTGCGATGTATGATATGCTCTCTGTGGGCTTCGGTGCGATTGGAAACGGTCAGTATGAAGCCGCAACTGCGATGGGCTACAGCAATAATCAGAGCTTTTTCAAAATCCTGCTGCCGCAGGCTGCCAAGCACTTCCTGCCGATCTACAAAGGCGAGGTTGTTACGCTGATTAAGGAAACCTCAGTTGCAGGCTATATCGCGATTCAGGATCTGACGAAGATTTCTGACCTCGTGAGAGCCCGTACCTATCAGGCATTCTTTGCCTTGATTTTTACGGCCGTCATATACTTCGTGATTTCCGGCATCCTGACCCGAATTGTCGGCATGGTCGAAAAGAAGATTGATCCGAAATCGCGCTCGGTAGAGCAGATTCTCGAGGGAATAAAAGTGGAAGAGTAACTTCAGAAATATGCACTTACAAAAACCCCGTCGGAAAAAGTCCGACGGGGTTTCATTATTACATTTTAGAAAGGTCAATCCTAAGCTTCAGCCTTCGCTTCTGCTGCTGGTGCAGGAGCTGCAGCCTGAGCAGGTTTTCTCTTCGCTCTCATGTTATTGATAGCGCCTGTAGGACATTCTTTCGCACAAAGTCCGCAATTCTTACATTTTTCAGGATCAATGTAAGCGTGATTGTTTTCAACGGTGATTGCTTCGAACTTACATACTTTCGTACATTTTCCGCATGCGATACATCCGTTTGAGCATGCCTTGCGAGTTGCAGCGCCTTTGTCTTCTGAGTGGCACTGAACAACAACTTTGTTCTTAGCCGGTGCAATTCTGATTACATGCTTCGGACATGCAGATGCGCATGCACCGCAGCCTGTGCAAAGGTCTCTTGCTACAACGGCAACACCGTCACAAATCTTGATTGCATCGAAATTACAAGCTCTTGTACAGTCTCCGAGACCGAGGCAGCCGTATTTACACTGGTTCATTCCACCGTAAAGTGTGGAAGCTGCGGAACAAGTCGTAAGACCCTGATATTCAAGAAGGGACTTAGCAGCCTGCGCGTTTCCGTTACACATTACAGTTGCAACCTGTGGTTCTGCAGAGCCGGCTTCGATGCCTAAAATTGCAGCAAGTGCTGCCGCACAGTCTGCTCCGCCTACCGGACATTTATTAGGTCCAACTCCCTCAGGATCGGCAACAAGAGCTGATGCATAGTCGTCACATCCTGCGAATCCGCATCCGCCGCAGTTTGCGCCCGGGAGCTGTTCTCTGAGTTTGATAACCGTTTCGTCAACAGGTACGAAGAATACCTTAGCTGCGATAGTAAGGATCACAGCGAAAACAAGACCCATTGCGACTACCAATAATACAGGTGTTAAAATTGGATTCATATTTTTCGCCTCCTTCTTATACCAAACCGCCGAATCCCATGAATGCAAGGGATAACAGTGCGGCTGCAGTCATAGTGATAGGTACTCCCTGGAAAGGTGCCGGAATGTCAGTATTTCCTTCAAGTTTGCTTCTCATTCCGGAGAAGATAACCATTGCAAGAAGGAAACCGATGCCTGCGCCTAAAGAGTTAATTAATGCTAATCCGTAATTATATCCTGCGTCGATGTTGTTGATACATACACCGAGTACTGCACAGTTTGTAGTGATAAGCGGAAGATATACACCGAGCGCTTTATGTAAGGACGGAATGAATTTCTTCAGTACCATTTCTACGAACTGTACGAGTGCAGCAATGATAAGGATAAATACGATTGTCTGTAAGTATGCTATTTCCCAATCGTTCAAAATCTGCATGATTGGCCATGTAGCGGCAGTTGCAAGTACCATTACGAAAATAACGGCAACACCCATACCAACCGCTGAATCTAACTTCTTGGATACGCCAAGGAATGGACAGATACCAAGGAATTGAGCCAATACATAGTTGTTTACCAAAATCATAGCGATTAAAATGCTAATCCACTGTGCCATTATGCTTCAACTCCTTTCGTTTCAATCTTAAGTCCGTCTAATTCTTCCAGGCATTTTTCCTGGTTGCACATGCTTGCAAGCGCGCAGCCCTGGCATCCGAAATCTCTCGGCTTCTTGCCCTTGGAAGCAAGAATCTTGTTTACAACTGCGATAGCGCACGCATAAACGAAGAATCCGCCCGGAGCAAGTGCGATGATGAGCATCGGATGTTCGGAAATGAACGGGATAGCAATTGTAAGTTTTGCAACCAAGTCCTCTCCGCCAAGGAAGAATCCGGAGAAAATCGTTCCGTTACCGATGATTTCTCTTACAGCGCCGATGCATGTAAGGGAAAGTGTGAAACCAAGACCCATTCCGATACCGTCCAATGCGGAATCCAGAACGCCGTTCTTGTTTGCGAACATTTCGGCTCTTCCGAGGATAATACAGTTTACTACGATAAGAGGCAGGAACACGCCGAGTGAATTGTAAAGCGGTTCTGCGAATGCCTGTACGATGAACTGTACGAGTGTTACGAATCCTGCAATCAAAACGATGTAGCACGGGATTCTAACTTTATCAGGGATCAGCTTAGCAAGCAGTGAAATTGCGATGTTGGAGCAAATCAGTACTGCAGTTGCTGCGATACCCATACCCATACCGTTGAATGCGGAGGATGTTGTCGCAAGTGTCGGACAAGTACCAAGCAGCAATACAAGGTTCGGGTTTTCTTTAATGATGCCCTTCGTGAGGACGGCTAATCTATTTACTTTTTCTTTCATTAGTTAGCACCTCCTACTGCTTCGAACTGCTTTAACGCTGCACATACTCCCTGGTAAACACCATTGGAGGAAATGGTAGCGCCGCTGATGAAGGTTACAGAAGTGTCGCCTTTAATGTTATCAGCATTTGCAAGTTCTGTTTTTCCGTTATAATTTGGATCAAGGTAGGAAGACTCGTGTGCTTTCGTACCCAGACCTTTTGTATCCGCATGAGCGGTTACCTTAACGCCTGTGATTGCGCCGTTAGCGTCGATGCCAACCATTTCCGTAAGAAGGCCTCCGAAGGAAGCAGTCTTAACGGTAACAACCATGCCAACGCCCTCAGCAATGTAGCAGTCTTCTACAAATACTTTATCTTTTACCACTTCAAGCAGTTCTCCATCATACTGTGTGAAGGAAGTTGCTGCCGGAAGAAGCTCTGCTCTGGCTGCATCAGCAGCCTTTGCTGTATTATCTGCGATAATCGGTGATGTAATCGAGTTTACATATGCAAGTGCAAATGTGATTACAAGACAGATTGCTACGAGAACAACGCTTGGCTGAATATATTCTTTAAATGTATTACTTTTCATTCTTAGCACCTCCATACATTCTCTTCTGGAAGAAGCTGTCGATGAGCGGTGTCAGGCAGTTCATAATCAGGATGGAGAAGGATACGCCTTCCGGATACTGACCGAACAGTCTGATGAGCATCGTGATAACGCCGCATCCGATACCGAATACAACTTTTCCTGCAGGTAATAACGGAGAAGTTACATAGTCTGTAGCCATGAAAATCGCACCAAGCATTACGCCGCCGGCAAGGATATGGAAGACTGCCATCTGGAGAGCATCTCCGTTTCCTGTTGCACTGTAATAGATGAGTGCGAATACGAATACCGTACCGATGAAGCAGCAAGGGATGATTGGGCTGATAATCTTTTTCCATACAAGGAAAAGTCCGCCGATAATAAGTGCGATTGCACTTACTTCACCCATGGAACCGCCGATATATCCGAGGAACATTTCCATGTTTGTAGGAAGCTGTCCGCCTTCAGCAATTACTCCGAGCGGAGTAGGGCCTGTAAGGACATCTGCAGTCTGGTTCATTCTAGGCAGAGGCCATGTTGTCATTTCCGTTGCGAAGGAAATGAACAGAACGATTCTTGCTGTGATTGCAGGGTTAACGAGGTTCTTGCCGATACCTCCGAATAACTGTTTAACTACGATAATAGCTACAAAGCAGCCAACGATTGCAATCCAGTAAGGAAGTCCTGACGGAAGATTGAATGCAATCAATGTTCCTGTAAGAGCAGCACTGAGGTCGCATACCGTCTGCTTTCTCTTCATAAGTTTGTTCCAAGCCCATTCGAAGAACATGGAAGCTGCGATACATACAGCAGTCAGAATCAGTACTCTGAATCCGAAAACATATGTACTAACAAGTAATGAAGGTACGAGTGCGATGAGAACCATCAGCATCGTCTTCTGTGTATCCATTGCGGTCACAAGATGCGGAGACGCGGATACGATTAAATTGTCATAATATTTCTTATCCATTAGATTCCCGCCTCCTTCAGTACTGTTTTACCTAAAGTATTGATGAATCCCAAAGGTCTGTGTGCAGGGCAGATGTAGGAGCAGGAACCGCAGTTCATGCACTGCATAACCCTTAAGTCTTTGAGTGCCTGTGCATCTCTCATTTCGTAAGCCTTAGCCAAAGCTGTCGGAATGAGCTTGAACGGACATGCCTGGTGGCATCTTCCGCAGTTGATGCAGGCTGTTTCTTCTTTTACAATGCTCTGCGGACCGGAAAATGCTAAGATTGCGTTGTTGTTCTTTACCAACGGCATAGCGTCGGAGTAAATAGCTCTTCCCATCATAGGTCCGCCCATTAAGATCTTCTTAGGCTCAGCTTTGTAGCCTCCGCAGAATTCGATGACATCGTGAATGGAAGTTCCGATCGGCGCGATGACATTCTTAGGCTCTGCTACAGCATCTCCATCAACGGTTACTCTCTTCGTTGTCAGAGGACGGCCTGTCTTGAAGTACTGACCTACGAATGCAACTGTTGTAACGTTGTCAAGGATAACGCCCATGTCTGCAGGAAGAACACCTGCATCCATCGTCTTGCCTGTGATTTCGTATACCAGTACACGTTCAGCACCCTTCGGGTATCTTGCCTGAAGCTTGAATGTTTCGATATTTGTGATTCCGCGCTCTTTGATGCGTTTGTCAAGAAGCTCGATTGCATCCGGCTTATTTTCTTCAATTGCGATGTAGCCTTTGTCAAGTCCTACATACTTCATGATAAGTAAGCAGCCGTCAAGAAGTGCATCCGGTGTTTCCAGCATTAATCTGTGGTCGGATGTGATGAACGGTTCACATTCTGCAGCGTTTACGATGAGAGCGTGAACATCATCGATATTCTTAGGGTTAAATTTGATGTGTGTCGGGAATGAAGCTCCTCCGAGACCAACCAGTCCGGATTCTCTTACCGCTTTTACAAATTCGGCTAAATCCTTAGGTTCTGCAGGAACTTTAACTTCCTCTGATAATTCTTGTTTCTTGTCTGTTTCAATGACAACAAGCGTTTCAAATCCACCCGCTGCATTTCTCTGCTCCTCAATGGCTGTAACCGTGCCGGATACACCGGAGTGGATAGGTGCACTTACGAAAGCGTCTGTATCACCGATCTTCTGGCCGACTTTAACATAGTCGCCCTTTGCAACCAACGGTTTACAAGGTGCTCCGATATGCTGAGACATAGAAATCTTTACAACATCCGGTGTAGGCATTATTTCTGTCGCACATCCAGCAGTGTGCTTATAATGACTCACATGAATGCTTTGTAAATGTTTTTGACTCATTGTGTGAGACCTTCCTTTCTAAATTTTATATAAAATCATACGCGATATATTATACTACAATAAAAAACAAAAATCACTAAAAAATTTTTTTCTTATCACGGAAAATGTCGAAACATATCAGAAAACCATGAAAAACTTAACAAATTGGCGAATTCTATCTCCCCACAGCAACCTTGCCGTCTGCTGTTATTCCGATAACTTTCTCGTCTGCTGCCCGCCTTGCCTTTACATATTCGAGCACCTCTGCCGTCAAAATTTCTCCCGGGCAGGCAATCGGTACTCCCGGCGGATACGGAATAATCGAAGCGGCACAGACTCTGCCTGCGGCTTCGTCCACCGGCACATAAATTTTTTCCTTTGGAAGTTCAGTCCTCTCCAATCTCTCTGTCAAAGCCTCCGGCTGCCGCATTTCACGTTCGCCGCTCAGTTTCCGCTCGGCAGCAGTAGCCTTCAGCCCCTCAATGAGCCGCTCATAGTCACATCGTCTATTACCGATTCCGCTCATGCACATGATTATGTTTCCCGTAACGAGTTCAAGGAAAATACCTTTCTCCATCAGAAGTTCTTCCAGTTCGTTTCCATTAATATTATATGCTGACATATCTATGTTCATTTTCGTGCGGTCAAGAGTTTCTTCTTCCATAATCACAAGCCCCGGAATCTTCTTAGCCTCTTCATAGAAAAAGTCCAGATTCTCTGCCCACGCACGCATCAATTCCTCTCCTTTTTCAAGCAAAAGATCTGCACTGATGTCAAGCGTTGCCATCATCGGATAGGAAGGGCTTGAGCTTTCTATCGTCTGAAGTTTGTCCTCCAATACATTAAGATCCGTTCTGTCCGTGCAGACATTCAAAAGCGCACTCTGCGTCCATGATGCGAGCGTTTTGTGTATGCTGTTTATCACAAGATCCGCGCCTTGCTCCTCTGCTGCCTGCGGGAAACCGCATGCACCGTATTTTGAGAAAAACTTAAGGTGTGCGCCGTGTGCCTGGTCAACGATCAAAATTTTCCCGCGTTTATGTACTTCATCCGCAATCGTCCGGATATCGCTGCAGATTCCATAGTAATTCGGCGATGGAATAAGGACCGCATCTGCCTCCGGGTTTTCATCCAGACATTTGGCAATTTCCTGCGCACTGATTCCGCCAAGGACACCGAATTCATCTATAATCTCCGGATACGCATACACCGGGCTGATGTCCGAAAGCGACAGTGCATTGAAGACCGACTTATGGCAGTTCCTTGCCATTACAAGTTTTCTTCCCCTGCCTACCGTTGCAAGAATTGCCGAAATAAGACCGCCGGAGCTTCCGTTTACCAAAAGGTAAGATTTCTTTACATCATAAAGCAGCCTGTACTTTTCCATCGTTTCGGCGATAATGCTCTCAGTCTGAAACAAATTGTCCGCCCCCGGAATTTCCGTAATATCGCAATCCATGATGATATCCAGAAACTCTCCATAGCCGTTTTCGCGGTAAATCCGGGAGCCTTTGTGGCCCGGCATATGAAACGACACCGGCTCAAGTGCCGCATGTTCTGCTAAAAATTGTCTAATTCCTTTTTCCAACGCTCTGTATCTCCTCCAAAAACTCATTTTCTACCAATCCGTCCGCACGCATCAGGTTTTGCATTGCTGCAATATCCGCTGAAATATCAATGCTCTCGGAAAGGAACATTTTGTCAAGTTGTTTCTCAAAAGCCGTAACCATCATGTCCATGGTGTCTTCAATCTTCTGTTTGGAGTCACTGATATTCGTGCCCTCAACGCCCTGTGCATCAAGCTCTGCATAACGGTGAAGCAGCTTGAGGCTTGTCGGAAGATAATAATCCATGAATTTTCGCATGCTTCCAAGTTTCTTCGGCTGTTCTTTCGCAATTTTAAAAATCTTGCCTGTTAAATCCTCCAAACGGCTGATTTTTCCGCTCATTTCTTCGCCCGGTATCAGGTCGTTCAAGTCTCGAAGCTCTTTTAGGATTCTTTCGTACTCATCCAGATTCTCCGCGGCAGCCTTTGCTGCCGCCTGCGCTGCCTCAGCCTCAGCCTTTGCTTTTTTGGAAATCGGCGCCTCGCCTCTTATTACTAGACAGTCGGAGCGCATATCAAGATATGCCTTCTCGCCAAACATTCCAAAATCAATACAGCGCTGCAGCAATTTCTCTGTTTTTCTGCGAGATGCAGGCAGTGCATCCGCAACCTCATCGATTAAAATATGATCCGCATCCCCCACGACTGCGACAACACGTCTGCGCTTTTTGGATGCCGCACGCATTCCCAGCGATATAAAAAGCATCACAATTCCGCATACAAGCCATATAGAATCTCTTATAAGATCTTCAAGTGCGTAACTGATTCCGCTGTTGTTGTTCATGCACCAAACCAGGTATTGAATTGAGTCCGGCAATTCCACTGCGCTGAAAATGATAAGCACCGTTCCTAAAACAAGCCATATGTTCTGCGTATTTATTTTCTTCTTGCTGCCGGGCTTCTTTTCCTTGGCAGGATCTCTTTCTTCACAAGCCCTTGCTACAATCAAACATACACCGATTGGCCAGCCGCCGCATATAAAAGTAAGCACAATCAGCCATGTCGGGATATGATACCCTCCGTTTGGATTGCGAAATTGATCTGTAAATTTTTTCTTCTGTTCCATTTTACCCCATACTTTCCTTCGAGAAAGAATCAGTCTTTCCTTCAAATATTCTCTTTTTTTCTAGGCACAGTATAGCACCTTGCCCCTCAAAATGCAATGTTTCGACAAAAAACGCAAAAACCCATCGGTCTGTTTTTCCGATGAGTTTTTGAGTTTCTTGATAGAAGCCTTGCCCTTTGCGATGTATTCTACTCTTACGGATTGTTGGTATTGTTGGACTTTTTAGGCACTTTGCTGTTTTTTTACAACATTTCGTTCTATTATGCTCCTTATGGAGCTCGTTTTTCATACATATTTTGGGATTTATTGGAGTTTTTCAGCCTCGTTGCGAATAGTCCAACAAACGCATGCCAAAACTGCCTTATTTCTTGGACTATTTCAGACATATCGTCAAAAGTCCAACTTTTGCCGTCATGCACCGGCAAATCAAGCATGGGCTAACCTGTAGCCCTTCTTACATCACCGCGCGTGCCAAACGGCACGCGCGGTTTATTTTTCCTTTATTCATCAAAAGCAGCATTGCTTGCTGTATCGAAAATATCCGTTACTTCTTTCTTCGGTTCTGCCGTCAGCTTCGACACGATAACCGCAGCCGCCATGGAGCAAATAAAGCCCGGTACGATTTCATAGATTCCGGTTGATCCGGATAAGAACGCGAGCCAAAGTCCGTCGATAGCCGCACCCGTTACAACGCCTGCGATTGCGCCTGCATAGTTGAATCTTCTCCAGAAAAGCGAAAGCAGAATCGTCGGTCCGAATGCCGAGCCGAAGCAGCCCCATGCGTTTTCTACAAGATTCATAATTGCCTGTGCCCCAGAGCCCTTAGAAGAAGCGAGCAGGAATGCAATCACCGCTACAATTACAACCACGATTCTTCCTATCCACAATACCTCCCTGTCAGAAGCCTCTTTTCTGATAATCGGCTTGTAAATATCCGATGTGAACGAACTTGATGCAACTAAAAGCTGTGAGTCGGCAGTCGAAATGCAGGCTGCCATAATTGCCGCCAGCAAAAGCCCTGACGCAAGTGGGAAGAAGAATTTTCTCGACATTACCATGAATACTGTTTTCTGCAGTCCCTGTGTCAAAAGCTCTTCACCTACAAAAATTCTCCCAAGATACGCAACTGCACATGCAGCACCGAGTGCAAGTATAACCCATACGATTGCAACAATCGCAGATTTCTTGATCATCGACGGTTTTTCGATGGACATGAAGCGAACTATGATGTGTGGCATTCCGAAGTATCCCAGACCCCAGCCGAGACCGCTTACGATTTCCTTCCAGCTTGCCGAGAAAATGCCCGAGCCGAAATCGCAGGTTACCAGTTCGCCTGAAGCGTCTGTGTACTGATAAACCGTGTGAATCGCTGTCGTATCAATATCCTGCGTAAGAACCACAACGATAGGAATCGCAAGCAGGGCAATCAGCATGAGAATTCCCTGGAAAAAGTCCGTCCAGCAAACGGCCTTAAATCCGCCGAGGAAAGTATATCCGATGATAATTACCGCGCAAAGTATCATTCCCACGCTCTCCGAAACGCCAGGGAAAATCATTTTAAACACCGACGCACCCGCTACAAACGCGGAAGCAACATATACGGTGAAGCAAATCAAAAAGATAATTGCACAGATAACCTGCAGTGCGTTGGATTTCGTCGCAAAACGATTTGAAAGATACTGCGGTACCGTAATCGCATCTCCCGCTGCCTTCGAGAACTTTCTGAGCCTTGTCGCGCAGAAAATCCAGTTTGCGGCAGTTCCGAGCGCCAGACCGATTCCAATCCACATCTGGCCGAAGCCGAATGCCATGATGGAACCCGGAAGCCCCATCAAAAGCCATGCGGACATGTCGGATGCCTGTGCGGACATCGCCGTAACCCAAGGGCCCATCGAGCGGCCGCCTAAGAAGTAGTCTTCCTGATTTCTGTTTCCTCCGTTGAAGAAGAAGATCAGCGCTACGAAAAACAATATTATGAAGTAACCTAAAAACGCTATCATTTCTGCGTTGAACATTGCTAAATCCTCCTTATAGAATTAAAGTCTATGTTAAATTCCAACTATATTCCAAGTCCTGTACTGATATTTCTCATGAAGTCCTGTACATTCGTAACGATTCCCTTTGCAGAAAGGCTTCCGCGGTCGCCGAGTTTGTTTGCAGCGAATTCCGAAGTGTCCACCATGTAGAAATGTACCGGGCGAATCGTTCCGTCTTCGAGAACTCTGTATGTCGGTGTCATATTTCCCGTTGCAATCGTATGAAGTACGGTTGCCATGCCGATAACCGTTGTCGCTTTGCGTACATGGGAGCGGATGGTGTCCTGTCCCTCATAAGTGTGTTCGTATACCTCCGGCAGCGGACCGTCGTCACGAATCGAGCCGTTCAGCACGAACGGTACATTGTGCTTTACGCAGTTGTAAATAATACCGCTGCTTATGCCCTCCCCTTCGATAAATGCAGGAATGGAGCCGTAGGTGTTAATCGCATTGATTGCATCTAAGTGATTATAGTGTCCCATGAAGTGAAGCTTCTGATTTACGATGTCACATCCGAGTGCGGTTCCCAAATATCCGCCTTCAAGGTCATGTGTCGCGAGCGCATTTCCCGCAAGCAGTGCCTGACAATAGCCCTGTGCAATCAGCTCGCCCATCACGCGGCGCGCTTCCACATCGAAGCTGCACGCAGGCCCCAAAACCCAGACAACATAGCCGTTGTGCTCTTTCTCGTATTTCAGCAGTTCGATTAAGTCCTTATAGTCCTGCGTAAAGGAAGTTTCTCTGCTTCTGGACTGACGGAATGCAAAGGTGTTCTTCGCGTCCTCTTCTTCGTCCGCTCTCTTCCAGCAGTTGTCGTGTACATAGATGCCTTCGCTTGCATCTTCCGTTCTTCCGACTACGACCATGTCGCCTTCCTTGATGTTTCGAAACTCAACGACTCTGATTTTTTCGCCGTCCCAAATCGGAACTGCGTCCATTCTGCTGTCTTCTGCCAGATGCCATTTGCCGTCTATTTTAAAATATTCCGGGAAAATGGAGGTCGCGTGAAAGCCCTTTGGTGCCGCTTTCGCACAAGGTGCCTTGACAAGCGTTGCGTTCGGTGCGTTCACGAACATTTCCTTTGTAAAATCCGGTTCTATATATTTCGCTAACTGAAAACTCATTTTTTCTACCTCTTTTCTTAACATGCAGCCATTGTAACACATTCGAAACAAGAATGAAACACAGAATAAATTCTATACACTTTTCGAGATTTTTTATGATAACTATTTGGATTTATCTTGAATTTTCAATATTTATGAACTATACTATATTCTATACAATAAAATGCATAAAAAATAAATTTTAAATTTTTTTAAAATTTTTTGGACTTTTACGCAGAAAGGAACCATTATGAAGAAAAAAAATGCACGCAACACGAAAGGTAAAATTGTTTCCGCCGCATGGCAGCTGTTCTATCAGCAAGGCTATGATGACACCACCGTGGAGGAAATAGTAGAAGCCTCCGGTACTTCCAGAGGCTCCTTTTATCACTATTTTGATGGAAAAGACGCGCTTCTCTCTTCGCTTTCCTATCTTTTTGATGAAAAATACGATGAACTTGCCGAAACGATGGACGCCTCGCTCACTCCGGTTGAAAAACTGATCTTTATGAATCAGGAATTGTTCCTGATGATCGACAACACGGTATCCGTTGACCTGCTGAGCCAGCTTTTCGCTACGCAGCTTATCACCAGCGGCGAAAAACACATGATGAGCCCAAACCGTACCTATTATAAACTTCTGCGTCAGGTTGTCAGCGAAGGTAAACAGCTTGGCTTTTTTAAGGAAGAGTTTTCCGTCAACGACATCACGAAGGCCTACGCCATGTTTGAACGCGGCCTGATGTACGACTGGTGCATTTCCGGCGGAAGTTACTCGCTCTGTCAGTATTCGCAAAGCGTCCTGCCGCTGTTTCTGGGAAGCTTCTGCGCGTAATGGTTTCGCCAGATGAATTATTTCGCAATCCTGCATGCGACATTCGACCACTGCGTGTAAATCTTCTTCCCGTTTACGATACGCACGCCGCGGACTTTATAATAGTATTTCTTTCCTTTTTTGAGGGACTTAGTATCATTATAAACCTTTGCACCCCCGCTTTTGGTTTGATACACAGCCTTGCCTGTACCGAGCGTTTTTTTGCTTGTGGAGCGGTAAACCTCAAAATAGTCTACCATGCAGCCGGAGGATTTTTTCCATTGCAGTTTGATTTTTTTGCCGGAAACCTTGCCCGTCGACGCCTTGATCGTGGTTGCTTTTACCTTTGCGATGGTCTTTTCGTATGCCACACGGTTCAAGCTGTCCAGCTGTTCGGTCTCCTGCCAGGTTTCTCCCTCTTTGGCAAAGCGCACGATGATATGGTCGCCCGTCTGAATCGTCCACTGCGTGATGCTGCCCTTCGATTCTCCGTTTACCACCACTTCTGCCAGATAAGCTCCTTGATGTGCGGTGAATTGGTAGGTGTTGGTGCCCAAGTCGACATCCCCGTAAGCGGAATTGACGACTTCCAGTTTATGCTGACGCGTGTCTTCCTCAAAAACGGCCACAATGACTGCCTCATCCCACAAGCCTGATACCTTGTAACATCCTTCTGACAGTAACTGAAACTGCATATATCTCGGTTGACATTCAAGGCTCTGAAGAACATATCCGTATTTTGGTGTCACGCGAATGACAAACTCTCCGCCGATATTCGCATAAATATATTGCTCGTCCTCTTGAACCGTAGGATCCAGCCTCTGGGTTTCCTCAAGAACCAGCGTAATGGTACCGAAATCTCCAATTTGGTTGTCTGTATTCACTATGCGAAAGAATGTATCCTTATTCAGCTTGCATCGGTTGATGTCACTGCTGCCGTCCGTCTCCGCAGCATATCCCGCGGTGCTCGCTGCCAGCAGAGCCAGCATAATCATTGCCGCCGCCAGCACAAATATTTTTCCCTTTGTCTTTAGTATATTAATCATTTTCAACTTCTCCTGTTTCGGTATATCTCTATAGAATGGTTTATTTTTTCACCCTGCTCACTTTATTCGACCACTGCGTATAGTACTTCTTTCCGTCAATGACCCTTACTCCGCGGACTTTATAGTAGTAGCGTACGCCTTTTTTCACAGACTTCGTGTTATCATAGTAGGATGTCTTGCCGCTTTTCGTAGTATAGATTGGCTTTTTCCCATATCCTGATGACTTCTTCGTCGAACGGAATACCTGATAATAGTCTACGGCATATCCTGCGGATTTTTTCCAGCATACGCGCAGAACTCTACTTGCCGTAAGCGGCATTTCCGCTTTGATTTTGGTTGCAGAAATTCCTTTCATAATCTGCTGTTTTTTGTCTGCATCGCTTTGCGTAATAATCTGAAGCGTATCGCCGGCTTTCATTTCGATTAGAGTTCCGACCTGCTTTTCTCCGTTAAGAAGGACTTCTTTAATGGTATATCCTTCTTTTGCAAGCACCTCAACGAAGACATCCGTCACAGGTTCATAATATGCCTCGTCCTTTTCATAGATGAAATGATATCTTTCTCCAGGAGCAACCTCCACGGTAATATTCTTTCCGCAGACGGTACATTTCTTTGACGCCTTTCCCGGCTGAAGCAATGTCGGTTCCTGCAGTATCGTTCCCTGCACGTCCGCAAACACATGAGAATGAGGCATGTTGCCGATTTCTTCATTTTGGGAAGTCGTCCCCACTGCGTTTCCCTTATTTGTGCAATTTTCCACTACGACATTTTCGCCTGCTCTGCCCAGGATGGTTCCAATGTTGCTGCTGCCTTTGATCATGCTGTAGCTGGTGCAGTTTTTGATTATTAAATTGTCGCCTGCTCCCGCAATGCCGCCCGCATCGTCGCAGGAAGAAATGCCTGACGAATGAAAACAGCCCTCAAATATGATGCATGAACTGGTGCATCTCTCTATTTTTACAGCTTTTTTGGGGGAGTTGAAATCGGTTCTTCCGAAAATCCCTCCGCAGCTGCCGCGGCTCGGAAAAATCCCGTTAATCACGTGGCAGTTGGTAATCTCAACTCCGTTGCATGCATATGCACAAATTCCGGCGCAGCTATATCCTCTGAAATATACGTTTTCCACCGTTACATTGCGTATGACCGCACCGTCGCAGCGGCCAAAAAGTGCAAAACCGCCTCCGCTGTCAGAAGAAGTACCTATCAATCCTTTTATGACATGATTGTTCCCCTCAAAAACGCCGGAAAACGCCCCTAGATGCGTTCCGTAATGGTCTCCTATCGGCTGCCACCATGCGATGTCGCTACTATAGATGATAATTTCTCCGTCAAGGGTTGGATTATAGTAATCCTTCTTTTCTGCATAGCCTAGCTCCCCTTCCTCAACGGTAATATCGGCGGTCAATTCCACGACCGTGTCCTTAAAGTCTTCCCCTCTCTTGACAAGTGCCGAAAAACGAAAAAGCTCGTCTTTATTCGAGATCGTGTAGGTCTTGCCCGCTTCAATCGTAACATCATTTGAACTGAGTGGGATCTTTGTCTCCTCAGCATAGCCTGCTGTAGTCGCTATTAAAAAAATAAGTGCTGCGACTGCGGCCAAAAATCCAAGTCTTATTTTCCCGGTGTTTGCTGCCATATTTCTGTCTCCTGTTTTCTTTCAAAAAATTCCTTCTATATAGAACTCTGTTTTATCACGGGAAAAGTTACAAAAAGCACCGGCGTTATGTCCGTCGGTGCTTAAATACATTTCTTAAATTATTTTGCAATCACTTCTGCGCCGCCCATGTACTTCTTAAGCACTTCAGGAATCTTAACGCTTCCGTCAGCCTGCTGATAGTTTTCCAGAACCGCTGCAGTTGTACGGCCGATTGCAAGGCCTGAACCATTGAGCGTGTGCAGGAATTCCGGCTTGCCGCCTTCTCTTCTGAAGCGGATGTTCGCACGTCTTGCTTGGTAGTCAAGGAAGTTGGAGCAGGAAGAAATTTCAACATATCTTCCGTAGGATGGCATCCATACTTCGATGTCGTATGTGCAAGCGGACGAGAATCCGAGGTCTCCCGTGGAAAGTCTTACAACTCTGTACGGAATATCAAGAAGTTTGAGCACTTCTTCTGCATCTGCCGTAAGTGCTTCGAGTTCGTCCCAGGAATCTTCCGGCTTACAGAACTTAACAAGCTCTACCTTGTTGAACTGGTGCTGTCTGATTAAGCCTCTGGTATCGCGGCCAGCGGAACCTGCTTCTGCCCGGAAGCAAGGAGTATATGCCGTATAGTGAATCGGAAGCTGTTCTTCCGGAATGATTTCCTGTGCAAGCAGGTTGGTTACCGGAACTTCTGCCGTCGGAATCAGGAAGAAGTCCTTCTGCGGTACATAGAACATATCCTCTTCAAACTTCGGAAGCTGACCTGTTCCTGTCATTGCAGCACGATTAACCATAAACGGCGGAAGAATTTCCGTGTAGTCCTGGTCGAGAGTGTGAAGGTCGAGCATGAAGCACATGATTGCTCTTTCAAGTCTCGCCCCAAGGCCCTTATATACAGTGAATCTCGTGCCGGAAATCTTTGCAGCTCTTTCCCAGTCAAGAATGTCGAGGTCCGTACCGATATCCCAGTGTGCCTTCGGTTCAAAGTCAAACTGTGTAGGCTCTTTGAACTTTCTCATTTCGACATTCGCGCTGTCATCTTCGCCAACCTGTACGAAATCAGCCGGGATGTTCGGAATGTTGAGCAAAGTATCTTTGATATCTGCGTCGAGCTGAGATACTTCTGCATCGAGAACTTTAATCTTTTCGGAAAGCTCCTTCATTTCCGCCATGATTGCAGTCGTATCTTCGCCTGCCTTTTTCATCTTCGGAATTTCCTTGGAAACCGTGTTCTGTTTGTTCTTCATAGCTTCCACTTCAGCCAGAACCGCACGTCTTTTTTCATCAAGTGCAGGAATCTTCTCAATGCCGAAGCTTCCCTTCGTTCTTCTTTCTACGCCGGCTTTCATGCCCTCGTAGTCTTCTCTGATTCTCTTAATGTCTAACATTTCTTATCTCCTTAAAATATGTTGATTAAAATAAGTTTCGTTTGTATGTCAAATATAATTTTCTGAGCTGTTCGATCTTTTGAGACATCTCAATCTGCAAGTCCGATGCTAAATTGTAGTCATCTTTGTCAAGTGCCTCGCTCGCACGAGTCAAGAGCGACTTTTCATGCAAAGAGTCTTTTGCGATGTAGTGTCTCATGCGGTCAATCTTCGCCCAGTTTTCCAAATCGTAATCCGTAGCATCATCACCGTGGATTCTTCTGCACTCTCTGACAAATGTCATGTGATTCGGAATAATGCGGTTATGCAGTTCCGTCTTCCACTGACCGAGGATAGACTGCTCATACGACTCAAGCGAAATCGGCGTAATGACACCGTCACCCATAATTGTATGCGCTTTGTCCGGATACGCAGAAAGACCTTTGAGATTTTCCCATACAGTCTGCGGTGCTTTTCCGAAAAGTTTCGTGCGCTCTTCCTCTGAAAAATCCTCAAATACGTCTTTTTCACTTCGGTATTCTCTGTCTTTTTCAAGATAAAAGTCAGCGTCGCCGCATTTCTTCGACAGGGAGAGTTCCAGTTCGTTTGCGGTTTTTTCAGCACCGAGCGCCGCCTTTATACCGTCAATCATTGCCATATAGGAAACAGCCAAAACAAGGTATGTGTTGCTCTTTGGATTCGGTGCTCGGAGTTCAAATCTTGTAGCCATCGGATTCGCAGAATTTCTGATCAGACCAATCAAAACCGTACGGTTTCTGGAAGGGTCTTTCGGGTCGTGACCGAGCGAGGTAACGATACATACCGGTGCCTCGTATCCCGGTTTCAGCCTGTTCAGTGAATCATTGGTAGAGCTTACAAACGGATTCATCGCTTCATAGTTCTTCAAAATTCCCATAAGTGCCCCGAAACCGATCGGGGTAAGGAATTCCTCGCCCATCTTGATAGGTGAGAACAAGTTTGTCATCTTCCCGCTCTTAAGTTTCGCACACACTCCTATGTGGGTATGTTCCCCGTTTCCGGCAACGCCCACGATTGGCTTTGCCATAAAGTTCGTATTAAGCCCGAACTGATTGAAAACATCTCTTACAACATATCTTACTAATTTTTCGTTATCGCAGGCCTGCATCGCATCCGAGTATTTCCAGTCAATTTCCAGCTGTTCCATGATATGGTCATGTGTGCCGGCACTGGTTATCTTGGACTTAACTCCACCAACCTCCTTATGTCCCATCTCCATTTCGATTCCGTAACGATCGAGAATTTCAATGCTCTTTTCAAGGGCGGTCCGAACCGGTCCGTATGTCCTCTTCCAGTACTGTTCCTTCAGTTCCTGTGAGGTTGAAAGTTGTTCTCTGTCTGCCTTATCATCCGGTGTTTTTACCCAAAATTCAAGCTCTGTAGCACTGGTAATCCTGATTTCCTCAATGTCGTCCACGCTGTCCGCACCGTCGATGTATTCAAACACATAGGGGTGCTCAGCGAGGAGCGACATGAGGTCTTCTTTGAATTTAGAAACAGCATCCCTGAGAATTACTCTGGAACCTACTTCTGTCTGGTCATTGTGGATTAGAAACGCAGGTATCCGCAAGGTTCCCACCGGAAGTCCGGTTTCTCTGTCTA
Source organism: uncultured Clostridia bacterium (assembly GCA_934277695.1). Lineage (GTDB taxonomy): Bacteria > Bacillota > Clostridia > Peptostreptococcales > Anaerovoracaceae > CAG-238. The sequence goes on from CAKQVG010000001.1 coordinate 382,656, forward strand.
TATTGTCAAAATTGTAGTCAATATACCAGTTAACCGAAAAGTCCGGTATCATATCAACCTTAGCGTTATTCAGCTCTGCAATTTTAGGTAAATTTACACTGGAACCGTCAGTCTGAACACCATGTGCCAGCATAGCATCCATGTCGTCCAAGAAAAGCCTGACAGGAATTCTCTCATCCGTGTCGTTGCCTACCATGTCAAGTCCCGCATATGACACGAACTGGATCTCGGGATGCTCCTTTAATATCTTTGTAAGTTCTTCTTTGTTATGCATATCCTTTGGGATATTAAACAGCATTTTGTTTAAATCAAATTCCAGCATAATTTACCTCCTTTTCTTATATATTTTATTTTTATTATTGTCTTGTATTACTTCGTAAGTTCGTTTAAATATTCTTCCATCTTGTCAAGATATTCACCGTATTTCGCCCAATCGCCGTTCTTCTGTGCGTTCTGTGCCTTAGTGAAATATTCCTGAACAAGTTCCGCAAGCTGTCTTGCGCTCATGTTCGCAGCAGAATCATCTCCGCTCGACTGAGAAGGAGTCGTGGTTTCACTTCCGCTGACACCGTTTTGTGCCTTGGTGCCGAACAAGGAAATCAGGCAGTCTGCAAGAGTTTCTTCGTACGCAATCTTATCGTTGTATGCAACGATGATTCTCTTAACTTCCGGAATACTGGAGTTGGTTGCCTCCAGGTATACAGGTTCTACATAGAGGATGGAAGTGTTAATCGGAATGATGAACATGTTTCCTCTTCTGTACTTGGTTCCTGCGGAAGTCCAAAGTGAGAATTCCTTCGAAATTTCGGTGTTCTGGTCAATCTGTGCCTCAATTTGCTCCGGACCGTAAATCGTTCTGGATTTCGGGAATTGATAAAGAACAAGCTGTCCGTAATTATCACCGTCATTTCGTGCAACCATGAGTGCCGTCATATTTTGCTTTGACTTCGGTGTGAAAGGAATCGAGTTGAAGAACTCAGCCTTCTCTTCGCCCGGAAGCTTCGCAATGTAGTAGTTCGGCGTCATCTGCTTCTTTTCCATTCCGTAAATTTCGGAGGCGATATCCCACATATCTTCTCTCTGATAGAATACGTTTACATCTTCCATGTGATATTTCGCATAAACACTTGCCTGAATTTCAAACAAATAGTTTGGATATCTGATATGTGATTTCAAACCTTCCGGCATTTCATCAAAGCTCTTGAAGAGTGTCGGGTAGATCTTTTGGAATGTCGTCGCAATCGGATCTTTTTCGTCAACAACATAGAAGTTGGTGTCGCCGTTATAAGCATCAACAACAACTTTTACGGAGTTTCTGATATAGTTTGTGCTTCCCGTGTTTCCGTCAATCGGTTCGGAATACGGATAATAGGAGCTCGTTGTGTAAGCATCCATCATCCAGTAAAGCTTTCCGTCTGCCGTAACCATATAAGGATCTGCCTCATAGGAGAGGTGCGGCATAATCTTTCTGACTCTGTCGATTACATTTCTGTAAATGATAATCTTGGAATCACTGTCGATATTGGATGAAACGAGCAGCTTAAGGCTTCCTTCTTTGATGGAGAAAAGCACTCTGTTGAAGAAGTTAAGCTTGATGCCTGCTTTGCCTTCGTACATTGTGTACTTGTTGCTCTGTCCGTCCGGATAGTCAAATTCTTTTTCGTCTGTATTTACAACAATATATTCATTTGAAAGTTCGCCGAAATAGATTTCAGGACGGGTAATTTCGATTTCCTTTACCTCGGATTCCGGCGGGATGTTTCCGATAAGAACATCCGGCTGTCCGCTGCTTGTAACTTTATCTACACGAGATAAGGTAGCACCGTATCCGTGTGTATACTTCAGATGTCTGTTCAGCCAAGATGTGTCAATCTTGTTCTCATCGATTTCTCTGGCCGTAAGGAACGTCTGCGTATATTTTCCGTTAATCATATACCTGTCAACGTCAACGTCGTTAAATGTATAGTATTGACGGATACTCTGCGTCTGATTGTAGAACTGCTGTGCAGGGTCGAAGTCGTTGATACGGATATTGTTTATCGTTTCGACATTCGCGTTAATGTCTGAAGCCGTCAGCTTGTTGTCCGCCGCAAATGCTTTTATATCAACATCATCAAGCTGATAAGCATACTGCGTGTACTGAATGTTTCTTTCAAGGTACTGGCTTTCTTTGTTGATTTCGTCAGGAGATACAACAAAGTTCTGAATGAGCATGCCTGCTCCTGTACCTACAAGTCCGACTAAAATCATAATAACAGGAACCGTAAGAAGGCTCTTGTATTTCTTTCTGCCCATCTCTACGATAAACATTATCGCAGAAAGGATGGCAAGTCCGCACAGAATTCTGTACATCCAAAGTGTAATGTTCACATCCGTGAATCCTGCACCGTAAACAGCTCCCGTGTGTGCATGAAGCAAGTCAAACTGGCGAAGGAAGAAGTTGATTGCCAGCATGATGAAAAAGATGAATCCAAGTATTGTAATCTTGCCGGAAGCAATATTCATGAGTTGTCTGAAATTGCCGTCATCAAACTGTTTCTTCGGTTTAATTGGTCTTGCGTTTACCTTTTTGCCCGTGAGCGATTCGAAAATCTTCGAGAACGGATCTTTTGCATTATTCGCATTGTTACCGCCAAACGGGTTGTCACCGAAAGGATTTCCGCCAAACGGATTTGCGTTCCCGGTATATCTTTCTTCGGAATCTTCAGCAGTTTCTGCTCCCTGTACCGGTTCTTCCTTGAATACGTCCGGTGTCCTTACCGTCATAAGAATAATGTAATATACAATAGTAAGAATTACAAATCCAACGATAACCCCGATAAGAATTTCATTCAGCTGGCTCAGAAATTCAAGCTTGAACAAATAGAATGAAATGTCAAAGCTGAACAGGGGATCTGTAATATCAAAGTCCGTGCTGTTGGCAAACTTGAGAATTTCAAACCAAAGGTTCGTAACACTCATCATTGTTGCAACAACGCCAAAAGCCACTGCAAGCCAGTTTGTTGTGCGGTTGAGCTTCTTCATGTCGGTTGCCTCCGAAGACGCAATCTTTGCAAAGTAGCTCTTTCTGAGGTGATGCAGATAAAGCATTACAAGACCCGTCACAATAATGAAGGTCGGTATTCCAACCTTAAGCTGCGTTACGAGTTGTGTAAAGAATACAGCAACATACCCCATTTCTTTAAACCACATGAAGTCAGATATAAAGCCGACAAGTGTCAGAAAGAGTGATGCAACGACCACTACAATCAGGATTATTATACTGACTTTCTTTTCGAGTTTTTCCATTATAAAACTTCCTCCTTGATTTCATTTATCACCATCAACCCATTGGAAATAACAGTGTATACCGTTTGAACATCCGAGATTTCCGAGCCGTCGTCCCCTGCATATGTGACTTTGCACAGCGTATAAAATCCCGACTGTCCGGTTTTGATTTCACCGATTTCCAGAGTATTGATTCCAACCAGACTTTTATCTTTCTTGGTATCTATCCATCCGTCATAATATTTTATAATTGTTTCAATCAGCTTTTCGCCGTATGTGGCTGACGCATCTTTCCACTCTGCATCGACAAATTCGTCTGCAGAGGCGATTTCGTCGAACGAGTATGCCTTGCTCTTATCATAGACAAGCTGCGGATTATATATTACGGATCCTATGGTTTTGACATCTGCTGCTTTTTCGGTAACGATGCCCGATATGTATGCCGATTTCACGTCATCGTCCTGTGGATCATTTGCGGGTTCATCGGAGCCTCCCGTAAAAATGTCCGCGACTTTAAAGATCACGTCGTTTACCATCTGCGACGCTTTGCTGTCCGGAGCAAAAAACTTTATGGCAAGGATAATTCCCTCCAGCACCAAAGCAATAATCAGTATTGCAATTAGAATTTTAAGTCCCGTATGCTTCTTTACCGGTTCTTCCTCTTCCTCATCAAAAGCAAAACCAATGTCACTGCTGCTGCCGCTCGGAATATCGACCCTGGGGAAAATATCCGAATATCTGAGTTTTTCTTTGTCTGAGGGCGTGGTCTGCTCCTTCTCGGCATTACAGGGCGGAATCTCAGTCTCCTTTGTCAAATCAACCGCCTGCGGTGTCTGCGGCTGCACAACCCCAATCAGTACCGGATCTTCTGTTTCGGAGGGCTCCGGCGTCTTTGGCACCGGCTCCTCATCCGGTTCGGCATGAACCTCTTTCACCGGCTCAGGCTTATACTTTGCCGGGAAAACATCCGGCACCCAGGTATAATCCATCTCTGCAAGCTGTTTGTTGTATTCATCTTCCAGACTCTGCACACGTTCTTTCTCCTTGTCCAAAAGTTCCTGGAAGGCATTGTTCTTCTGATTAAATGTATAAAATCTGTCGTCAGGTTCTTTCTCAAGGCTGCCGAACAGTTCTTTTTCAAGTTCCTCCACCGGCATTGCTTCGTCCCGGGTTTCAGGCAGTTCGATCTTTTCAACTGTCGGTTCTTGAACCATCACGGGTTCTTCCTTCTCTGAATATACCGCATCCGAACCGATTCTGCTGCGCTTTTCGAGTACGCTGTCCCAGTTGAAATCGACATCTTCCGTCTTCTTTGGGGCGGCGGTCGGAAAGCCTTCCAAATTCCAGTCAAAAGCAACCGTCTCCCTTTTTGCCTTTTTCTCTTCTTCCCTGCGTTCTTCGGTCGCCTTCAGAATTTCTTCCGTTTTCTTTTGAGCTTCAAGCTTAAAAGGTGGGTTAAATACAATATCGTCGTTTTTTGATGCACCGTGGCTTCTCACTTCAGCCCCGCAAAACGCACAAAACCTATCACCTTCATATAATTCTTTTCCGCATTTGGTACAAAACATTTTTTGCCTCCGTAACTCAAATCTCGTTCTCTCTATGCTTTATCGTCAGTCTCTAATCTGACTCTGAATTTCCTCCTCGGAATAAACTTTCCCCGAACGGCTTGTATAAAATTCTTCCGTTTCAATCTTTTTCGCTTCGATTGGAATCAGTTTCTCAATCACAACCGGCTCCGAAGCCGTATTCTGTTTCACTTGCTCGGTCCCGGCTTTTTCTGCAGGCGGCACTTCCGGTTCCGGCTGCTCTGCTGCAGGCTCTGCGCTCTCGCTTATAAGCTTATTCTCAAACTCCCTGCTCACCTGAGCGATATTTACCTCAGCCTTCTTTATATTAAGATTAAGAAACATTTCTTCGGATTCGTCGCTGTTTCTTTTCGCGTGTTTTTTCTTCGATGTCCTGGCAAGACAAATTACCGCCAGAAGCAATGCAAGTGCGTTGGTGCAAGCTAAGATTACTATGTAATTGTCAATGCAGAATTCTTCAATTATCAAAATAATTTCTTTCATTTCAGCCAACATCATTTCGCCCTTTTCTTTGTTTTCCTGTACAAGCATGTAGTTCATTATATTATATACTAAAATGGCATTAAATGCAAACAGAAAAAGGGTGGTTTGACCCACCCTTGTCCGTATAGTTTAGCGTTTTCTTAATATCTCTTTTCGTCAGACTGTTTGTCACAGTTGTTGTTTTTTTCATTTTTCTGACTTTTTTGATTCTTCTGACTCTTTTCATTTCTGAAATCAGACTTTTCGTTACAATTTTTCTCTTTCATTTTCAACCCCTCCTTTTGCTTATATTTTGCTCATTTTCGTGTAAACTATAACAAAGAAATTTTTTGAAAAAAATGTTTTTCTATATTGACAAGCCTGTCCTAAAATGGTAAGATAACAAATGTGCCAAACAGGCAGCGAAAATATGGATCATTAGCTCAGCTGGCAGAGCACCTGACTCTTAATCAGGGTGTCCAGGGTTCGAGCCCCTGATGATCCACCAGACAGATAACCTTTCTTACCGGCGGTTGGAAAGGTTATTTTTATTTGAGAAATTTCTTTATCAACTTCGTGGTCTTTTCCGTGTACGGCTGATACCGAAGCGGCAGATCAATCCAATTGTACGTATGCAGAACGCTCTTTGCGTGTGAAAAGGTTTCAAAACTCTTTGCCCCATGATAGGAACCCATGCCGCTTGCACCTACGCCGCCGAACGGAAGGTTCGGATTGGAAATATGCATGATCGTATCGTTCACGCATCCTCCTCCGAAGCTTACATGTTCCGTAAAGCGTTTTGCGGTTTGTTTATCATCCGTAAAAATATACAGAGCGAGCGGTTTTTCACCTTTTTTTATAAAACGCTCCGCTTCCTTCATGCTGTCAACCGTTATAACCGGAAGCACCGGTCCGAAGATTTCCTCCTGCATTACGGCATCTGCGCGCGTGATTCCATCCATCACCGTTGGCTCAATCTTAAGCCTCTGTGCATCCGAATGTCCGCCGAAAACAACCTTTTGCGGGTCTATGAGCCCCAGGATTCTGTTAAAATGTTTCTCATTTATGATTTTACCGTAATCGCGGGCTGAAAGCGGCTCTTCCGTAAACATTGCCTTAATCTGCACAGACAGTTCCGAAAGAAAGGCTTTCTTTACATCTTTGTGAATCAAAAGATAATCGGGTGCCACACAAGTCTGCCCACAGTTCAAATATTTACCGAAAGCAATTCTTCTTGCCGCCCTCTTTATATTGCAGTTTTTGTCCACGATGCACGGGCTTTTGCCGCCGAGTTCAAGCGTCACCGGGGTCAAATACCGAGAAGCCTTTTCCATAACCTGCTTTCCGACATTCACGCCGCCGGTAAAGAATATATAATCAAAGCGTTCATCAAGCAGCGCCTGGTTTTCCGCCCTTCCTCCTTCTATGACCGCAACATATTCCGGATCAAAAATTTCGCCTATCATCTCTTTTATTACTGCAGAAGTTGCCGGGGAATATGCCGAAGGCTTCAGCACCGCACAGTTTCCGGCTGCGATTGCGCCGGCAAGCGGCTGAATGCACAACAGGAACGGGTAATTCCACGGTGACATGATCAGCACACATCCGTACGGCTCATTGACGATGAAACTCTTCGCATGGAAGTTAACAATCGGAGTCTTCTTTCTCTTCGGTGCGGCTAGTTTTGCCACATGTGAAATCATAAAAGAAATCTCTTCGAGTGCCAGTCCGATTTCGCACATATACCCTTCCGTCTCCGACTTTCCCAGGTCTTCCTTGAGCGCTTCTGCGATGCGTTTTTCATATTTCATCACAGCCGCTCTCAGTTTTACGAGCATTTTCTTTCTATATTGTATATCAAAAGTTTTTCCGCTCGCAAAAAATTCATGCTGCTTCCTTGTAATCTCATTTATATTCATCTTCCTTCATCTCCCTCTATTCCTGTTGGTTCGATGTCTCATCTGCCTTATGATGGTATTGTACCACACATTCCCTTGCCTGTGTCATAAAACCGCAGGAATTTATTTTTATGTTTTTTAACAAAAACAATAAAAAATTTTCTAAATATGTGTTGACACACAACAAATTGTATGATATCATCCATGCATATTTAAAAATTGATTCTTGAGGAAAGGAGAAACGCAATGACTAAGTTGATCGGCAGAGCAAACATTATGATGATGATGGAAATGTGCATGTGCAGCATGTGCATGCTTTGCAGTACAATTTTTTCAAACGCGCTTTCCATCACCAAGACGAAAACTTGTTTTTAATAAGTGAACACGGAATATCCCGGAGAGCTCGTTTGAATGAGCTCTCTTTTTTATTCCAAACTCAAAACTAATTTTTATGAAAAATACGGAGGTAACCAAAATGAAAAAAGTATTATCAACAGTTTTAACATTGACGTTAGTATTCGCACTTGCGATTGCTTTCACAGGATGCGGAAGCAGCGATGAGTCTCTTGAAATCGCAGTTCCAAATGACACCACAAACGAAGCAAGAGCTCTTCTTCTTCTGCAGGATCAGGGAATCATCACCCTTGCTGACGGTGTAGGTATCACTGCAACCGTAAAGGACATCGTTGACAATCCGAAGAACATCAAGTTCCAGGAAGTAGAAGCTGCTCAGCTTCCTACAGTATTACAGGATGTTGACTACGCAGTTATCAATTCCAACTACGCACTTGACGCAGGTCTCAACCCGGTAGGCGATTCTCTTGCAATCGAAGGCGCATCTTCCGCATACAGCAACATTCTGGCTGTTAAGAAGGGTAACGAAAACACAGATAAAATTAAAGCTTTAAAGGCTGCTCTTGAAAGCAAGCAGGTTGCTGATTTCATCGCAGAGAAATATGACGGTGCTGTAGTAAGCACAGTAGAAAACCCTGGCAACGGATATGATGCAAGTGTTGATTACGATGCATTAAAGGGCACAGAAATCACAGTTGCTGCATCCCCTACACCACATGCTGAAATCCTGGCCGTTGCAAAGGACATCCTTGCTGCAAAAGGCGTAACATTAAAAGTTATCGAATTTACGGACTATGTTCAGCCGAACAACGTTGTAGACAGCGGCGATGTTGACGCAAACTACTTCCAGCACCTTCCTTACCTTGAAGACTTCAACGCTCAAAACGGTACCGAAGTTGTTTCCGTAGCTTCCATCCACGTAGAACCGATGGGCTTATACGGCGGTAAGCAGACTACACTTGATGCATTAAAATAATTACGGGAGCCTGATAAAATGATAGAAATTAAAAATCTTTCAAAAACATTCTCAGGCACAGGCGATACCGTAGAAGCACTTAAAAATATCTCCATCACAATTGCTGATGGAGATATTTATGGCATTATCGGTATGAGCGGTGCCGGAAAAAGCACACTTGTGCGATGTATTAACATGCTGGAGCGTCCGACGGAAGGAAGCGTCTGCATTGATGGTTGTGACCTCAGCACGCTTTCCGAAGCGGAGCTGAGAAAAATACGCAGGAATGTCACCATGATATTCCAGAGCTTCAATCTGCTTGCGCAGCGTACCTGTCTGAAAAATATCTGCTTTCCTTTGGAACTTGCAGGTGTACCGAAAGCAGAAGCGAAAACGCGTGCAATGGAACTTCTTGAACTCGTAGGTCTTCCGGACAAGGCGGACGCATATCCCGCACAGCTCTCCGGCGGTCAGCAGCAGAGAATCGCCATCGCAAGGGCCCTTGCGACGGATCCAAAGATCCTGCTCTGCGACGAAGCAACCAGCGCACTCGACCCAAATACAACGCATTCCGTGCTTTCATTAATAAAGGATATCAATCGCAAACTCGGAATCACAGTAATCATCATTACACATCAGATGAGCGTTGTTGAAGAAGTCTGCAATAAGGTTGCAATCCTTGACCATGGCGAAGTCGTTGAAAAAGGGGCGGTTTCAGATGTTTTCACCAAGCCGAAATCGGCTGCGGCAAGAAAACTCGTATTCCCGGACGGCGTTACGGAAACTTTGCCGCTTAACGAAGGCGAGCATCACATTCGTATCGTTTTCAACGGGGCAAACGCAACAAACACACCTCTCATTGCAAAGCTTGCAATTGAGAAAAATATCGAGGCGAATATTTTATCCGCCAACACGAAAACAATCGAAGGAAAATCGTACGGCAATATGCTGCTGGGTATTTCCGGAAGTCAGGATACAGTCAAAGAGGCCATCTCCTACTTAAGCGAGGTTGGCGATGTCATTATAGAGGAGGTGGATCAAGATGTTCGATAGCATACTTGCTTCCGAAAGCGTACAGGAAGCTCTCAACATCCTGCAGACGGAATTTCCGCTTGCAATATGGGAAACATTCTATGTGACAGTGCTGTCAACACTGTTTGCATCCATCATCGGTCTTCCGCTCGGCGTACTTGTTACAGTCGGCGGCAAAGACGGTATTCTGCCGCTTCCGAAATGGTTAATGGCAGTTCTTGATGTTATCATAAACCTGCTTCGTTCGGTGCCTTTCCTGATTCTCATGATCATGGTAATTCCGCTCACGAGACTTATTGTGGGAACTCCGGTCGGAACGGTTGCTTCCATCGTACCTCTCACAATTGCGGCCTTTCCGTTTATCGCAAGGCTCGTGGAAAGCAGTCTGCGCGAAGTTAGCCCTAATATCATCGAAGCAGCGCAGAGCATGGGGGCCTCCCCTCTTCAGGTTATCGTGAAAGTGCTGATTCCCGAAAGTGTTCCTTCATTAATTTCCAATGCAACTATTGCAATTACGACCATTTTGGGTTATTCTGCTATGAGTGGGATTATCGGCGGCGGCGGCCTCGGCAAAATTGCCATCAATTACGGCTACTACCGCTATAAGACTTTGGTTATGATTTTAGCAGTTATCCTGCTCATCATCATGGTTCAGGTTTTCCAAAGTCTGGGTACGTACTTAGTTAAGAAATTAGACAGAAGGAGTTTCGATTAAACATGAGCTTACTCACAGTAGAAAATGTAACGCACGGCTTCGGCGCCAGACAGATTTTAGAAGACGCGTCTTTCAGACTTCTGAAGGGCGAGCATATCGGTCTCATCGGTGCCAATGGAGAGGGAAAATCCACTTTCCTGAATATTATAACCGGAAAAATCATGCCGGATTCCGGCAAAATCACATGGTCCCGCCATGTCACAGTCGGCTATCTTGACCAGCATTCCGTTCTGAAAAAAGGCATGAGCATCCGCGAAGTGCTTCGCACCGCATTCAATCATATGTACGAGCTGGAAGCGGAAATGCTGAAGATTTACGAAGATATGGCTCTTCCGGAGAATGGGGACAAAATGGACGAAATGATGGAAGATGCCGGCGAAATTCAGCAAATCCTTGAATACAGCGGCTTCTATCAGTTAGATGGCAAGATTGAGGAAGTTGCAGGCGGTCTGGGGCTTCGCGACATTGGGCTCGACAAGGATGTATCCGACCTTTCCGGCGGCCAGCGCACGAAAGTTCTGCTGGTGAAGCTTTTGCTCGAAAATCCGTCGATTCTGATTTTGGACGAACCGACGAACTACCTGGACCACGAGCATATCGTGTGGCTCACCAGATACCTTCAAAACTACGAGAATGCTTTTATTCTCGTTTCACATGATGTAGAATTTTTAAACTCCGTAGTTAATGTAATATATAATTTGGACGGCGGCAATCTCACCCGCTACACGGGCGATTACGAGAACTTCCGCCGTATGTACGAAATTCAGAAAGCACAGGAAAAAGCCGCTTACGAACGCCAGCAGGCGGAAATCGAAAAACTTGAGGACTTCATTGCCAGAAATAAAGCCCGCGTTGCGACACGCGGCATGGCAAACTCCCGTCAGAAGCAGCTTGATAAGATGGAAATACTCGAACGTCCGACCGAAAAGATTAAGCCGGAATTTAACTTCCTGATGGCACGCACACCGAGCCGCTTCGTGGTCGAAGCAAAGGACTTAGTCATCGGCTACAGCCAGGATGAACCTCTTACAAGACCCGTCTCTTTCACATTGGAACGCGGACAGAAAGTCGCTATCGTCGGAACCAACGGACTCGGCAAATCTACGCTTCTGAAAACGATTCTCGGTAAGCTTCCGCCACTTTCCGGCGAAGTTCAGCTTGGGGACTACCTTTTCCCGGGCTATTTTGAGCAGGAGGCAGACCGCGATTCGCAGGAAACCGCCCTTGACACATTCTGGGCACAGTTCCCTTCGATGGAAAATCGTGAAGTGCGCCTTTGCCTTGCCAAATGCGGCCTGACAAACGAGCATATTACAAGTCAGATGCGAGTGCTTTCCGGCGGTGAAAACGCGAAGGTGCGTCTTGCCATCGTGATGAACCGCGAGCACAACTGGCTCGTGCTCGACGAACCGACGAACCACCTTGATGTGGACGCAAAGGACGAATTAAAGCGCGCTTTGACTGAATTTCCGGGAACGATTTTGCTCGTTTCCCACGACCCGCTCTTCTATGAAGATTTCGTAACCGATGTCTGGAATGTGGAAGATTGGACAACGAAAATCGTATAACTTCTGCTCAATTTTGAGCATGCAAAAAGACCTGCCTTGGTTACCGCAGGTCTTTTGTTTTTATTCTACATATGCACGGTCAAATTCGACAACCGCATGAAAATTCGGATTGTATGATGCCACCGCTCTTGCAAACTTCTCGGAAATTTCTTCGTTTGACAGCTTGCACTCCGGTGATACCGCAATATCAAATACCACATTGGTATGGGTCGGCCCCGGAACAATCCTGAGATCGTGAAAGTTGCAAATTCCGTCGAGTCTGCCTACCGTTTCCATCAAAACATGCTTCAGCGGTTCTCTGTTCGGATCGCTCAAATCGATCGGATCCATATGAACCGTACAGTTTATCCCCAGTTTCTTCGCGATGTCATGCTCAATGTTATCAATCTTGTCGTGACTGAGCATCACATCGACCGCTGCATCAACTTCCACATGCAAAGATGCGAAAACCTTCCCCGGTCCGTAATTATGTACTGCAAGGTCGTGAATTCCGATCACCCCGTCGTAACTGTTTGCAATACTTTCAATGTCACGCACCATTTCGGGATCCGGAGCCTCTCCCAGCAACGGGCTTACCGTTTCTTTTACAAGGGATACACCCGACCACATTATGAACAGCGCCACCAGGACACCCATATATCCGTCAATCTGCACATCAAAAACATGACCGATTATTAAGCTGATCAATACGACCGAGGTCGAAATCACATCATTGCGGCTGTCCGCACCCGTTGCAATTAATGTCAGAGAATGAATTCTTTTTCCGGCGGAAATATTGAATACCGCCTGCCAGACTTTGATTGCAATCGCGAGCACAAGCACGATAACCACGGTTGCGCTGAATTCGGTCGGCGTAGGCGAAAGAATTTTTTCAACGGAACTTTTTCCAAGCTCAAATCCCACCACGATGATTATTACCGACACAAGGAGTCCCGCCAGATATTCAATTCTGGCATGCCCGTACGGATGCTCCTTGTCCTCCGGCATTCCTGCAAGCTTAAACCCGATAAGCGTAATCAGCGACGAAGATGCGTCGGCTAGGTTATTGACCGCATCTGCCACGATTGCAATGCTGCCGGAAATCAAACCCACGAGAATTTTCATTATACAAAGCAGGGTATTTGAGAGGATTCCCACGATTCCCGCAAGTTTGCCGTACTTGTCGCGAACCTTCGCATCCTTCACATTTTCCCAGTCCTTTATAAAAGTCTTAAATATGAAATTATTCATGTGCTATCGCCTCTCCTGCCGCTTTCACCAGCTGATCCGGACATGAAGTGCTTCTGAATCCGCATGTTATTCCCGCAAGCTTTTCTTTGATTTCATCGTATGTCATGCCCTTTACAAGAGAACTTATTCCCTTAAGGTTCCCGTTGCAGCCGCCGATAAATTCGACATCTTTCAAAACGTCTCCGTCCATTTCAACTATGATTGCGCGTGAGCACACGCCGGATGGTCTGTATTCGTATTTCATTTATGCAAATATCTCCTTTCAACCTCGTCTCAAATAATGTATAATCTTTATGTAATGAAATAGTATATCACGAATAACAGAAAAAAGGTATAGATATGGACGAAAATAACTTATTTTTGAAAACAATTGAACAAAAATACGAGCGGTTTGAGGACTATTATACACTGATAAGCAGCGATTTCCTAAGTCTTGAGCAGCAAAGTATGCTTTCGGGATTTATGCGGGCACACAGCCGTGACGGAGTGTTTTTTTACGGGGGATACGATGATGCCGAACGAAAGATGGTGGTTTTCCTCCCCGATTACCTGTATGAAGGCTCCGCAGAGACTCTTACGGAATGGTTTGCCGAAAACGAAGAGTCCTGTCCGCTCTCGGTTCTTGATATAACCGTTCCCGCCGGGCAGCGCAAAACCCTCGGTCACCGCGATTATCTCGGGGCGTTGATGGGGGAAGGTATTAAACGGGAAAAAGTCGGTGATATACTTGTCTCCGAAAAGGGTGCACAGATTATCATAGCAGCGGAACTGGCTGATTATTTGGTTCACAATTTCAGCAAGGTAGGTCCTGTAAGCATCTCTGTTAAGAAAGCGCCAATTTATGCTTTGAAGAGCATAGAAATACAAACAATTAACTTGAAATTCACGGTATCATCACCTAGAATTGATAATATAATCGCAGGAATATTCGGAGTATCCCGAAAGGATGCCGCTTTCTATATAGCACACAGAAAAGTCTTTGTCTCCGGCCGCGAAGTAAGCAAACCCGACCTCACTCTGAAGGGCGGCGAGAAAATCGTTTTGCGCGGCAAAGGAAAGGCAGTTTATAAAGGAGTCTCGGGAACATCAAAGAAAGGGAAAACATATATAAATGTTGATAAATATGTCTGACTTTTCTTCCGAGTGATACAGAATAAAAGGAGGGTGCACATGGACAAAAAAGAACTCCCTAGAATCGCAGGAAAGCTCCGCTCGAAATATTTGGAAATGCCGGAAGAGATTTATAAAGCAAAAGGCATTGTCATTATGGGAAAGCGAATTAAATCAGTAATTTTTACCACCGACATTGCCATAATCAGAAGCTGCAATGCTGACGCCGTCCTTGCAGTTTATCCTTTCACGCCTCAGCAGGTCATCTCACAGTCGATTATTAATGTCGCCCCCATGCCCGTTTTCGTGGGAGTTGGCGGCGGTATTACAAACGGCATGCGTTCTGCCATAATCGCAAAGGATGCCGAAGGCGACGGCGCGTTCGGTGTCGTTGTCAACGCCCCTATGACGAATGAAAATATTACATTGATTCAAAATGCTGTTGATATTCCGATTATTGCAACCGTTATCAACGAGCATGCTGATATTCAGGCGCGTCTTGATGCAGGTGTTTCTATCTTAAATGTATCCGCAGCGGCACGAACCCCGGAAGTCGTTCGTGCGATTCGCAGGGACTTTCCGACCGTTCCGATTATCGCAACCGGCGGGCCTACGCCTGAAAGCATCATCAAAACCATCGAAGCGGGAGCAAACTGCATCAGCTATACGCCGCCGTCAACTGCGGAAATCTTCGCTGACATTATGAAAAGCTACCGTGCTGAGGAGGATGCCGAACACCAGGTTGTCGAAGAACAGATTACGATTCTTGATGCGATGGAAAGCGTGTAACATTACGATAAAAGCTGCGAAAATCCGCAGCTTTTTGTTATCTTACCGGAACGACCTCGCACCAATATCCGTCCGGATCCTCAATAAAGTACACACCGAACTTTTCGTTCTCAAAGCACACACATCCCATCTCCCTGTGCTTTGAGAGAGACGCATCGTAATCGTCGGTACGGAATCCGAGATGAATTTCGTTGTCTCCAAGATCATAAGGTTCCTTTCTGTCCTTGTACCATGCAAGCTCAAGCTGACAGAATCCGCCCTCACTTCCAAGGAAAACAATGATGCTCGATCCGTCCTCGGCCTCGATTCTTCTCACTTCATGAAGGCCAAGCGCCTCTTCATAGAAATCCATGGATTTCTTCAAATCGAAAACGGTAATACATGTATGATACATTGTAAATTTCATTCCTAAAACTCCTTTCCTGCCATTTTTGCAGGCATCTGCCAAAAATTCGTTACCTACATTTTAATATAATTGTGGTGCATCTTCAAGATAGATGGTATAATATTTCTACAAACACAAGAGAGGGGGATTTTATGGTTCTATTCGGAATATCCATCAGTATGATTGTTTTCTGGCTCGTCATCGCTTTGATTATGCTGATTGTGGAAGCATTAACGGCCGGGCTTACAACCATTTGGTTTGCGGGCGGAGCTTTTGCGGCACTTATATGTGCCCTGTTTGATTCGCCGGTTGTCGTACAAATTGTGCTTTTCTTTATCGTTTCGATCTGCCTGCTCGTTTTTACCAGAAAGATTTTTGTGGAAAAACTGCAAACAGGTTCTGAAAAAACCAATGTGGATGCACTCATCGGGGAACGTGCTGTAGTTGAGACGGACATACCCGCATACGGTGTGGGCCAGGCAAAAGTCGGAGGACAGGTCTGGTCTGCGGTCTGTGAAAAACAGGACATGGAAATCAAAGCAGGCTCGCTTGTTGTAATCCATGCGGTCGAAGGCGTTAAACTAATCGTTGTCCCTATAGAAGAACATTAAATTATCGGAGGAGTATGTATGGGAATTTTGAAATTAATTATTATCGCAATCCTTGTTATGATTGTCATCGGTCTTCTTGTGACCAACATCCGCATTGTGCCGCAGGCAAGAGCTTATGTTGTTGAACGACTTGGCGCATACCACGGAACATGGCAGGTAGGGCTTCACTTTAAAGTGCCTCTGATCGATAAAATCGCACGAAAGGTGTCCCTTAAGGAAAGAGTCATCGACTTCCCGCCACAGCCTGTAATCACAAAGGATAATGTAACGATGGAAATCGACACGGTTATCTATTTCCAGATCACCGACCCGAAGCTCTATGCTTACGGCGTGGAAAGTCCGATGGATGCGATTGAAAACTTGACAGCAACCACACTCAGAAACATTATCGGGGAGCTGGAACTCGATGAGTCCCTGACCAGCCGTGAACATATCAACTCAAAGATTCGTCTTGTGCTCGACGAAGCAACCGACCCATGGGGAATCAAGATTAACCGTGTGGAAGTTAAAAACATCACCCCGCCTCGCGACATCCAGACAGCGATGGAAAAGCAGATGAGAGCAGAACGTGAAAGACGTGAAGCAATTCTTATCGCAGAAGGTGAAAAGAAATCCGCAATCCTCATTGCGGAAGGTCAGAAAGAGGCTGCTATTCTTCAAGCAGAAGCGAAGAAGCAAACCGCAATCAAAGAGGCCGAAGGTCAATCCGAAGCAATTCTTATGCTTAACAAGGCTACCGCTGACGGTCTCAAGATGATCAAAGATGCCCAGCTTGACGATGCAGTTATCAAACTCAAGAGTCTCGAGGCATTCCAAAAGGCTGCCGACGGCCAGGCAACCAAGATTATCATTCCATCCGAGATTCAAGGGCTTGCAGGTCTTGCGACATCGGTGAAGGAGCTTGTAAAAGAATAAGAAAAATTAATGTCATTAAAACACAGCCGTCCGCAATCTGCGGGCGGCTTTTTAAAGAATTTTGTTACGAATTGTGCTTATTTTCTTAGAATTTTGTTGCAATCACGCTTGCGTTTTTTAAGAATTTTGTTACAATATATAAGGAGAGGATCTGAACAAAATGCTTAAAAGAAAACTTTATTCGCAGCTAATGGCCTGGAAAGCCTCAGAAAAAAGAAGAGCTTTCTGTATTATCGGGGCAAGACAGATTGGCAAAACAACCTTGGTGCGCGAGTTTGCCCGCAATAATTACGAACATTTCGCTGAGATAAATTTTATTACGGATCCAAAAGCCTCGGACATTTTTCAGGAAACCTTTGATGTCGAGACAATCATCACAAATTTAACCGCGTATCTGCGCCAGCCGCTGGAAGCCGGCAGGACTTTGATTTTCTTTGATGAAATCCAAAAATGTCCGCAGGGCAGAACCGCTATTAAGTTTCTCGTGGAAGATGGGCGTTTTGACTATGTCGAATCAGGCTCTCTTTTGGGTGTAAATTTTCAGGATGTTCCCTCTTTTCCGGTAGGTTTTGAGGAAATCCATGAGATGTACCCTATGGATTTTGAAGAATTTGCTGTTGCAAACGGTGTCCAGCGGGAGACATTCTCCTATCTCTACGATTGTTACTGTAACCGCAAGCCCGTGAGCGAATCCGTTCATAACACGATGAAGAAGCTTTTTTACACATACATCGTCGTGGGCGGAATGCCGGAAGCAGTTCAGATTTTTGTGGATACGCACGACATCGGAAAGGTTATCAACTACCAGAATGCAATCCTGTCGCAATATCGGCTTGACATCGCGCAATATGCCGGAAATGATGATAAAATAAAGATTAAAGCGATTTTTGACAGTATTCCTTCGCAGCTGGATGATAAAAATCGAAGATTTATCGTCTCTTCCCTAACTCCGTCTGCAAGGCTGAATCGTTACGAAAACAGTTTTAAATGGCTTACCGATGCTGGTGTAGCACTTGCTTGCTATAATGTAAGTGTTCCACAGCCTGCACTGAAATTAAACGAAAAACACAGTCTTTTCAAACTCTATATGAACGACACGGGGTTACTCTGTGCAGCATGCATGGAAAATATCCAATTTGATATTCTAAACGGAAATGTAGGGCTGAATCTAGACAGTATCCTTGAAAATATTATCGCACAGCAGATAAAAGCAAATGGCTTTTCGCTTTATTATTTTGATTCAAAAAAATACGGAGAACTTGATTTCGTCATCCAGAATGGCTTGCAGATTGATTTAATCGAAGTAAAATCGGGAAAAGATTACAGAAAGCATCCTGCACTGAATAAAGTTCTTTCCGTAGACAATTGGAAATTCAAAAATGCCTATGTGCTTTGCCAAGGCAATGTTGAGGAACGTGACGGCATCCTATATTTACCTTGGTATCTGTCCATCTTCCTAAAGCCTGCACAGATACCTGAAAATATGATTTATGAACCCGATTTGAGCGGCCTTCGGCTTTAAAATGCAGGGAGGGCACACGTCCTTTAGCTCATTGCAAATGTGTACCCTCCGTAAAATTATAATATGCAATTCAATAGTCTGCCTTCGAGGCCCTATGTTATACTGATCGATCAAATAATTTTTTTCCTGCTAAATAAGTTTTTTCAATTTTAATGTTTTTTATTTCGTCAGCGGACGTGTTTCTGATATCTTCGTTAATTATAACGAAATCCGCCGATTTACCTGTTTTTATGCTTCCTTTGCTATCCTCGCAAAAGCACGCATAAGCACTATTGATCGTAAACAATCTTAATGACTCTTCCAATGTCAAGTCTTGCTCAGGTTTCCAGCCGCCAGCAGGATTTCCGTTCAAATCCTTTCTTGTCATTGCTGCATATATGTTTTCCATAATATCTAGACTTTCAACAGGGCAATCCGAACTTCCTGTGGTATGTAACCCTTTGTCGAGAAAACTTTTCCAATCGTATGCCGTCGCCGCTCTTTTCGCTCCAAGTCTGTCATCCAAAATCTTTAGGTCGTAATTTAAGAAAATCGGCTGGATATACGCAATTAGGTTCAATCTCTTCATTCTGTCAAGCTGCTCCGGAGTTGTCACTTGGCAATGGATAATACCATGTCTCTCATTTAATCTCGGATAATTTACCTTAGCTTCTTCAATCGCATTCATAACCTCATCAACGGCACCGTCTCCTATTGCATGGATAGCAACTTGCATTCCTGCCTCATGGCATATTTTAACCATCGATTTAAGTTCCTCCGTTTCAAATTGGAGTATACCCCTCTGACTAGGTACATCACTATACGGCTCGTTAAGATAAGCCGTTCTTGCACCTAACGCCCCATCAGATAAAAGCTTTAATGGTCCAAGAGTAAATAGGCCGTTACCCATGTTCCATCCCGTGTGATATCCGTGGTCAAGGAAATCTCGGATTTTTTCTACGGCCGGGAGATTGCATTGTTCATAAACCCTTATTTTTAATTTTCCCGCTTCAATGAGCTCTCTGTATGCTTGGATTACCTTTTGATAATTTGTCGGTACATCTTTGAAGTCATCGGAATGAATTTCCACTATACCATGAGCGAGCGCTTCCTCCTGTGCAAGCAAAATGAGATCTTTGATTTCTTCGGTTTCTTTCTCCGGAATTGCATCTAGGATACAAGCCCTTGCTCTTTCTCGAAAAATTCCCAAAGGTCTGCCATTTTCGTCGAGATCAATCTGTCCGCCTTCAATTTCAGGTGCACTCTCCGACATTCCAATTAATTCGAGTCCTTTGCTGTTCGTGACAATCACATGTCCGCATGTTCGTACAAAGCAGAGCGGATGTTCAGTAGTGATTTTATCCAAATCATATCTTGTTATAAACCGTGGTTCATCCTTAAACTTATCATGGTTCCAGCCTCTGCCTCTAACCCATTTGCCAGCAGGTACTTTATTGTCCTCTATGTATTTTCTGCTCATATCTATTAAATTTTGAATACTGTCGCAGTCATTGTGATTAATATCCTTTAGCAGCATTCCTAATGATAGTATGTGCATGTGTGTTTCAAAAAAAGCAGGAAGAACCGTCTTTCCTTTTAAGTCTATTTTTTCATCATAATTTATATCGGCAAGCAGTTCTTCATTTCCAACTTTTGCGAACTGACCATCTTCTACGATAAATGCAGTACAATCATCCCCTTCCAATGTTACTACCTTACCGTTATAATACACCCTTCTCATTTTATCCTCCGTTCCTAATATTGAACCGGGCAGTAAAATACTTACCACCCGGCCACTTTAATTTTATTATGCTTCCGCAATTTCTTCTGTTTTGTCTGCACGAGCAATTGTAAATCCTGTTAAGATGTAGATTAATGCAAAGCCCATTCCTAAGTATGTAAGCGGTGCATAGAGTACGAAATCCCAAACCGGAAGTCCTAATGTACTTGAGTAAAATGCTCCTGACAACGACCAAGGAATAAGTGGTGCTGTAGCTGTACCGGTATCTTCTAACATTCTGGACAGATTTGTACGTTTCAAACCAAACTTGTCATATAAATCTTTTGTCATGTTTCCGATAACAACAAATGATACATAGTAGCTTACTACGATTAAGAACAGCACTAAATGAAGAAATGCTACGTAATCATCATCTGTTTGTCGTTCTTCACCGCTTTTGACAGTTTCTCTACGATGATCTCAACTGTACCGGAGGCTTTTAACGGTCCGCCGAACACGCCTGCTGCCAATACAAGTACGATTGTGCTCAACATGCTGCTAAGTCCGCCTCTCAGAACCATTGTATCAACGATGTCAATGCCTGTTGATTCAGTATAACCCTTACCCATCGCAAATATTACATCTGAGAATGATGCACCTTGGAAAATCCAAGCAAGAATCATTGCGGTTAAAATTCCCGAGAAGAATGTCGGTATTGTAGGTTTCTTTAATACAATAAGAGTAACTACAACGATTGGTGGAATAAGCATTATTACATTGATATTGAAGGTGCTCTGTAGTGTTTCCATAATTGCGCTATAATCATCGCCTGCCATGCTCTGGCCTGCATATTTTGCACCCAATACTCCATATAATACCAATGAAACAATAAGGGATGGGACGGTTGTAAGTAACATATATTTGATGTGATCAATTATATTTACCTCCGCAACGGCCGCTGCCATTACAGTTGTATCTGATAACGGTGAAAGCTTATCTCCAAACAACGCGCCTGCTGTTACTGCCCCCGCTGTGTAAGCAAGTGGAATTCCCAATCCTGCTGACACCCCCATTAATGCCACACCTACTGTTGATACGGTCCCCCATGAAGTGCCGGTCATAACAGACATAATCGCAGCAATGAGACAAGTCATTACTAAGAAAATTCCCGGACTTAAGAATTTCATTCCGTAATAAATCATTGTCGGAATTGTACCCGAAATCATCCATGTACCAACAAGCAAGCCTACGCACATCAAAATCATTAAAGGTGAGGCCATTGACTTAAAATTTTCTTTAACTTCATGTTCAATATCTTCCCATTTAATTCCCCAAATCATGGCAAGTGCACTTACCGCCGCTGCCGCACATAACAGAGATACGGATGTGTCCCCTCCGATCTTTGCTTTTACAACAAAAATCGTCACAACTGCGATAAGAAGCAAAATCATAGCTTTCGCAAAACTTAATTTCTTCTTCTCTTCCATAAGTTTGTCCTTTCCTTGTTACAAAAATAACTTTTCTATCGTTTTGTTATGAAGCTTCACCTATTCTAAATGTAAATAATAATGCTTAAAAGTTCCAATATAAGTTAATTTATACTTTTATGCCTTCAAAGCTATAGAAAGGGGTTTGTACTAAAATACTCCACAAGGAAATTATAAAACAATCTTGCTGCATAACTTTTGTAATATGGTCTGTTCCACCTAACATAAACACTTCTTTTGCATGGGGGCTGAAATTCAAGAAATTCAACATTTGTTTTTTCCTCCAGCACCCATGTCATTTCAGGGAAAAAAGTAACCCCTTCCCCTGCCATTATCATTCTGCGAAGCGTCACAGGACTGTCCGTTTCTACAACAATATTCGGCTTCACATTTGCCTCCTTTAAATAGTAATCAACTACATCTCTTACCGGTCGTCCCTTAACCAATGATATTATCGGAATTTTTGTTAAAGCATTTATCGATAGCATACTACCTTGTGCGTATTTCTCTTTTTCGCCCTTAGGTACGGCCAGGAGAATGTCTTCCGTAACAAGGATTGTTGAGCCTTCCGGTTCTTTTCCCGGCACAGCTGAATTAACAATGAGATCTAAAGAGGAATCAGAATCGTCCTCATGATAATGCTGCAAAACTCGGATTTGTATATTGGGATATAACCGCCTGAAATTTCCTATTATATCAATCAACATACTTGACATCGAGTAAAAGCCGACGCTTACCTGCAAGTCTTTTCTCTTCTTTAATTCGCTGAGATCCGTTCTCATTTCATCAAGTGAATTCATGATTTGTGTACAATAGTGCAGAAAAACCTCACCGTTCTTGTTTAAAGTGATGTTTCTTCCGTTTCTATCAAAAAACTCCATTTCAAATTCATCTTCGAGCCTCGATATCATTCTTGATAAAGATGGCTGAGATACATTGAGTTCGTCTGCAGCCTGTGTCAATGTTCTGGAATTTGCGATCTTGTAAAAATATTTCAGCTGTAATAATTCCATTCTGATTCCCTCCCATTTATAACATTAGGTCAATCTGTTTATATCATATCTTATATTGGAAGAAGGAAAAAATCAATAGTATACTTTTTCACAGATAATTACAGCTTATATTACAGAAAAGAGGGATAGATATGATAACTGGGGTTGCAACAATTGCGGGATGTATGTTTGCGGGCTTCTTTGCAGGAGATATTATCGGTCAAGTTATAGGTGTTGGCTCAAATGTCGGAGGTGTTGGATTCGCAATGTTTTTGCTTTTGATCGTCACTGATAAACTTAAGCAGAAAGGAAAGCTTACCGAAAACATTTCAGATGGAATACAATTTTGGCAGTCCATGTATATTCCGATTGTAATAGCAATGACAGCAACGCAAAATGTTGTTGCTGCTGTCAGTTCTGGGATTCTGGCTATAGCTGCCGGTCTTGCAGTCGTGCTGGTGGGGTTTATAATTGTTTGGCTTTCAAGCTTCTTACCGGATAAAAACAAGAAAGAAAAGGAGTTCGCATAATTTATGAATATCATTGAAATTATAAAAAACATTTTTATTAACAATGCCTTTGTCATGTCATTTTTGTTTATTTCATTGGGAGTTTTCGTCTCAAGCATAATTTCAAAATATATCTTTAAAGGTAAATTACCTTCCTCCGCGGTTGCTATCATTGTAGGGTTGATTGCTGCCTACATCGGGGGTATAATTACCGGAGGAAGTAATGGTATTGCGGATATCGATGTTTTCACCGGTATCGGAATCCTTGGCGGAAGCAGTCTTCGCGATTTTGCAATTATTTCAACAGCCTACGGTGCGAGCTTATCGGAATTGAAACGCTCCGGGCTTATTGGAGCGGTTTCCCTAATTGTCGGAGTGAGTTTTGCATTTGTTCTCGGAACGGTCTTTGCAGTTGTATTTGGATATACAGACCCCGTTGAAATTACAACGATTGCTGCCGGAACAGTAACCTTTATTACCGGTGCGGTTACCGGAAGTGCGATTGGCGCATCCTCAGATATAATTGCACTAGCCATTGCTATCGGTGTTGTTAAATCCATCGTCGTGATGATCGCAACTCCTTTGCTTGCGAAAGCGATGAGGTTAGATAATTTCCGCTCCGCTATGGTCTACGGAGGCATCATGGGTACCACGTCCGGTGTCTCGGCGGGGCTTGCGGCGACGGATCAAAAGCTTGTTCCGTATGGAGCAATGACAGCAACTTTCTTTACAGGTCTTGCGTGTTTACTTTGCCCTACGGTTTTCTATGGACTGATTAATATTGTTTTTTAGGTGATACATATGACATTAAAATTCAAGGAATCCTTTTTCACTTTACTAGTTGTAACAATAATTATGGTAATAGGCATTTTTGCATTGAAAATGCCTATTACCATAATATTGCTTACGGAGGCTGTATTTGTGGGTGTGTTGGCAATTTGCAAAGGTACCACATACCTAGAACTGCAAAATGTAGTTACCTTGTCAATAAGCACCATATTGACACCTTTAATTATTCTTCTGCTAATAGGAGCTCTCGTTGCAAGCTGGATAATGAGCGGTACAGTCCCGACTCTGATCTGCATAGGTCTGAAAGCAATCAACCCAAAGTTTTTCCTAATTACTTCATTCGTAATGTGCTCTGCAACATCTATGGTGATAGGTACATCTTGGGGAACGATTTCTACTTTGGGCGTTGCTTTCATGGGAATATCCGGTGCTCTCGGTCTCCCACCCATATACACTGTAAGTACCATCGTGTCCGGGGCAATTATCGGTGACAAATTGTCACCGCTTTCAAGTTCCGTTGTTCTTGCGGAGCAGCTTACAAACACCAATTACTCGGATACATTGAAGGCTGCTGCACGTACAAATGTGCCTGCGTTTATTCTATCGGCAGTAATATATATTATTATAGGTCTTTTTTCAAACGACAGCACTCATGGTGCAATGGATAGTGTCCAGCTTCTCAATGCTATTTCCACACAGTTTAAAATAGGCTTTGTTGCCCTGCTCCCTCCAATCCTCCTTGTGATTCTGATAATTTGCAAATTTCCGACAATTCCGGCATTCATAGCCGGCATTGCGGCAGGTGTGACAGAAGCAATTTTTGTTCAGGGCCACAATTACGCAGATGTTTTTGAAGGATTGTTGTCAGGTTATACATACGGTCAGGATGCTAAGGTAAACGCACTTTTGAATTATGGGGGAATCAACAGCATGGCATCCATATTAACACTGCTTATATTTGCCGCTTCTTTTGGCGGTATAATAAAGTACCTTGGCATAATTTCTTCCGTGCTTGACAAGGCATTCGGTACGACAGGAAATAAGGCAAAAATTATTACATCCGCGGCATTCACACATGCATTCTGCTTCGTGATAACCGGGAACTATTATACAACAAATTCCATTTTAGCCCCCGCATTTCAAACAATATTTAAAAGGAACGGTATAAAAGATGCCGATATTGCATCTATACTTCTCGATACCGGAACGGGAATATCACCATTGGTTCCATGGTGCCCCACAGCTATTTTCGTAACAAATACTTTGGGTTTTGCGTCACTCAGTTACTGTATTTTCTCACCTGTGCTGTGGCTCCCGCTCTTGATTTATCCGCTAATAGGTATTTTCCTGGCAAGAAAGGATGGAAAACATGAAACCCGATAACCTAAATGCAATTAATCGTTCATTCGAAATTCAAGCATCGAATTTTGAAAGCAAATCGGTTAATTTCACAAAAGCAAGCTTTTTGGATTATACAATTTCTTGCGTCAAGCCTGATTCAACCGATACATTTTTGGAAGTCGCTTCGGGAACATGTGTGTGTGGACGTTCTTTTGCTCCACTTGTGCAAAGTGTCGTTTGCTTGGACGCAACGGTTCCAATGCTGGAGGTCGGTCAGCTTGAAGCACAAAAATGCCAACTTCACAATATCACTTTTGTAAAGGGATATGCGGAGGAACTTCCTTTCTTGGACAACAGCTTTTCTGTTGTATTCTCACGATTAGCTTTTCATCACTTTACAAATGTCACCGCCGCCTTCGATGAAATGGTGCGCGTTGTAAATCATGGAGGCAAATTGGTATTAATTGATATGGAGTCCGCATGTGAGGAAAATAGAATTACAGAGGATGAGATTGAAACGCTTCGAGATCCTTCCCACGTAAAAAATATGAGCCGCAGTGAAATGCTCGACTTATATCACTCGCATAATCTTTCAGTAGAGAAATGTGAATCAACATCAATACAACAGAATCTTAAGAGTTGGCTTAACCTCACTAAAACACCTCAAAATATTCAAGATGAAATTACCGAACGCATGAGCGCAGAAATAAACGGCGGTGCCAAAACGGGCTTCTCTCCTTATCTTCAGAACGGTGAAATTTGTTTCAACCAAAAATGGGTTTTGCTGATTGGCAGAAAGCCAAGGTTGTAAAATATTTGACATGTGGAAAAGGACTGCTATGCAGCAGTCCTTTTCATTTTAAACACGATTTCGTTTTGCTCCGCGTCATCCGCCGGATTGAGATAAACTACATAACAAGATTGCGCAAGGATTTTCTTAACTTTCACCGGGTTTCCGTATCGGTCCTTGCCTTTGATGAACTCGTCAAAGTTCTTCGCATTGCCATCACCCACTCTGTTAGTTTTCAGCTCCGACGCATAATCTTCCATGCGGGATTTCACGCACGTAAACTTGTCCATCATATTCCGGCTTTCGCCCTTCACAGACACCCCGGAAACACCATATCCCCATCCTCTCGCAACAATTTCGCCATCGCTGTACACAGGTTCTCCATTCTCGTCAAGCATGAAATAACGCTCAATTTTCTGTTCAGTATAAGCTGCCGGCTTATCGTTTCTGTCTGTAATATCTGAAATTTCCCAACCTTCCTGCACGGATGCATTGATTGTAAAAAATCTTCCGATTCCCTCGTCACTGATCAGAGCGCATGCGTCAGGGAAAAACGCTTCGTATCTTCGTCCGTCCGCGCTTCTCGAAAATGTAAGCGGTTTTGTTTCCGGCTCAAACCCCACCGCTTTCTCCATGACATACTCCATCCTATTCAGCCCCGCAGCATCCACATCCGGCAAGTCACCATTTTCCGCTTCAATCACAAGATTAAGTCCCATGACAAGCCTTATGCCCGCAAAACCGTCAGCAGGGCCGCCGGTCTTTACGTTTACAAGTCCGAAGGTTGTTTCGATCTTCTCATGTCCAAGATATTTCTTCAATGTGACCTTTGTGACCCGGCTCGCCTTCCCTGCAATTGAAACAGTCCCTGCGTCACTGTAATTATATATTTCTTCCCCAATTTTTTCGGCAAATCTGCCAGCCGGGCTCTCATCTCCGTATCCGGACGAATCTAAACCAAAAGCATAAACCCTGTCGGAGCTGCTTACGACCTCTGTCTCCGCGGGATGCACCAAGTAAAAAGCATTTTCGTCATCGCCGGGCGTAAACGACATGTTGATTCGCTTTGTGAGTGGCTCGCCAACTTCTGCTCCTAAAATCACGTCCGATGAACCCAACCCGCCTGCGCTGTTATACTTCCTGCCGGAAACATCTTCGCTGCACGGTATGATATTCATGTCATGCTCGGTGAGAAAATCTTTTTCCTCGCAGGATTCATCAAGGAGCCAGAGGAATCTCGTTCTGACAGTTTCCTCTTCGTCGCTGTAATTGTATTTGATGAGAGATCCGTCGAAGGAAATCCCCACTCTTGCAGCACCCGAAAATGCGTCCTCCACTTTCACCGTCCAGATATTATACTCGATACTGCCCATTTTAACGGTGCCATTTTGCGTTGCCTGCACTTTGGCCTTCTCTCCGGTTTTTTCTCTGTAAAAGTCCAAAACCGGCAGTTCGAGGCGTTTTGCGTTGTTGCGGTACAATATATAAAAAGTCCGGTCCTTTTGGTCGGCAAGATAAATCTGCGCCGGGGTTTCCGACGAAATATACTCCTCGTATTGTGTTTCTATAGGTTTATAGGTGTTCCCTTCCTTCGTGCACACAAGGCATGCGCTGTCTGACAGCGAAAAGTCTTCCGTCTCCACTGTTGGATAATAGATGCTGTCAAAAATTATAAATCCAAGGAGAAACAATGGCACAAAACAAGCCGCCGCAATAATCTTATAGACGCGCCGACGCTTTGCCTTCTGGTCCGAAAGAACCGCGCGCTCCAAATCCATGAGAAGCTCGGAAGCGTTTTGGTATCTGGAACCCGGATTCATCTCCGTGCATTTTGCGATAATTTTCGCCAGGTCGCCGCTGCGGTACTGCTCCACCGCCGGATGCACACCCGTAAGCAAGATGTTCAGCAAAATGCCAACCGCATAAATATCGGTTCGTACATCGGATCTTGTCAGTCCGAACTGCTCCGGTGCCGCATAAACCGCAGTTCCAAGAAGCTGTGTGTCGCTTTTCTTTTCGGGCGCAAGCTGCATAGCTGCATCAAGGTCAATCAGATAGGACTTACCTTCGGGTGTCAGCATCACATGCTCCGGCTTTACATCCCTGTGAATGATTCCGATTGCGTGAAGATCTGCTAATGTGCCGCAAATTGATGAAACGATATCCCTCGCCCTCGCCTCTGACATCTTTTCCCCACCGTCAATCATTTCCTGCAGAGAAATTCCATCTATATATTCCTCCTCAACCACAAAAAATCCATGTACAAAGCGGCAGCCGTATACCCTCGGCAGTCCCGGAATATCTTTACCCTCAAGCATTTTATATGCGGCTGTTTCGCGGTCGTAAACGCGTAGCACAAAAACGGTGCCGTCCTCCCTTGAGGCTGTAAACACCGTGCTGTTTTCCTTATGGCTGAGTCGTCTGATCGGCCTTATTTTTAGCTCTTTTATAACCGCAGAACAATCCACGCTGCCATCCTTTCCGCAAAAAAATGCTAAAAAATGGTTCTCATTTAGCACCATGCATAGCACATTTTCTTTCGCTCATGGTACACTATGTTGTGTGTGCAATTTGCATAGTCACAGATTATATGATAAAATTATTTTAACATAAAGGAGCAAGAAATGCCAAAGAAAAGCACTAAAAATCTGGAAAACGAATTGAAAAGATGCGATACCCTGGAAGATTTTCTTAAGGAAAATCAGGATGAACTTTCAAATGCTCCTTTGGCTGAGCATATTCAAAACCTGATTGCATCAAAATCCATGACGCGCTCGGATGTCGTTAAGGCATGTAATTTGAACGAAATCTATGCTTACCAGATTATATCCGGTGCACGCAGGCCTTCCCGTGACAAGCTTCTATGCCTTTGTATCGCAATGCAGGCTACACTTGAAGAAACACAGGATCTCTTGATTCACGGTGGTTTCGCTCCGCTATATGTCCGCAGCCAGCGCGACAGCATTATCATTTTTGCGATTTCACATGAGGAAACGATTTTGCAGGTCAACAGCAACCTCTATGACCACGGCGAAGCTTTGCTCGAATAGCCCGGACGCAACTGAAAATCTCAAATAAAAATGGAACGGAGACGGGTTATGCCGCCTCCGTTTTTCACAAATATAAGTTTATGTTTTACAGTGCTTCGATTATCTCCAGTGTCAGTCCGGTATTTTTCGCAATCACATCAATCGGAATGCCGGCGTTCTTAAAATTCTTTGCAATCTCACGCTGCTTATCGGCACGGCCGATTTCTTCACCTTTGGCACGGCCGATTTCTTCGCCTTGCTTAAATCCGATTTCTTCGCCTTGCTTGAATCCGATTTCTTCGCCTTGCTTGAATCCAAGCTCTTTGCCCTTCTCAATCGCTCGCTTCCACTGCACCTTCATTTCTTCATCCAATGTCATAATGCGGTCAACCTCCTCATCTTCATTGGCTTCTTCCACTCGTTTGCTCAGATATTTCACGAAGTCGCTTTTCTCATCTACCTTCCCCGTGTTCACAAAGTTGTAGAAAGCCTCAAATGCCTCGGGAGTCTTGCTCCGCGAGCACTTTGTGTTTAAGATAATTGTACTTGACCCATCGCCTAATTGCAACTGTAAATTTCTATCATACATTTCAAATCGGTACACCGGCTCGTCCCTCTTAAAAGGATCAAAACAGCACACAAAGATGACATACCCGGTTTTGAGTTTGTCATAAGTCTCTCCTTTTTTTAGCGAGTTCCTGGCGATTGCCATGTGGTAGTAACGGCTTCGCTTTGCGATTTCGTCTTCCGGTTCAAGCTGCATCTCAATATCGTAAACCGTATCATCCCCTTTAAACAGCACATCCAGCCGCACAGACTTTGAAGCAATTCCGGTAATGATTGTTTTTTCGACTTCAACGGCGATTTCGTTTATTGTCGCAGCACCGCCGTCCTCTCCGGTCTTGTTTGGGAATAGGATTTTTTCTACGGTTCTTTCCGGAAAAATCATTTCGATGAATTTCTTACATGCAATAGGATCCCGCATTATGATGGCAAACATCAACTTGTTGGCGAATATGTATTTCCCCATTCTAAGTCCTCCTCGATTCTTATAATTGGAGAACAGCGCTATTCTTTGTAATATTTTACATTGAATGGCATATATTGTCAATACATATTTTTACATTTTGCTCGGATATTTCGGAAGACCGTAGCAAAAACATCCAAGACCCGCTGTTAGAGGGGGTGTTTCGTGTACCGAGCCTCCTTGCGGGTCAAATATAGGTGATTTTTCCTCTTGGGTCAAAACCCTTCTGAAAACCGCGATTCCCAAACCCATTGAAATTTCAATCTCCCATAATTTTGCATGCGGAACATGCTGCGGCCATACAGCGGCTCCTCGCCGTGAAACATTCAAAATTTCCGTGAAACATGTAGCCCATACACGAAACGGGGGTCATATATGGCACTTTGGTTGTTTTTGCTGGCTTCGCAGGAAAATGCAAGATAAAAGCGCACTACAAACAACGATAATCCGCTAGGCATTGCCTGCGGATTATCGTTTGCTACATATTCGTGATATTTGGCTATTTGCTCCAGGTTCTGCTTGCGTATTTGCACTGTTTCAGTGCTGTTTTGGCAATAAGTTTTCCATTTTCATCGTAAACTCTCACCTGAACTTTGTAGAAGTACTTCATGCCCTTCTTGCCTGTCTTATTGATACAGGACTTGGTTTCTTTCGTGACCATAGCCTTGTATCCGGAAGATTTCTTGGTTGAACGGTAGAATCTGTACTTCACTGTGAAGCCCTGTGCTTCCATTTCTTCGATGAAAGCTTTAGCCTTTGCATCCGGGTTGAATACAATCTTGATGCTTCCGCTCTTCAGCTTCGAAGAACGAGCCTTTGCATCTGCCTTTTCCACGCCTGATTTTGCTTTTGCAATTTTTTCTGCCTTAATCTCTTCTGCAGTCGGTTCAGCTGCCGCTTCGATTGCAACAGTTATGTCTGAACCGGTCGCCGCTTCAGACATCGCTTTCAGCTCTTCCTGAGTGTAAGTCTTGTCACCGAACGGTGTCTTGACAGTCAGTTTCGCGTCAGTGTCCTTTACGATGGAGTCGATAAAACTCTTGTCGAGCGTTACCTCTGCCTTCGTTGCATCTTTTACGGCATCCTTGGAAACGTCCAAGATGATTTCCTTTGACTTGTTTGCTTTCGCCTGCTTCAAGATTTCCTTCTGGTTGTCAGTGGAAACCTTGACATCGGCAATCTTCATCTTCGTGCCATCGGCGTTGGTCTGCTCGGTTACTTCAACATCAGCTTTTGCCGTCGTCACCTTATCGCCGGCTGCGCCGCTTGTCGTTACGTCACTCGGAACCGGTGCGATCGCGCCGCCACCCGGAGTCGGCGTCGGAGGTGGGTCCGGATTAGCTTTCGGCTTATAGAGCAGTGCATAGTGCGAAAAATGTCCTGTTGTAAATGCAATTCCTTTACCCTCAACATAGGTCGTCTCTACCTCAAGCGGATAGACGGTTCCGTCTTCCTCATCGAAATAAACAACCTTATAGTCGCTCAGATCCGTGCCTTGTTTTAATTCACTTTGTGGGATTGTTACATTATAGAGTCCCTGTTCGTTCGTCCCCGTCGTTACCTTGGAAGTCATATTATACACTTTCAAAACGGAATATCCCTTAAAGTCAAGTGCCTGTAAGAATTTTGCCAGTTTTTCGCTGTCGATATTGTTCATGTCCGCAAGTTCCGTCTGAATCGAAAAATCGCTTCCTTTGTTCTTGGCATTGATAGTTTCACCGATTTTAGCTTTTTTGACATGAAATACAATTTCATTTTGCTTTCCGTCTTCTTTAGGATCAAAGTAAACCGTGTATTGGGTGTATGCTGCCTGTTGTTTTGCTTTATGCTCTTTCGTGGCAGCATTTATCCCTGTAAGAAAATCTACAAAAAGTCGAATGCTGTTATCGCTTCCCAGCCGCGAATAAGGCATTCCATCCATGTAGTCCGTTACATAAGTTGCTACGCAATGATCAACTCCGATAATTGACCTGTTTCCATTTTGTTCATTTGCACTTCCGCTTATTCCCTTAGTCCAGCCTTGCCTATTAATTTCAGCCGCAGCGTAAATCGGCTGTCCGTTTTCGTCAAGCAACGAGTATAAAAACCGCCTCGACGAGGTGAAACCAAGCATCTTATCGTCTTTGTCCGTTATCTTTTCAATTACGTACCCCGGTTTTAATTTAATGTTGAACGAAGTATATCTTCCGGTTCCTTCATCACTGGTCTCTGCTAACGCTTCGGGATAAAAAGCAACGTATGTACCATCCTCTTGTTTTTCAAAGCTTAACGGCGACATGATCTGTCCATTTCCGACCGCTTCGCTCACAATGTTGTAATCGCTGTCGATGGTAACTGCGTCTTCACTTGCACCCTTAATGACAACATTCATGCCTTTTTCCACACAGATTGACGCATAACCCTCACGCTTTACCGTGCCCGATGCCTCTGTTAAGTAAAATACTGTGTTGATGCGTCTGTTCCCATATACATTCGTTAGGGTCGCTTTGCTGATCTGCATCTTCGTTCCGTCAATGGTGACTTTGCCGACCTTCTCATATTTATAGATTTCGCCGTTCAGGAATTTTTGGAAATTACCGCCGTCATTGCCGCCTCTTCCGTATCCGCTTCCCTGAACCATATAGCTGCTCTCGATTGCGGATCTGGCGTGCAGCTCTGTTTCAATCGGATGAATAACAAAGACTGCGTTCGCATCATCCGTTAAACTCTTTGAAAGGTTTAGATTCTTTGTACTGCAAACGATATTATCGAGGTCCTCTCTTGAAGAGTAAACCTCTTTCGTTGGCTTTTTCGTGCATGCAATGATGGTACTATTGCTGTATTGTTCATAATTTGGTTCATCGTAGTTTTCGTCCAAGATCCACATGAACTTTGTGTACGGTTCATGCGTTTTATCAATCTGATATTTCGCAAGTTCTCCGTTAAACGCAAAGCCGGTCCGGAGTTCGCCACTGAATGCCACTTCAATGCTTCCTTCGGTCTCCCCGTTGACCACGATTTTCCATACACTGTAATCTTCCCCCAGATATTTGTATGTGTCCTGAACTTTTGAAACCGTCACATTTTGAGCGTCGCCAATTTCTTCTCGATAATGGTTAAGTTCTTTGAGCGTCAAGTTGCCTTCGTATGTTGTCAAAATATAGAATGTTCTGTCTGCATGTTCTCCTACAAAGAACTGCGCCGCCGGTTCAACTCCGCCGTAGTCATCTGTTATCTCTAATGGAATAGGCTCATATTTATCACCGTCTTTTATGCAAACGATCAGTGTTTTATCTGCCGGTACATAAGTCGCACCACCGGAACTGCTGCTCGCTCCTCCACATTCAACCGGTATTTTATAGGTGCTTCCGCCTTTGGAGGCTTCCATATAATAAGTTTCCTTCTTGGCATTCTGGGTGGACTTCAAAATATATGCTGCGTTTCGTTTTCCTTTTCTTTCAAGAGACAGCGCCTCTTTCGATTCATTCGATACTTTTGCAGAAACAATCTCATACACGTCGTCTTCCTCGGTAGGAATTCCAAAGAAAACAGATTCCTCTTGATTTGGTTCAATATATATTCGGTCATCCCAACGGTCGGTGCGGATCTTATCTTCAATCTGCAAATCCGTGTTCTCATCAACATAGATTCTGTAAAGCCGATCTCCTGTAATCCGGAAAACTTCTTCCCAGTCTTCATTCCACTGGCCATAGTCTATAGTGACTTTGATCTTCAGTTCTTCCTCTGAAATATTCTTTGACACCTTGACTTTCATATATGCCGGTGTTCCGCCCGCACCATCTTCTGGTAATTTGGAATTTACATTTTCTTCAACACTTATATTATCGGAGTCTCCTACTCGCTCTAATTTAACGATTCCACCGTCCGCATCAATGTTTGAAACAAAATAGATTGTTTTCCACCCTTCCTCATCAGCAGGAACACGAATTTGTGAATACCTAAACTCATAATTCTTGATCAGAGTATCCTCATTTATCTGTGTCCCGTCAAACGACGTATCACCTGTATAGGTGTACGCACCGACTCTAGGCAAATCATAATGTACCGGGATTTTGTACTCCACGTTGTCATATGTCGCATAAATGAAATATTCGTTTGGAAGCTTTGCGTCTCCCTTGGCGGAAATATCATACGCTGCATTTTTATCGTTTGATGAAACTCGAAGAACCCCTGGTAGCTTAGTTTTGTCTATTTTAACAATTTTATATTGGTTAGGCACTTCCGGATTTTCTGTCGGAACAGCAAAATAACAGTACTCTCCTCCTATTGGCGAAAGTTGAATTTCAGTATTACAATTAGTTGTGTTAACCAAGGCACCTTCTTGATAGTTCGGGTCCTCTCCGTTAAATCCGATTTGGTAAAGCAGTCTTCCCGTAATCCAGAAATCCCAATTGCCCCAGGATTCCGCTTCGCTGCCTTCACCTTCGCTTACAAACATCTTTACATTAATTTTTTCATAGTAAACATCTCTTGATACCTTGATCTTCAGATATGCCGGTGTGTTTCCTTCTGATTCGTGGCTCTCAATCTGCAGCAGTCCTTCCGGATAACTTCCGTCCTCAACCTCAAGCTTGACTTTGGCTTCTCCGGCATCAACGTTTGAGACAATGTAGAAAGTTTTCATCCCGTCTTTTTCTTCATCGCGAACTTCTGTATAGCCGAACATATTGCCCTTTATAAGATTTTCCTCGTTTATCTCATTAAGATTAAACTCCCCACTATTATCATAAGTATACGCACCTACATCCGGTAGTGCATAATGCACAGGAATTTTATATTCCACTTCATCATATACCGCGCGAATGTAATAAGTTTCCCCTGTCTTTGCTCCCGTACCTGCGAAGACTCTATATGCAGGATACTCGTCACTCCTCTTCTCTAAGCAGATCTTGCCTTCAGATTCGCTGCTTACCTCCGGCTTGACAATTACAAATTTGCCATCTGTTCCTGTCGGCACACCAAAATAACAGTAATCATCGTCTATCGGCGTAATTCGAATGTTTGCGTTTCCCTCGGTGCTAACGATACCAAAAAGTGAGTAGTCCCCATTATCTGGTATTCTGTAGAGTACATTTCCTGTAATCTTAAATCCATATCTCCATGGTTCTTCATTCTCGCCTATTGTCGCTACAACTTCAAATTCCTCTGAAATAATATTTGAGGACACCTGTACCTCCAAATACGAAAACTTCTTTCCACTAACTTCTTTCGTCTTTACTTCATAGGAAGGCTTAATGTTTTCTTTCGAGAAACGATCACCATTTATATTGATTGTTTTCACTTCTTCATCTGTATTCACAGCAAAATAGACGGTTTTCCATCCATCCTGTTCTTCGCCCAGATCCTTATAGGAGAGTTCTTCCCCCAAAAGCAGACTATCGGAATTGAAGTCCGTCGATGTGTACGCACCGATTCCGGGAAGTTTAACAATATATTTCATCGAATATGTTTTGTCATCTGTTGTAACGCCTGTAACACGGATAGTGCCGATACTGCCTGCACCTTTTTTTCCATCAATCCTAAATTGCCAGAAATTGTTTTCCTCGTTGCGTTTAATGATTAAATCATCTCCTGTAACACTTGCACTGTTCGGATTCAAAACAATATATCGATCGTTTTCTTTATAGCAAAGATACTGTACCTCTCTCGGATATCCAAGATCGATATCCAGCATACCCTCCATTATTCCGTCAATCTGCGTACTGTTAATCGTACCGCCTGTTGGAGTCTCACCGTCTTTAAGCCAAATGGCATACAGCGGTTCCGCACTCTCTTCTTCCGCAAACCCCATGCTTGGCATCATGGTAAACACCATGCAGAGCGCAAGTGCAATCGCAAAAATTTTCTTTTTCATTTTTTTCTCCTTTCCGGTCTGTCTGACAATAGCAATTCTCAATGGAATTGAAACATTCTGTCAGTATGTGTTAATTTTAACATTCCGGCCGGAGTCTTTGTTATGCACCGTGCATAAAGGCAAAAAAAAGGATGTTGCATTAACAAAAGCCCTGGTTAACGCAGCACCCCTTTTCTAATCCCTCCGTGTGCATTTTAGTGCATACTTCTTTGATTATGAATTCTCAACCGTTATGAGTTCCATAATCTTTTTAAGTGACCCACAGGTTTCTTCGTATGTAATCCCTTCAGCAAAGGCATTAATCATGCAGTACTTTTGCCAATTTCTTCTCAAGAACTCACTGGATTCTATTCTCGGCATTATAATCTTCCACTGTTTAATTACATCTATGCTTCCTCTTTTAGCAGATGTTCGCTCCAATGCAGATTTCAAAAAATGGGTATTACATTCCCCTATCCGTAGCTTTGACAGCAGATAAACATCATAAAAGTCTCTTGGTCTTGTATTCGCGTCCGCTCTTGAAAGAATAGTTTCGATTTTTTCTGCAAAAATCGTTTCAAGATTATAAGAGTATATTTTTATTACTCCTTCGTCAAACATTGTCGGAATACCTGTAACAACTGCTGCAGGCGTAATAACATCTCCGGTGGTTATATCTACAGTTAGCGGAACACTCATCTTCTCATAATTTGCTTTAAGCGATAATCTTAGTCCGGGGTAATCGTCCTCTTCTCTTATTTGAGAAATATTTTCAATTGAAAATTGTATATCATCATCCATATCTTCTTTACAAATGACATCAAATGCCTCTCTAAGATTCTTCTCTGTTAAATTGAAGCCTGTAATCGTCGTGTCAAGATCCATAGTCGTCCTACTATCAATCCCAACTATGGCAGCAATAAGAAAACCGCCTTTTAAAATAAAATTACTTCGATACGGAGATTTTTCGATTCTTGCAAGGATTCTCTCAAGCATATAATTCTGCATGGCAAGCTGCGGTGAAATATTTTTAGCAGTAGCAACTTTTTTTATCATTGCTTTGAGCTGCATTGCATTTTTCGTTCTCATAGCAAGACCTCCATATATCTCATCACTTTAGGCCTAACTCTGAGCTGTTCGGCATATTGAAGAAGCTGCGGAACATTTTTGTTCTTTGAATTTGCATACCGTCTCATCGCAGAATTGATTAGTTCAACATTGCTTCCTGAGCCTCGTAGTATGTCACAGAGACTTCTTTCGAGATTGTATACTCTAATTTCATTCCCCATGGGGGATAATAAAGTGGTAATACCCAGTGAATAATTCTCCGCCTTAACATGGCGAACATTTAAATCATATTCATCGAGCTTCTTTGAATTATACCCTTGCGGAAATGTCATGTCATACCTAGATGGAGTTCTGTCCGAATAGCCCAAAAGATACATTGCCGTGTCATGAGAATATATCCCCCTGCTGAAGCGTTTCTGTATTATATACAGCTCATCATCCCAGTTTTCATCAAACGAGTAAAGGCCTCTGTCAATTTTATATAATTCCCCGGCATCAACCATGTTGCGAATAGTCTGTCCGTGAACTCCCTTGTCCTTAGCTTGTGACGCTGAAAAGTATTCAAATGTCATTTCTCGCAAAATGCTTGCACCGTTTTTCTTATTTGACATTGCAACCTCCTTGATTTTTATACTATATTTTATATCATTTTATAGTGCAAAAGTCAATAAAAAGATAAAAAAATGACTATCGCACAATCGAGGAAACAAATCGCCGACTGTACGATAGCCGCTTGCTTTTTTGTTAGGATTCTAATTATTTTTCTTCCGTCAACTTTCTTCCCATCAAAACGCCCATGACGGATGCCATCATCAGGCCGCGGGTCCAGCCTGTAGAGTCTCCGAGGCAGTGAAGATTCTTCACATTCGTGTTGAGGTCGGTGTCAATGTCAATCTTGTTGCTGTAGAACTTCAGCTCCGGTGAATACAGCAGAGTCTCGTCACTGGCAAATCCCGGCACCACAATGTCCATGCTCTTGATAAAGTTGATAATTGAAATCATCGCACGATACGGCATTGCGGATGTGATATCGCCTGCAACTGCGTCCTTCAGCGTCGGTCTCACATTTGAATGTTCCAGTTCCCGCTGCCATGTACGCTTTCCACTCAAAATATCTCCATAGCGCTGAACCATGATTTTGCCGGCACCGAGCATGTTCGTAATCTCCCCGATTTTCTTCGCATATTCAATCGGCTGATTGAACGGATGCGTGAAGTTATGCGAGCAGAGAATTGCAAGGTTCGTGTTCTCCGACTTCAATTCTTTATAGGAATGTCCGTTGACTACCGCGAGGTTTTCGTCGTAGTTTTCCTGACTTACGAAGCCTCCCGGATTCTGACAGAAGGTTCTGACCTTGTTGCGGAACGGCTGCGGATAGCCGATGAGCTTGGATTCATAGAGGTACTTGTTCACTTCCTCCATGATTTCGTTTCTGACTTCTACACGCACGCCGATGTCTACAGTTCCCGGCTTGTGCGCAATCCCATGCTTTTCGCATACCGTCTCAAGCCAAAGCGCACCCCTGCGTCCGGTGCAGACGATGGTCTTGCCCGCTTCAACTCTTTCTTCTTTTCCTTTGATTTCAACAATCGCACCTGTACAAATGCCGTCTTCAATCAGCAAATCCCGACATTCGCTGTTAAAGTGCATCGTAACACCTTCGCCCAGAAGATACTGCTCAATTTTATAATAAATTTCCTGCGCTTTTTCTGTTCCCAAATGTCTGATTGGGCAGTCCACAAGCTTCAGCCCGGCTTTGATGGCGCGCTTTCTGATTTTCTTGATTTCTTCCGGGAATTCAATTCCTTCGATTCTGGTATCGGCTCCGAATTCAAGATAAATGCTGTCGGCATAGTCAATCAGTTCCTTCGCAAAATCATAGCCAATCAGTTCAGGAAGGTCTCCGCCTACATCCGGTGAAAGCGACAGCTTTCCGTCGGAAAATGCCCCCGCACCCGAAAAACCTGTGGTGATGCTGCAGTTCTTGCATCCCACGCAATTACCCGTATGCGTCTTAGGGCATGAGCGCTTTTCTATCGCCGCGCCTTTTTCCACGATTGTGATTTCTTTTCCACGGCGTCCGTTCTTAATCAGCTCCAAAGCGGTGAAAATTCCCGCAGGCCCCGCTCCGATAATCAAATAACCTGTTTTCATATGAGATCCCCTCTCTTTCATTGCCCAAACTCTAAGCAGAAAGGTCAGCCTTGTCTCTCTGCCCGAAAAACACAAAAGCATTCCCAAGGGAATGCTTTCAGAAAGTGGTGCGGTCGACAGGGGTCGAACCTGCATGTCTGTGGGACACAAGATCCTTAGTCTTGCGCGTCTGCCAATTCCGCCACGACCGCACATCACTTATACAGTATACTATCTTTTCCGGAAATACACAAGTCTTTTTTTGAATTTTTTTAAAAATTTTCATTATTCAAATCCAAAAAGTGTAAAAAAGTCAAGGGCTTTTGCTCCCGATAAGTCTTGTTCATCGCAGATTTCTATGGTATACTATTCTCGAAAAGATTTAAAAAAATATGATTTATGTTCTTTCTGCGCGAGGCTTTGCGAATTGCGAGTATTTGGGCAGAAAGCTAAGATGGAAGCAGGTGAGAATCCTGCGCGGTCCCGCCACTGTATTGACGGAGCTTTGTCTGTATATGCCACTGAATATTTCGTATTTGGGAAGGCGAGATGAAGTGTCGATGTCTAAGTCAGGAGACATGCATAGATTAACGATTTGCTGCGTCGGACGAACGCAGACAAACTGAAATAAGCAAAAAACACAGTAAAAACGGTCTGTAGTCTTTTGGTTTTCATTCCACAGGGCTGCAGTTTTTTTATGCAAAAAATCCCAAGAGCGAATGAAACCCGAAGATTTGTTTAGAAAATTTCAGATACTGAAAGAAAGGGGGTAACCGCTGTATGAATTCAAATTTCACCGGCATGATCGCAAAAATAAAGAACTATTGCAAGCAGCAGAGCGAAAAAAGACGGCAATATCTTACTAAAATGTATCTGACAGAGCGCCAGCCAAGCCTGCCGGATTATTATCTCCCTCAGAACTGGAGAGACATGCTGTCAAGTTACAGAAAATTAGCAAAATAGACTGATAATCACCTAAATGTGCAAAAGCCCCGACGATTAATCCGCCGGGGCTTTCGCGTGTTTACATACAAGTTTTTCAAAAAAAGGATTGTTGCTATTTCGCTTTCGTCCAAGTTCTGCTTGCGTATTTGCACTGCTTGAGTGCTGTCTTCGCAACGAGCTTACCGTTTTCGTCGTAAACTCTTACCTGAACTTTATAGAAGTACTTCGTGCCCTTCTTACCGCTTGTGTTCGTGTAAGAAGCAGTTTTCTTCGTCACGGTGGACTTATAGGAAGCTGCTTTCTTCGTCGAGCGATAGAAGCGGTACTTCACGGTGAAGCCGAGATCTTTCAGTTCCTTGATGGAAGCGTTTGTCTTCGCGTCGCTCTTGAGAACCGATTTGATGTTCTTCTTCGCAGTCTTGCCGGAGCGTGCTGTGAGCTTCATGTTCTTAACGATGGACTTTGCTTTTTCGATTTTAGCTGCATTGTCGTCGGCTGGCTCTTCCGTCTGGGTATCAACATTGTCTTTGTTGATTTCTGCTTTCACGGTTGTGCCTGTCGTTTCGTTTACGAGCTTCTGCAGTTCGTCGCGCTCGTAAGTCTTCTGTCCGAGCGGCGTTTTGACAACGAGTTTCGCACTTGTATCTTTCAGCAGGGACTGAAGGAAGGACTTCTCGAGGTTCAGTTCAAGTTTCTCTGCGCCTTTCGCGTCGCTGTTTGCGATAGCGAGTACGACCTGCGCGGATTTCTTTTCCTTCGCCTGTTTTAAGATTTCCTTCTGGTTATCTGCTTTCACCGTTACAGTTGCAACCGTGCCGCTCATCTTAACTTCTGCCGGGGAAGTTGTTACTGCGGAACCTGTACTTCCTGTCGTTTCGACTTCGGATTCCGGCATTGCAGCTGCGCCTGCGATGGTCGAAAGGTTGTACTTCTTTGCCAGTTCATTGAACTTCGCTGCGTCTGCTTCGGTGATGTATTCTTTCTGCTCTTTTGTCAGTTTTTCGTATGCGGAAAGGGCCTCTCTTGCCTGACTGCTGCTTGAGCTGTCGGTCAGGGCGTTCAGCTTCGCCTTGGCATCGTCGATCTCCGTATAGAATTTCACCTTTTCTTCGACTGCTTTCAGCTTCGCGAGTTTGTCTTTGTCAATCGTGTTTTGCACACTGCTTGTCAAACTGTTATACAGATTGCGGATGTCTTTGGCTGCGTCTTTCGTGTTCTTGTAGTTTCCGATTTTGATTTTGTCTGCGTCAGGAAGCTCTGCGATGGCTTTTTCGATGGTGTCTTTTGCATTGCTGCTGTTTACAACCTTTAATGCGTACCATGTGCCGCCGTTTGCCTGCGTGTTTCCTGCCTGATTGTTCATCGACGGCCAGCGTCTTTCGCCGCAGCCCACATAAATCGTATCGCCTGCCGTAACCGGAATGTACTGCGTCCGCTTATAGAAGCTGCTTCCCTGTACATTGGAGGTTACCTTTTCGTTTAAGAAAATCTTGGTTAAGAAGTTCTTGTTTGCCGCGGTCGGTGTTACCTTGATGTTTGCGGTTTTGCCGGAAATGAGGAGCGTATAGTCATAGCTATTACCGGAAGTTCCGCTTGTAAAGGACGGAGTTAAGGTTCCGCCGCTTACGCTGAGGTCTTTCAGCGTCGTGTTGGAGTTTGCCCATGAACCGCCGAGGTCTTCGCCATAGCCTTTGGTGGTATACATGATGTGAATTTCGTCTCCGTCTCCGAGTGCACCGTTTGCAACCGTGAAACCGCCGAAGCCTTCATTGCAGAACCAGTCGTTTAAGGTTCCCATCCAGCCGGAGCTTGATCCTCCGTCGAATTCGGCAAGGCTGTGTCCTTCCTTATCTGTGATTTCGGAAATATAGTTTGCTTCTGCGCCTTTCTGTGTTGCGCCTACCTTTTCTAATGCTTCCACAACGCAGCTCATCATGGTGGAATCATTGGTGATTTCAATCGGCATATTGTCTACAAGCTGGCCTTCCCAGTAGGTTTTTCCTTCCCATTTGGACTTAGGAAAGGTTGTATTTTCTACTGTTACATATACAGTGCCCACTGCATTCGGCTTTGAAACGGTTGTTCCTTCCTTCTTCACCTTTGCCATTGTGGTGATTGCGGTTTTTCTTGCAGATGCTACATCGTCAAGTGTAGTTGCTGCTTCTATACTGCTCTTACCTGTGTTATATGCATTTTCGAGGATCGTCCAGTTTGCTTCGCTGTAGCTTGCCTTTTCCTTTTCATAGCCTGCGAAGGTTTCATCAAGTACGCTCTTTGCACTATCCTTTGCGGCCTGAAGCTCTGCTGCACTTGTCACAGGACCCCAGTTTAAGGTGATGGTGACATCGTTATATGGCATGGTGAAGCCAAGGTATGCCTTAGTAAAATACATATTTACCCATTGATCGTTCTTTCCTTTGTATCCGGAAAAGTCCAAGCAACGCAGAGTTCCATATGCCACATCCGATTCTTCCAGACCCTCGTAAGTTACGCTCTTAAGTTCATAGGTAGTGCCGTCTACATTAAGCGTTAAAGATCCGTTTACATCATATGCCAATGATTTGCCATTTTTAATAAAGTAAATGCTTTCGTCCGTAATCGTGCAATCTGTTCCCGGAATATCAATTGTAAGGGTATTCTTTGGATCGCTTGCGTGATATCTTTGACTTTTGTCATTGTGAAAATATGCGTTATAGGTCAAATCTCCATAAAAACGTATCCCACTTAGCGGATTTGCTTTAGAGTCTGTGACATTGAAGCTATACGGTGTTGCAGTATAGGTGCCAGTGCCGGGTTCACCGGAAACGGAATCCATCCTTGCAGGATTATCGTGCAGATACTGCATTACTTTCTTGATCTGTTCTGTTGCTTCCGATGTGTCTGCTTTTATATTAAGTGATAAGGAATAGCTCTTCTCGGCAGGAAGCTCGCCCTTTTCGAGTAATGCTTTGATACTATCGTATTTTGCCTGTTCAACTCCGGTTAACTGGGTTTTCTGATAGTCACTCATGCCCTTCGTGCTTCCCGTTCCCTCATAAGTATTGATGAGTGCAGTCACTGTGGACTCTACGCTCTTCGTAATGAGGCTCACATCATCCGGCAGCCTATTCAGGTGCTTACGGAATGTAGCTAAATTATTTGTGTTCTCTGCTGTGGTTTCCTCCTGAATGCCTCGGATTGCTTTGATTGCAGCCTGCTGAGCATTATAGGCTTCTGCTACTGTGCTGTCCGCGCGATTCAATAATGCAGCAGCTTCGTTATATGCATTCTGAATATCTGTCCAATTTTCAGGGCGGAAATATTCTTGTGGGTATTCCTTGTATACCTTATCGAGTGCCGCCTTTAATTCCGCTTTAACTGCACCGGTATCCGCTGCATTTTTCACTTCGATTTCTATGTATGGTGCCGCTACATTCCCGGAATAGAAGAGGCTCTTATCTTCGTTGTTTTCCCGGGCATCATATGCAGTTATGATATATCTACCGGCTTCATACAGTTTTATACTTACGGAGCCATCTTCCTTAGAGACTCCCTCAGAAAGAATCGGTGTCTTAGGATAACTTCCGTCTGTCTGCTGTGGTCCGTAGGCTGCAAGGGTTGCTCCTTCATAATATGAGCTGTATTTTCCTGTATATGTCCAAGGGTGTGCTGATGTTCTTTCTACTGTCAGGTTGATATTTTCGCCTGCATTAGCACTCTGCTTGTTACCATTGCCTTCGCTTAACCGCAGAATGCCAAGGTGATCTGCCATCTTGTCCCAGCTTACATCCTCTCGATAAATAACGTTAAAAACACGAGTTGGCCAATCCATATGTACAAACTGAACATCATCTTCATCCTTGAGTACATAATCGCTGTCAGGTAAAGTCTTTACTTGCCCCGGTGTAGAACCGTAAAGCATCGTGCCGTTGACAAAAGTCCGCCAAGTACTGTAGTTTTCGGATGTAAAGTAATTGTCCTTCTGCGTATATCCCATTTTTTGATAGAGTTCATTAAGTGTTGTACCAGAGCTTATTTCACATATCTGCTTCTGTACCTTATTTCCATCGGGATCGCTCATATTTTTGTCTGGATCGTTAATCTTAGTGTTCCGCATATGAAAATCATCTGTATAATCAAATGTAACAGTGATTGTATCCTTTGCCGAAGTCAGTGCATAAGCCGCTGACAAAAACTCTCTTGTCAGTTTGGAATATTCTTTTGTTTCTGCACTGCTCATGCTTTCGGATACCGGATGTTCCTCTGCATATTCTACAGCAGCTTTGCGGGCAGAGGCAAATGTGTTCCAGCTATCGTCGGTATATTTACCATTGTTTTCTGTCATGTCATACCGCTTTGCAAGTCCGTTGATGGTTTTCAAATTCCATGTGGCATTTGTAACCTCTTCTTTGAAAAGAAAGCTGAAGTTTTTCAGTTCATCCGCATAGTGGTCTGCTACTCCTTGATTTTCAGGCACATTTACTGTTTTCATTGCGCCTTCCGGATATTTCTCACTCTTTTCTTCATCAAAGAGCAACTTCAGATATGCCTTTGCTTTTTCGCTAGTCACGCGATAAGCTGCTGCACTCACATCAGTGCAGTTCTCTAAAAATTCTTCCGGATAGTTTCCGTAATCCTGTACTGCCTCATAGAGTTTCGTCGCATTGAGCTGCGTTTTCGGGATGAGGTTGTCAATGGCTGCGTTGAGTAATTCGGTTACAGCATCCACCTGTGTTTGCGTTGTGCTCGATACTAAAAC
The DNA here is from genome assembly GCA_934277695.1 of uncultured Clostridia bacterium. GTDB lineage: Bacteria > Bacillota > Clostridia > Peptostreptococcales > Anaerovoracaceae > CAG-238. Next base: position 427,438 of record CAKQVG010000001.1, read on the forward strand.
ACGAGTACTATCTTCCAGCGGATAAATTTCATTGACTCGTTTCATAGCAGCCTCATACAATGCATAAAAGCTTTTCGGAGTCGTATCTTCACCTGTTAAACTATTGTATCTGCCAAGTGCTGCTGTAGTCTTTGGATCAGCTTTAATTTTTTCGTTTGCTCTCAATTCGGTGATCAAATCACTTATGTACCATTTACCGCTATATCGACCTTCACTTTGATATATATTATTTACAGCAATTTTCTCTGCATTACCAACAGCTACATTTAAGTCACTTTCATCAGTCGGAACACCTTTTTCCCATTCTATCAGCAGAAAGTAATTTGGAGCATCAGTGTTAAAATATGCATAGTGAACAAGTAAATGATCCGCCGAATCATTCAATTCTGCACTCTTGTTATCATCAAATTTTATCGCCGCATTTTTTTCCATTTCAAAATGCTTTTTTGCATATATATAACTATTATCATTTTGTTCCATGGTGGTCAAGTCAATATAATTGTCGCTATCCACACCATCGATATAAACTGTTGGATAATAAATAGCCTGATGTTCTCCCATAATATTATAAGGGAACTTTATTTTTTTTGTGCCTTCAGGCACTTTAACGAGGAACAAATCGCCTGTTCCAATTTGTTTATTTGAAAATATACCAACTTTATACTGCGCATCAAAGTTGGCATCTGTAATGGACATTTCTTCATCCGCCCAAGCCTCATCCACGCCCCAACTTCCGATGCCCATGCCGGTAAACACCATGACAAAGGCAAGCATGAGGGTTAGGATTTGTTTCGTGAGATTTTTGTTTGTTTTTCTCATTCTTTTTCGTATTTCCTTTCTTTGTATTTCGCTTCGGTGCGCTTTGCGTGCTTTCGCCCTGCGCTCTTCTTGCGATAATCTATGTAAACACTCTTTTGTGTGTAGTGAACAAATTTATTGGTGTATGGCCGCTTCTGTTGCAGCCGATGCCCCCTGCTCTGCTTCTGCCGCTGCTTGCTCTCGGAGCTGCCGGCGGTATTCCTTATGCCGCCGGCGTTTTTCTCTTCGCCTTTGTTGTTTGTCAAGGTAGGACTGCGCCACAGGTCTTGTGCCTGCACGCTCCAGCATGCGGTTCCACGGGCCGAAGCGTTGTTTCAATTCCCGGTCATACAGGACATCTGCCTGCATGGGCTCTCTGCCGTTTTCCTCAGTGAAGTCTCTGACAAGCTGCAGGAGTTCTTCGTCTGTCATTTCTTTATATGGTGCTCGAACCTCATTCAACTTTTGGATTTTCTCTGTTGCTGTCAGGTTCGGATTGTCCTTTATGCTCTGTTTTATTTCTCGTTGATTCACTTACTTCCCTCTCTTGTATCTATGCTGCCTTTTGTTCCGGCGGGCGGCGTCACCTGTCGGCACCGCCCGGTAAGGATGAAAAGAATTTTTTCTATCAAAAAAACGATGATTGTCTTAACCATCGCCTTTGTGTCTTGTATCTCTTGGCTCCGAAGCGGAATGAAAAGGTATGCGGATAGGAAGCTATCGCCATGCTGTCAATTCTTCGTTTCGGGGTTTGTAGGTCTTCTGACTTATCCATTCATGTGCGAAGGATTTCCCTCGCACAAACGCATTGTTTCAGCCTTCTCTCCGGGCCATGACAGCCCTTCCAATGACCGGTTTTCACCGCACGCGGGGATTCCCCGCATGGAAAACAATACTTTAGAATCACAGCTACTTTCGGAACCCTGCCGCGCGCTTGCAATCTCAAATGTACAGACTGTAATCCTGCGATGGATTCCTTCCGTGTCCGGGATTTTCACCCGATTCCCTTGTTCAGCGAACAAGCATGCGTGTCCGATTAGTCGGGTCGCGCATTTGCCACAAAAGCCATGCTATTTAGTTTATTATCTGCGCACCTGTTTTTCTGCACGCAAAAAGACCTCTCCTGCCCTGCTATCTCGCAGACAAAAGAAGTCTCGTGTTCTCTGTATATTCAGTTTCGGTGTACGCAAAAACTACCTTTTTATTTAAATAGGAAAGGTTGGTTGGTTGGTTGGTTGGTTGGTTGGTTGGTTGGTTGGTTGGTTGGTTGGTTGCAAGAATCATGCCAATTATTTACATTTTTATAACCATTTACCATGTTCGCGTACATTTCCTTTCCAAAATTTACATCCCTATCTTACCGCAATCCGGAGCGATTGTAAAGTGTAAATTTTTTAGAGGGTTTGGGAGAATTTTTGGGAAAGTTCTTTCACTCCTCCAGCCCGAGCAGCCAGTCTCTCGCATTTATCCTGCGAATCCCGTCGTAATGGACTTCAGGGTCATCGTCCATAGTGAGAAGGATTTTCGGATAGTGATCTTTGATTGCGCGCAGGGAGCGGAGTTCTCTCTCAAGTGTCTTTTCATCACGAACAGATAAGGCTACTTGAAAATAGGTTGTGCCTTTGCCGTTTTGTGCGACGAAATCCACTTCAAATTCATCGACTTTGCCTACATATACATCATACCCTCTTCGCAGCAATTCCAGATATACTATATTTTCGAGTATCCGCCCCGCGTCTATCTGTTTCGATCCAAGCAGCATAAGGCGCAGGCCAATATCCACAACATAGTATTTTTCAAGCGTTTTAAGGTATTGCTTTCCTTTTATGTTATACCTTTTTGCCTGATAGATGATATAGCTTTCTGTCAGGGCTTCAAGATATTTTTCAACGGTTCGCGTATCGATTCTGCGTCCCGAAGAGGTCATCGTATCCGCAATCTTTTTCGACGAGAGCGGATTCCCGATATTATCAAAAATAAATTTTAATATGCTCTTGAGCATCATCGGTTCGGAAATTTTGCTGTGGTTTATTATGTCTTTTACGACAATCGTATTGTACAATCCCTCAAGATAGCTCCTTATCTCATCGGACTGTCCCTCAAGTTCCAAGGTATACGGAAAGGAGCTGTTTTGCAGATAGTCCACATACTTTATTCCTCTGTCGTTCATGCTGCCTGTGCTTATCATATATTCTTTGAACGATAATGGAAGCATCTCTATCTGTATATAGCGCCCCGACAGCAAGGTGGCGATTTCGCTCGAGAGCATGTGTGCATTGGAACCCGTGATATAGATGTCTACATTGTCTTTAATATACAAACTATCCACAACCTTAGGGAACTGCTCTACATTTTGTATTTCGTCCAGAAAAATATATGTCATGTTGTCCTTGACCAAATGCTCTTTCAAATATGTGTGCAGTTTTTTATACTCTGTCAAATCCTCGAAATCCAAATCTTCAAAATTTATCGAAACGATTCTTTCTTCTTCCACACCTTGTTCAAGGAGCCACTTCCTGTACATTTCAAGTAATTTTGACTTTCCGCACCGTCTCACGCCTGTAACGACTTTGATTATTTTCTTATCTTTAAGCGCGATTAATTTATTCAAATATTCTTCCCTCTGAATCAGCATCCGCAATTCCTCCCTCGGTCTGTTTAGGGTTATTATATCCAAAAAGTATAAAAAAAACAAGAGTTTTTGGATTGTAATGCAAAAACTCTTGATGTAATTCAGATTGAAAATGAAAGATAGAGCTTATTCAAGCACTTTCCAATATCCGGTCTTTTTAGATCCAAGTCTTTCTATATATCCATTTTCCTTCAAGAATGTAAGATTGTTCTCTACTGCTGTGCCACTAATCCCTAAGATTTGTTGCAATTCCCTGCTCGTAATATTAGGATTGTCTCTCATTTCTGTTATAATTCTTTGTCTTCTTGAATTTAATCCTGTTTTATTCCCAACTTTATTCTCAACCTTTTTCCCAATCTTTCTAATCTTCTGGAGTGGAATTGTTACAACAATTGAATTTTCCCTAAAAGTAAATGCTTCCTTTCCGTAGATTTCAATAATTTTAGGCACTCCTCGACCGGATTTTTCACTGATATGCAGTTGCAAAAAGATTTCGGATAGCTTTTCATTTACCGGAATGGATTCTCCAAAGAAAAATCCTTCCATAGTTTGTGCAGGTGCTAATGTTCCTCTCGATAAGATCTCTATCCTATTTGAAAACACGGAAATCATCGGTTCGTTTCCACTAATCCACAGATTATGCAAAATAGCATTTATAATTGCCTCTCTAAAGGCACTGTTATCAAACAGCGGCGTTTCCGGACGTTCTACTATGCGCTCACTCTCATCGGTCTGAATCAAATTTAATACATCCGCATATCTTAAAATCTCATCCAAAGTATAGAGTAAACAATTATTTCCAAACTCTCTTACCGAGAACAGATTGGAGCCTTTCGTCTCTCCTTCAAAAATAGACACTCTTAATGGAAAATGCGAATTATCCGAAAGCAATTGTGCCAACAGATTATACTCCCCGTCTTTGTTTCTTAACCCAAGATTTTTCTCAAAGGTCTTTTCATTTAATACGATTCCTTTCGAACCGTAATACCCAAATAATTTGGAAAATGTCAGTTCTTGATATTTTGCCGATAGTGTCTCAATCGTCTCCACTCTTCCATCCAAAATTTTAAATAACTGAATCTCCCTTTTCGGATAATCTTTCAAATTCGCTTTAGATGACCCAATACGAATGTATCTTTTTTCCCTAAAAGCCGTTGGTATTTCCTCAGCAGCAGGAATCACCAAAACAACAACCCGCTTACCATCAATCATTCCTTCCTCGAATGAGAAGTTGATACTGGGTGACAAATTTCTTGCCAAAAAATTCTGGTATGGTTCTTTATTATGGTCACAATACTGATTGAATATCGTACCTTTAATCTCATGAGTTTCATCATTTACGCCCCATACAAAATATGCTTGTGGTTTATAGTGAAATGCCGCTGCATTTGACAATGCTGATACATATTCACCCAGCACATCCGGCTGAAACCAATTTTCTTTAAATTCGAACCACTCCTGTTCATCCTGATATGCACATAAATCTAAAACTAGTTTTTCAATATTCATAAACTATTATCCTTTTCCCAGCTTTTATTCCCAATAAAAATATTATAACACATTGGGAATAAAGTTGGGATTATTTTATGTATTCTTTAAAAAATAATTCTAAAAACAAGAGTTTTTGGATTGTAATACAAAAACTCTTTTTTCTCTATTTCATCGTCACACTGTTGTTCAGCACAGGCGTGCTGTAAAGGAAAAGTACATCCTGATTATCGAATGTCACGAACCTGCCGACCATCTCGCTCGGCAGATAGCGTGTGTCTACCAGCGTTATCTTGCTGTAGGCCTCTGCGAAAAGCGGTGCGATGCTGCTCCCGAAAGAATCGCGGAATATGACAAGCTCCTTATCCGTCGCGCTGTTTGGATTTTCAATGGTAATCAGCGATTTGCTTCCGCCGAGGAACATATCATAGCCTTCGCCTTTTTCGCTTTCCGTTTTCGTTAAATCGTAAATCGGCATTTCACTATTTGTTTCGTAATCCGTGACTTTGCAGGAGTCAAAAAGCGCATTGTACAGGTAATTCAGCGGTTCTGCCTCCATCTCAAGCTCAGACTGACGACTGTACGCCCCGACGAAATCCGCCTTTGCTTCCTTTGTTTCATATTCGGCATTCAGGCTCACAGCCATCGCCTCGGCAAGCTTTGCGGCAACCTCCGTAATCTTCTCCTGCCGCCAGTGTGCGTCGGTCTTATAGTAATCCGTAATGTCAAGCAGTCCCATTATATCAATATAGGACATATAATCCGTCTTTAATTTCATCAGGTCGACCATCTTCTTATAATCTATGGTCTCAATGCCTGCCTCTGCGCCTATGCAATAGTTCTTGTCGGGTACGATGGAATAATACGCCTGTACGCTCGTGCCTTCAAGATACATATCATAGATTTTCTTGATTTTCTCCGCCGCTTTATTGACAGAATCTTCGTCGAGTGGGTAATCCGTCTTTACCACATAGCCGTCATAGGAATAAAAGCCCTTCTCGTCCGTCTTTGTCTGCGGCTTGTTTTCGCCCTGCGTGCCGCAGGCTGCCAGCAGAATTACCAGCAAAAATGCAGCGCAGAGTTTTACTCCGCGCTGTCTGAAGCTTTTTGTTTTCGTCTGTGTTCTCATTATTCAATATTCCCCTCACAGTAAACTTTCGCGCCTGTGTATGCTTTCTGAAGTTTTGCCTTGAAAGTATCTACCAAATCCGCTGCGCCGTAAACGGATACAACATATTTATCAATTGTGATGACCGCCATCTTTTCAGGGAAGCCGCACACCCATTTTCTGTTTTCGATGCTTTCCTTCATTGCCGCCGCCAGCTTGTCCGCATCGCCTGTGCTCTTCGTTTTAAAGGAACCGGCGGTAAATGTATTCAGGTTCATCATGTGCGTCAGGGAGGCCGCACTGCTGATGAGATCGGCGGAATCCTCAGGAACCGCCAATGTGGACGACAGAGCGCCGGAATCACTCGTGCTGAATTTGCCCGGAGCATCTTCTCTTGCATTCTCTTCGGAATAGTCTCCGCCTGCTGCCGGGAATTTCTCGCTTTCCTTATACGATTTCCAAACCGTGCTCAAAAGGTTGAGCGCAGATGTCGGCTTCTTGGTTTCCGATGCCGAATCGCCTTTGGATGATGAAGGCTTGCTGCCGGAAGGTTTGCTATTCGAAGGCTTGCTCGATGAATCCTGTCCGGAAGTCTGCGGCTTGCTGCTCTCCGGTTTCTTCACATCGTCTTTCTTCTCATCATCTTTTGCGCCGGCTTCCTTATCTTCTTCCTCCGCGTCTTTGTCTGCGTCGGTGCTGTCATCGGCATTCAGATCCTCATCCTGCCTATCTGTGGGTGTATTTTCATTGACCGTCTGCTGATCGTCCGCACTCGGCGTTGTACCCGTATCATCGCTGCCACACGCCGCGAACGTAAACATCATGCTTGCTGTAAGCAGTAAACATAGTATTTTTTTCATAATTTTCCTCCGTAATGTATATATTTTAACCCCTTTTGCATATTTTGTCGAATGAAAAAAGCAAAACCCTCACCTGTTTTCAAAAAAATTTATCAATATTTTGTCACATATTTAACAAAATTTTTCCTTGCATTCTTCCTTTTCCTTCCACGCGTTCAAAACTTCCGCCTGTTATTCTGTTTACAGCAAAAGAAAAGGAGGTTCTCGATATGATTGAGTCCACTGCGGCACGCCCGCCCGGCAAATACCGCCACGAGCATAAATACGCGCTCGACTATTTGAACTACCTGTCGCTTCGGCAAAAGCTTCAGGTCATCATGCGCCCTGATAAGCATTCGGGAGCGGACGGCAGATACCTGATTACAAGTCTTTACTTTGACAACTGCTTCGATAAAGCCTTGAAGGAAAAGCTTCACGGCGTCAGCATGCGCGAGAAGTTCAGACTGCGCTATTACGGCGAGGATTTTGAGACGGTTTTTCTGGAAAAGAAGCAGAAGGTAAACGGGCTTTGCCTGAAAAACTCGGCACCGCTTTCCTATGAGGACTGCCTGCGGATTCTGGACGGCAGCCACGGCGATCTTCTCAATTCGCAGACACCGCTCGTCGCAGAGCTTGGGTTCAAAATGCAGACTCAGCTGCTCCGCCCCCGCTCCGTGGTGCGTTATAATCGCGAGGCATATGTCTACCCGACGGGAAATGTCCGCATAACCTTTGACTCCGATATATCCACAGGGCTGTCGCCGGACTGGTTCTTCGAGCCGTCGCAGACGCCGCTTGCAAACCCTGTTCTGATTATGGAAGCCAAATACGACGAATTTCTGCCGGAAATGATTCGGCACATCGTGCAGCCGCACTGCACCAGACTGCAAGCATTTTCAAAATACGCGTCATGCCGCAGCATGGCATAAATACCGGAGGTTTTACAATGACTTTTAATGATGTTTTTAAATCCAGTTTTCTCGAGAGCGTATCGGATTTTTCCATGCTCGACACACTTTTAGGCATGGCGTGCGCGCTCATCATCGGACTTTTTATCTTCTTTATCTATAAGAAAACTTCGGCGGGAATCATGTATTCCTCAAGCTTCGGATTGACGCTCATCGGACTTTCGCTTGTGACCTCGCTGGTTATCATGGCGGTAACATCCAATGTAATTCTGTCGCTCGGCATGGTCGGCGCGCTTTCCATCGTCAGATTCCGTGCCGCAATCAAGGAGCCGATTGAAATCGTATTCCTGTTCTGGGCGCTTGCAGGCGGCATCGTTGTCGGCGCAGGTCTCATTCCGCTAGCGCTCATCGGATCGATTATCATCGGCGCAGTCATCTGGGTTATGGCAAGCCGCAAAACTCACGATAATCCGTATATGCTCGTCTTAAATCTTTCGGATGAAACTGCGGAAAATGCGGCTGCCGAGGTCTTGAAGACTTCCGCGTCCAAGTATGTGATAAAGGCAAAAACCGTAACGGCGAAGGGAATCGAGCTTTCCTACGAAGTCAGGCTGAAGGACGCTTCGACAGCTTTCGTGAGCCAAATTGGTGCGATTTCGGGTGTTGAAAGTGCCGCCCTCGTAAGCTACAACGGAGAGTATATGTCGTAGGGGTGATTGAGATGATAGACAATAAGCACATCGGCAAAATCATTTTGTCCGTTACTGCTCTGGCTCTCGCTGCCCTGCTTGTTTTCATGCTCGTTTTCGGGCAGAGCACGCAGGCTGCGGCTTCCAGCATCTCCATGGCGTACGAAAACTCTCTTTTTTCGACGGATTCGATTATCGATGTCGATGTTTCCATTTCCGAATCGGACTGGGAGGATTTGCTGAAAAATGCCATCAGCGAGGAATATTATTCCTGCGATGTTACGGTCAACGGGACGGAATACAAAAATGTCGGCTTCCGTGCCAAAGGCAACACCAGCCTTTCCATGGTCGCTTCGAGCGATTCCGACCGCTACAGCTTCAAAATCAGCTTCGATGAGTATGTGGACGGACAGAACTGCGACGGGCTTTCCAAACTCGTCCTGAACAATAATTACAGTGATGCGACAATGATGAAGGAAGCGATCTGCTATGATATGTTTGCCTTCCTCGGTGCGGACGCAAGCCTGTACAACTATGCAAAGGTCTCGATTAACGGAGAGTATTACGGCGTTTACCTTGCGCTTGAGCCTGTCGAAGAAAGCTTCGCTATGCGAAACTACGGAACGAACTACGGCGAGCTTTATAAGCCCGACAGCATGGAACTGGGCGGTCCCGGCAAGATGAAAGACTGGGATGGAGAAATGCCGGATTTCACAGTCGAAAAGCCTAACTTCACAAGCGACGCAGATGGTGCGATGGAAAAGCCAAGCGGAAATCCACCACAGATGCCAAGCGACGGCGATATGCCGTCGCCACCGGACAGAACTTCTGACAGCGACAGCGAAAAAAATGACAATAAAGGCGGCGACATGGGTGGCGAAGACTTCGGCAAAGACTTCGGCATGGGCTCCGGCAGCGGTGCTAATCTCAACTACACTGATGACAGCCTTGACAGCTACGAGGCGATTTGGGAAGGCAGCGTGTTCAATACTACCGACAAAGACCACCGCAGGGTCGTAAAAGCCCTTAAAAACATCTGTTCTGATGATACCGACAGCCAGACCCTTGCAGAGTATATGGATGTAGACAATGTCCTGCGCTACATGGCGGTTCAGACCTTCGTGGTGAACCTTGACAGCCTTTCCGGCAACATGGCACACAACTACTATTTATATGAAAGCGACTCCAAGCTGAACATCATTCCATGGGACTACAATCTCGCCTTCGGCGGCTTCCAGTCTCAGGATGCAAGTGATGTCATCAATTTCCCGATTGACACTCCGTTTTCGTCAGGCGTCAGCACAGAGGACAGACAGTTTTTCCTATCGCTCCTTGAAAACGAAGAATATCTTGAGCAGTACCACGAGTATCTCCGACAGCTTACGGATGAATATGTCGGCGGCGGAATCTTTGAAAATACAGTATCGCGCATAACATCGCAGATAGACGATTTAGTTGAATCCGACCCGACTTCCTTCTATTCCTATACAGAATACAAGTCCGCCGTGGAAATGCTGAAAGAGACCGTTTCCCTCCGTGCAGAAAGTATCCGCGGTCAGCTTGACGGCACGATTCCGTCCACCCGAAGCGGACAGGAAGAAGACGCAAGCACGCTCATTGATTCATCCAGCATAGACCTTAATGTCATGGGTGTGATGAACGCAGGTGGAGGCGGCGGAAAGGACGGCGGCCGCGACTTTGGCGGAGGCTTCGATTTTAGCGGCGAGCGCAATTCAGATGGCGAAAACGACAACCGCCCTGCTCCGAACGGAGCAGGGCCGGTATAGAGGTTAGGCTTTTAGCAATTTTAGTAGTTTACGATTTACTAAATTACGATTTACTTATTTGAAACGACAATCTATTTAAGAACTCCTCAATCAAATCATGTTCAACAAAGGAAGCTTTTCCCGTTTTAATGTCATGCGCGATTTGCTCAAGATAGCGCATATTACTTTCAGAGTAAAATGGAACCGCAGATATTTCAAATGGTATACGTTTTTCTCGTGCCACTTTTTTTCAAAAATAGTAAATGCAGCACTCATCGAAAGCCCCATGTCTGAGCAAGCAGTTTCCATGCCCTTTTTTACATCAGCATCAAGCTTAAAATTTACATTTACGGTCTGTCCCATTTAATTCATCCCCCCTTCCATAGATTTTGGTTATTTCCCTTGTCTACTTAAGAGGGATCATATCAATCACTTTGGGTGGTTTTTTGCACACAAATACAGTATAATGGGTGTAGACTTAAAAGTAAAACAAGAATTTCTTTGTGAAATTAAAGGCAGGCTTCTCCTGCCTCTGATTCAGCAGATTCATAATGCCGAGCGCAGGTTCATAGACTGCATGGACTGGGTTTCATCACACATTTTGCCATAAAATATCGGTCTTGGTCAGCATCGGAAATCGTACAAGGCTTTCTCCGCTCAGGTCTTCCCGATGCATGTCTATCGCAGTAATGCGGCTGTTATCATAAGTTGTGTAGTAATAAATGCCTTTGCTCGCATTATAGCAGGCGGTGTAGATGGTAATCTCATATTTGCCGTCTGCGACCTCACAGCATCCTCTCTGCTGCTCGACCGAGCCCAGAATATGAAAGAACTGGCTGACGCTTTCCTCCTCTGAAGCACCCGAAATCGAATGAAGCTTCGTAAACGCAACGCGGACAAAGCGCGACATAGAGGATAAATCTCCCGGAAGTCCGAACGCACCCATTCCCCGGCTGTATTCTGCGAGCGGAATCTTAGGGCTAAAAGTGTTTTGGGGGTTCTTTTCCGACAGATTTCTATAGTTGTTCAGGTTGAACATCTGCATGTCAAACGGCGGGTTGTTCGTTAAAACTCCCACCGGGTTCTCATAAATCTTTAACCCGTCCGCCACGGATTCCACCGTGATAGCTTCCTTTTCATCAGCAATGATCCAGTGAAGCTGCGCCGCCGGAAGCATTTCGTTATATGGCGTTCCTGTTAGGTTCAGAGTTTTCAGCTTTTCCCGCGCCTGGGAAACATTCGCGCAGCGGCTGAGTATCCATGTGATGAACTCATACTGCGCCGCGTGTTCTGCATTTTCGACGCCGCCTTCCGCGGGTAAAATTTCTTCCCGATAAACCGCATTTCCAACGAAGTTCAAGCCTGCCATTCCCAAACCTTTTTCGTTGACGGCATCATAAAACATCGGATATCCGTCTGTCACATGTGCCGTACCGATAATTGCATAGTGCTCACAGTCCGTTTCCTCAAAGCGAAACGGAATCGGATAATTCCGCGGCATAATCACGATTTCCTCGCCGTATGAAAATTCATAATCCAGCGTTCTGCCGAAATAGAAATCCTTTGTGTTGTAAGTTGCTGCTGTACACATGAGTACACCTCTTTTCTTTATATCAATATTTGTAATTTCTCCGCCTTGCATCCCTTTTGCAGTACCAAAAACTGTTCATCCCACTTTCCGCACGAAAACTTCACTGCCCTCAAAGCGATATTTCTTTGGCAGGCGTACCGCCTGACTTTTTTCGTTTTCAAATATTTTTTTGATTTGGGGTCGAAATCTGTTGAAAAACTGTATATAATATTAAGAAAGATTGTATCTTATACTTATCTTGAGACATCGCCTCGCTTAGGTATTTTATTAAAAGAAAGAAGAGAAAAAATGAGAGAAGAAGAAAAAATTTTTGCAGGAAAAATGTTTGACCCACGCAAGCAGGAATTAAAAGACATCAAACATACTGCACACGAAGCCTGCCAAAAGTTTAATCAAACAGATGAATACGACCCTGCACGCCAGGAACTTCTACGCAATATTCTCGGAAAGTGCGGTGAAGCCTTCTATTGCCAAGGTCCGGTCCAGTTTAATTACGGGTGTCACACCTTTATTGGTGAGAATTTCTTTGCAAATTTTAATTTTACGGTCATGGATGATGCTCGTGTCCTTATCGGAAATAATGTTGCAATAGGGCCCAATGTTTCTCTCATGGCAACAAACCATCCTTTGATCGCTTCTGAGCGCATGGGAATGGATGAGCACGGCAGAACAACAATGGCAGAATTCGCTTCCGGAATTCATATCGGAAACAATGTTTGGATTGCGTCAAACACTGTTGTTATTGATGGCGTCCACATTGGTGACAACTCTGTCATCGGCGCCGGCAGTGTAGTGACAAAGGACATCCCCGCAGGATACTTAGCATACGGAAATCCCTGTCGTCCGATTCGTCCTATAACAGAAAACGATTCCAAACGCCACCTGATTTTAGAGGAGGATATCGAACACTTCCGATATAATCTATGATTTTCATTGGGCGAGGTTGAATCCTTTGCTTCTTATTCACCACAAAATTTACAAGTTTATTCACATGTTAATTTGCAGTGTCTCCATCTTCCTCTGCAATCAATATTGAGCTTTCCTGCGCGGGATTATCAATAAGCTCACCCTTGTAGTTATATCTTGAGCCGTGGCACGGGCAGTCCCATGTCTTCGTGGAATCATTCCAATTGAGCTTGCATTTCAGATGCGGGCACTTCAATGTCACGATGTAGATTCTATCGTTTTCGTCCCGATATGCTCCGGTCTTTTTGCCCTTGTACTTTATTTCCTTTGCCGTGCCCATCAGAAGGTTGTGAAGCTCGCCGTTTGCTCTCTTAAGATGTGCCGAAAAGCCTTTCACGGTTTCTTTTGTATTTGTAAAGATGTTCTTTCTTGCGGCAGCAAACTTAAATCGCTGAGGTGAAAAAACTTCGCCGTAATCAGCTGGGCTTCCGCAAATCAGGCTGCTGATAATATCTGCGCTCACCATCGCGCTTGTCATGCCCCATTTGCCGAACCCGGTCGCAACAAAAATACTGGAATTGTCACCGCCGAATCTGCCGATATACGGAATGTTGTCAACCGTAATGCAGTCCTGTGCAGACCACTTCGCTGTGATTTTGTGATTCGGATAAAGCTCCCGTGCCTTTTCTGTCAGCATGTCAAACGGCATCTTGCTTGGCATAACTCCCGTTCTGTGTGTGCCGCCGCCGAGAAGAATATAATCGCCATAGCTTCGGAATGACAGGCTTTCGTTTTCGCTGCCGATATACATTCCGTCAAGTTTAACGCCTTTTCGTTCCAGTGCCGCAACATAGCTTCGTTCCTGACTCATCCTTAGGAAGTAATAGGGCGGAAAGTTAATAAACGGATAGTGCGTGGCAATGACGATGTTTTTGGCTTCGATTCGAGCATTTTTCGTATAAATGGTGCTGCCGACGATTCGTGTCACTGCGGTGTGCTCGAAACATTCTAAGTCATTTATAATACCGCTGACAAATTTGAGCGGATGAAACTGCGCTTGATTCCTGAATACGAGCGCATCCGTTATTTTTATCGGAAGGTCGGTCTTCTCGGTCATATAGCAGTCGATTCCGGCAGCGCTTGCCGACATATATTCCCTGTCTAATGTGTTTTCTTCCTCGGTAGAATATAAGCAAGCGTCCTTTTTCTCAAAATCGCATTCTAGGTTTCTTTGCGTTATGATTTGCTCGTATTCCTTAATTGCGTTTTCGTTTGCCGCTGCATACTGAGCCGCCAGCTCGTATCCGTAATATTTTGTGATTTTATCGTATATCTCGCCGTGCTGCGATGTAATTTTCGCGGTTGTGTTTTTCGTCTGGCCGCTGCATATTTCACCGGCTTCAAGGATTATGTTCTCTACACCCTGCTCCTTTAACTTGTATGCCGTCAGGATTCCTGCCATGCCGCCGCCAATAACAGCCGTGTCAACCGTCATGTTCTGAGCTAAGGAATGGAATGTCTTTAAATTTGCGGTTTCACTCCAAATTGAATTCATGCGATCACCCCCGTGTTATTGTGCCCCGCTTGCGGAATTTCTTTCAATTAATAAATTCCAATGGACCGGCAGGTTCTCACGGTTTGCACTGTCCGCACGGTTCATAGCCTGCTTTCAGGATTTGACTGCATGACTGTCCCCGGTCTTGTAGTCAATCACAATGCCCGGCTGTGAATTATACGCAAAAATGTTAAACGAAATCCCGTCATCTTCCAGCGACTGCGCTTCCATCTGCACACCGCTGCAAACTAAATTATCTCCTTTAAATATCGGTGTAACCCTGTAAAGCACATGGTTTCCGGTTTCTTTAATATACTCCGCCACCTCGTTCTCAAAAGGCAGCATTCCCGTGACATTCAGATAACGCGTCCCTGTAATCAGATTTTGCTTGTTCGCGTTCTGCCCCGTGAGCTGATAGCCGATTAAGTGGCAGCGATTGTACAGATATTTGTCGGAAATCAAATCATCATACCGTACGGTGTGCCAGCCTGATGGCTTAATCATCCCGATACTGCCGCGTGTTTCCGTCGGCATCATGCTTTTATCTATGCAGGCATACGCAATCCCACATCTTTCGAGCTTATCCAGCGCCGCATACTCTTCAAAACCCCTTCTCTTCCTTTCGTAGTTCGAAAAGGCAGGCTTCCCACCGTTGACCTGCGTATAGGCACTGTCTTCTTTCTGCTTTGGGATTTTTGTGAGCGAAACCGTCGTCTTAATCTTTCCGGATTTGCTCGTGCTCTGCGCTGCCCCGTTTGTCGCAGGTTTTACTTTATAATAGTAAATTTTGTTCTGTCTTATTTTCGCATCGCTGTAGCTCGTGCCGTTTATCGACGCAATTTTCTTGTAAGTGCCTGTTGCTTTGTCTGCTCGATAGACCTCATATTTTTTTACATTTTCAAGTTTCTTCCACTTTATATTCAGCGACTCGTACTTAACTTGCTTCACGCTGATAATGCTTGTCGTTGTTTTAGAGCTGCTCTGTGCCGATGCGTAAGCCACATGACCCGGGTCACCGCCACCTTCCACGGTGCCGCAGCCGGATGTCAAAATGCAAAATGCCGCCACCAGTGCAATAAGCTTCCTGCATAACTTTTTCTTCACTTCTTCGTCCCCCCTGTTGTCTTCAAAGTTTATCTTATGCTATCAGTTTAAAACAAATGCGGCTTGCAGGCAATTATTTTGACACGAATTTCGGCGAAATTTGTCGAAAAATGTCGTATTGGTTTGCACGATCGAATCTTTCTCAATGAACGCTCATGCCCTCACGGGTTCGAATCCCTTCTGTCTTCGTATGAAAACAAAAAGACATCCACATGGATGTCTTTTTGTTTTGGTGCGGTCGAAGGGATTCGAACCCCCATGGTTTCCCACACGGACCTGAACCGTGCGCGTCTGCCAATTCCGCCACGACCGCGAATCGGATGTTCGGAAAGCGTCAAGCATTTCCGCCTATCGAACATTCAATATTATACAACATCTTCTGCATAATTGCAACGAAAAGATTCGCAAAATGCCGGCAAAATAGCAGAAAATGCACCAAGGAGTTTCACAAAGCCATCCGGTATCACTCCGATATGGTGATTCCCTTCCTTCTAAGTCTGCTGTACACGCTCCGTCTGACGAGTGCATATATAACAGAAAACAGCGGTATGAACAGGATGATTCCGAACACGCCGGACACCTTTCCGCCCACAACAACCGCAAGCAGTGTCCACAGTGCCGGAAGTCCCACAGAGCTTCCCACTACTTTCGGATATACGATGTGTCCTTCAATCTGCTGTATAATGAAGAAGATGACAATGAACCAAAACGCCTGCTTGATGTTCACAACCGCAAGCAGAAGAGCCCCGAAAACAAGACCGATAAACGCTCCCACAAACGGAATCAGCGACATGCATCCGATAACGACTGAAATCGTGCCGGCGTAAGGGAATCCCCCAACAAAAAGCGTTACGAAAAACATCAATCCCAAAATAACCGCTTCAAGGCATTGCCCCGACAAGAAGTTCGAGAACGTCTTATAGGAAAGGCTCGCGATATCGCATGCTTCATCTGCCCACGGCTTCTTCAAATAAGCATAGGCAAGCTGCTTTGCCTGTTTGCCGAGTTTTTTCTTGTTGAGCAGAATGTAAATCGCAAAAATCAACCCAAACAGGATATTTGCAACCACACCGAATACGCTGTTTGCTGCCTGTCCTGCGGTGGAAAGAATTTCCCCGCTGTGTTCTTTAAGGCTTGTAAGCATGCTGTCCCAGTCCAGCTTATCCATCCAGCTGCTGACATAGCTCATATCGAATCCGTAACCCTCCGCAATCGCAATCCAGGACTGATAATTGTCCTTGACGATTTCGGCAATCTTTTTGCCCGAGTCAACCAGATTCGGGAAAATAACGTTTCCGATAAAAGTGGCACAAAGGACGAAAAGGATGAGCGTCACAATCAGGCTTACCGCGGTTTTGGCGCGTCTCAGCGGCTTGCAGTGATATTTGTCATCCAGCCAGTCGATCTTGCGCTCGAAAAAATTCATCGGCACATTCAATATAAATGCTATTATTCCCCCTGCAATCAGCGGCATAACCAACCCTATCAGCGTCCCTGCCGCACTTGCTACCGTCTTTATGTTCAATAGCGCAACAAGCAGGGTCACTCCCAATACAATTAAAATAATGTTCTCTTTAAATTTATTCTCCGGTTTGTTGTCCATAATTATCCTCTGTAATCTCATTTTTTTCTATTCTACCCTCATTTGGCAGCTTTGTAAAGTCAAATCCCACCGTAAAAGATGTGCATAATGTTCCAAATGCTTATACCGGCAAGGCCGTATTCCTCAACCAAAGCAAGTCTTGCCCGCCAGCTTCTTTCATCTTCGAACCATACGATGTGTTCGCTTCCGTCCGGGGACGTATAGGTAAAAAACGGTGCCTGCGCCTCTTCATCGTATTGAACGTCCACACCGTAATATTCCGCCCGGGCGAGTGCCTGATAGTTTGTAAGTTTTTCCGCCTTAGACTCGCCTTGCACGAACGGAAGCCTCCAGTCGTACCCGTAATTACTCATTCCCATGAGGATTTTTTCCGGTGGAATTTGCGTAACCCCGTAATCAAGCACTCTGCGTACGCTGTTAATCGGCGATACAGGAAGCGGGGGTCCGTAGGTATAACCCCATTCGTATGTCATGAGCAGGCAGTAGTCGGCGGTCTGCCCCATGCCCACATAATCGTGTCCTTGATACAATAACCCGGGCTGATCCGTGCTGACCTTCGGTGCAAGTGCGACCGTTGTCAAATAACCCTGAGGGCGAAGTCTTCCTCTTGTGCGACCTACAAGTTCCACATAGTCATCCGCATAATCGGCCGCGAGATATTCAAAATCAAAATCAACACCGCCCATATTTTTGTTTTTGATATTTGCTTCAATATTATCTATGAGGTTTTGCTGTGCGTCCGGATTTTCAAAGACGCGAATTGCTATGTTGTCGTTAAAATTTCCATCCGCATCCAAAGGCGTCAAAACCATCATTGGTCTTACACCTGCCTCGGTTGCGGGTATTATCAGGTTTGCATCCTCGAGATTAATCAAGTTCCCGTCCTCTGTAAACCCATAACTGAAAGCAGCCACCCACGAAAGTCTGGGCAGCCACCATTCTAAAGTCTCCTTTGAAATTGACGGATACGCATACCCGTTTACAATGTATTCAGCCATTTCCCGACCTCCCTGACATATTCTATGCCGAAAGTCCGGGCTGCATGACGGCTTTTCTACTGAAGCTCCCCTTCTTCAATATATCCGTTCTCCACCATGCATTCCAGAACCTGCTGCCTTCTCTCTTCGGCAAGTTTTGGGTTTACATCGGGCGAATATACCGACGGAGCGTTTGGAACGCCTGCGAGCATCGTGCATTCATAATCATTCAAGTCTGCCGGATCTTTTCCGTAATATCCATGTGCTGCGTCGTACACGGTATAGTATCCGGAGCCGAAGTAGATGGAATTTATATAAAGTTCAAAAATCGTTTCCTTGTCACAGAGATTCTCGATATCGTTTGATACGAACACCTCGGCTACCTTGCGCGTAAACTTCTTTTCCTGCGAAAAGTACATGTTCTTGGCGAGCTGCTGCGTGATCGTACTTCCCCCCTCGATAAGGCTTCCTGCCTCAATGTTATGCCACATAGCCCTTCCGGTCGCCAGAATATCAAATCCGTGGTGTTTGAAAAAACGGCGGTCCTCCGCTGCAATAACCGCATCTATGTACCGCTGCGGAAGCTGATCAAACTTCGTGTAGTGTTCCTTTTCTTGTATCTGTGCGATTTTATCGCTGACCGGCACCTTGCCGACCGCGTCTTTGTATATTTCATATCCGCTTACTGCCACCGCCCCTCCGGTGACAGCCGCAAGCATCAGTATCAGCAGTATGATTCTTCGTACGACTTTTTTCAGCATCTCATCTCCCCCTTTTCTTTATTGTAACACATCTTCTCTCATCTCAAAACAGTTCTTTCCTTACAAAAACAGCCCGCTCCTTACATTTTCGTAAGTTTCGGGCATCTAGTGCATCCTTATCCAAACAATGAAACCCCGATTGGGAGAAGAAACGGTACCGCGAGGGTTGTAATGGTTCCACTTATCAGGGCAACAAGCCCAAGCTCCGGGCCGACTGCCTTGCTTACGGGAATCAGCATGGTGTCCATGCATCCGCCCGCTCCCGATGCGATTGCACTGCCTTTGCTTATCTTCATGAGGAGCGGCAAAAGTGCAACTGTGAACACATCCCGTGAGACATTCACAATAAAGCCGTAAACGCCGGCCTCAATGCCGTAGGCTTCGGTCAGGAATGCCCCGGTCAGGCTGTAGTATCCCATTCCGCTTGCCGAAAGAACCGACCACTTCAGCGGTACATGGAGAAGCATTCCTCCTATAAATCCGCCGAGAATACAGCCGATAAAAATCGAAAGCGGCAGGAACAGAATCCTAAGCCCCAGCTTCTTTATGTACACGAACACGCTCTTATTCGATGCGAGCATAACACCCGCCCCTGTATAAAGGAAAATCAGCGAAACCGTAAGTGCGGTGTCAAGCCAGGCATTCTCGCCCTTCGGCACCAAGTAATACCCTGCCAAAATGCCCGCCGCTATAAATGCCGGCATGGTAATAAGCAGGGTAGGAAACCCTCCTTTTTCCTCGGAGGCTGCCTCTTCAAGGACACCCTCCGAATTCTTTTCCGCCAGGAGCTGCAGCCTGATTTTCTCAAGCGGCATAACCGTCTTCTCGCAAAGTACGGTTAAACCCACACTGCACCAAATTGCGGCAAGCGAAACAAGGAGGCATTTAACACCAATGCTTCCCAAATTTTTCATAACCGTATCGGACAGCCCAATGTTAAGGCCTATTACCGCCATGAGCACAAAAAGTGCGACATTCATCAAAATGTCGGAGACTTTAAGTGCCTTGTCAGGCAATCCTTTCCAGTTTATCACCGCACCGAGCGTGATGCATATAAAAGGGATATATAAAAACATTTTTTATTCCTTAACTGTTCCGTCTGCATTAAATACAGGAAGTTTTTCGAGGAAAATAATATCGTCTCTGTCAGCCGCCGCGCCTTCTGCGAGAACTGCCATCTTGCCGATAATGTTTCCTCCGGCTCTTTCAACCAGATTCTCGATGGACTTCAGGGATTCGCCCGTGCTGATTACATCGTCCACGATAAGAACCCTTCTTCCCTTGATTAAGTCGATTTCCTTCTGACCGATGCAAAGCGTCTGAATGTGATCGGTTGTGATAGAATCAACTTCCGTTGTGATGATGTTGTTCATATAAATCTTCGGGCCTTTGCGTGCAACCACATAATCGTTAACTCCCGCCTGTCTTGCCATTTCGTGAATGAGCGGAATGCTCTTTGCTTCTGCGGTCACCAAAATATCAAATTCCGGAGCTTTCTTGAGAAGTTCACCGGCTGCCGCAACTGTGATTTCAACATCGCTGAACATAATGAATGCTCCGATATATAAGTCATCGGTTACTTTGAACAAAGGCAGCTGCCTTTTGTGTCCTGCTATCGTCATTTCGTAAAACATATGCGTCTTCCTTTCTATGTCTGTTCTCTTCTTATTATACACTTTCCGAAAAAGGATTTCAACAAGAAACAAGCGCCCCGGAAAGGGACGCTCGCTTCGTTTGGTAATATATTTTTTTCAAAGAGAATTTCTACATCGTGATGAAGATGAACTTCATGCAGAATAACAATCCGATAATTGCAACCATGATGTCATTCTTCTTAAATTCACCTGTGAAAACAGCGATTAAAGTATAAGCGATGGAGCCGATACCGATACCGTTTGCGATGGAGTATGTAAGCGGCATCATAATCAATGTAAGGAATGCCGGTGCTGCTGACTTTAAATCTGACATTTCGACCTTCTTGAAGTTTCCGAGCATGAGAACGCCTACATAAATGAGTGCAGGAGCTGTTGCACATGCAGGAACGATGCTTGCAAGCGGTGTCAGGAAAAGACATACGAAGAAGCAGCATGCAACAACGAGGGATGTCAGACCGGTTCTTCCCCCTGCAGCAACGCCGGATGCGGATTCAACGAATGTCGTACAAGTGGATGTTCCGAGAACTGCACCTGTAACGGTTGCGATGGAGTCGCATGCCATGCACTGGTCAAGGTTGATTGGGTCGCCGTTTTCGTCCATGAGGTCAGCCTGGGAAGCTGTTCCGTATAAGGTTCCGATTGTGTCGAACATATCAACAAGGCAGAAAGTGATGATGTACATGATAGCACTGAAAACTCCGCCTACGAACTGCGGGCTGAATGCGTGTTCCCATGAGGAAGCTTTGAATACTCCCACAACACCAATCTCAGTAAAGTCTTTGAACGACTGTCCGATCTGCGTGATGTCAAAGGAAGGAGTCGTACCGCTTACAAGGTAGTAAAGAATTGCCGTTGCAATAATTCCAAGAAGGACGTTTCCCTTTACATTCAGCTTTCCGAGAATAACAATAATCAGGAAGCCAAGAAGGGCAAGAAGTGCAGGAAGGACGGACATGATTCCGCCTTCTCCGTTGATTGCACCGTGAATGTCAACGAACTGTGTTAAAGTGTACTGATTTGCCTGAATGATTCCTACATTCTGGAATCCGATAAACGTAATGAAAAGTCCGATGCCTGCAGGAATCGCTTTTTTGAGGCATTCCGGCATTGCCTTTGCGATATACTGTCTTGCGCCTGTAACGGAAAGGAGCAAGAATATGATACCGGAAAGCAGGATGATAACAAGACCTGCCTGATAGCCTTGCACGCAGTCGCCGCCGGAAATCACCTGCGGAAGAACGAAGCTTACGAAGAAGAAGGAGTTCAGTCCCATTCCGCAAGCCTGTGCAAAAGGCATTTTCGCATACAGTGACATGAGCAGTGTGCCGATTGTTGCAACCAATATGGATGCTACATATACCGCGTTCCATATATTTCCCAAACCTTCCGTGAAACCGGTTACCTGGTTAGGATTAACAAAGATAATGTAAGCCATTGCGAAGAATGTTGTGAGTCCGGCGATAATTTCAGTTTTTACTGTTGAACCGTGCTCTGTGATTTTGAAAAATTTGTCCATTGTGCTTTTCCTCTCTCTTTTGTTTGTTTATTTGAAACTACCGCTCTTCACGGAAGTAATTCAGTCCAAGATTCTGCGGAGGCTGGTCCTCTCGCCTCTGTCTCATCGATACGATTACAAGAACAATTGCCGTTACAATATACGGTACAACCTTGTAAATCTGCGTAGGCAGGAACGGAATCGGAAGTCTGAGATAAAGGATCAGAAGTCCTCCGAAGAGAACGGAACCCCAAAGTGCGTTCATAGGTTTCCAGAGGCAGAAGATTACGAGTGCTACCGCAACCCAGCCCTCTCCGGAAAGTCCGGTATGGTTCCAGACGCTTCCGGCGATTGTCATCGTATATACCATTCCGCCGACTGCGGATATCCCGCCGCCGATTGTGGTGGCAAGGTATCTGTATTTTGTAACATTGATTCCCGCAGCATCGGCCGTTGCCGGTGATTCGCCCACCGCACAAAGGCTCAGCCCTGACCTCGTTTTGCTCATGAAATACGCCATTGCGATTGCAATCGCAAATCCAAGATATACAAAGAAATTATAGCTGAACAGGATTGGTCCGATAACCGGAATCTTCTGTAAAAACTCCGGAAGTATCGGGTTTGCAAATGCATCCTTGAGTGCATTGCTTACGGTAACATTGCCGCCGACTTTGATTCTCATCAGTTCGCCTACGAACTGTCCGACGCCGGTTCCGAAAATCGTAAGTGCAAGGCCGGTTACATTTTGATTTGCTCTCAATGTAATCGTCAAGAAGCTGAAAATCAGGGAGCCTATAACTCCGGCTGCAAACGATGTAAGCAGTGCAATGATCACAGCAACAGAACCGATTGCATTGTCACCTGCAGCATGTCCGTACAGGAACGCACCGCAAAGGCCGAACGCTCCGCCCATGAACATGAGGCCTTCCACTCCGAGGTTGAGGTTTCCGGATTTTTCCGTCAGGATTTCTCCGGATGTACCGAACAGCAGCGGTGTGCCGTTCAAAACAGCTGCTCTTATCAAGCCGATAATATTAAAGTCCATCAGCACACCTCCTTCTCGCTGCGATCGCGAAGAATCAATTTATAATTTATGAAGAATTCGCAGGCAAGCATGCAAAGAAGTATGATGCCTGTAATGATATCTGAAATCGAAGCAGGAACCCTAAGGCTTGTCTGCAGTCCGCTTGCTCCCTTGTCCAAAACCGCAAGAAGCAGTGAAATTGCTATCATCGCAAAAGGATTGAACTGTGCAAGCCAGCATACAACGATTGCCGTAAATCCGACTCCGCCTGCAACATCCGAGTACAGAGTCATGTTTGCTCCCGAACATACCATGAATCCCACAAGTCCGCAGATTGCTCCCGAAATGCATGCGGTTCTGAGCGTAATTCTGGTTACATTCATTCCGGCATAGCGTGCGGTATTCTCAGATTCGCCCAAAACGGCGATTTCGTATCCCTGCTTGGTGTAATTCATATATACAAACATAAATGCGGTCAAAAGCAATATGATGATCCAGCCGCAATGTACGCCGAGCACCTGCGGAAGCACCGCAGCGGAGTCAAACAGCGGAATAATCTGTGAACCCGGCTTTCCTTCCCAAGGTCCGCCCTGAAGCCATCCTACGATGCCGATTGCTATGTAGTTCATCATAAGTGTAAATAAAGTTTCGTTGGTTCCCCAGCGTGCCTTGAAAGCCGCAGGAATCGCCGCCCACATTGCACCGAATACCATAGCGAAAATTCCCATGAGCAGAAGCAGTATCGGTGAAGGAATGGTTTTTGCGAAGTTGAGTGCAAAGAAACTTGCTGCAACGGCTCCCATTGTAATCTGACCTTCTCCGCCGATGTTCCAGAATCTCATTGCAAAACACGGAGCAAGTGCAAGTGCGGTTCCAAGAAGCGGAACGGCAATTTTCACTACCTGTCTGATTCCTGTGATTTTGCCGAGTGAACTTGCGAGAATGGTTCCGTATGCCGTGAACGGATTCGTTCCGGCAATAAGGAAAATCAATGCACCAAGGAGGATTGCCACCGCAAATGCGATTGCTCTTATCATCCAAATCCTGGATTTAGGCATGTCCTCTCTTTTCGCAATTCTGATAAAAGGAGTTTTTTCGTTCATTTAGTTTTCCTCCTTTCCGCCAAGACGCGTCATCAGCATTCCGACTTCTTCTTTCGTGGTTGTTCTTGCGTCTACAAGACCCGATACTTTACCGTCGCAAAGAACGAGAATCTTATCGCAAAGTTCGAGCAAGACATCAAGGTCTTCGCCGACGAAGATTACGGCAACGCCTTTCATTTTCTGCTCGGTCATCAAATTGTAAATCGTGTATGATGTATTGATATCAAGACCTCTTACCGCATAGGCACTCATCAGAACCGACGGTGCGGACGCGATTTCACGACCTACCAGTACTTTCTGCACATTTCCGCCGGAAAGCTTCCTTACCGGATAATCGATCCCCGGTGTCTTAACCTGAAGATTTTCGAGAACACTTTCTGCTAGTTTCTCCGGAGCCTTACGGTCTATGAAAATGCCTTTTCCCTTATTCCAGGAACGAAGCATCATGTTTCCTATCATTCCCATTCCGCCTACAAGACCCATGCCGAGTCTGTCTTCCGGAACAAATGCCAAGGCAACACCGGCATCCTTGATTTCCATCGGACTCTTGCCTACGAGTTCTTCCGGTGTCTTGCCCTCCGGTGAATAAATGATGGAGCCGTGTGTCGCGTGGCGGAGTCCGGCGATCGTTTCCAGAAGTTCCTTCTGTCCGCTCCCCGCGATTCCTGCGATTCCAAGGATTTCGCCGCCGTATGCGATAAATCCGACATCATCCAGTTTTGTAACACCTTCGCTGTCACGACAGGTAAGACCTGCGATCGTAAGGCGTGGTTTCGGGTTTACCGGCTCCGGACGGTCGATATTAAGGGAAACCTTATGTCCTACCATCATTTCGGTAAGTTCGGTTTCGGTTGTTTCCGGTGTCCTTACCGTCGCGATGTGTTCGCCCTTTCTGAGAACGGCAACAACATCCGAGATTTCCATTACTTCATTCAGTTTGTGCGTGATGATGATAATTGCTTTTCCGTCGTCCCGCATCGTTCTGAGTACCGAGAAAAGTTTTCTTGTCTCCTGCGGTGTCAAAACAGCCGTAGGCTCGTCAAGGATGAGCACGTCCGCTCCCCTATAGAGAACTTTTATGATTTCAACCGTCTGCTTTTCCGATACGGACATTTCGTATATTTTTTTGTCGGGATCAATTTCGAACCCGTATTTTTCGCTTATTTCTCTCACCTTTGCGGAAACAACTTTGCGGTCAAGCTTTCCTTTTTCCTCAAGACCCAGTACAATGTTTTCCGCTGCGGTGAACACATCAACAAGTTTGAAATGTTGATGGATCATTCCGATTTTGTTGTCGAAAGCGTCTTTTGGTGATGTGATTGTCACCGGCTTTCCGTCGATGTATATTTGTCCCTCATCCGGGAAATAAATTCCGGCCAGCATATTCATCAGAGTTGTCTTGCCTGAGCCGTTTTCTCCAAGTAGCGCCATGATCACGCCCTTGTCAAGATAAAGGTCAACCGCATTGTTGGCCACATTGCTGCCAAAACGCTTGGTTATTCCTTTAAATTCAACTGCATGATTTTTTTCCATTGTCTTTTCCCATTAATATATTACCAAATTCTATATAACCTTTTAAACGCCAAAAGAGGACCTAAAAGTCCCCTTTCGGCTATATTCCATATGACTTGTTTTTAGTATTCTTCGTTGATCAGTTTGATGCCGTCGATTCTGAGGTCGAAGCTTGGTGCTGATTTGAAGTGGGATTCGTGATAGTATCCGTCAAAGATTGCATTGTAGTCTTCTTCGCCCTGGAAGTCGCCATCCATGTCAACAAGACCCTTCGTTGCTTTCTTGCCGCCTACCGTGAATGTATCTGTATCAAATACGTGAAGAGAACCGTCAGCAAGTGCTGCTTCAACTTCTGCAAGCTTGTCAGCTGTTCCTGCAGCTGCGATACCTTCGTTTAATGTTGTAAGTGCTACGTCTCCGTCAGCAAATCCGTGTTCTTTGTAATCCTGGTCAACTGTTCCGCCGTTTACAATTGTTTCGATTACATATACGAAGTAGTTTGTCCAGTCAATTCTGGAGGAAATCAGGGATGCTTCCGGTGCAACGTCTGTCATGTCGAGGTTGTATCCAACGTGGAACTTTCCTGCGGACTGAGCGGTTGTTGCCGGAGTTGTGGAGTCGGAGTGCTGGGAAATCAGTACTGCGCCTCTGTCGATTAAGTCCTGAGCAGTTGCTGCTTCCATCGTAGGATCTCCCCATGAACCAATGAATTCAACCATCATTGTAACGCTCGGGCAAACGCTCTTTGCGCCAAGATAGAATGCTGTGTATCCGGAGATAACTTCTGCGAATGTGTAAGCACCTACATAACCGATAACTGCGTCTTTCGCTTTGATTTCGCCGTTATCAATCATTTCCTGGAGTTTCATTCCTGCAGCAACACCTGCAAGGTAACGACCCTCATATACGCTTGGGAAAGCGTTAACTGTATTGTCTAAAGAATCTCTCTGAGAAGCTTCGTTTGTAAGTCCTGCGAAAATTGTATCCGGATAGTCAGCAGCTACCGTGAGCATTGCAGGTTCCATTCCGTAAGAGTTGTTGAATACGGCGATGCAGCCCATTTCAGCAAGGTCTCTGTTGTCTGTTGCAACCGGGTCACCTTCCGGATGATTGTATGTATAAGTCCATTCGATGTTGATGCCCTTTGCAGCAAGCTGTTCCTTCGCTGCATCAGCTGCCATGTAGAAGTTTCTGTCGTATGCAGCGTTTTCGTCACCGATACATACCATACCAACTTTGTAAACTTCACCGTCAGTCTTGCTTTCATTGTTTCCGCAAGCTGCAAGTGAGAAAATCATTACCATTACGAGTAAAACACTTAAAACTTTCTTCATTTTTCTCTTCTCCTCTTTGAAATCATATCCGTCATTTTATATACAAAATTTCCTTTTGCACCTAGATTATAAGTCCGCAAATTTTAGAAAACAATAGAAAATACGAATATTTCTTTACTATTTCTTCAATAAAAAAATCAATGTTCGTGCTATCCCGAACATTGATTTGTGTTTTAATATTTTACGTTCGATTATGCGAATGTGATTTCACCGTTCTCAAGCCGGGAAACAGATGCTAAAGTTTCGACTCTGTATCCCTGATCCTCAAGCAGGGCTTTGCCGCCCTGAAAATCCTTGCTGATAACGATTCCGACGCCGGCAACCTCTGCACCCGCTTCCTCGATGATCTTGCAAAGAGCCAGGGATGCTTCCCCGTGTGCAAGGAAGTCATCGATGATAAGGACTTTTTCGCCCTTCGCAAGGTGCTTCTTTGAAACTCTAAGCATGTTGCTCTTCTGTTTCGTGAAAGAAAAAGCCTCTGCAGTATAGCAGTCATCGGTCATCGTGTTCGGAGCCGCCTTTTTTGCAAACACAACCGGAGCAAATCCGAAGTAGCGTGCCGCCGCAACCGCAATTGCAATTCCGCTTGCTTCCACGGTGAGGATTTTGTCCACCTGTACTCCCGCAAACTTTCTTCCGAACTCTGCACCGATTTTATCCATGAATTCCGTGTCTATTTTGTGGTTAATGAAGCCATCCACATTAATTCTGTCTGAGCCGAGTGCCACGCCTTCTTTTAATATTCTTTGTTTTAGTGCTTCCATTTGTTATCCTCGTTATTCTGCGGGCTCTTCACAGGTTTTCATCGCTTCCAATGTTTCGTTTAAAAGTTCGTCAAGTTCCCAGCCGAGCATTTCCGCACCTTTCTTGATGACTTCCCTGTCGCAGCCTGCTGCAAAATGTTTGTCTTTAAATTTTTTCTTTAAGGATTTGAGTTCCATATCCTGAACGCTCTTTGACGGTCTCATAAGTGCGGCTGCACCGATCAGTCCGGTAAGTTCGTCGCATGCGAAGAGCACCTTTTCCATTTCTTTTTCCGGTGCTACATCTACGCAAAGGCCATATCCGTGAGACACAATCGCGTGAAGCATATCCTCCTCCACGCCTGCTTCACGCAGAAGTTCAGGTGCTTTCTTGCAGTGTTCTTCCGGCCACATCTCAAAGTCGATGTCGTGCAGAAGACCGACAATGCCCCAAAACTCTTCTTCATCTCCATAGCCTAACTTCTTTGCGAAGTAACGCATCGTTCCTTCGACCATTCTGCCGTGGTGAAGATGAAATTCTTCCTTATTATACTTTTTCAGTAATTCATATGCTTCTTCTCTTGTTATCATATCCGTTTCTCCCCTCACTGTTCTTTAATTGTCTTGCGCTTTTAACCGTCTTTCATTGCGCTCTTCCTTAGACGGAAGCTGTGCTATAATTACCGCTGCGAAAATAACCGCACATCCGATAAGTTCTCTCGGTGACATGGATTCGTGCAGGATAATTGCTCCGGCAATAACCGCAAATACGGACTCGAGGCTCATAAGAAGCGACGCAACCGTCGGTTCTGCATCCTTCTGCGCTACAATCTGAAGGGTATATCCTACACCGCTGGAAAGTACGCCCGCGTACAAAATCGGCAGCCAGCAGTCCAAAATCGCATCAATCTTCGGTTCCTCAAAGATAAACATTCCGATAATGCCAATCGCACCGGCCACAAGGAACTGGATGCAGGACATCTTCACACCGTCAACCTTCGGAGCGAAATAGTCAATAACCAAAATATGTACGGAAAATCCTACCGCGCAAAGCAGCACAAGCGTATCGCCGAACTGCAGCTTAAATGATGCATCGGTCATGCAAAGGAGATAAAGCCCCGTCGCTCCCATCAAAACGCAGAGCCAGATAATCGGTCTGACCTTCTTCCTGAGTACAACCGAGAAAATCGGAACCATAACAACATAGAGTGTCGTAATAAATCCCGCTTTGCCCGCGGTCGTGTAGCTTACGCCGTATTGCTGAAGCGTGGATGCCACAAAAAGTGCCAACCCGCAGCAGATTCCGCCGATAAGGAGAAGTTTCTTTTCGGCCGCCGCCTCTTCAGGTGTCTTCTTTACCTCTGTCTTCGCTTTGTTTTTATCCAAAACCAAAATCACCGGTATCAGTGCCAAACCACCGATAAATGTACGGATTCCTCCGTATGTCAAAGGCCCGATATAGTCCATTCCACTCTTCTGCGCCACGAACGCCGAGCCCCAGATTGCCGCCGTTATCAGCAGCAGAATATTGCTTCGCATTTTCTTGCTCATTGTACCAATTCCTTTTCTTCTGAATATTCTCTGTTAATATCTCATTTTAACAAAAAATCCCTTAGCTTTCAAGCGAATCAAAGGAAAATTCGCTTTCACAAAATTTTTATAAAAAGCCCCAATCGCGTCCCTTTTATTTTCTGCTCCGTTATGATAAAATGTAGGCATTAAATCAACGGTATATTTAGGAATCTTTATGAAAAACAAACTTTTTATCGCAACTTTTTCCGAGGATGCGCTGAATGTCGCCAAAGACTTCGGCATCGGTTTGGAAATCAATCATACTTGCATATCGGAAGACCTCGACCCTTCCAATCGTCAGAATCTTCTTGCACAAATTCGCAGCGACATTGCCGCTGCTGAGATTCCCGACGCATCCGGGCTTTTTCTGCACGGGCCGTTTACGGAAATTCACCCGGCGGCAATTGATTACCGCGCAAGGCAGCTGGGGATGGAAAGACTAAACGAGGCCTACGAAACTGCCGCCGCCTTGGGTGTCAATCGGATGGTGGTTCACACCGGCTGGCTTCCGTTTATCTACTTCAAAGGGTGGCAGGCAGAAAAGGGTGCCGAATTCTGGCAAAACTTTATGCGAGATAAGTCTTCGGACTTTCGGATTTATGTGGAAAATGTGCTTGAAGACGAGCCGTATATGATGCTCGATATGATGAGGCAAATCGATCATCCGGCAATCAAGCTCTGTCTCGATATCGGACACGCCAATGCGACAACTCCGCCGGAGCTTCCGGTCGAGAAATGGATTGAAGTTCTGGGCACACATATCGGGCATTTCCATCTCCATAACAACGACGGCACCGGTGACAGCCATAGTGCGTTTGACCGCGGCAGCATGGATATGAACAGCATATTTTCGGCGATTGATGATTTTTGCGAAGATGATGTTACGCTGACAATCGAAGCCCGCGACGCTCGTGCATGCCTGGAATGGCTGCACAGCCGCAAATATATATATTTTTCGAAAGGATTATGAGACAATGAATACAGCAATCGAAACGATTTTAAAAGAAGTTGAAAAAAACGGCTGCCTGCATGACTCGACAGTAAAAGAAGCCACCGCGCGTCAGGAGGTTCTCGCGAAACCTACCGGAGCACTCGGAACGCTTGAGGAAATTTCAATCAAACTTGCAGGCATCACCGGAGAAGTCAAAAACGATGTTACCCGCCAAGCTGTCGTTATAATGAGTGCAGATAACGGCGTGGTGGAGGAAGGCGTCGCTTCAGCACCTCAGTCGGTTACGCTGTCGCAGACGATTAACTTTACGCGTCACTTTACCGGAGTAAGCGCACTCGCGCAGTATTTCGGCATTGACCTTTTGGTCTGTGATATGGGCGTTAAAATGGAAATTCCGGATGTCTTCTACACGGACAAAATGGAATTTGTCTCCGGTGCGGAAAAAGCACACGGCAAATTCGCCGGCAAGATTGTCAACCGCTCACTCGGACGCGGAACCGCAAATCTTGCAAAAGGTCCTGCCATGAGCATGGAACAATGCGAAGAGGCATTCCTCACAGGGGTTGAAGCCGCTAAGGCTGTCAAGGATGCCGGCTATCGGATTTTTGGCGTCGGCGAAATGGGCATCGGAAACACGACGACCAGTGCATGTGTGCTTTCGGCTTTGACAGGAACCCCTGCGGAAACAGTCGTAGGCCGCGGAGGCGGGCTCAATGACGCCGGACTTGCGAAAAAAATACATATCGTAGAAGAGGCGGTTTCCAAGCTGAAAAACGCTTCCGTGTTTGAGATTCTGGCTGCTGTCGGCGGCTTCGATATTTGTGCGATGACCGGTGCTTTCGTCGGCGCAGCGTATTACAGACTTCCGGTTGTAATCGACGGATATATTTCTGCAGTTGCCGCACTGGCAGCGTCTCGGATTGCACCGAAGACCGTAAACTTTATGTTCGGCTCACATCAAAGCACCGAGCCGGGTTATCTCATCGCAATGAACGAACTTAACATCAAGCCTCTCTTCAACCTCGGCATGCGCCTTGGCGAAGGCAGCGGCTGTCCGATCAGCTTCAAAATTATAGAGGCTGCAGCCGCAGCGATGAACGGCATGGCAACCTTCGCAGAAGGCTCGATTGACGCGGACTATTTAGACGAACGAAAGAAAGGAAACTTCTTTTAACTATGAATATTTTTATCAGCGGCGGCTGCAAAAACGGAAAATCCTATCACGCACAGGAGCTTGCCCGCAGTATGGCACAGGAAAACAATTTGCCGCTTTACTATCTCGCAACGATGATCCCGCATGACGAAGAAGATGATGCCCGCATTCGCCGCCACCTTTCCGAGCGTGAGGGCTGGGGATTCGATACGATTGAGCAAGGTGTAAATATTTGCGGGGCATTAAATGTTAAGACCGTTTCCGGCAAAGAGGTTGACCCGAAGGGTGTTTTCCTGCTTGACAGCGTAACGGCCCTCCTATCGAACGAGATGTTTACGGAAACCGGCGAAGTTGACTTTGAGGCGCCATTGAGACTTAAGCAGGAGCTTGTGGAATTCGCCTGCAAAACGGGAAATACCGTCTTCGTTTCGGATTACATATACTCTGACAGCTATGCGTTTGACGACTTCACCGAACCCTACCGCAAAGGGCTGGCACTTCTTGACAGAAGCCTTGCGCGCGTCTGCGACAGAGTTGTCGAAGTATCATATGGATTCAAACATATCTATAAATGAGAAAGGAGTCGCGGCTTCGGCACGCGAAAAATCAAATGAAATATCTTACCGGATTTATGATGGCGTGGGGTAATTTCTGCTCCCTGCCTTGCCCGGCAAAGCGCTGGGACGAAAACTACAGAAGCCTCATGCTTGGCTTCCTGCCTTTCATTGGACTTATTATCGGAATTATCTGGAGTGCCGCATATTTCGGACTTGTATATGCCGGCTTTCCGTTTTTTGTGGTTGCATTTTTAATCACTTTCCTGCCGTTCGCACTCTGCGGCTTCATGCACATGGACGGTTTCATGGACTGCTGCGATGCAATCATGTCAAGGCGGCCGCTTGAGCAGAGACAGCTTATATTGAAGGACAGCAACACAGGGGCGTTCGCCGTTGTCGGAATGATTTTCTTCGTTCTGGGATACTTTTGCTTCCTGTCAACCGCAGTAACGACCGGGGTTGACTTCGCTAACATGGTTATGATTGTGGTTATAAGCCGGTCGATTTCCGGACTTCACGTGCTTATCTGCAAGCCGATGGGTCAGAGCCAGTATGCTATGCTCCACGATGCAGAGCCGCCGGAAGAGACTTTGCCAGAAGAAACTTTGCCGGAAGAAGACTGCACGGAACTTGTCGCATGTGATTCCGTCGAAACAGCGAGCAAGAAGGCTTCCGCAAAATCCGGCGTCATTCTTCTCCTTGTGCTTCTTGCAGTCATTACGGCTCTTGCTTTTTGGTGTTCGAGTCTATGGCTTGCAACCTTGATCGTCAGTGCGGCGACAGCACTCGGAAGCCTCTTATCCATTCAATATGCAAAGAAAAATCTTGGCGGCATGAGCGGTGACATCGCAGGCTTCGGTATCCTTTGGGGCGAGCTCATCGGTGTATTTGCTCTCGTTTTGTGCTGATTCGGAGGGAAGACATGATTTTAGTTTTCGGCGGTGCATATCAAGGAAAACTTGAATATGCAAAAGAACATTGGAATTTCAGCGACGATGATGTTTTTTTCTGTGAGGAAAATCTCACCATCGACCTTTCAAAAAAAGTTATCTGCGGGCTTGAAAAGTTTGTATATGCCTGTGTATGCAAGGGCGTCGAAACAAAAGATGTTTTGGCGGAATACGATGTGCCCCTTGATGACAAAATATTGATTGTCGATGACATTTCGCAGGGAGTGGTTCCCATTGAGCCTGACAGGCGTGCATGGCGGGAAAGTGTCGGCAGAACGCTCCTGTGGCTCGGCAAAAACGCGGATGAAGTCCACCGTGTTTTCTGCGGGCTTGGTCAGAGACTGAAATAATTAACCTTTAAGGAGACTATCTATGAAGTCATATATACATTTTATAAGACATGGGATTACGGAAGGCAATCTGAAAGGCTGGTATTACGGAAGCCTGGATGTTCCGCTTGCTCCGGAGGGCTTTGCAAAGCTTGAAGAGCTGAAATCTCAGAACATCTACCCATCCGCATCCGGTGCGGACTGCTACACATCGGGGCTGCTTCGAACCGAACAAACCTTCGCTGCCATCTACGGAGACCTCCCGCACGAAGCGCTTCCGCTCCTCAAGGAAATGAACTTCGGTGCTTGGGAGGGAATGAGTTTTGCGGAAATAGAAGCCGCGGACACACATCGCGACGCTTTTGACGAGTGGATAAACACCGGGAGTGACGAAACGCATTTTACTTTTCCCGGCGGTGACTCGATAAACAGTTTTTATGCGCGGATTAGAAAAGGAATCAAAGATCTCCTCGGAAGGCAGCGTCTCAAGGAACTTTCCTGCCGCCACAACGGCAAGGATGCGGTTTCCATAGTCGTTTGCCACGGAGGCGTTATCGCTGCGGCGATGGAAGACTTTTTCCCGGGAGAGAAAGACAATTTCTGGAAATGGATTCCCGAACCGGGACACGGATATACGGTTTATCTTGAAAACGGCAGAGCCGTCTCATATAAGTCATTTTGATGCATAAGGAGGTACCCTATGATTTTCCCTTTGGAGAGATACTTAAAAGACCTTGAATACATCGTAAACATCGACAGCGGAAGTGCCGATATCGACGGCAATGCGAAAGTCGCTTCTTTTTTCGAGGAAAGATTTAAGGAACTTGGGCTCGAAACAGAGCATCACAGAGTCGGAAAGCTCCTTCGTCCGGTAGTAATTGCCACGACACCTCACAAGGGTTCAAGCATGCCAGGAGGGGACTATGAATTCTACCTCAGCGGGCACATGGACACGGTCTTCCCGAAAGGCACGGTTGCGGAGCGGCCTTTTAAGCGTGAAGGAAACCGTGTTTTCGGACCGGGATGCGTGGACATGAAGTCCGGCACGCTCCTCATTCTGTATCTCGCGGAATATCTCGTAAAAAACATGCCCGAAGTTTCCTTCATGGTGCTGCTCAACAGCGACGAGGAGCTCGGTTCTCCCGACAGCACGGCTATCATGCGCCAGGAAGCCGCAAAATGCTGCCGCGTGTTCGTATTTGAAGGGCAGCGTAAGCAAGGGCAGTTCGTAATAGAGCGAAAGGGTATTGCCAAGTTTGATATCGAGGTTGAGGGCATTGCTTCTCACGCAGGCGCTGCACCTCAAGAAGGGGTCAGTGCGATCCTCGAGCTGTCAAAGGTCGTTGTGGACTTCTCAAAGCTGCAAAGGCTCGACAAAGGCACATCCATAAATGTCGGTCTTATGGAGGGCGGAACGGCTCTGAATGTAATCCCGCCTCATGCGAAGGCAAGGATGGAAGTGCGTTATACTTCGGTCGGTGAATTCAATCGCGTCCTTCGTGCAATATCCAAGATGCACGAAAGCCCGCATGCAAGCGGTGCAAAAGTAAAATTTACGCAGATCAGCCACTATTCCCCGCTTGTCATCACAAGTGCAACCAAGCAGATGATGGAGGCACTCAAGCCTTTAAATCTGCAATATGTGAAAGCCGGAGGCATCTCCGATGCAAACAGACTGGCATGTCTTGGTCTTGCGACCATAGACGGCTGCGGTCCGGGAGGCGGTTTTCCGCACAGTGAAAGGGAATTTCTTGATCTGGACACGATACCGACCCGCTTCGACCAGCTTATCGAAATAATCAAAAAGCTGTCACTCTCTCCGAACTAACGGAAGCTGAGCGGCAGCTTCTTTTTGCCTAAAATTCTTTTTTTGAAAGATTTTCACGCTGATTAAATATGACAGCAGCACAATCAGTATCACTGCCGCAATCACGCCTGCAAGGATGAGTTTTACCTGTGCATCCGTAAACACCATGCTCGAAAGATCCACCTTATCCAGCACTACATATGCCAGCACCGTCGGAATTGCAATCACGCCCATCATTATGAGTCTTGCCTTTTCTGCCCCGAAGTAGGTGAGAAGCGGGATAATGAATGCTCCGAATAAAAGACAGATTCCAAGCGCTGCGGCGCAGACCGCAAGCAGTGCGGGAATATCCACCGCATGCTTATATGCCTGAAGCAAAAGTGCGATTACCGCGCCGACTGCCACGCCCGCCGTGCAGAAAATCAAATTTACAAGATACTTTGCACCCACATACTGTTTCGCCGAAACAGGCATTGCCATCGCAAACCGCTGCCATCCGTACCTCTCGTCCAAGGTATATGTAGTTACAATCATCGTCGCGCACATGATAGCAACCGCCGCAATGATTCCTTCTGTTCCTACCGAAAAGAAGAAGCATGCACTTATGATAATAATCGACATCAACGTACCTTTTAAAAAGCTCTTAATTCCAAATATATCTTTTAACACTAATCCTTTCATATGCTTTTCCCCCTGACATATTCATTCATAATCATATCCACTCCGCCTTCTTCACAAAGTTCCCTGCTGCTTTTGGTAAATACTTGTCTGCCCTGATGTATGAAAACGATTTCATCCGCAATTTTTTCGAGATCCGAGCTTATGTGCGAAGAAATAAGAACAGCTTTCTTCCCGTCACTGACGAAGTCCTTGAAATCTTCGAGAATTTCCTCCCTTGCAATCGGATCGAGTCCGCTTGTCGGTTCGTCCAGAATCAAAATTTCCGCTCCGTGGCACAATGCAGCGGCAAGCATCAGCTTGACTCTCATGCCTTTTGAATAGTCCTTGATCGGCTTTTTCATATTTATGCCGTATTTATTCAAGAAGGTTTCGTATTTTGCGCTGTCCCAGTCTTTATATATGCCTGCACATATTTTCCCTGCTTCCTGCGCGTTCATCGTCTGATAAAATCCACTTTCATCCAGCATCACACCGATTTTGTTCTTAATCTCCACAGAATTCCGCTGCAGCGGCTGTCCCCAGAAGAGTACCTGCCCTGCATCGCTTCGAATCAGTCCGAGCGCCGCTTTCATCAGCGTACTCTTGCCCGCACCGTTTTCGCCGACCAAACCCACGATTTCTCCCGGTTTTATTCTCAGGCTTACATTATCCAGCCGAAACCCTTTGTACTGTTTCGTCAGGTTTTCAATTTTCATTACATCCATATTCCCCATTTTATCATCCCCTTAGTATTTTCTGTTTAAAACGAAATAGCACACCCAGTAAAGCACGAGCAGTAAGCACACCGCCATCGAGCAAAACAAGCTGAGTTCTTCTTTACCCATGACCTTAAATACGACCGCACCGACTGCACCTGCCAGCACACTTATGTATCCTGCCCATGCCCATGCCTTATTCGAGAGAAAGCGGTTTCTTTCGTCGTTTGCGCTCGTGTCAAATTTCTCTCTGAACTCCGAATTATTGCGATAACGCACCCATCGCGCGGTCTGCACGATTCCTACAGCGATGAGCCCGCTTCCCATACCGCCCCAAAACGAATCGATTATATCAAAGGTTCCAAGGCCGAACAGCACCGCACCTATCAAAATCCAAAATATTGATAAATAAATTCTCTTATTCCAATCTCTCATTTCCTGCCTTCTTTCTACTCTTCAAAAATAAAAACCTCTTCAATCGTCATCCCGAAATATTTGGACAACTTATGTGCGAGTTCAATCGACGGATTGTACCTGCCGTTCTCAAGCGAGCTGATTGTCTGCCTCGACACGCCCATCACTTTCGCAAGCTCTTCCTGATTGATTCCCCGCACTTTTCTGATTTCTTCAATCCTGTTTTTCATATGTACTCCTTTATGTAAAGCGTCCTTTACATTGCTTATTATAGCACTTTGATTTTAAATGTCAAGCATGCTTTACATTTTTTCTTGTTTACTTCGTTGTTGCTTATTTTAACTTCTATAATTATTGACATAATTGCAATATTTGTTTATAATTATTGACATTAGGAGGAATCTTTTATGAGTAAAACTTCTTATCATATATTACCTGTGACCGAGGACATACTAAAAACTATGGGTGAACAAATCAAGCTCGCAAGGCTGCGCCGCGATCTCCCTGCGAAATTAGTTGCGGAGCGTGCCGGAATCAGCCGTGCTTCCCTTTGGAATGTGGAAAACGGCAGTCCATCCGTTGCAATTGGCATTTATGCCGCTGTTCTGCACGCATTGAACAATATGGACCGTGACCTTTTGCTCGTAGCGAAGGACGACCGAATGGGCAGAGAAATGCAGGATTTGCAACTGATTACGCGTAAGCGGGCTTCACGGAAAGGGGATTAAACATGAATGCTTCGAGAACAATCCTTGTCTATGACGACTTCAGTTTTAATACGCCCGTTTTGCTTGGCAGGCTTTTTATCGACCCTATAAAAGGCGGCGAAAGTTATTCTTTTGAATACGACACGAATTGGCTGAAACAGACCTCTCTGTCCGTCTCACTTGATCCTGCCTTGGCACCATGCGGCGGAAGACAGTTTCCGTATGAGGGTCGAATCTTTGGTATGTTTGCGGACTCCTCACCGGATCGCTGGGGAAGGCTTCTTCTGACGAAAAAAGAACGCAGTCTTGCCGAAAAAGAAAAACGAAAGCCTCGCAAACTAAATGACAGCGACTTTCTTTTGGGCGTGTATGACGAATCCCGAATCGGCGGTCTTCGTTTCAAACTTGAAGAGACAGGCGATTTTCTTTCAAACGATAAAGAGACCGCTACCCCGCCATGGGCAAGTTTAAGAACCTTGGAAGAGGCTTCCCGACAGTTTGAGGATGATACGACTCCGTTAAATGAAAAATGGCTCAATCAGCTGCTCAGACCGGGTTCTTCTTTAGGCGGTGCGCGTCCGAAGGCGACTGTGATTGACCCTAATGGACAGCTTTGGATTGCAAAATTTCCTTCCAAAAATGACGATAATAATACGGGCGCATGGGAAAAGGTTGTACATGATTTGGCTCGGATGTGTGGTCTTAATGTACCCGAATCACGCCTTGAAACCTTTTCAAAACTTGGCAGTACTTTTTTGGTTCGTCGTTTTGACCGCGATGGAAAGAAACGCATCCACTTCGCTTCTGCTATGACCTTGCTGGGAAAAACAGACGGTGCTTCTGCCGCCGATGGCACAAGCTACATTGATATTGCCTCATTTATCAAAGCAAACGGGAGTCAGCCAAAAAAAGATCTCATTGAACTGTGGAAGCGTATTGTTTTCAGCATGGCCGTTTCAAATACAGACGATCATCTCAGAAATCATGCATTTATTTTAGAGAAAAAAGGCTGGACGCTTTCTCCTCTTTACGATGTGAATCCAGTCCCTTACGGAGATGAATTGGCTCTGAATGTGAATGAAGACGACAACAGAATTTCTGTTCCCCTTGCTTTGGATGCGGCTGTTTCCTTTGGAATCACTAAAGAAGAGGCGCAAAACTTTTCTGCCGAAATTCTGTTGATTGTACGCGACAACTGGGAAACCCTAGCGAAGCACTACAATATCCCCCGTGGCCAAATTGATGATATGAGGCCTGCGTTCAGTGCCTGCTATTGAAATTTTTTCTTGCAAAAACAGAGGAACTGCAAAGCGTACCCCCGCTTTGCAGTCTCTCTGTTTACATCAATTTATTCCTATATTCATTGATGCCCTGTTATGGAATTGTTTCCCTATCTGCTCCAGGTTCTGCTTGCATACTTGCACTGCCCGAGTGCCGTCTTTGCAATGAGTTTTCCGTTTTCGTCGTAAACACGAACCTGTGCTTTGTAGTAGTACATCTTGCCTTTTCTGCCCGCTGTGTTGAGATAAGTCTTGGTGGACTTGGTTACTGCGGACTTATAGGCGGATGCCTTCTTCGTCGAGCGATAGTATCTGTACTTGACTGTGTAGCCAAGGTTTTTCAGCTCCTTGATGGAAGCCGCAGCCTTGCTGCTCATCTTAAGAGTTACCTTAACATTCTTCTTCGCAGTCTTTGCGGAGCGAGCAACGAGCTTCAGGTCTTTCGTCAGAGCTTTCGCTTTTTCCACTTTCCCTGCATTGTCATCAATTGGCTCTGCTGCCTTTTCGATTGCAACGCTTATCGTCTGACCTGTTGCAGCTTCTGACATCGCTTTCAGCTCTTCCTGCGTGTAAGTCTTATTGCCAAACGGTGTTCTGATTGTCAGCTTCGCATCGGTGTCTTTTACGATGGAGTCGATGAAGCTCTTATCAAGTGTTACATCAGCTTTCGTCGCGTCGCCGACAGATTTGCTGGAAACAACCAAGATGATTTCGTTTGATTTCTTTTCCTTTGCCTGTTTCAGAATTTCTTTCTGATTATCAGCAGAAACCTTGACATCGGCAACCTTGGTCTTGATGCCGTCTGCATTGGTCTTTTCACTTATCTTGACATCGGTCGGTGCGGTCGTTGTGCCTGCCTTGGCGTCGGTTGTGACATCTTTGACTTCTTCGACAGTGCCGCCGCCCGGAATGTTCCAATGCTCAGAGCCTTCTTCCACAGTATAGTCATCTGTGTAGTGGAAGATGATATCCTCTTCGCCGTCTAAGAACTGCTGGGCTACGCCTAAGTTCGGGTGATGTCCGTTTAATGTGTACATCCAGCCTGAAAGTGTTCCGTTGTCAAATTCTCCAATAGTTACGCCATTTCTGGTTAAACTTTCAATATATACCGTTCCACGTTTATTGCTTTCTTTCCATGTAATGTGGTTTGCGTTAAGCACTATTTTCATTACATCATAAACGGTCTTATTATTGTCGATATTGACCCGAGTTTTTTTAACCCACTCTTGCAGGTTGTTATCTTTCAGCGTGTGTGTTCCGGTAGCTTCTGTCAGATCGCCGTGCTTCGTATCGCCAAGCAATGTGAAGTATACGGAAATCTTCTTTACCTCCGAAGACTTGTACAGTACTGTCACATCAAATGTTGTTTTTGCAACGCCGTAAGTTACAGTAATGGTCTGCACTCCCCGAAGATTTTTATTGTATCCTGTAATCGTTACCTCTTTTATGGATGGATATGTGACGTCTCCATTACTCCAGTAAGCGGTAAACTTTGCACCTGTGAGATTTAACGCTTCTCCTACAGAATACTTTATCGTATATTCGCCCGAAATTTTTATTTCACGTACATATGCGACCTTACTATGAATAGGGTAAGGGGAATCAGCATCTGTGCCTTCTTTGCGCTGAATCCAGTTCTTAAGCACACCTTTGTTAAGCAGATTTAATACCGTACCATCTGCAAATTCCTTTTCAGATTTGGCCGCAAAGGCTTTTTCCGAATCCCAATCGGCGGCTGTTTTTACCATACTGCCCAGCCCCTTGTAATGCTCGTTTGCCAGATAATAGTTGTTTGTGTAAAACTGATGCTTACCATAAGCACCAAGTTCTCCTATAATTCCCCCTACATGTGCATATGTATCTGTATCGCTCGTGTCATGAATCGTACCATAGAAATGGTTATCTGATATATATGCATCATTCCATGCATCACGGATTCCATATTCCGAGCCTATGATGCCACCTACACCGCTTCCTAAATTATCGCCGCCACTGAGAAATTCTTTGCTGTTTCCGGTAATATCTGCGGCAACATAGCAGTTTCGCACGGATACAGGCGGTGTATTCGGAGCCGAGGTACTGATATATCCTGCACCAAGGATTCCGCCCACGCATCCACCGGTAGCTTCAATGCTTCCAAGAAATTCGCTGTTTATGATTGTGCAGTCACCCATGGACTGTCCCTTTTTACCTGCCAGACCGCCTACCTCGCGGTTACCGTACACCGTCGCATAGCTTACGCTGTCCTCAATACGACCATTGAGTGTACCTACAAAAGAACCGATTGCGGATTGACTCTTGTCAACGCCTACTATAACATCTTTTTCAATTGTACAATTGCGGATGATGATATCATTGATGCCGGACGAATATCCACCATTGACAAGACCTGAACCGCGTGTTCTGCTTTTGCTGAGCAGTGTTACGTTTTCCACTGTGATGATATCCGGATCCGTAAATTGCTGATATACGCCATCCGTACCATAGTCAACGCATGCTTTATCGAGCAGACCTGCACCGTTTATATCCTCGCCATAAATCTTTAAATTCTTTACTACAGCGTCACGGGCATAATTCAAAAGAGGTTTTCCGCCTTTTGAAATTGTCATTTTGTGATTTCCGCCATCAATCGTTCCGCTGAATGCCAGCAGATATTTCCCTGCTCCGCCATTATTCTTGCCGATCGGTTGCCACTCAACAGGAAGTGTAATATCGTTTGCCAGTTTAAATATTGCACCATTCAGAGAATCTCCACCCTCTACGAGAGTTTTTATTTTTTTCAGGTGCTCCACAGTTTTAATCCAATACGGATTGCTCTCTGTACCGGTTCCTTCGAATCCCTCTATTTTGCCGCGCGGCAGAATTGTAATAGGAAGAATTCCACTGCGGATTGTGGCACTCCTGTTGGTATCATCATCTGTAGCTACTGCAGTAACTTCACAGAAATAGTAGTGCATGCCCACCGGAAGCTTCTCAGTAATATTGCAGCTGCTGATTAATCCGCGCACTTTGTTTCCTACATTGTCGACATCTTTGGAGCGCGAATTCGAGCCGAGCGTATAGTTTGCTGCATCGATTACTTTCGCTCCTTCATATGAATCCTTGGAATTTTCATACCATACAAACTCTATTATTACATCGCCTCTTTTGTTTGCATAGTCCGTAACTTCTGTGCTGCCCGCCGCAATCTGAGGAGGCAGTATGGTTTGTCCTTCTATATATTCTCTCTGATAAGCACTCGTATCACTTAGAACATCAAGGTTTGAATAAGTTCCCGGCTGAATAACAATCTCAGGATCATTTACTTTTCCCAAGTTTACCTTTACTTCTGCTGGTTCACTTTTCTGTTTAACATTACCATTATCTGTAACTACACAGCGATAGGATCTCTTGCCGCCAACTTTCGTTGGAGGTTCAAAGGTCGACTGGGTAGCACCTTCAATGTCTTTGTAAGCATTATCATTTAAACTATCCGCTGCCCACTGCCATTGATAGGATACTTTATCTTTCGCTTCCCCTGTTACTGAAACGGATAATTTGACGGAAGCGCCTTTATCGTATGTGCCGCCTTTCGGCTGCGTGCTTATCTTCCAGTCACTTGCCTCTCCCACAGTAACATAGAGTTTATAGTCGCTCCGCATAGCAGAAGTGCTGTCGCCCCATACCATAGAAAACGGCAGAACATATTTGTCGCCCTGCTTCTGACATTTACTTAAGTCCACCTTAAACCCGTCATCATCAAACCAGCTATAAGTATTATCCCGGTGCGGAAAACCAGTGACGCCTACTGCAACTTTCTGTTCTCCATCATAGCAGATATATCCCATAGGCTTTGTATCAAGCGTTCTCCATCCGGTTGCTGCTCCCATTAAAGTAATTTCGTTAATTCCCGCAGGAACTGTAACATTATACTCTCGCGTATACCGTACAATGTTTTGTGTCTTATTATCAAACGGATTGCTTATATCCGGACTGGTCTTAATCTGTCTCTCGCCGTCAAACACACTCAAATTGCTCAGATACGGTACAAGTGTGAGTTTGATTGTACGCTTGTCATACAGCTTAATGTTTTCTTTATTAAAAACCTTGACCGTAAAGTTATAAGTACCAAGTTCAAGCCCGTCGAAGAAATCATAGAACTTCATAATTCCGCCAGGATAAGTATTGCCGTAGTAATTAAATGTCGTCAGATCTGTAATATAATTCTGACTCGCATAAAACGGCTGACCGCTTTCTTCGGCATGTGAACTGC
The DNA here is from genome assembly GCA_934277695.1 of uncultured Clostridia bacterium. GTDB lineage: Bacteria > Bacillota > Clostridia > Peptostreptococcales > Anaerovoracaceae > CAG-238. The sequence continues at coordinate 470,378 of CAKQVG010000001.1, forward strand.
GAATAACCTCGCCATCCTCATTGGTAAGTGTTGCAGATATACGAAGATTGCCTGCACCGTTCTTTGCAGAATCCGTCAAAGTCAAAGGCATAGAATATTTTCCATATAGTGTGCCGCCATATGCTACATCAATGCAATACCTGCCCTTTTCATCAGATACAGCTTTGCTCATATCGAAGATTTCATATCCGTCCGATGTAGAGAGCTTAATATTTTCGATATAATCATTTTCCTTTTCAGGATCTGACGCAGGCAAAACTTTAACCGTCATTCTTACATCTTCCGCATTCTGCAGACTGAGTAAAACGACAAAAGCATTGTTGGTCTTTGCATCTCCGATATATTCTTTAACTGCTTCAAAATCCGCAAGTCCTGTTGTTCCGTCACTTTGATAATACTTCAAAGTAACCTGCTCTGTAGCATCCTTGCCGTCTTTATCCTTCGCAGAGTAGGCTGGCTTCCAATCCTTCAATTCCCTTGCTTTAACGCTTGCCGTTGTTTCGGCAGTTATCTGACCGGAAGCTTCAAAATTGACTTTCAGTGTATAATGTCCGTCAACGCCGCCTTTACAATCTTCCTTACACGCTAAGGTAAACGGTATTACAAGGGAACCATCCGCCTGTTTATACTTCTCTCCATAATCAGCTAATGTAAGTTTATATGCTCCGGAATCCTCGGCTGCTGCATAACCGCCTTGACCGTTATCAAATTTCACATCCGTGCTTGCCGGTGTAACCGGTGTTGCTGTAACTGAAAGAGACTTTGTGCTCCTTGGAATCGTAATGCTGAATTCCGTTGCATATGGATTCGTAATAGCTCTAGGAGTCGTTGCAAAGCTCGTCCCAATTTCATCTTTTACCGTCGGAGCTGCGGCTAAGGATAATATACGATAGAAGTTGAATTTGTAAACATCTTTATTTGCAAAGGTTATATTTGTGCCTTCACCCTGTGTATATTCTCCGGTTAAATAATATAAGGTAATAGGTTCTGATGAGACCGCACTTGGAGTCGTAGTGCCAAAGAAACTCCTAAAAGTCATGCCCTTTATCGTAGCCTTGCCTCCGCTGTATAGTGTCTTCGTCGCATTCAATTCCGGGCTTGTTTTCGGATCATCAGAAAGTGCCCATGCTCCGGTCAATTGCGGAGCACCATCTTCCGTATATGCATCGTTTAGAATTGCAGTAGTAGTCGGCGTATATGACATTACAAAAGGAGCTGTTGCAAGTTCCGGGAACGCTACTGTATACTCTGTCGTTTTTGCATTAAATGTAAATGGATTACCCAGCTGACCCGTTTTCGGATCATATGAATATATATTTGTTGTATCTTTCGCACTTCTGGCAAGTGTAAGATCTGACAAATATCCGCGCGGTGCTGTTGATATCACGTTATCCGGTACATCAGCCATCGCAGGAAGTGTCGTGCATGGCAGGCACAGAGCAAATACTAAAAGCAAACAAGCAAGTTGCTTTATTATCAGATTCCTTTGTTTCATTTTTGCTCCTTCCTTTGTTTGTTCTTCATCGTTTTATCTTTCCTTTAATAGTTTTTTCAGAAACAGAAGGCGGCACAACACCGCCTCCTAGTTTGCTTAATATTTGTGTTTCTCGAAATTCATACTTAGAATATAGTATTCGAAACACCATATGTAAGGTATACAATATCGCCGTCTGATAATTTACATTCAGCCATCGTATATTGATAGAAGTCATCATACCAGCCAATGCGTTCCTCTCCCGGTACTACCGGATTACCATAGCCATCTGCTGCATAATCCACTTTGTACATCCAGTCACTACCTATATAGCATGTATGCTGCATATCTGCTAAGAAGAAATATCCGGCGCTAATCATAGAGGAAGCATCCATGTATATTCCACCATATTGTGAGAACTCCGGCTGTGCATTCAGTGAATCAAGATATGTATCTACACCCGCAACATAGATGTCTGAATCATCAAAAGCTCCTGATACCGGTATGTATGGTGCCGATGCATATGTCGTAGAATTTAACATGATACTCGTCAAGTAATCCCCTGACCAAACCGAATTCGCACCGTAATGACCGCTCAGTACATCCTTCACATTTGTATCTGTACCTACTGCGTAAGAGAATGTCTCCACAGATGTACCATTCACTGTTACATTCACAGTTGCGGTACCGTTTGTGCTTGCGAACGCTGTCGCAGTCATGGCGAATACCATAATCAGTGCAAGGACTATGGCAAGGCCCTTTTTCATTGTTCTTTTGTTCATTTTTTACCTCCTAAACATTTTCGCTTCGCATTTCTCCGTCCTTATGACAGTCTAAGCACCTCGAAATGCAATTCTCTTCTTTTGTTGAATTGTGTTATTTTCCCGGCGACTGCCCGCCGTATCATCAAAGCATCGACCTCCCACATGTTTTCAGCCGTTTCTCCGGGGAATTGGCTGAAAACTAGTGAAAATCTCCGCTATGTGACCCTCACACGTCTTGTATATCTAAATCCTGTCTCACCGTGGGCGGTGCCTTCCTTCGCAGCGCCGCCCGTTTGAAAGGATGAAAAGACGAAAAAAACAGACTGTCCTTTCTCTGACAGTCTGCATACATCTTGCATTTACGCGTATCAGCCGAAAAGTGCCGCCGAGCAAGCTTCCTGCCGCTGTAACAGAAAACTCCTTTTAGTCTGCTTACCTTTTCGCAATGATGTATTCTTCTGCCCTAGAGAATTTGTTTACATCCAAACGATAACTCGTCTCCTGACTCGTCCTGTCTGTGCAGGCATTACAGTTGCTTGCCAGTAGGGGGAATCTCACCCCACTTCCGTTAGTTACCCTTGCTGCTGTTCTTATTCATTTCGACGATTTGTTCATAAAAGTACACTTTTACGGACGCATCTTAATCGAAAATGATATTCATTTTTTCCTTTGTTTAAACATATCCTATCACATGAAATACATAAAATCAACACAATTTTCTACTTTTTAAATGAATTTCCGATAAAGGAACATAACAAAGAGGGAAAAAATCCCTAAATTTACTTAAATCACTAGAATGTCGAATTTGTTCACAAAATTGTACTTTTGCGGAATTTTTTTATGCACTGAATTCCTTTAACTTCTTATAAAATGTCGTCTTGCCGATTCCGCTCATATCCAGTGCCTGGCTGAGCGGAATTTTATTTTGTCTGTACAATCTTACCGCTTCCTTCGTTGCCTCGCTGTCGGGAATTTCGGGTCTGCCGAAGCGAACGCCCCTCGCCTGTGCGGCGTCAATGCCTTCTCGTTGTCTTTGCCTAATATTGCTTCGCTCATTTTCTGCGGCAAAGGATAAAACCTGAAGCACCAAATCCGCGATGAAGGTTCCCAAAAGGTCCTTGCTGAGCGTTGTGTCTAAAAGCGGCATATCCAGCACCTTAATATCCGCCTTGATGACTTTGGTGATGTGACGCCACTGTTCAATAATTTCTTCATAATTGCGTCCGAGCCTGTCAATGCTCTCAATCAAAAGCAAATCTCCTTCTTTTAGTTTTTCTAATAGTTTGAGATATGCCGGGCGTTCAAAATCCTTCCCTGACTGCTTATCCATAAATATGTTCCTTTGTTTCAATCCTGCGTGCGCCATTGCGACGAGCTGCCGATCTTCGTTTTGGTCGGCGCTGCTGACACGCACATATCCGTAAACACTACCTACTTTTTTGTTTTGCATATTTGTACCTCCCTTAGCCCTATCTTTAGCAGATAGTCACGGAAAAATTCAAGCAAAACATTCGCTCGGCGGTATTTTTCTCTCCCTCCTCTATATATAAACTATTTGCCAGGCAAAAATCTGACAAAATTTTATAAAACTTGTTTGTTCAACTTGAACAAACAAGTTTTTTGTTGTACAATTAATTTGCAGAAAAGGAGTAAGCAAGAATGATTCAAGTAAATTGTGACTATAATATTACAGACGATATCAGCTTCTTTATGGATGCTGAACACATTAACAATATTGAATTTGCCAGAAGAACAAAGGTATCTCGTACTACATTGGATGAAATAATGAAAAGAGGATGTGCCCGAAGTGATGTGTACGAAAAAATTTATTCTTATGCATATGAAAATAATTACCGTATTAACTCCGTCAAAGAGGAATTGATTAAAGAAAAATATCAAACAGTTCTATTTCACGGTTCCAAAGATGGACTTTCTTCCATTACAAGCACTGGCTCAAGAGACAATTGCGATTTTGGCAATGGCTTTTATCTTGGGGAGACCTATGCCCAGGCATTGTCCTTTATATGCGAGAAACAGAACTCCTCTGTCTATTCTTTTCGCTATTCTTTGGATGACTTGAAGATAAAAAAATTTGAATGTAATTTGGAATGGATGCTTGCAATCTGCTATTACAGGGGAACCATCAAAGAATATGAATCTCATGAAAAGATACGCAAAATAGTGTCAGAGATTGAAAATGCAGATGTAGTGATCGCCCCAATTGCAGACAACAAGATGTTTTATATTATGGCACAGTTTACGGAGGGGGATATAAATACGGATGTTGCCTTACATTCGCTATCTGCATCTAAATTGGGTCTTCAGTATATTTTTAAGACAGAGAAGGCAATTGGAACATTAATTCCAATTGAAAGATATTACATAAGCACACCCGAGCGGGAGGATTGTCGAAAATCTTTAATTGAACGGGGTTTTGAAATTGATACAAAGTTGAAGCTCGCAAAGAGAGAGTTTAAAACAGGTTTATATATTGAGGAAATTTTAAAATGAGAGAATTTGATCATAATGGATTACTGTTAGCTGAATTTCAGGGTAAGCTGTTTGAAAAATCAGAAGAATTGAACTGTTCAAGCCCAATCTTTATCAGAAGATTTTTACACTCGAATTTACTAAAAAAACTTGACACCGGTAACAGCTCGCTGATATCGCTCGATGTAAATGAAGGACTTCAGAGTATCCTGGGGCAGTTCGGAAATTCAAGCTACGGGAAAGAAAAATATTCGAAAAGCTCTTTATTCTGGATGGGCTATATGTATAGATATATTGCTTATACGCGAGAGCAAGCAACCGGCTATATTATGGATTTATTCAAGCATAAGCAGATGAACTCTGTATATTATTCCTTTCACACCCAAGACCCTGAATGGTGTATTAGCAGTCTGCTTGATTTAAACGATTTGAACGAGGATGTGTTTGACAATAATCTCAGATTAAAAAAAATAATCAAAGAAAAAGGAGGTTATTAGGAAATAGCCTCCAAAACCATTTTTAAATACTTGTGTTCGCCAAAACTTGTTTGTCCAACTTGAACAAACAAGTTTTTTTTGTTACACCGTCGCTGTCAAAAACTCCTCCGCCATCTGTACGCAGACTGCTCCGTCGGCCGCTGCGGAAACGACTTGCCTGAGCGGTTTGGTTCGTATATCGCCCACGGCGTATACACCCGGGATATTGCACTTCGTATCTTCTCCTGCGATGATATAACCGTTTGCGTCCAAATCGAGCTGCCCTTTTACAAGCTCCGTTTCCGGCTTTCTGCCCACACATACGAATACTCCTTCGCAGCCGATTATGCTTTCTTCGCCGCTTCCCATATCCTTTACGCGGACACCGCTCAGCTTGTTATCATGCAAAAGCTCTGTTACCATACTGTTTTGCCTGATCTCTATATTCTCCGTATTCATCAGCGGCGCATGGTAGATTTGCGTTGCCTGCAGCCTCTCACCACGGTGGATTAAAATTACATTTCGGCAGATACGGCTCAGGAGCAGCGCGTCCCCTGCTGCGGAATTTCCTCCTCCGACCACGACAACGGTCTTATCCCTAAAAAACATCCCGTCACAGGCAGCACAGTAACTCAGCCCTCGTCCAAGCAGTTCCTCTTCGCCCGGTAGTCCTAATTTTTTTGCGCTTGCTCCGGTTGCAAGCACCACTGACTTCGCGTAGTATGTTTGCGTCTTGGTTTTTATGACCTTTGGATTTGCCTTTAAATCAACGGATATAGCCTCTTCCGATTTACTCTCTGCTCCGAATCGCTCGGCTTGCTTTTTCATTTTCTCCGCAAGGTAGAACCCGTCAACACCATCATCAAAGCCGGGATAGTTGTCGATTTGCTCCGTCAACGCCATTTGTCCGCCTGCATACTGTTTTTCAATAACAATTAAGTCAAGACCCGCTCTCGCCGCATACAATGCGGCGGTGTAGCCGCCCGGACCGCCGCCTATGATAATAATATCGTAAATGTGATTTTTACTCATTTTCAGACCTCCTCGTTTGGGAATAGTATGCCCCAAACTTCGCCACGGCCTGCGTTTTTGCAGAAAAAAACGATGGCTGTCTAAGCAAAACCATCGTCTTTTCTTATTATGCAATTATGCTGCTTTTATGTCTTGCCATCATCTTGCTCAGCATTCCAATTACGATGAACTCAACCGGAATCATAATCAGACACTGCACTACTCTTGTAACAAGCAGTGCTTCAAACGAAGAGCCGTAAAGGATGGAAATCCAAAGCGTGTTGAGCAGTAATCCCAGTATTAACTGAACAATTGCGACTGCAAGGAGAATGCGTACCGGAGTCTGCTTCTTGTTAAGAAGCAATCCGTATACCGTGCCCTGAAGCACACAGGTCAGCGTAAATCCCGGGAAGTATGCGCCGATTGGGAAGAGCGTCGCTCCGAGTAAATCTGCAACTCCGCCGACAAGCGCGCCGCCTATCGGTCCGTAAAGATATGCAGCCAGAAAAACCGGAATGAATGTAAATCCGATTTTAAGGTTCCAGGCGTTTATCGAAAGGAACCTCGAGCACACGATTGCCGCCGCAATGAGGGCAGCACAAACAACCATAACCTTAACGTCTAATTTTTTCATAAAAAAACCTCCTTTGATTTGCGACAGTCGCCGCAAACGGAGATCTTCTTATCCCTTATTGCAGCAGCGGATGCGGGTACGGCACCGCAGCAATGTTCCAGCATATCTGCTTTCGCTTTCGTCCGACGGCAACTTCCCATCCGTCGGCACTTGACGCGCCGCCCCTACTCTGTCTAATTGTTTTTTTCACTCTGTCATTCTACCACAATTTTGTCGTATTTGCTCAAAAAAACTTTAATAATACACAATATTTTTTCACAGCTTCCTTTGGTCACTTCAACATTCAGCGGCATAATCGGATCGTGGAGGGATTTACGAAGGAGACACCAGCCTTCCGTATCTTCCGTGCGGAAATTCAGACGCACACCCTCGTAATTCGGTTCAACAAGCGAAATTCCGTCAGAAACCTGCTCCGGTTCCATCGCCCACTTCTTTAAATCCGTCAGCACTTTTTCGCCGTATGCGCCGAAATCGCTTCCGCTTATCGGGAATCTGATTTCAATTGCCTCTTTCGGCTCCGCAAGAGACGAAAGCAGAACATCAATCCCTGCACCTGATTGTGCAAGCTGCGCTGCCTTGATTACGATCTTCGTCGCAAGGTAAGCACCGTCATCAAGGAAATAGTTCTCTTTATACGCCGCATGGCCCGAAGTCTCAATCGCAAGCTGACTGTCAACACCCGACTCGTTCAGCTCAATTGCCTTATTTATTACGTTTTTATATCCTCTCTTGAACCGAAGATGTTTCAGCCCCAGGCATTTTTCGAGGTAAACGGTCAACTGATCGCTCGTAATGCTGTCCGTAACAACTGTGGTTCCGGGATGCTCTGCCGCAATCAAGGCAGCAGCCATTGCTACGATTGCATTTCTGCTGATTTCTTTTCCGTATTTGTCAACCGCCGATGAACGATCCACATCCGTATCGAAAATCAAGCCGAAGTCCGCACCGCTTTCAACGACGCGCTTTGAAATCGAAGCCATTGCTTCCTTGTTTTCGGGATTCGGCTGATGGTTCGGAAAATGTCCGTCCGGCTCAAGAAACTGGCTTGCCGAAACATCCGCACCCAGCGGCGCAAGGATTTTTTCCGCATAAAATCCACCGGCACCGTTGCCCGCATCGACCACTATTTTAAGACCCGTGAGCGGCTCGTCCGGGTTCTTGGAATTCGCCGTTTCAGCGATGATTTTTTCCCTCAAATGCTGTGAATATCTGTCGATTAAATTCCTTTTTTCTGCGGGGTTTGCGCTCGGATTTGAAACGGTCTCGAGGTTTTCAATTACCGCATCACTTTCCGCATATGCAATGATTGATGAAATATCCGTTTTGTTCAGGCCGCCGTTCTTGTCAAAGTATTTAAATCCGTTGCGGTTAAACGGCAGATGACTTGCCGTTATCATAATCGCGCCGTCGCAGTCGTATTCCGGAAAAATTGTTGACATAAACATTGCGGGGGTGGATGCAAGGCCACAGTCGTAAACCTTGACTCCGATATGTACCAGGGTATCCGCAATCGTCTCTTTCAGTTCTCCTGCGGTAAGCCTGCTGTCGTGTCCCACCGAAATTTTCAGCTCGCAAGGAGGCTTGTCAAGCTTTTCACTTAGCCAAAGCGCGAACCCCCTCGTAAGCCGGAAAGTTTCTTCCTTCCCCAAGTTCACATTTTCGCCCGGCACACCGTCCATTGCAATTCCTCTGATATCACTGCCGTTTTGCAGTTTTTTGTAATCGTACTCCTTCATCTTCTTCCTTTCGCTATAGATATGTCATAACCCTTATCAGTCCAAAAAATATAAAACAAACACAGAACCAAATTGCAGTAAATTCCGGGCATATCTGTCCGAGTACATTGCCCGGCATTGCCGAATAGTCCCAGACCTGCCACCCGAGCTTCAGGTTGACCACAACCCCCACGAAAAATTCATAGGCAGTAATAATCATCGCCCCCGCCAAGGCACCCAGAACAACCGGCTGACTGAGAATCCACTCCTGCATATAATACATGGTGAGTACACACGCACCGCCGGTAAGCAGCATCGTCCAATGCGTGTATCCTCTGAATAAAATTTCCATCGCTCCGTATGCGCCGGCTCCCAGAACAAAAACCGCAATTTCAATCCATATTGAATTGTTTCCCGTCATCAAATCTCTTACACTCATAGGTTTATTATGAGCGCATAGAGCCTTCCTATTCCATTACATCCGGCTAAAATTTTTCCACCTGTTCGGTAATTTTATCCTCTGCATTTTCTATCCTTTTCTCTCCTCACCGTATATATGTGCGGTTTCTTCTCCGGACAAAATTCGCTCCGCCCCCTTTGCAAGAGCTCCAAGTTCATCTTCTCCCGGCATCAGAATAAATTCGCCGATATGCCCTGCATAGTCTCTTACCATGTCTGTCAGCATCTTTGAATGTGCCGCTCCGCCGGTTAGTATAATTCCGTCAACCTCGCCTTTGAGGGCAACCGACATTTCCGCAATGCTCTTTGCAACCTGATATGCCATTGCCTCGTATACGAGAGCGGCTTTTTCGTCTCCGTCTGCAATTAATTTCTCCACCTCACGGCAGTCGGTAATGCCTAAATAGGAGTAAAGTCCGCCTTTCCCGCAGATGAGCTTGTCCGCTTCTTCCTTCGTGTATTTTCCGCTGTAGCAGAGCTTTGTCCACAAAAGGAGCGCGATTCCTCCCGTTCTCTCCGGTGACATCGGGCCATCGTCATAAGAAGCCCCATCAATGATTTGGCCGTTTTTGTGAACGGTTACCGATATTCCGCCGCCCATATGGCATACCAAAAGATTCAGTTCCTTATATGATTTCCCGATTCGTGCGGCATAATTCATGGCTTGCGCTCTCGCATTCAAAACGTGATAACAGCCATATCTTTCAATCCCAGAAAGACCGGAAACCTTCGCAACTTCCGAAAGTTCGCACCCCATAGTTGAATCGTATATAAACGATGGGATGCCAAGTGCCCCCGCGATGTCATATGCAAGCAGTGCTCCGAGACTGGAAGCATGCTGCGGGTTCTCGGGACTTTGCATTGCTTCGCAGAGTGCTGGATTTACCAGATATCCGCCGCCGGAAAGTCCGATGACCATTCCGCCTCGTCCGACAACCGCTTTTAACAAAGCGGTATCGTAGTTTTTTTCGTCCAAAATTTTTCTGATAACTTCTGCCCTGTAAGGGAGCTGTGCTCCGATTGTTCCATATGCAAGCAGCTTGTCAGGGTCGTGCGTCAGCGTTTCTTCAAAAACCAGTTCCGCATTTCTGAAAAGACCGATTTTGGTTGTCGTCGATCCCGGATTAATTACTAAAATGTCTGTCTTCTCCATTATTCTCATCTCCCTTTGTCAAATCGTCTATTTGCTATTCAACATGTTCTCCTATCAATGCGCCTACATGGTTGTTTGAACCCATGATCCACAGGATGTCTCCTTTTGCAATGAGCATGTTTGCATCCGGCATGATTATCGGATAGCCATCTTTTTGCATGCCCAAAATCATACACTTCGTGCTCTGCCTCAGATGTCCCTGTTTAATCGGCTTGTTGGCAAAGGATTCATCTCCTCTCACCTTTATAGGACATACTGCAAGTGCATGTTCTACCTTCGGATAATCGCTCTCCATGAATTTTTTCAAAGTTCGTATCGGTTTGTTCTGCACAAGCCCCGTAAGTCTGTAAAAGTTTTTGAGCGCTTTCTCTTGACCGACCACATAAACTTTGTCCATGGCTTTTATCGAAACCTTTCCGTCCGGCAAAAGGATGTATTTACCTTCATGTCTGATTTTTACAACATATACATTATAGTTTGCGCCCCAGTTCAGGTCCTCGATCCTTCGATTGAGGTATGGTGCCGTTTCGGGTGCAATGAAGGAAATGATGCACAAATCCTGGTCGAGCCACCGCTGCTGCCTGCCCGCTGCTTCCTCACTTCGGATGACCCTTTCATTGAAGTTTTTGAGGAAGGTCGTCTCAAGCTGCAAATACCAAGTTGCCAAAATCGTCTTTCTCGAGAAAATCGTCAGGACTACAACCAGGAGCACGGCTACTCCACCTATGCCCGAACCGAAAAACATATGCAGAGGCACCACGGCGATTGCCGTAATCACAACAAGCTTAACGATATTCAGGAACAGCAGTGGTAAGTGGAACGATGCTTTTTTGAGCCAAAGCGTAGTGAAATAGTTGTTATGAAAGTAAAACAACGGGCCTATAAAGATTGCCATCACTATGTATATCGCAACGCAGGAAGCCAGTTTGCTTCCCAAATCGGTTATATATGCTACAAGAAACGGCTGAAGTTTGAATGTCCCCACCAGTGCAGCGACAAGCATGATTCCGCCGTATACCGCCATTCTAAGGAAATACTTCTTCAAGAAAACTTCCCAGTCGTTGTCTTTTTCTTCTTCTGGCTGTTCTTCGGAAGTATATCGCGTAAGCTTTTCCTTGGCACTTTCCGGGAGCACTTTGTCAAGCCATCCCACGAAAATCGGTGCTGCTTTGATGCAGAAAGGTGTTGTAAACGTTGTGATTACGGAAACCGCGACTACAATTGGGTATATGTATTCGTCGATAATCCCAAGATTTATTCCGAATGAGGCAATAATAAAGGCAAATTCGCCTATCTGTGCAAGTGCAAATCCGCTTGATACAGCATTCGGCAGGCTTTGTCCGGAAAGAAGCATTCCTATGCTGTTGAACACAAGCTTTCCCACAAGTGTGACGAGAATAATTACCACAATCGGGATGATGTATTTTGCAATCATTCCCGGCTGCACCATCATTCCCACGGAAATAAAGAAAACCGCTCCGAAAAGGTCTTTTACCCCTTTGGTTAATGTTTCCACGCGTTCCACATGCACAGTTCCCGCCAGAAGCGAGCCTGCAAGGAAGGAGCCAAGTGCCGTTGAAAATCCAAGGTTGTCGGCAAGCAGAACCATGCCGAAACAGATTCCGATGGACACTACCAGGAGCATCTCGTCATTCATCAGTTTTATGGTTTTGTTAAAAAATGTAGGCAGCAGGTAGATCCCGAATACAAGCCAAATAATGAGATACAGCACCATAAGCAGAAGGCTTCCCATAATCTCCACTCCGGAAATATTCTGTCTGGCACTGATGGTTGAAAGTATTACCATCATAAAAATTCCGACGATATCCTGTATTACAAGGGTGCCGAAAACCAGTTCCGTGTATTTTTCTTTTATTTTTAATTCATCAAATACCTTTATTATTATCGTGGTGGAGCTCATTGCAAGCATGCCTCCAAGGCAGATGCTGTTCATGGTTCCAAATCCGAGAAGCATTCCGGATGTGTAGCCGATTCCAAGCATTCCCGCCACTCCGGTTGCAGTCGTAATGATTGCTGTGCTTCCCACGCTTACAAGTTTATGCAGATTAAATTCCAAGCCCAGATGAAACATGAGGAAGATAATTCCGATCTCGCTCCAGGTATGAATGCTCTGTGTATCAACAACTGTCGTGAACAGCGGAAAATACGGGCTTATCAAAAAGCCCGCCAAGATATAGCCCAGTATCAATGGTTGTTTAATTCTTTTGAATATGATTGTGATGATTCCTGCCGTCAGCATCATGACCGCAAGATCGGAGATAAGTGTCGGAATATGCATACTGCCTCCCAAAGTTGATTTCTGTCTACGATTACATTATACCTTATTTTTTTGTTAAAATCCCGTATAATTATAATCTTCACACAGTTTTTTTCACTTCGCGGAGGCAGAGTATATTCTTCCTTGTTTACAGATTAATTATTTCTTCTCTGATTTTATTTACAGCCTGTACACGGCTTTCAACCTCGAGTTTCTTGTACAGCCTGAAATTGTAGGTTTTTATCGTATTTTCGGACAGACCGAGCGCATCTGCAATTTCTGCATTGTTTTTTCCCTCATACAGATAACGGATCATCGTCATTTCTCTGTCCGTCAGCTCAAACATTTTTCCCAGCGTCGAAAGCTTTTCATCGGTGAGAACATCCCTCTCCTTTAAATGCTTTTCATCAACAATGGGAAGGGAATTCCACATTGTTACAACATTAAGCCCTGCGAGCATAAGCCAGCTTCCGATAACCAGATAAGGAACCACTCCGCCCGGCTCTAGGAACGGCAGATTTGTCGCCCTTATTGTATTGAGAATGCCCGATGCGAGAATAAGGATGAATGCAATATTGTAAAGGATCATGAGTATCAAAACTTTTCCATTCTTTTCCCTGCTTCCGCGATATACCCCTTTCAGATATTTTGCACAGAGCAATATCCATTTCAGCCAAACAAAAATAATTATGCCGGTGTATGCAACTACAATATACTCTGCAACCATGACATCTTTATCAAAAATCAAAAAGTCAATCACATTCAGACAAAGCATGGCAATCAAAAAGGTCGTCACGCTCCCACCCTTAATTGTGTCATAAAATACCAGCAAATTTTTATGCTTAATCAATGCTTGAAGAAAAATTGCAAGAATCTCCGCAAAAATCGCAAGCAGATATATTATTCTAAGCTCAATACTCATTTTTTTCCCTCTGGTTTCAAATACACCAAAAAACTAGGCAGGACCTAGTTTCTTGGCTCTTTATTTATTTATTATCTTAATATTATAAGAAGGACTTCACAAATTCATTCCTTCTTATAAAATTTTAAGCATTTGTTACAGACAAAATGTTTGTTTATGCTTCAAGTGACTTTAATGCAGCCTGCTTTTCAGCTTCTCTTTCTTCTAAGATTGCTTCATATTCTTCATCCGTCAGCTTAGTCATTGTGATTCCTGTATATCCGAAGAATACGGAAACAATTGGGTTAAGCCAGTTAAGAATAGCATATGGAATGTAGCTGGAGTCTACGTTGAGGAAGTTTCTCATTGTAGCACCGCAAGTGTTCCAAGGGAAGAAGTTGGAAGTGATTGTTCCGCAGTCTTCCAGTGCTCTTGAAAGGTTTTCCGGACGAAGCTTCATGTCTTCGAATTTTTCCTTGAACATTCTGCCAGGAAGTACGAGTGCTAAGTACTGGTCGCAGCATACTGCGTTAGTGATTAAGCACATTAATTCAGTTGCGAGTACGAGTCCGCCTCTGCCCTTAGCTACCTTAAGGAGACCTTCAGCGATTGTTCCCATAACGCCTGTTACGTCTACGATACCGCCGAAGCACATTGCACAGAGGATGATGGAGATTGTCCACATCATACCCTGCATACCACCATTGGAAAGAAGGTCAGCAAGTTTTGCGATTACAGAACCGTCTTCTGTTCCTTCCGGAACCTGTCCCATGGAGATACCGTTGTTCATGATTGTGAAGATGGATTCCTTAAGAGGAAGTCCTGTAGCTGTTTCAACATGTGCTCTGTTCCAGAAGAAGAACGGAACGCCGATGAATACACCACCGATTAAGGATGGGATTGCAGGGAACTTCATCGCTACTGCCACGATTACGAAGATTGGCGGAAGCAGGGAAAGAACACTTATCTTGGATGAACCTTGGATGAATACAGAGATTTCATCTACAACGGACATGTCAACCGCATTGTTGGAAGCATGCATGAAGCCCATTACTGCGTAAGCAACTAAAGCGATAGCTAAGGAAGTACCGGTTGTATAAACCATGTGTTTGATGTGTCCGAACAGAGTTGCGCCGGCCATTGCAGGAGCAAGGTTTGTTGTATCGGATAATGGGGACATCTTGTCTCCGAAGTAAGCACCGGATACTACAGCACCTGCTGTCATAGCAACAGGGAATCCGAGAGCTGTACCTACACCAACGAGTGCAACACCCATGGAACCTGCTGTGGACCATGAAGAACCTGTTGCAAGGGATACGATGGAGCAAAGGATACAAGCTGTAAGTAAGAATACCTTAGGGCTGATAACTTTGATACCGTAGTACATCATGGAAGGAATTGTTCCTGCTGCAAGCCATGAACAAATCATAGCACCTACGATAGCAAGGATTAAGATAGCCTGCATGGATCTGTTGATGGAAGCGAGGATACCCTGTTCCATGTAGTTCCATTTCCAGCCGTTAGCTACGCCGATGATTGCAGCGAAAGATGCTGCGATGATAAGTGCGATGTGTGGTTCGCCACCGTCGTCAACGATAATTGACCACATTAATGCGGCAATCATTACTACCATAACGAGTAAGCATTGCCATACCGGGATCTTTTTACCCATAATAAGTCCTCCTATTAATATATTGGTATAAAATAAAGAATGAATTCGGAGTTGTCCCCGCTATGAGGATTCCCTCCAAGGATACTTTTATCATTTTTGCATATGAAAAGGCAAGACAACTAAAGTATATGGCATGTCAACTTTAGTATATATCTTTCTTAGCATTATCTTAGCATTACGTTAACACAATCTTAGCACCGTGCTTTTCTTTTGTCAATTCTAATGCTTGCCAAATACAAAATAATTTGCTATTCTAAACTAAGAAAACATATGAATACGGAGGCTGAGCATGAGCGAAAAAAAACAACATGAACTAACATCTCAACACGATTTATTGGATGCAAACGGCCATCTCACAGAGGCCGGTTATGCAAAAAGTCTGATTTTGAATTATGACCGTTCCGCAATCAAAGCGCCGGGATTTAAAATTAAAGAGTGGGACTACTACCTTGTTGCCTGTGACAGCTTCGCTGTTGCCCTTACCATTGACGACAATTCCTATATGGGACTTGACAGTATTTCGCTCCTTGACTTTACAATACCGTGGGAGCATACAAACAGCCCGATTACCGCTTTTACATTTGGAAAGAAAAATCTCCCGCCATCAAGCGTGTCCGGCGATGTCAAAACAAAAGGCAAAGGCTATTACATTAACTTCATGAACAATGGCAGCGAGCGTATTTTGGAATTTCACATGGACAATTTCTGTGATAAGAAGCCGATCGACGGCAAAATCACCCTCAAATGTCCCGACGATGACAGCATGGTTATCGCAACTCCGTTTGCAGAGAAAAAAACAGCCTTTTATTACAACCAAAAAATCAATTGCATGCCTGCGGCCGGATCCGTTTCCTTTGGTGACAAAACTTATGAATTCCCGGAGGGAAAGTCTTTCGGAACACTCGACTGGGGCCGCGGTGTTTGGACATACAAGAACACCTGGTACTGGGGAAGTGCCTCCGGCCTTGCTCCTGACGGAAAAAGGCTCGGCTGGAACATCGGCTACGGTTTCGGTGATACCTCGGCAGCCAGCGAAAACATGCTTTTCTATGACGGCAAAGCTCATAAGCTCAGTCAGGTGACTTTTCATATTCCGATGAAAAACAAAAATTACACCACGCACGGCGGATGCTGCGGCGGTTCGTCAGGAAAGTGTGTCGTCACCATGGACATGATTGAAGATTATCTAAATCCTTGGACATTTACAAGTGATGATGGGCGGTTCGAAATGGATTTTATCCCTATTATCGACCGCGCTGCGCTCACGGATGCGAAACTGATATCATCGGATCAGCACCAGGTCTTCGGAAAATTTACAGGGAAGATCATTCTCGACGGCGGAACTGTCATAGAAGTGAAAGACTTCCTGGGATTTGCGGAAAAAGTTACAAACAAGTGGTAAAAGCATCCGAAATATTATTACAGAAATTCAAAGGAGAGTTTAAAAAATGTATTGTACGAAAAAAATAACAGATGACTTAGTATGGGTAGGTGCAAACGATCGCAGGCTCGCCATGTTCGAAGGCGTTTATTCCGTGCCTCGCGGTGTTTCCTACAATTCATACCTTTTAAAAGATGAGCTTACCGTTCTTTTTGATACCGTGGATAAAGCCGTCAGCCGGACTTTTTTTGAAAACGTTGAGCATGAGCTTAGTGGCAGAAAACTTGACTTCGTAGTTGTTCAGCACATGGAGCCGGATCATTCGGCAACGCTGTCGGAACTTTTGCTCCGTTACCCGGATGTGAAAATTGTAGCAAACGAAAAAATTCTCGCAATGATTACACAGTTTTTCCATGTGGATTTAAGAAACCGCGCATTTGTGGTAAAAGAGGGAGATACGCTCAACACGGGAAACCATGTTTTGAAATTTATCTTCGCGCCGATGGTACACTGGCCGGAGGTTATGGTTACTTTCGACGAAACCACAGGTACGCTTTTCTCCGCAGATGCCTTCGGAACTTTTGGAGCGCTGAACGGAGCAATTTTCGCAGATGAAGTAGACTTTGAAAATGAATATATGGACGAGGCCCGCCGTTATTACTGCAATATCGTCGGAAAATACGGGCAGCAGGTACAGTCCCTGCTGAAAAAAACACACAGCCTTGATATTAAGATGATTTGTTCGCTTCACGGTTTCGTTTGGAGACGCAATCTCGAAGATATTTTCGATAAGTATGTGAAATGGAGCACTTACACGCCGGAAGAAAACGGTGTTATGATTGCCTACGCTTCGGTATACGGAAATACAGAAAATACAGCGGAAATCATTTCTTCCCGCCTGCGCGACCTCGGCATCAAAACCGTGATGTTCGATGTCTCCGTTACCCCTGCTTCTGAAATTATTGCTGCAGCTTTCAAGTGGAGTCACCTGCTCTTCGCTTCCACGACTTATAATGCAGGAATCTTCGTGTCGATGGAAGAGCTTTTGCACGACCTTGCTGCTCACAATATTCAGGACAGAACGGTTGCCTTCGTGGAAAACGGTTCGTGGGCACCGACCAGCGGCAAGCTTATGAGAGAAATTATGTCCGCCTGCAAGAATATGCGTATTTTAGACGAGACGCTGACCCTGAAATCTTCGCTGAAACCGGAACAGACCGATGAAATCGATGTTTTGGTTCAGGCAATTTCCGACACAATTCCTCGTTTCGAAAAACCTGTAATCGGTGAAACGGATAAGGATATTCTGAAAATCGACCCGGCGGTCTTCCACAAGTTCTCCTATGGACTTTTCGTGCTGACCACGCAGGCTGACGGCAAAGATAATGGCTGCATTATCAACACGGCTGCACAGCTCACAAGCACACCGGGCAGAATCAACATCGCTGTCAACAAAGCAAACTACACACATGATATGATTCTTAAGAGCGGTGTATTCAATTTATCCATTCTTGCAGAAGATGCTTCGTTTGATACCTTCAAGCGTTTTGGCTTTGCAAGCGGTAAGGATACGGACAAGTTTGCCGGATTTGAAGCGCACACTGCACGCAGTGGAAATGGTCTTACCTATGTCACGCTCGGAACGAATGCATTTATCTCCGCAAAGGTTATTGACGCGCACGATTACGGCACGCATACGCTCTTCATCGCAGAGGTTACCGAATCGGAAGTTCTCCGCGACATGCCGTCCGTGACCTACGGTTATTACTTTGAGCATATCAAACCGAAGCCGCAGCCAAAGATTGAGGAAGAAAAGCACGGCTATGTCTGCAAAATCTGCGGATATGTCTACGAAGGCGATACGCTTCCGCCTGATTTCGTTTGCCCTCTCTGCAAACACGGCGCAGATGACTTCGAAAAAATTTAAATATCTGGGTGACTAACCGCCGCCTAGGCACACCTAACGAAAACAGGGATGAAAGAGCACGCTCCTCATCCCTGTTTTCGAAGTTAATTGTATTTTTATTTGACATATACTTTTTCAACATACGGGCTGGTTGCAAGCTTGAGCATTGCACCGTATTCAACCGTAAATGCCACAACATCGCCGACCTTGTATTCTTTGTCTGTATGTGTCACATCAAGAATCGTGTGGTCGGAAGAACCTCCCATGATTTCAATCTGTGCATCCGTCGGAATCATTCCGCCAAGATCCGTATCCTGCTTGCCGACTGCGATAATCGCACGCTTCATGATTCCTCTGTCTTCGTAATATGGTTTTTCACCGAAAGCGTCAACGCCCACTTCACCGATCGGAAGGGACGGCTTTTCCTTCAGTTCCACAATCTGTGCTTCGAGTGTAAGCGTATCATGAACGCATCCCGGAACGGTTTCCCCGTAAGCCGTATCGTTTCCGAGCAGGAAGGATTCTCCAAGTCTGAGGTTGTTGATTCCTTCCGGAAGTCCTTCTTTCCAAATCAGATAAATCGAGCTGGAATTTCCGCCGGAAATCACATTCAGCTTAATTCCGAATTTCTCTTCAATTTTACGAGCAATCGCAACAAGTCCTCCAAGGTTATCCTGTTTCGGAATGATTGCGCCGTAGCAGGTCAGGTTCACACCCACACCGTAGAGATTGATGTTTTTCATTGCCATAATTTCGGAAACTGCCTCAAAAATCAGGTCTTCTTTCTGATAGAAAATGCCTTCTCTGAGGTCTCCCATATCGATCATCAGTAAAATGTTATGCTTAATGCCTGCTTTTGCAGCCTCTTCATTGAGAAGTCTGATGGTTGAAAGCTCCGAGTTAAAGCTAAGGTCAACATATTTTACAACGTCTGCAGCTTCGCAGTGCATTGGTATTCTCAGAAGAACGGTCTTCTTTCCGTTTGCTCTTGCCTCATCCGCGTATGTTTTGATGTTTGCAACACGGGAGTCCGCCATAAAATCAACCGCCGGATGGGTAGCAACCATATGTGCCATTTCTTTATCCGCACAAAGCCCCTTCGTTACAATCATCAGGGAGCAGCCTGCGTCTTCCTTTACAATCTTGGCACATGCGTCTAAATTACTTCTCAGCTTCTTTAAATCAACTACTAATCTTGGATACATTTTTCTTTCCTTTCTTTACCTGCCTTCCGGCCTTTTTGCGTTTTTATCTCTGTATGGGCAATGCGTTCGCATGCACGCCCAGCATTCATGGTTGCAGTTCGGTCTGCCGTCAACCTCTCCGCACGCACGCATCACATGTTGCGCCGGGTCGTAGTCATCGTCCTGCGCCTTAGCTGCTATGCTTTGAGTCTCCTCTGCATTTACGATCAGGTCCGCACCTTTTTTAACGGATCGGTCGCTGACAAGTGCTTCTGCCTTGGCAGCCTCGACCTCTTCCTTCGTAGCTCCTCCAATCTTTTCGGCAAGGGCTTCCTTGTAATCCGTCAAATCGTAACCCATCGCTTCCATCTCTTCAATGTGCTTCTGCGTTTCTTCTTCTTTCGCCTTGCGCGCTGCGGAAAGTCTCTGAAGCTCTTCGATAAATGCCGCTTTGTTTACAACATGCTCGTTTTCTTTCAGCTCCATGTGCAGGCTCTTTGCGAGGAGTTTAATCGCACCCTGTCTATGTGTCTTGGAAAGAACGCCCAGCGATGCCATGATATAGTCGTTGTCCACAAGGATCTTCACGGACTCAGGCGGATAAAGTTTCATGCCCGTTTCGTTGTCCTTTGCAATTTCTTCCATGATTTCCACTCTGTGCGGAAGTCTTGTGAGCGCACCTCCCGTGCCCACGATGTATTTGATCTGCGTCAGGTCCTTGCCCTCTGCCAGCGTCTGCCTTCCCGTCGGACCGTACACATACCGGATTGAGCCTGCATGGCGTTCAACCGCCCTCAAAACAGCCTCCTCGGTAAGTCTTTCAACCAACTTGAATTCGTCTTCATTCTTCGGAATCGCCTTGTAAGTTTCAAGCGTTTTGTCGAGGTCGATGTGGAGTTTTTCTTCACATTCTTTTCTGAGCTTTTCTTCGCCGATGGATTCAATTACCTTCATGCGGTTTACATAAACGCCAAGGTCGCCTTCCACGGTTCTCTTTGCCTTCGGTTCCGGTGCTGTCAAAATTCTCGCAACCGCGTCAGAGTCTTCGGTCACTGCGTGAACGTCTGTCGTCGCACCGCCAACGTCGATGGTCATAACATCACCGATGCAGTCATAAAGCAGTTTCGTGCATTCCATAACCGCGCCCGGTGTCGGGATAATCGGCCCATTTACCATGTCGCGCACATGCTCCATGCCCGGTGCCTTCGTGATATTGTCCTCAAACGCGTCCTGGATGACCTTTCGGCAAGGCTCTACATTCAGCGTGTCAATCTTCGGATAAACATTGTCTACAAGGTAGAGTTTCTGTCCGCTTTCCTCATCAAAAATCAGTTTCATCTCTTCCTGATTCTCAATGTTTCCGGCATAAACTACCGGTGTGTGCAGACCCATGTTTCTTATCATTTCCGCGTTGTATATCGCAGTGTCTCTTTCGCCGTAATCAACGCCGCCCGCAATCAGGATGAGGTTCGGGTTGATCTCCTTAATCTTTGCGAGGTCGCTTCTTCTCAGTCTTCCGACTGTAATGTTATGAATGATTCCTCCCGCGCCAAGCGCCGCTTCTCTTGCAGCCTTCGCAGTCATATCATATACCAGTCCGTGCACCGTCATCTTCAGACCGCCCGCGGCCGATGATGTGGCAAGCATCTCGTCATACTCCAGACTGTCAATTCCCATCTTCCTGCAAAGGTTATCAATCGCGCCCTGCAGCCCGATACGAACATCGCCCTCCAATACGGATGTCGGTGCCTGCCCCTGGGCCCAGAACACCGGATTGTCGCCGTCCAAATCCTTGAACGCATTTACAACCGTCGTGGTCGAGCCGATTTCCGCAACTAAAACATCTACTCTCATTTTTGTCTTCCTTTCTGTCTGAATTTGTGCTGCCCTCCGCCCTGATTGACGCGGGGGCATGCGCCCCTGCCGTTTCGGGATAAGCAGCCTCTTTTATAAGTATCGCACATAAAAGCTCATATCTCCCGGCTGATATCCAAGCTTCTTATAAAAAACTTTCGCTGCCGGATTCGTTTCTTCCGACTGGAATTGCAGTCGTTTGTAACCCTTTTCTCGTGCGTAATCTTCAATTTCCTTCATGACTTGTCTTCCATACCCCTGCCCTTGGTGCTCCGGTGCTAGAAACAAATCGTCAATAATCAGCGCAAAGCCTCCGGCCCAAACACTGAAAATCGTCATAAGGTTCACAAAACCTATCACATCGCCATTCGGCAATTCAATCATAAAAAACGTAATGTGCTCCGGTTTCTTCAATGCCTCGTCAAACACATCGGCAAGTTCTTCGTCCTTCGCTTCGTCCACATGATTCCAAAGGTCGCCATCCTGTATCTCGAAGTTCATAAATTCTTTGTTCAGCCTGACCCACACCAACTTGTCTTTCTCATCTGCCTCTCTCAACATTTTCGTAAACCTCCGCTTTGCTTTTTCCTACAAAAGTTTATTTCTAATCACACTTTCAATCTCCGCAATGTTCAGCGTTCCGTCTACACCGTCATAGCTGACAATCAAATTTTTCCACGGCACAATCCCAACGCTCCCATAAAGATTCATTTTCCACTTATGGTGCCTCATATATTCTTCGTCCCCCGGCATCCCGCAGTGTTCCCAATAAAACTGCTCGCTCGTCCGCTTGTTCCTCGGCATAAAATCCGGTGCAACCCGATACGTTCCAATCTCCAGAATCTGCTCATATCGAAACGGTACGTCGTATTTATAGAATGCCTCCGAAATTGCAAGCTCTGACTTAGACCGCACCAGAAGTCCTCTGCTTGTTGTATGAATTTTCCTCTCGGTCTTATAGCTGCTTTGTTCATACGGCTGGCTTGCCCAGTCGTCTTCCTTCGGCTGAGGAAAGAAATACTCTTTCGGAAAAGTCCTAAAGCGTTCCGGCATTCTCTCCAGTATGTCGTCCGGTGCAACTTCACAAAATGCTTTTGTCATCGTTTCCAAGGCCTTGACATTTTTCTCAAGAACAGCAAGTTCTCTTTCTAAATATGTCCTGCGTACCAAGCCTCTAACAATTTCTGATTGTTTGTTAATTGCATGCCTTTTGTTTATAATTCGTGTCTGCTTTTGCAGTACATCTTCCTGCTCATTTTGCCCTGCACACTCCGCACGCTCATCATCCATTTCCTCGGTTGTCCGTATTGCTTGAAAGTAAAACGGTACTCCGTTGCGCTTTTCGATTTGCAAGCTTCCTTCCGGCAATACTGCAAGCTCAAGTTTGGACTTTTTGACGCGCTCTCTTAAATCCTCCAACAAATGGTCAAAATACACCTCTGATTTTACCAAAAGACACCCTCCGTTTCTATGAAAGTTGGACTAAATACAAGACCTCCTAAATACTCCAACTTTTCTCACCTGAAACAATGAGATTTGTTGGACTTTTTTCGTACATAGTCTTTTTTGTCCAACTTGCGACCAGAAGCAAGGTGCAAAAGGCCAATTTCAACGCTCATCTGTGTACAAAAGTTGGACTAATTCAGTTATTACAATAGATCATACAACAAATTCCAACTTTTTACAACCATTTATTTTCATTTTATACATTTTTTTCTTTTCCAAAAGAGCCCGATGTATCCCCAGATACAAAAGTAGGGGCCGGGCCTTCCGGCCGGCCCCCTCAAATTGTTTTGAAATGGCCATTTTCGGCGACTCTCCGCGCCGAAAATGTTCTATCCGCCCGCGGGGCTCATTGCCCGCAAGCCGAAAATGTTCGCTCCGCCCGCGGTGCGTGTGCGCGCAGGCGGAACTGTTCGTCTAATTAATCCTGCTTAAGGTCTTCAGGTCTGAATCCGTGAGGAACTTCGCCTCTTCTTCTCTGTCTTTCCTGAGCAAGGAATGTAGCAACGTCGATACCGTGGGAGTTTCTGCCGAATCCCATGTCGATACCTGTCTTAACAGCTTCTTCAGGAATTACCTGAGTACCGCCTGCACAGATGATAACCTTGTCACGGATACCCTTTTCAACGCAGAGCTCGTGGATTCTCTTCATGTTCTTGTAGTGAACGTTATCGTGAGAGATGATTGTGGATGCGAGGATAGCCTGTGCATTTTCTTCGATACAAGCGTCAACCATCTTTTCAACCGGAACGGAAGTTCCAAGGTAAACGCATTCGATACCCCATTTTTCGATTCCGCCGTGCTTGATGTTGATGATTTCTCTCATACCTACGGAGTGTTCGTCATCTCCTACTGTACCGCAAACAACCTTCATGTGTTCATGTCCTTCGAATTCTTCATATAATTCTTTGTCGGACATTACATATGGTTCCGGTGGTACTACCAGAGTCTTAAGGTCGATGTCGAAGTCAACTCTGCCCTTTAACTCGATTCTTGTACCTTCAGCTTCCTGCATGATTTCTGCAGAGATAACTTCCGGGTCAACAAGGCCTAACTTCTTACCAAGTTCAACAGCAGCTGCTTCCGCAACTCTCTTGTTTGCAGGGAGCATCATAGTGAGCATGATAACTCTGTCGCCGCACCATTCAACTTCAGGAGTGAGCCATTCGCCTGTTCTGTACTTAGCAACTTTTTCAAGTCTCTTGTTTACATTATCTTCGTCGTCAAGTTCGTCGATGTAAACGATCTTGCTTCTGTCTTCAAATGTACATCCGCCGATTAAAGCAGCCGGATCTTCAGGGTTTCCGCCGTACTGTTCTACATTATTATATCCGTAGTGAGCAGTTACAGGAGCCATGTAGTCTTCGTCTCTTTCGAAAATGAAGCCTGCACCGAATCCGCCATCGATCTTACGAGCGATACCGTCTCCGTTTCTTTCAGGATATTTTCCGGAGTCTACGAAGAAACCTTCCTGAACAGCGTTGAAGTATCCACCAACTTCGAGGATTTCTTCTACATATAATACAGCTCTTTCTTTGAGTTCTCTTGCGTTTTCTCTTAAAGGACCGTCCTTCTTGAGTTCAACCATTTCCATTAAACCGTCTAAGCCGATTAATGTCTGCTTAGCAGTGTCAGTTGCTTCGATGTTGTAGATATGCCAAGGAACGTTTCTTCCTTCGTCCGGTGTGATTGTGGACTGGATATCTGCGCTTGTCAGCTTGGAAATGAACATGTTCATTACGTGAGTTACTGTAGCTTCACGAGCGGAGGACTGGATGTACTTCGTGTTCATCTGAGCTCTCATCTTGTATCTGCCGCAGAAATCTCTGAGAGCTACTGCATACGGAAGGTCCATATACATGCAAGGTGCAGGTGTAGCTGTCGGAGGAACTGTTGATAATGAAATATTTTCAGGCTTGATGCCAACTCTTTCTGAGAAGTAGGAGTTGATAGCATGCTGAACGATAAGTTCAGGCATTACCTTCCAAGCGTCTCTTGCTGTTGCGTTTGCATTGTGAGCTCCGTCGATCTGAAGCATGCCGGACCAAGCCATAACCTTCTTGGATTCGCAGGCGTCTACGAAAGATCTTACCATGTTAACGTCTCTGTAAAGTACATTGTACTGAGGGTCCTGGTGAGCACCGTTGATACCTTCTTCAGCGAACATTACTGCGATATCAGGGCCTGCAACGCCGGAGATGTAGGAATGGTAGTTGATTGGACGACCAACTTCATCTTCGATGAGGTCGATAGCCTTTCTCTGTGCTCTAACCTGCTTACGAGTAATCGGAACACCACCGATACCCTGCGGAGTACCTTCCATAAGTCCGTCGATGTGGGACTGACCCATGTGTCTGATAACCATTAAGTGGTCAGCACCGTGCCATGCTGCCATTCTCATTCTTCTGATATCGTCTTCGAATCTTCCGGAAGCGATTTCAGTTGTGATAGTCTGCATCGGCTGCGGGTCGATGTTTTCAAGGAATTTAGCCGGAGGAAGAGGTACATAGTTCTTCAGGCTCTTTGAAATTTCGTGATATTCAAACTGTCCTAAATGCTGATCTTCTGCTCTTTCTCTCCAAACCCATTCACGTCTTCTCGGTTCGTATTTGTCAAGGTCTTTAAGTAATTCAACTACATCGAGTTTTTCATTTGGTTTCAAAATCATCTTACTTACCTCCCTTGAACGCTTCAACTACTTTATCCCAGCCTTCGCCCTTTGCGAGCTTGATGGAGGCATCACGGATAGAGATGTCTTCTAATTTTGATAACTTATATACGCAGTGGCCTGCGCCTTTGCCCATGAGACCGTGGTCCATGCAGTGGTTTACGATAGGCATACAATCAAGGGATGATACACCCATTCTGAGTAATACCGCACGTTCAACCGATGGTGTAGTGTTTTTGTAACCTAACTCCAGAAGCGGTTCATCAACCTTGGCGATTAATTCCCAGAATCTGTTGTAAAGTTCTTCGTCAGTAAGATTTGCTAAATGCTGTCTTCTTACTTGGAAATCGTCTTCTCTTTTCATCCTTATAATTCCTTTCATTTAATTGCAAAACCCGGGGCGGGCGGCGCAAAATCCGCCTGCCCAAGCTTTCGCATTGATAAACATTGTTCTACCTTTACGAATCTTACAGTAATCCTTCTGCTTCAAGAGTAGCTTTTACGAAGTCTACATCTGTCTTTGTTTCTACTGCAAGGAATTCGAGGTCAGCATCTGTAGGCTTAACGCCAGCCTTCTTAACAGCCTTCTTGATTAAAGACTTTCTGAAGTGTTCAATGTTGGCAACCTTGTGCTTAATCAAACCAGGGGTTGCAGGTAAGATTAAGTTTACGCCCGGCTTATCTTCTTCCTGAGGGTTTCCGAATTTGATTTCGATACCGTTGTCTCTTGCGAAGTCAAGCTGTGGCTGGATATGTTTGCCTGCACCTGTGTATTCTGTTTCAGATACAACTACGATTGCATCTTCCGGAAGTTCCTGCGCATAGGAGAAAGCAGCAGCGAGTGCTGTATTTCCTGCAGGACCTCTTTCGATACCTTCGAGGTTTGCGAGCATTTCTGTCATGTACATTACTTCACCCTGTGTTACGGTGATGTACTTATCCATGTATCTGAGCGGACGAGCTGCCGAACGAGGTACATCGGAGTGGTCAGGGTCGGTAGCGTAAGGAACACCGAATCCTGTGTGACCTGTTGTGCAGGACTTCTTGTTGAAGTCTGTATCGGATGCCATTGATAATCCCGTGAGGTCGATGGAAGCAGCAACTACTTCTGCATTGCAGCCTGCCTTCTGCAGACCACGTGCAGTACCTGTTACCATTCCGCCGCCTGCTGTTGTACATACAACAACATCAGGGTCTTTTCCGAGTTTTTCTCTGCACTGTGTAGCAATTTCATAACCCAGAGTTTCTACACCTGCAATACCAAACGGTGAATACAGGGATGCGTTGAAGTATCCTGTATCTTCGAGGATTGACAGGAAGGAGTAGAATAATTCAGGTCCAACGGTAAGCTGAACGACTTCTGCTCCGAGAGCTTCGCACTTTCTTGCTTTTTCAACGATTTCAGGTTGTCCTACGCCGTGTGAATCGTAGCATTCCTGAACGATGATGCAGTTAAGTCCCTGCATAGCAGCCTGGGAAGCAACGGCAGCACCGTAGTTTCCGGATGTAGCAGCCATAACGCCCTTGTATCCTAATTTCTTAGCGTGAGCAACTGCGCAAGCCGCACGTCTGTCTTTGAAGGAACCGGATGCGTTGCAGGATTCGTCTTTTGCGAAAATTCTTGCGCCGTAACCCGGTTTTGCGTATTTACGTGCAAGCTTTGTAACGTTTCTGAGTTCAAGCAGCGGTGTGTTTCCTACACCGTGAAGTCCCTGAATTCTTTCGATTTCGTCCAATGTGTAGCCTGTTGACTTCATCAGAGCGTCATAGTCGAAAGAAATCGGAGATGTTTCAAAGTTTGAATAGTCAAGCCCTAAAGCTTCCTTCTGAATCTCGTTGGATCTGCCCATTACGGACTGATAGTCTTTTGCAAGTGTCATTATTCTTCACCTCCGAAATTCATGATTTCTCTAAGCTGTCTGTCAATTTCGATGATTTCAGGAACGAATTTGCCATAGCTGTGAGTATAATACGGTGCTTCATCAATCAAAGTACCCTTTACAAGACGGCCTACTGCGGTTTTTACCGTAACTTCGTCGCCGATTGTTGCGGTTTCATCCTGCAGAAAACCTTTTGTCCATTGTTGAAGGTCGCACTTCTTTGTATCGTCAGGTAATTTCGCAGTTCTTTCTTCTGCCTTCAAAACGATGCTGTGGATGCGAACCCAATCACCTTTCTTAGCCATTTTGTTTATTCTCCTTTTTTATTTAACGATCTTCTTGTCTTCGTCGATTAAATCTCTGAAGTCGCCCATGATTGCATGTGGAACAGGGATATCAATCATAGTCTTGAGTCCAGGAGCTGCGTTGATGCAGTGTGGAATGCAGTTCATGATCATAGCCATAGTTCCGATACCGCCTTCGATTTCCGGAGTGTTAACCATGTTTACCGGAGGAACGGAGTCAAGAATTACATAGTCGCCTGTGTGAACGCCAACCTGTTCAGGTTCGATCTGCTGAGGGTGATCCATGTCGATCTTTCTTTCGCCGTCGATGTTAACCCAACCCTTCATAGCAACGCCTGCAACCTGTCCTGCTGCTGCGAATCCGTAAGGTGATTTTCTGTCAACATCTGTTACGATTGGTTCCATGTCCTGACCGAAGTCGTCCCACTTCCAGCCGAGAGCGTCACAAATCATCATTGTGGATTCTGCGAAACCAACGTGTCCTGCCATTGTTCCGTTTGCTTTTCTTTCGTTGAATTCTTCAACGGAGATGCCGATACCCTGTTCTTCCATTACAGCAGGTCCGAACGGTGATAAGGAGTTAACTCTTCTTGAAGTTACGTGGTTAACTTCTTCGCATGCTGCAGTCCAAAGGATTACAAGAAGGTCCATGATTAAACCAGGGTTGATACCTGTACCCATTACGGATACGCCGTTCTTCTTAGCGATTTCGTCAAGCTTCTTAGCAAGTTCAGGTTCCTGAGCCTGTGGGTAAGCCATTTCTTCTGCGGAAGTGATAACGTTCATTCCTTTTTCCATTACAAATACTAACTTGTCATATACATCTTTTGTGAAAGAATTTGTGCAAACCACTACGATGTCTGCTGCGCCCGGTTTAATAACTTCTTCCGGAGTTCCAACGATAACGTCTTCTCTGTCGCCTCTAACGATTCCGGGAACTACGTCATATAAGCTCTTGCCGATCTTGTCGCCGATGTCGATAGCGCCAACGATGTCAACGCCTTTTTTCTTTGTGAGCATCTTGCCGATTCCGCCGCCCATTGCGCCGAGTCCCCAAAGGATTACTTTTACATTTTTCATTTTAACTGTCTCCTTTTCAAAACAATATTTGTTTAAATTAAACATGCTACTATATATAAGCAAAAGCTGTGCCATATATTTATCTGAATATTGTATACATACTTGTACAAAAAACCTTGCTTTTCCACAATTTTTTTCAGTATTTTGTACGGTTTTCTGTGCAAAAATCCAATTTGCATGATGGTTTCCAATTTATGCTTTCGGCTCTTAACGCTTTCTTAGCCTTTCTTTTCTTAATTTTCTTCAATAACGCAAAAAAACTTGCATATTATGTGCAAGTTTTTTTGCATATCGTCCTATCTTATGTCGAAAATGTGATATTTTTTCAGTTTGTGCTGCAGATTCTGACGCTTGATCTGCAAAGCTTTTGCCGCCTTGCTGATATTTCCGTCCGACTCTATCATCGCTTCCTTTATAATTCTCTCCTCTATCGCATCCAGATACTCTCCGAGCGGCACATCCGCGTCGTAATCAACCTCCGTGCGTACGGCTTTTTTCCCCGTTTCCGGCATGCTGAGCAGTTTTTCGGTCAAAACGTGTTCTTTATCTGCCATAGAAACCGTTTGTTCTATGATGTTTTCGAGTTCTCTGACATTTCCGGGATAATCGTATTTCTGAAGTTTTCGAATTGCTTCATCGGATACCATCCAAAGCTCTTTGCCAAACCGTTTGTTATGCTTTTCGAGGAAGCGCTCTGCCAAAATCGGAATATCATCAGGACGCTCTCTCAGAGCGGGAATAGATATGTTGATTACATTCAGTCTGTAATAAAGGTCCTTTCTGAGCTTGCCCTGCCGGATCAGTTCCTCCGGCGGCTCGTTCACCGTGGCAATAATGCGAACGGCAATCGGAATATCCTTATTTCCACCGACTCTTCTTACGTAATTCTCCTGCAGAACACGCAAAAGCTTGCTTTGCAATTCATAAGGCATGGCACTTATTTCATCGAGCAGCAAGGTCCCTCCGTTTGCCTGTTCAAACAGCCCTGCTCTGTCAATCGCCCCGGTGAAGCTGCCCTTTGTCGTACCGAACAAAATTCCTTCCAGCAATGTTTCCGGAATCGCAGCGCAGTTCTGTGCCAAAAACGGTCTCTCTTTTCGCGGTCCGCCGTAGTGAATGCTCTGCGCGAACAATTCTTTGCCCGTACCCGTTTCGCCGTAGATGAAAACGCTCGCATCGTTTCCCGCAGCACGCTTTGCACGATTTACCGCAGCTTTAAACTTTTCGTTTTCCCCGTAAATATCGTCAAATGTATACCGTCTTATGCCGCTCTGTACAGCCGGCGCATTCGGTTCGCTCCGCTCTCTCTTAACCTCTTGAAGCTCGAGAAGCGTATCCGACATTTTCCGTATATTCGTTATATCCTTTGCAACTTCAACCGCTGCAACCGCTTCGCCATCCACAACAATCGGAATTGTGCTGTTGATGGTTGTAATTTCCTTGCCGTAAAGATTTTTATAGGTCTGCTGCTTTTTCAATGTGGGCTCTTTCTTTGTAAGTGCACGGAACATCGTGCTTTCTCCCATGCGAAAATCCGGGAATGCCTCGTGAAACTTTTTGCCGAGGACATCATCCATATTTACCTTTTCCATTGATGCCATCGCCTTATTGTAATACTGCCCCACACCGTCCTGGTCAACGATATAAACGCCCTCATCTATAAGCTCAATCAGAGCCTCGATTATTTTGCTGTAATATTCCGCATCCATAATCACACCCGTTTCCTTTCCTGCTCATATTTTAGCACAAAAAGGAACGGGGTGCAAACTTTTTTGCATCTCGTGCGGCAAAAACACGTATCAGTCAGCTTTCAACCTTCTCACCTCT
Organism: uncultured Clostridia bacterium; assembly: GCA_934277695.1. Classification (GTDB taxonomy): domain Bacteria; phylum Bacillota; class Clostridia; order Peptostreptococcales; family Anaerovoracaceae; genus CAG-238. The sequence goes on from CAKQVG010000001.1 coordinate 500,993, forward strand.
GCGATAGATCTGTGCACCTGCAATCTGCTTTAGGTCTATGTTTGGATTTCTTTCAATCAGCTCAAAGCTCTCCCCCGGCTGCATAAACGGTTTGACAACCTCCGCAAGCCTTGGAAACAGGTCGAACTTGCTGCCGTAAAAATCTATGCTCAGCATCAGATGCGGCCTCTTTTCGTTTTCGCCCTTTGCGCGAAAAGCCCACAAAGCGTTTATTCCTATCTCGCCGAGGCAAAAATCGCAAACAGCCTCCCGCAGCCCCTTCGGCAAATTCCGCGCAGGCTGGAGTTCCGTGGTTCCGATGTGGTCGTTTCTTTGCACGGTCATTCCTTTCGTAATCGAATCATACCTTTCCAAATCCTCTCTTCCGATAAGAATGTTCTTGGAAAAAGGTTCAATGACCATTCCTTTTATATTTCCCTCCAATTCGATAAAGAGATTCCTGAGGTTCGAAAAAGTGAATTCCGCAAACTCCTCGCCCTCGAAATTCCCGATCTCCGAATGAACCGAAAAAAATGCAGGCAGAAAATTCTCCCCGGCTCCGTTTGTCAGAATTTCCAGTGCAAGGCCCCCGTCATCGTTCTGTTTATACGGCACAAAAAGCGTTGTCCCGTGCAAAGCAAGATAAAACTTATGATTTCTTTCCATTTTCTCTACCTTATTCATATATGCAATATGCCGGGTAGGTCTCTCCGACGAACACCCATACATTCTCTCCCATTTCAAGGTGCTTCTCAAAAACTCTGTCCGGAATAAACAGTTTGACTGCGGTACGCTTCGTTCCTTTTAAAAGAAGCCCATCGTCTGTCGGGTTCTCACGGAATTCTTTTATTTTCCTGCCTAAATCAGGAATCCCCGCTTCCTTGCCGAAGTTATCCGCAAACTGTGCAATCGTGGTATAAACCACATTGTCCGGGTCTTCAAACCAGCTCTGTCTCATTTTTCATTCCTCCTTTTGTTAAATAAAAAGCAGGCTGCCACTCTGACAGTCTGCCGATAATCCGTTTTGTGCGTATGCAAAAAATACAACGCTCCCGAAAAGTGCCGCTTTGCAAATTCTCCCACCGCTTTAACAAAAGAATTCTTACGCCTTGCTTACCTTTCCGTCCGGATGTTTCCTCTGCTGCAGAGATTCGTACATCCAAGCGATAACTCGTCTCCCGACTTGTCGTTTGAAACGCATTACGGTTGCTCGCCAGTATGGGACTCTCACCCAACTTCCGTTAGTTACCCTTCGAAGTATGAAATTGTATCCTTATGCCACTATCATACAATATTTTTTTGGTTTTGTAAATAGGCAATCCTCGTGAGGCAGGGTTGTTTCATGCGATATTCAGGATAAAATCAGACATACTCAGGTTAAAAAACTGCATTGTTATGAAAAATCAGGAGTCTATAATGTAAGAAAGGAGGTCGCTAAAATGAGATATGATTTAATAATTAAGAACGGTCAGGTTATCACGGAGCATGGAATGCAACAGGTAGACGTGTGTATAAGCGACGGAAAGATTGCATATATCGGCAAATGTACTGACCAAGACAGCTGGGATAAAGAAATTGATGCGGATGGGCAATATGTCTTCCCGGGATTTATTGATCCGCATGTGCACCTGAATGATCCCGGCTTGACAAACAGTGAAGATTTTTATACCGGCACATGCGCTGCAGCAGCCGGAGGAATTACAACGGTATTGGAACATCCGTTGACTTTCCCTCTGCCGGATCATTTACAGAGTTTTAATGAAAAGAAAGAAATCGCAAAGAGCAAGGCTGTAGTCAATTTTGGACTCTTTGGAGCCTGTTCGGAGAATAATCAATTAGAAATGGAAAAAATGATAGAAAATGGTGCGATAGCCTTTAAAACATTTTTAACTTATTCACCCGAAATTCCAAAACTAGACGATGGACATCTTCTGGAACGCATGGCGTTTTTATCAGGTCGCGATATCGTGCTTGCCATCCATTGCGAGAATAATGATATTGTGGAGTACTACACTGCAAAGCTGCAGGCAGAAGGAAGAACCAAACCGGAAGATTATCCTGACGGCAGACCTGAAATCGCCGAAATTGAAGCAGTTTCAAGGATGGCTCTCTTTGCAAAGGAAACCGGATGCAAAGTGAATATTGCACATTGCACTTTGGAAGAGGCGGTAGACATTGTACAAGAAGCCAAAAAAGCCGGGGCGGATATTTCCGTGGAGACTTGTCCGCAGTATTTACTTTTAAATCGCTCTATGCTTCCAAAATTAGGTGTGTTTGGAATATGCAATCCGCCGCTGCGCCAGGAGGAAAGCGTTGAAAAACTCTGGAATGCTATTTTTGACGGGAAAATTGATTGGGTATGCAGTGATCATGCGACTTATACCGTAGAAGAAAAGATGGCTGGAAGCGATAACGTTTTTAAAACTCCGGCCGGTGTAACGAGCGTAGAACTTTGCTATCAACTGTTTTTCAGTGAAGGCGTCATCAAAAGAGGATTGCCTGTGGAAAAATTTGTGGAATTGAGCAGCACGAATGCGGCGAAAAGATATCGATTGTATCCGAACAAAGGGCGTATTGCGGTAGGTGCGGATGCTGATGTAGTCATTTTAGACCCGAATGAAGCATGGCACATAGAGGACAGCGCTTTGAAGCAAATGATAAAATGGAGTCCATATCAAGGCATGAGCGTAAATGGAAAGGTCAAAAAAACAATTGTCAATGGCGTCGAAGTCTATGATGGAGCAGATGTGATCGGCGAAAAAGGCTGCGGTACTTTTGCTCAGCCAATTGAAAGGAAAAACAGATGAAGATTTTACTGCTAAATCCAAATTCATCAGAATTGGTAACTGACGCCCTGCGGCAGGCTGTGGAACCTTTACAGACAACAACATTTCGTATAGATGTCAAGCAGTGCAATAACACCCCGAAAGGGATTGTCTCCTGCTTTGATGAGCTAAAGGCAAGCGTGGAGGTCATTAATTTCCTCTTGGAAGCAGAAGCCGACTATGACGGTGCTATTATTGGATGCTTTGCGGATCCGGGGCTGCGCGCTGCCAGAGAAATGATAAGGATTCCTGTCACAGGGCTTTATGAGAGTAGTTCTGTTTTTGCGAAGCTGCAGGGGCGCAGATATTCCATCATCGCCTCAGGAAACGAAGCGGATATTTCCCCGTGGATTGGAAGCATTCGGGATTTGGGAGATATGGAGCAAGTGGCTTCTATTCGATACATGAACTCCACAGTGGAAGATGCTGTGCATGCATCCGATGATGAAATCTGTGAACTCATTCGCATATGCAGAAAAGAAGATGGTGCGGATGCTGTCATATTAGGATGCGCAGCTTTTGCAGGGCGCGGAAAACGATTGTCAGAGCTTGCAGGAATATCCGTCATCGACGGCATCGAAGAATCTGTTCTTTTGACGAAAATGTTAACGGAATACGGAGGTGGTAAATCGTGTATAACGAAGAACTGAAATGGATAGAAAATGCATTGGATTGTCTACATGAAACCGGAAAAATGGGAAATCTGCATTGGAGAGCGACCTACACAGAGGAAGATCAAAAAGCACTGAAACTTTTGGAACAGTGGATGCGGGAAAAAGCTTTAGAAGTGTTTTACGATGATATCGGCAATCTCTTCGGCAAAATAGAAGGAGAGCAGGATAAAATCGTCTTAACGGGTTCCCATCGAGATACTGTAAAGAACGGTGGGAAGTACGATGGCGCACTGGGTGTGATTTGCGCGATTGCTGCCGCAGGGTCACTTTACGCGGAATTGGGTAAACCGAAAAAGAGTGTGGAGGTTGTCGCATTCTGTGAAGAAGAAGGCAGCAGATTCCTCTCCGGATATCTGGGCAGCCGCTATATCATTGGGCAATTATCAGAGAATGCCATGCAGGAACGGGATGCAAATGGAATCACAGTAACCGAGGCGATCCGGCAGGCCGGATTTTCCGGAAAAGGAATGCAAAAATCACCGCAGATGCAGGATATTGAACGCTTTATCGAACTGCATATTGAACAAGGCGGTGTGTTGGAACAGAGCGGAGAGCAAGTCGGTCTGGTCACCTCGATTGTGGGGCTTTTGATTGGAAAAATCACGATTGAAGGACATCAAAATCATGCAGGTACGACGCCGATGCATCTGCGCAAAGACCCGGTGACAAGAGCCGCGCAGTTCATCACAGAAATGAATCAATGGGCCATGGCTTACGGCGAAGCGGTCACTTGTACATTTGGAGAAATTCAAGTATTTCCGAATAAGAGCAATGTCATTCCCGGTTCCGTCAGCCTGTCTTTTGATATTCGTTCGACATCTCCTGCCATACTGCAGGAAGCACAGACGAGAATCAAAAGTCTACAGCAGCAGGAGGATGGATTCCGCTACACATTGGAATTTGCAGCACCGGACGCTCCGGCACAAATGGACGAGGACGGTCTGAAGCTGCTGGAAGAAGCCGCAAAAAAGCTGCATCTGTCCTATCGGAAAATGCACAGCGGCGCCGGTCATGACTCCCAGATATTAGCACAAAAAACAAAGACAAATATGATTTTTATTCCAAGCGTCGGCGGAATCAGCCATTCGCCATTGGAATACAGTAAGCCGGATGATATCGGTCATGGGTACTTGTTGCTAAAAGCATTCTTACGAGAAATTGCATGGACATAAGGAGGAAAAGATATGGAAAAAGACAAACTGATGAATCAAAACAAGTACGATACATTGGAAATAAAGGATATTGACAAAAAAAGCAGTCTCCTGACAGGAAAAGATATTTTGCCATGTCCTTATGACAAGAGAACTGTCACACCAAATAAATTGATTGCTATATGGTTTGCAATGGCGATTGAAGTAACCATATTTATGTCCGCTGCGCAGTTGTATCAAATGATTCCTGTATGGGAAGTGTTGCTTGCCTGTATAGTGGGACACTTACTGTTGTTTATTGTTTTGCTGTTTACTCAGGATATGGGCATCAAATATGGTATCCCGTTTGCTGTTTCTTTGAGACCTTCTTTTGGATATGTGGGAGCGATTGTTGCACCGTATTTCAGGGCGATACCGGCGATGTTCTGGTTTGGTTTTCAAACATGGGTGGCAGCGTCTGCAATGAATGAAATCATTCACGTAACTTTTCATTATGATAATCTTACATTATGGATTATCCTCGTAGGCTTTGTGCAGATTGCGCATACGACTCTGGGTATTGAAGCTGTTACAAGATTAAGTCAGCTGGCCGTTCCGATGTTAATTGCGGTAGGGATATATATCTCTTATGTTGCATTTACAGATTTTGATTTAACTCTTTCTGAAATTTGGACAATGTCCGGATCGAAAGAAAAAACTTGCTCGTTTATGTTTGCTGCATTAAGTTTTACCGGAGGATGGGCTACGATGAGTATTTCTATTATGGACATTACCAAGGATTGTGTAATTTCACCTGAAGAATGCTCCACTCTCGGTAAAGTAACAAAAAAATATTTGCCTTCTCAGTTCATTGGTATTATTCCGGCGGTAGTGTTTTATACTTTTATTGGAATTCTTGGTGCTATCACAACAGGTTATAGCGATCCGGCAAAGATTTTGGTTGCAATCAATGCAGGAAGAAGTGACTTGGCACTGGTTGTCTGCTTGGTTTTTATTCTGATAGCTACATGGTGTACAAACGACACTGCAAATTTATTCCCTGCGGCATATACAATTACAAACACTGCACCGAAAAAAATCACTTTCGCTATGGGCGTTGTGATTGCCGGCTTAGTTGGACTGGCTATGAGACCATGGCTGGCAGCAGATTCCATTACCGGGGTTATGGTAATTATAGGAAATTTATTGGCTCCGGTTGCGGGTATCATGATTAGCGATTACTATTTTCTTCGGAAAAGAAAAATTAATGTGGAAGATCTGTATGACTTAAACGGTCAGTACAAATATTATAAAAACGTGAATCCGGCAGCAGTGATTGCCTTGGTTGCAACGACTGTGATTTGTTGGAACTTTGGAGACGCTCAATTTTTTGCAAGCTTGCTTTTATCAGGAATTCTTTATATAATATTAATGAAAACTTGGATTATTAAAAAATATCCTCAGCCCGAAATTAAATAGGGATTGTATTGTTGCTAATCACTAATCACTAAGCATTGGAGGGGATTCTTGATGTTGAAATATTCAGATTTATGCAAAGCCGGAATATGCACGATAAAAAGGATCCCCTTTCATGTGTGCAAAGAATTGACAGTGATTTATATTGTAACAGGGCGTTTAAAATTTACAACCGTGTCAGGAGCACAAATCTTGCATGAAGGGCAAATTGAGATTTTGAATGTCGAGGAACCTATCATGTTGGAGTCTGAAAGCGAGTCTTGCAGGGTTATTTATTTCAGCTTTGATCATGCTTTTCTAAAAAGCAAAAACACAGATTTTGAGTGTGTTACGTATAATTGCAATATTTGTAATTTTTTTAGCGCGATAGCTCCGAAGAAAAACATAGATGTGCTGACAAAAATGATGCTACAGACTGTCCGTGCCATTTATGCAAATGAACCATATGCGGAGCTGAAAACCAGAGTGGAGGATCTGCTGGACTACATAATGAAGTATTTTGATGATGTAGGCCATCTTTTTTCCGGTGATTTGGAAGAAAATATCCGTAAGGAAAGATTTCAACGCATCAGTTCATACATGATATCGAATGTCACAAAGAAAATTCCACTCAATGATATCGCAAAAAATGAATACTTGAGCGTTCCTTATTTATCCAAAGAGTATGCCCTGAGGCTGGGGAAAAACTACAATGTCGTAAGCAACTATTATAAAACGATCGATGCGGTGATCCAGCTGCTAGACACAGATAATACCTTGACGTACATTGCTGAGACAAGCGGATTTTCTTCCATACGGTACTATAACAAGGCCTTTACAAATTATCTTGGCTGCTTACCGTCAAAGTTTCGGTCGCTTTATAAAGGAAAAGCATGGGATGCAGCGGATGAAAAGATGACGATGCAAGAATTCGACCAAATATCGAGTTCTCCAACCAAGCAGGCAACACAGACAATAATAAGGGTAGAGCTTCAGACAGAGAATCAGGGCTTATGCCGTTACACATTTACAGGATATGCCGAAAAGCCGCAAACATACACGCTCATCATTGATGGCGCTAAAAATCTGAAAAAAGGGATGATCATGCATATTGATGATGAATTAAACCGCTATCTTGGAGACATGACCGCGCATGATCTTTCCAACGAGGTAAACGTATTTAAAAAAATGCAAGGCATTCGCCACGAAGTCCGCTATCTGGAAGCATCGGAGTCGGAAGTGAAAACAACGCTATGCGGAAAATGGTATGTCGAACTGTATATTGTGGTTGTATGATATCCATGGAAAAAGCAAAGGAGGCTGACCATGCAGAAATTTATCATTTTAAATCAGGAAGATATTGCACAACTTTTAACCATGCAGGATGTCCTTGCAGCGGTAGAAAAAGCTTATAGCTGCAAGTGCAGCAAGCAAGCGGAGCTTTTCCCGTTAGTCTGTCATTCTTTTGAGGATGGTTACGAGGAATTTGACATCAAAAGCGGCAGCGCAGACGGTGCCGGTATTTTCGGTATGAAACTGGTCAGTGCCTTTGCACGCAACAGCGATCTTGGTCTTCCGCGCCTGACCGGCACTATTTTAATTTTTGATCGAAAAACCGGTATGCTTCGGAGTATGATGGACGGCGGTCTAATCACCAATATGCGAACCGGAGCTGCAGGTGGCGTGGGCTGCAAGGTGCTGGCACGTCCTGAGTCAGAAACCGTTCTGCTCGTCGGAACCGGTGCACAGGGTCCGATGCTGCTGCGCGCAGTTCTTTCCGTCATGCGGAAGGTCAAGAGGATTCTTGTGGTTAATCCGCACACACCGCAAAAGGCAAAGTCCTTTGTAAAAGATTTTCATCAGATACTCGCCGCGGAATTTCCGCATTTCCTCTCGAGCATCACATTGGAAGCCATCGACAATCCGGAGCATGGATGCAGACAGGCCGATATTATCCTGACGGCTACTCCGGCACGTACCGGCATCATCAAAGCCGACTGGATTCGCCCCGGCACACACCTTTCCTGTATCGGTTCGGATATGGAGGGCAAACAGGAGCTTGAGGAGGTACTGACTGCCAAATCGCATGTTTTCTGCGACGATCTTGCACAGGTTATTGCGGTCGGTGAATGCGAAAAAGCGGTTAAGTCGGGGCTTCTCAACCCTGCAGATATTACAGAAATCGGAGATGTGCTGCTTGGCAAAGCTGCCGGGCGGCAAAACGATGCGGAAATCACGATTTTTGACAGCACCGGAATCGGCTTGCAGGACCTGATGACTGCATCATTCGTCACCGAGCTTGCCGAAAAACAGAACCTTGGAATCCACGCTCAGCTATAAGGCAGGCGATGAAAAACACAGATAATCTGAGAATCATAAGGAGAGAAAATCATGAAGACTTATTTACTGGAAGAAATGACCTGGCCCGAAATCCAAGCCGCAATGAAAAACGGATGTGATACGGTTGTCATTTATGCGGCATCCATTGAGCAGCATGGTCCTGCCCTGCCGGAGATGACCGATACGATACTCGGTTATGCTGCCGCCTCGGATCTTGCGAAACGCCTCGGCAACGCTTTGGCTGCGCCTCTGATCCGCCCGGGACTGTCTGCACATCATATGTGCTTTCCGGGGAGCATCACCCTGCGACCTGAAACTTTTCGCGCAGTAGTGGAAGACTATATCTCTGCCTATGTGCATCACGGCTTCCGGACGATTGTTCTGGCTTCCTCGCACGGCGGCAATTTCCATGCACTGGAAGAGATTGCACAGCAACAGTCAGAACAGTACCCACATGTGCGTATCGTTTGTGGCTGCAGTCTTGAGGAACTGGATGCAGCACTTGCGGAGGTTGAGGTTTTGGAAGGCCTCCCTGTCGGAACCTGCGGTGGCCATGCCTGTGATTGGGAAACTTCCGTTATGATGATGCTTAATGAAGACTACGTACGCCGGGAGAAACTGCAGCGCGGTCATGTCGGTGCTCTTACGGAAGAATTGCTTCACCGCTTCTTTGAGGATGGGGTCATGTCCGTCAGTGAGATTGGTGTCATGGGTGATCCAACCGGAGCCGATGCCGCACGTGGCATCCGTTACTTCCAATATATGCAGGATATGCAGGAAAAAGCTGTCCGCAAGCATTTGATGGAATGGGATAAAAAAAAGTGCAATCAGCATGCTGAATAACTCTTTCTCATATTGGTAACCCTTTCCTATTTCTCTAATCCCGCAGGTCAATTTCGCCGCTTGGTGCGAACTCCTGCTTGCAAAAACCCTCGTTTTCTGTCATAATGAGAGGGCGGTGCTTTCCGCACGAAAGGATGAAATTTATGAGATTAAGAAAAGAAACCGACGGAATGCTTGAAGAAGAAGTTCTCCTTATCGCGAGAGTTTCCGATGCTCTGGCACACCCTGCCAGAATCAATATGTTCCGATACATAATGCAGGCAAACCGCGGCATGGTTGCCGTTTGCAATAAAGACATTGTCAATCATTTCGACTATGCCCAGGCAACGGTTTCGCAGCACATGAAGAAGCTCGTGGACTCTGGGCTGGTTGAAATAAAAAAGAAAGAGAAGTTTTCTTATTATTATGCGAACCTTGGTATGCTGATGCAGTACCTTAATGCGACGAAGAAATTTTCGGTGCAGTAGCCGGAAATAAAAACCGCACTCCAAACATTGGTTTTATCCAGCCCCGGAGTGCGTTTTTTTATTCTTCATATTCGGCTTCGTCTGCGTATATCGTCAGCGTTCCGTCCATATGTGCGAATCCGCCTTTCGATTTTATGGTCTTAAAATCCGCAGTACCCTGCTCCCGCAGCTTGATTCTGCCTTCGGAGGCCAGCAGCCTGCAGCATGCCGCCCTGTCTTTCAGAAATCCTTCATAGCCGTCATTCGTCTTGATTATGACGCTTTCGGCCACACCGTCAAAAAGCGTTTTGTCCGGGCACATAATCTTGACCGGAAGTCCGCTGCCTTCGACGCCTCTCGCCTTCTTCTTACTTGCGTCCGCCATACTGTGCCTCGTATCTTTCCGCGACTTCGTCGATGGAACCTGCCATCAGGAAAAGGTTTTCCGGCACATCGTCGTACTTACCTTCGAGAATTTCCCTGAATCCGCGAACCGTTTCCTTGAGCGGCACATATTTTCCCGGAGTTCCGGTAAACTGCTCCGCAACGCTGAAGGGCTGTGAGAAAAATCTTTGAACTTTTCTTGCTCGGTTTACGGTCAGCTTATCCTCTTCCGAAAGCTCATCCATACCCAAAATCGCAATAATATCCTGCAAGTCTTTGTACTTCTGAAGCACTTCCTGCACCTCTCTGGCAACACGATAGTGTTCTTCTCCCACAATCAGCGGGTCGAGAATTCTCGATGTTGATTCGAGCGGGTCAACGGCAGGATAAATGCCAAGCTCCGTGATGGAACGGTTGAGAACGGTCGTCGCATCGAGGTGGGCGAATGCGGTTGCCGGTGCCGGGTCCGTAAGGTCGTCAGCCGGAACGTAGATTGCCTGTACCGATGTAATGGAGCCGTTCTTTGTTGATGTGATTCTTTCCTGAAGTGCGCCCATTTCGGTTGCGAGTGTCGGCTGGTAACCGACTGCGGACGGCATACGTCCGAGCAGAGCCGATACTTCAGAGCCCGCCTGCGTGAACCTGAATATATTGTCTATGAAAAGCAGTACATCCTGCCCTTCTTCATCTCTGAAATATTCCGCCATGGTAAGACCCGTGAGTGCAACCCTCATTCTTGCTCCCGGCGGTTCGTTCATCTGTCCGAAAACCATCGCTGTTTTCTCGATAACTCCGGACTCGATCATTTCGTTATATAAGTCATTGCCTTCTCTGGTTCTCTCGCCGACACCCGCAAAAACGGAGATGCCGCCATGTTCCTTGGCAATGTTGTTTATGAGTTCCTGAATCAACACGGTTTTGCCTACTCCGGCACCGCCGAAAAGACCTACCTTACCGCCACGGGTGTACGGAGCGATTAAGTCGATTACCTTGATTCCGGTTTCATATATTTCCGACTTCGTGTTCTGATCTTCAAAGCTCGGTGCCGGTTTATGAATCGGGGCACTCTTGGTTGTTTCCACCGGACCCTTCTCGTCAATCGTCTGGCCGATAACATTGAAAAGTCTTCCGAGAACTTCATGGCCCACAGGCACCGTAATCGGCGCTCCCGTATCGAGTGCTTTCATGCCGCGCACGAGTCCGTCGGTTGAGGAAAGGGCTACGCATCTTACGACATCATCTCCGATATGCTGTGCAACCTCTGCCATGATTTTTTTGTCGCCGTCCTGGATCAGGATCGCATTCAGAAGTTCCGGCATGTGCCCCTCTTCAAACTTTATATCTATAACCGGGCCTATAATCTGGTTAATTATACCCTCTTGCATCTTGTTACCTCCTCTATTTCTGCGACTCCGCACCCGAAACAATCTCAATCAGCTCGTTCGTGATTGCCGCCTGTCTCACCCGATTGTAGGTGAGCGAGAGTTTCGCCAAAATCTCATTGGCATTATCCGTTGCATTTTCCATCGCACTTCTGCGTGCCGCATGTTCACATGCCGCGGATTCCATGGCCGCTTCAAACAATGTAAGCTCAAAATATTTCGGAACCATGTATTCCAAGACCTCTTTGGGATCTTGTGAAAATTCGAGTTCCCGGCCGCTGCCGGCAAATTTCTCCGGATCAAGCGGCATAAGTTTCTTCACAACCGGTTCCTGTTTCAGTGAGTTTATGTACTTGGTGTAAACCAAAAGAACCTGCGCTGCTTCCCCGTTTCGGTATTTTTCAATCAGCGGCCTTGCAATCTCACTTGCCGCTGCGAAAGTAATCCTTTCCGCAGATTCCTCGCATTCGCCGATAATCTTATAGCCGTTGTGCTCGAAAAACTCACGGCCTTTGCTTCCGATTGCGTATATCTCAAGCTTGTCTTTTGGGATTTCCGCCACACAGGAAAGAGCCTTCTTCGTCAGATTCGCGTTAAAGCCTCCGCACAGCCCTCTGCCGCTTGTGATGAGAATGAGGATGGTCGACGCATCCTTATCGTCACAGACCTTTTTCTCCTCTTCCTTTTCCTGCAAAGCGTTTTGGGTGGCACTTACAATTTCACCCATGGTATGTGAAACCTCTTGTATCTGTGCGCTTGTTCGGTCGAAAACATTTTTCGCTTTCTTATACTTTGAGGCGGAAACGAGCCGCATGGCGTTCGTGATATGCTCGGTACTCTCGATGCTCTTCATTCGGCGTTTCAGTTCCTGCATATTTTCGGACATCTTCTCACCTCTTTATTTCATTTCTTTAAACTTCTTGATTGCCTCTGTCAGAAGCTGTTCTGTCTCTTCGTCCAGCTGTCCGGTCTTTGCAATCGTTTCTTTAATCTCAGGGTAGCTGACTCTGATATATGCAAGCAGTTCCGTCTCGAACTCTTTAATTTCATCGATAGGAACATCTTCCATATATCCGTGGGATGCCGCATAAATGCTGACAACCTGATCTTCAACATCCATCGGCTTGTACTGTCCTTGTTTCAAAACTTCCATAAGCACTCTGCCGTGGTCGAGCCTTGCCTTCGTATCTTTGTCGATATCCGAACCGAACTGTGAAAAGCTTGCAAGTTCTCTGTATTGTGCAAGCTCGAGTTTCAGTTTGCCGGACACCTTCTTCATTGCCTTAATCTGTGCATCGCCGCCTACACGGGATACGGAGATGCCGACATTGACCGCAGGTCTTTGTCCTGTAAAGAACAGTTCCGACTCGAGGAAAATCTGTCCGTCCGTTATGGAAATTACATTTGTCGGTATATAGGCCGATACATCGCCTGCCTGTGTTTCGATAATCGGCAGTGCTGTTATCGAGCCTCCGCCGAGTTCGTCGCTGAGGTGTGCGGCTCTCTCGAGAAGTCTGCTGTGAAGATAGAAGACATCCCCCGGGTATGCTTCTCTTCCCGGCGGTCTTCGAAGCAGCAGAGACATCGTTCTGTATGCTACCGCGTGTTTGGAAAGGTCATCATATATGATTAAGACATCCTTTCCCTGATACATGAAATACTCTGCCATCGCGCAGCCCGCGTAAGGTGCTATGTACTGAAGCGGTGCCACATCGCTCGCCGTTGCGGAAACAACGATGGAATAATCCATTGCCTCGCGTTCCTCCAGCGTCTGCACAAGCTGCGCCACCGTGGATTTTTTCTGTCCTATGGCAACATAAATACAGATAACATCCTTTCCCTTCTGGTTAAGAATTGTATCGATTGCAATTGCCGTTTTGCCCGTTTGTCTGTCGCCTATGATAAGTTCTCTCTGTCCCTTGCCGATTGGCATCATGGCATCGATTGCTTTAATGCCGGTTTGAAGCGGACGGTTTACTTTTTTTCTCTTGAGAACTCCCGGCGCAGGGTATTCGATTGGACGATTGTCTTTGGCAACAATTTCACCCTTTCCATCAATCGGATTTCCGAGTGCGTCCACAACCCTTCCGATTAGTGCTTCTCCAACAGGAACTTCCACAATCTTTCCGGTCGGTTTTACGATATCGCCTTCCTTAATGTCCCTGTCTGATCCGAGAATAACAACTCCGACATTGTCCTCTTCAAGGTTCAGTGCCATTCCGTAAACACCGCTCTCGAATTCGAGCAATTCGCCTTCCATGCAGCGGCTGAGCCCGTAAACTCTCGCTATGCCGTCACCGACCTGAAGAACTGTTCCATAATCCAAAATTTCATATTTGCTGTGATAATTTTTAATCTGCTCTTTTATGACCGAACTGATTTCTTCCGGTTTTAAATTCATAGGGAATCCTCCCTCCTTAAATGTTTTTCAGGCTGCGAAGCAACGCATCCAAATCACCTCTGATGGATTTGTCTATCATTTTGCCGTCAACCTGTATTTTAATTCCGCCGATAAGATTCTTATCAACTATATTTCTGAGTTTAATATTCTTTTGCAGCAGCTTCGACATTTCCGCTTCGAATCGTGCGTGCTGCTCCTCGGAAAGCGGATCTGCACTGTATATTTCGCCTTCTGCAAGCCCGCGTTCTTTGTCGTAGAGGCGGATGTACTGTTTTCTGATTTTCCGAATTTCCGCGGTGCGGTTTTTGTCGACCAAAACGAACAAAAAATTCACCATCTCGCGGCTGAACCTTCCTTCCAAGCTGTTTGTCAAAATTCGTTTCTTGTCTGCACCCATGATTGCGGGGCTGTCGAGAAATTCCGCAAACTCCGGAGTATCAGCAAGAATCTCATCAAGCGTTTCGAGCTCCCTCAGGAACTCGTCTTCTTTTCCCAGTTCCTTTGCAGCCTCAAACAAGGCAGCTCCGTATGTAAGGGATACTACTGACTCTGCCATTTACCGCTTCCTGCCTCCTCTATAACTTTATCCACAAGTTCCTGCCGGTCCTCATCTCCGAGCTCTTTCTGCATGATTTGCTCTGCAGTGAGCACCGCAAGCTTTCCGATATCCTTCTTGAGCTGAGATACGGCCTTTTCTTCTTCGGCTTCAATCTTCTTATGTGCGTCAACAATAATCTGTGCCGCTTCTTTCTTGGCGTCGGATACGATTGCATCGGCGCGCTCATCAGCGATAACCTTAGCTTCCTTAATTATTTGTCTCTTTTCTTCTTCCGCATTCGCAAGCGTCTTGCTGTATTCTTCAAGCAGCTTACTTGCCTTTTTGCTTTCCTGATCGGCATTCATAAGTTCTTCTTCAATCATGGCCTTTCTTGCCATCATGAAGTTATGCACCTTCTCAAAGAAAAAATGCTTAAGAATCAAATAGAGAACGAAAACGGTTACCGCGGTAAAGAGAAGATTCCAGTTGAATTCCAGCAGGTTCTGATATAATCTTACTTCCATATCGCAACCTTCTCAATATTTTAGATTTTACCTGCCAAAACAATCGCTATTACGAATGTCAATACACCGATGGTTTCCATGATTGCCATAGCGACAATCAGCGCCGTTCTCACACTGCCGGCTGCTTCCGGCTGCTTGCCCATGCTTTCCATTGCCTTCGAACCGAGCATTCCTTGTCCGATGCCGATTCCCAGTGCCGCACATCCCATCGCGATGCCTGCTGCGATTGCTATAATACCTGTACCCATATTAAAATCCTCCTGTTTAAAAAATCTTAATGGTTCTCTTGTCTTGCAATTGCCTTCGCCAAGAATACCATAGTCAGCGTTACGAATATGTATGTCTGAATTGCCGGCTCAAACATATCGAAAAAGCCGTTGAGTGGCAGAACAAGAACCGCTCTTAAGAAAGGCACACTGCAAATCAAGGAACTGAGCCAGTCCATGAGGTTCATCCAAAGATCCACTACAATGACCCCTCCGAAAATATTCCCGAAAAGTCGGAAACCCAGCGATACCGGAAGTGTGCAGTCCTCCAAAATATTCAGAGGAAGCATGAACGGATACGGATCGCACATATGCTTCAATTTCCCTTTTGCCCCAAGGAGCCGAAATCCACTCACCTGTATAAGCAGAAATGTCATCAAAGAAAGTCCGAAAGTGACATTCACATCTGCGGTTATCGGCCTTTGCCCGAAGATTCCGAGCGAACTTCCCATCAGAATGTAGAGAAAGATGGTTCCTATATAAGGAGCAAACAACTCGGCATCTCTGCCGAGATTTTCCTTCGCATAATCATAAATCTTCTCAACTATGAACTCGGCTGCAATCTGGCGTTTTGTTTCCGGGACGATTTTCAGACCGTGCCCGAGCCAAATACCGACTGCTGCAATAATCACTGCAATGATGAATCCCCAGATTGTGCTTTCCGAAAGAAATATCTTGCCGTCGCCGAAGCCTATGATAATTCGTGCACCAAGTTCATCAACATTTATCATGCGAATCCCTCCTTTCTTTTTCTCCTAAAAAAGCAACAAAAGCAATACCCGGCAGCCCGATCTGTCTCGCCAAACATTACTTTTTTAAAATCTCCGTCTGTTGTTGTTGCTCAAATGATTATACCACCTTTGCCCGAAAATTCCACCCCCTTTTTGCTATTTAAATGTTAAAAAAACACCTTTTTCGGCGTTTTCTTTACACTTT
Organism: uncultured Clostridia bacterium; assembly: GCA_934277695.1. GTDB lineage: Bacteria > Bacillota > Clostridia > Peptostreptococcales > Anaerovoracaceae > CAG-238. The sequence continues at coordinate 517,116 of CAKQVG010000001.1, forward strand.
CTTAGCGCATGCTTTGTTGAAATTTTGGCATTTTTGCGGTTTTGTTCAAAATTCATTTGTGGTATGTTTCGTGTTTGATAATCTTGAAGCTTCGATAAATCTGCTCGAGCAATACGACTCTCATCATCTGATGCGGAAAGGTCATTTTGGAAAACGACAATTTAAAATCGGATCTTCTGCTGACTTCATCGCTCAGCCCGAGGCTTCCCCCTATGACAAAAGCAACATTGCTCTTTCCTTCCAGGGAAAGATTCTCTATCTTCTCAGCGAGTTCGGGTGAGGAAAGTTGTTTCCCGAGGACTTCGAGCGTTATGACAAAGGTCCCATCCTTTATCGCTTTCAAGATGCTGCGTCCCTCTTCAATCTTTACCGCCTCCTCTTCGGCGTGCGAGGCCTTGTCCGGAAGTCTCGCCTCCTTCAGCTCGACAATCTCCATGCTGCAGTAACGCGAAAGCCTTTTCATATATTCGCTGACCGCATCCGTCCAGTATTTCTCTTTGAGTTTTCCCACACATATAATCTGAATGTTCATTTTCGCTCCTAAATTTCTATAATTTGACTGACGGTATTCTTCGGTGCTGTGGAAAGCAGAAGATCTCTATCTGCATAAAAATCGTTTTCTTCCAAGACATTCCGCACGGTAAGCAATGCCTGCATCGGTGTATTGTTTTCCGAACTCAGATGAGCAAGCACCACGCTCGGAATTTTTTCACCGTTCATTTCCGTAAGGTATCTGCAAAGTGCACCGCCGCAATCCTCGTTTGACAAATGACCGACATCACTCAGGATTCTTCTCTTGAGCGGATAAGGGTATCTTCCGTACAGCAGCAGATTCTTCTCATGGTTGGATTCGAGAACCAGAACATCCGCACCTCTTATCGCCGAAAAAATTTCCTCCGTTACATATCCTGTGTCTGTTACGATTGCAATCTTGCACCCGTTCTTTTCGAAAAAATATCCCACCGGCTCCGGAGTATCATGTGAAAGGCCGAAACAGCCCACTTTTATGTCTCCGACCGAAAAAGAGTCTCCACCTCGGATCGTTTCAAAACTTTGCTGTGACATGCCGGATGTCTTTGCAAGGATTCCTTCCCGCGTGGCCTTCGTAGCAAAAACCGGTCCAGAGAACGGCCGTCTGCCAACCAAAGTATGAAGGCACTTTATGTGATCTGTGTGTTCGTGCGTGATGCAGATCCCGCCTAAATCCGCATATCCGAGTCCCTGTGATGCGAGTGCCGTGTCCACGGCCTTTGCTGTAATTCCTGCATCCACCAGGACTGCCGTCTCCTCGCTCTTTATTAAATAACAATTGCCTGAGCTGCTGCTGGCAAAAGAACAAATTGATAAATTCATGTGTTTCCTCGTTTTGTGCTTCCTCGTATGATATCTTATCACAAATTCTTTTCGTTGTAAAATTCCCAAAAATAGGGCATAATATGTTTAATACCACTTTTTAGGAGGGTTAAAATGGAGATTTTACGAATATACACCGACGGAGCCTGCTCCGGAAACCAGTCCGATGAAAATGTCGGAGGATGGGGTGCGGTCCTCGAATACGGTCCTCATAAGAAGGAGCTCTTTGGCGGCGAGGTCAACACCACCAACAACCGCATGGAGCTTACCGCTGTGATTGAAGCCCTGAAAGCCCTCAAATCACCCGGTCAGACGATTCAGATATTCACCGACAGTTCATATGTTGCAAACTGTTTTCGTGAAAAATGGTACGAGTCATGGGAACAGAACCGCTGGAGAAACGCAGCAAAAAAGTCTGTCGAAAACCAGGAACTTTGGAAGGAACTCCTCGCACTTGTCCGTCAGCACGACGCGCGGTTTTTCCGCGTAAAAGGTCATGTGAATCTGAACAGCAAAAGCACAAATTTTGACGCACTGTACGAGAAATTCCTCCAGTGGAACGGTGCCGGATTTTCTTTCGAAGATTTTAAATATGTCACCGAGATGAATCATCTTGCGGATGCCCTTGCAAACCGGGGGATTGACGAGAACCGTCCGCGGTAAAGGTGATTCCCTCCCCTTCATTCGGGTATTTCAACGAATAAATCTGGTCGCAGACGAATACCGAAAGTAAAATTGCGCAAATTACAATCACCGCCGCCGGTTTCATTTTCCTGAAAAGATTGTCCAGCGCAGGCGCAATCAGATATACGACTGCAAATCCGCCGATTCCGAAAACAAGCAGACCTTCGGCGCATATGCGTCCGTCCAGGTTCAGGAAATATCCGCTGTAATCCCACCATTTTATTCCGCCGTTTGCGAGTTCCATGAAGTAGGATGTGAAATATTCCAGAACACCGCAGAGCACGATCGAGACCGCAAATTCTTTCGCCGGTGATTTACGCAGGCGGTAAAGCAAGGTAAGCATGAGCAGTCCCCCGAACCCGTAAATCGGCAGCCACGGTCCGTGCATAATGCCGCGATTGACGATCATGCCGTCTTCATACAAATGGAAACTCACCTCCCAAAGCCATCCGACAAACGAGAATACAAAAAACATCAATATCAGGGAACCCACCGAATAATGCCGCATGTAATGCAGTCTCTCGAAATGATTGCTTTGGCGATGAATCGGATTCGGCGAGAGCCTGTCCGGATATGACCGGGCTTCAATCGCGTTCTCCGCCGCCTCTATAATCAATGTGCGCTTCTGGTAATCCCAAAACTTTTCTTCGTCTTTGCGATTGTACATCGTAATGCCGAAATATTTTTCGATAAAACCTCGAATCCCTGTCGGAACCGCTTCATCCTGTGGTTCTTTTTTCATGCTGATAATATCGGCATATTCTCTTTCAAGCAAGCTGCGTTCCGCTTTTTCAAAAAGATATTTGTCGGAAAGGAGCTCACTTCCGGGCAGACTGTGCCTCTTCGCTTCGTCGCGAAGCTGTGCATAATATTCACCGAAGAATGCACTCTTGTACATGTTCGTATACAGTAAGTTGCTCAAGCCAAGTGTGATGATTCCCGCAATGTCCCACAAGATATAGGAAAGTTCCATCACGAAGCATTCCCACTTGTGACCGTTCATCATCCTGCGCGACAGATTGATGCATTCCTCCCATTTAACCTCGGGATTTTCCGCTGCTATGTAAGGCACAAGAAAATACGAGTAATACTTTATCACCCCTCCGACTACGGTCAGTGACCAGAGCCAGTGAAATACGGAGCGCATCAGCATGGTTTTGCAGACATTGATCCACTTCTTCGCACGCAGGAAGAAAAACAGCCTTTGAATTTCAACTTTTTCATAGGTTCTGCTCTCCAGGAACACGCGCGCCGAAACCGCATCGTAAATATTTTTGATGAGAAACCAAAATGCAAGGAAGAGCAGTGTCACAAGCGATGCCACGATAATTGCCGCCGCATCCTTAGAGATTCCCAAATCGTGAAAAGCTCTGACTGCTTTGACGAAAAACAATCCGCTGCTGAGTCCGTTCACAAGATTGGCGAGCACTCCGTCGCTGCGTCCAAGCACTTCGTTTGTTTCGTCTTCGGATTTTTTGATCGCCTCGCTTGTAAGTTCGTCCGCCGTTTTTTCTTCGTTATCGATACTTCCCTCTATAATCGAATACGCAATATCCCAAACATTTCCTCTGTCAATGCCGAACTCCGATTCAGTAAGTTCATATCGTCCAAGCTCCTCGCCAGTGCTCGTTTTTCCCGGTATTTTGAAGAAATCAAAGCTTCCCGCAAAATTTGTTCCCAGGATTATCGCTATCAGGCAGACCGTAAGCAAAATTCCGTAATGACTGAATACGGTACGCCTTGCCCTTTCTTTCATTTCTTTGCGTGTGTACATCCTAACCCCCTGTGATTATTCTCCGAAATTAACTGTAATCGGGCAAATTTCCGCCTTCGTTGCCACTCGCATATTCGGTCCGAACAGACCGACCCCTGAAGTGACTATATTGTGCATGCTTCCCACCTGCATATAGCCATACGAGTTTTCCCACAAAAACTTCATAAGCAGGTTGCCCGGAAACATCTGTCCGTCATGTGTATGCCCGCAAAAGTCCGCATCGACCCCCGCTGCCGCCAGTTCCTCAAGCTCGCGTGGCTGGTGATCTATGACAAATACCGGTTTTTCAAGATCCATCTCTTTTGTGATTTCCGAAGCTGCAAGCCTCTGCGTCCCTGAGCGCAGCGCGTCCGGCCGCCCGTAAAGATAGAAGGCATTATCGATCAAAACACCTTCGTCCCGCAGCAGGTGAATTCCCGCATCCTCAAGGAAATCATCCATCTCATGATGGCTGGATTTGTTCTCGTCGCTCCCAAATGTAAAGCCCGCCAGAATCGGCTCTTCTATATCGTGATTCCCATAGCACGCATAGACGCCGTATTTTGAATGTATGCCTCGCAGAATCTTCGCAAGTTCATCCGGTTTTTCGACCGCTTTCCACTCGTTGTCAAAGATATCCCCCGCGATTACAACCAAATCCGCATCCTGTTCATTAATCTTTTCGACCATTTTCTCCATCTGCCGCACACCGATGTTATACCCAAGGTGCATATCCGCGACCAAAACGACTTTGATGCTCTCCAAATCTCCCGCACTCTTATCAACCGTAATCTCGTACGGAGTCGTTCTGACAATTCCGGCATTTATCACTCCGCAGACGGAGACCACCAGAATCAAAGCGGCGCAAATACGTCCTGCAATCCTTCGCATTTTCGGATTGCAAAGTTTTTCTCTCTCGATATGCAGAATGTGAAGCAGCACCAGCCGCACGATATCGGCGACCACTATCACAAAAATCATATAAAGCAGCACGCCGAGCCAATAATTGCCGAGCAGTTTCATAATGCGCTGTGCCGTGCCTTCCGGCATCAGAAATGCAATCAGAAACGAAAGCGCAAAAAAAGAATATACGGCGGCCGAAAGCACAATCCCCCTTCTCGTTCCGAGAACCGGAAAGCCTGTCTTCAGCCAGCCCGTAATACGCATGAATATGTAAATGTTAACGATAATATATATCGGTGCCAGAAAAAACGCTGTCATTTTGTCCCCCTTTGCTTATCCCCTTGCAATATCCACAATCATACACGTTTTTCCGGCAAAAATCCATAATTTTAACAAAATTTTAATATTTAAAGTTCTGCAAACGCTTTCGTGCCTTTCGTCCTGAGCCATCGGTAAAGCGCCAGTGTGATTGCAAGCGTTGCTACCGTTACCACGGCAAAGAACGCAATTTCTCCCAGTTTATATCCCACAAAGAAGTATAACGCTCCAAATGCAACGGTGTATGCCCAGCCTCCGAATAAAGCAACCGTTACGCTCATGCTCTGCTTAATCGGAATAATTTCGTTTGTCCATGTCAGGTTCGGCTTTTTCAGATTGATATACAGTCCGAAACATGCTGACATGAAGGTGTAAAGAAGCGGGAATGCCGCAACGAAAACTTTTCCTGCCAAATTGCCATCAATGATTGCCGCCATGCTGCATGACAATACAGCAGCCGGTACCAGTGTTGCCGCAAGCTGCAGATTTAATTTTGCTTTCAGCACCTGCCAAGTGCTTACAGGAAGCGACTGTGCAATCCAGATGTTTTTTCCTTCAAGGGAGACGGACGGTGCGGTAATATCGTTCATTGAAACGGCCATGCACGCCGCAGCGCAGAAAATCACAGGGATTGCCGCCGGAGTGTCGACAAAGAATGCCTCAAGCATTGGCATGAAGTCTCCGCCCTTAATCAAAACAACTACCGCCGCAATCGGCATTATAACAGTTCCAAGCCCGCAGTTGAGCATATAATTCGGACTTGCGGTAAACCTGGCAAGTTCTTTTCCAAACAATGCGGCCTGCACACTCTTTCGTGCAATACGCTTCTGTTTGTATTCGTGCTTTGCAACAGCTCCCGTTGCCGTCGCAAGCTTCAAAAATGTTTTGCCCAGAACATAGAATGCCGCCGCAAGGATAACAAGGCTCACAGCGAGCCACGCAGCGATTGCTGCCGCATCGCCCTCTCCGATTTTTCCAAAGAGATAGAGAGGATAAGCACTTCCTTTTATCTTTTCACCGTATAGGAGAGCATTCGTGGCGAGAGATTGAAGAAGTTCGCTTGAGCGGAAACAGATTACGTAATACGCCCCCAGAAATACGAGCGAGACAATCACCGTTATAATACTCTTGTGCTTAAGCTTGTTGCTGATTTTTGCAATCACCCAGCCGAGAATGCACGATAAAACGAGTACAATGACCGAAACAACAAGGGTTAAGACAATCCCCCCGAAAACACTTGCAACGCTGAACGAGCCTACAATCCAGTAAACTATCGTGGCCGGTGCAGTGATTACCGCCGAGAACATGAGGCCCATAAGGTAAACTCCGATTAATCTGGATGCCAGAATATCCTTTACCGGAATCGGCATGGAAAAAAGCAGATCATTGTCTTTTGCCTTGTAAAGCCCGCTATATGTATTAAACACACTTCCGAAAACTCCTAACGCAATTGCCATCATGCCGAAAACTGCGAAATAGAGCCAATCTGCTCCTGCGCTCACCATTTGGCTGCATACGCTGAGACTGAAAAACGCAAACATTCCTCCGACAACGCCCACCATCAAAAGAACATATGCCCCTATGCTTGCGACTTTACCTGCAGTTGAGCGAACTTTTCCCTTTTTCCTGTTGTAGAAAAAGCTTTGGTTCAGCTCAAGCATCTGTTTTTTTACGAGAACTTTTAACATTTTGCATCCTCCAGTTCCAGGAATACTTCTTCAAGGCTGTCGTCTCCTTTTACCTCTTCCATGGTGCCGTAACGAATCAGCTTTCCGCCTTTGATAATTGCAACTTTGTCACAGAGCTTCTCTGCAACCTCCAAAACATGCGTTGAGAAGAAGATTGCTCCACCCTTGTCGCACATCTGCCGCATCATTCCTTTCAGGATGTGTGCCGCCTTAGGGTCAAGTCCCACAAACGGTTCGTCCATGAGAATCAGTTTCGGCTCGTGAATCCATGCCGAAATTATGGCAAGTTTCTGCTTCATTCCGTGCGAATAAGCGGAAATCGGCTGTGCAAGGCTTTCCGTAAGCTCAAACATATCCGCATACTTATGGATTCTCTCCTCGCGGGTTTTCTCGTCAACGCCGAAAATATCCGCAATGAAATTCAAATATTTAATTCCCGTCATGAAATCATATAAATCCGGGTTGTCCGGGATATATGCCATGCGCTTCTTACATTCGAGACCGTTTTTCTTAACAGAAAGTCCATCGATTTTAATTTCGCCTTCGTCAAAATCCATAATTCCCGCCACTGCCCTGAGTGTCGTTGTTTTGCCGGCACCGTTGTGTCCGATGAAGCCGTATATCTCGCCCGGTGCGATGTGAAGGCTGAGATTGTCAACTGCCTTTTTTTCTCCGTATTTTTTCGTCAAATTTTCTATGGTAAGCATAATCTTTCCCCTTTCGTTCTTCCTATTTTTATATTAGCAAAAAATCTCTTTTAAAAAAACAGTAATTTTTTATCTATATGTGTTTATTTTATAGATGACTTCAAATAAAAGCGGTTTTTTCTGTATTCAAGGATTCCTTCATCCCGCAATTTCGACAGTTCCGAAGACATGGCACTTCGGTCCACAGAAAGATAATCCGCAAGCTGCTGCCTGTTGAACGGAATTTCAAAGCGGTCCGTGCCGCTTTGTCTCTGTATCTCTGAGAGATACGAAATAAGTTTTTGTCTTGTGGTTCTTTGCGACAGATGTTGTACTTTTTTCGTCAGCATGAGGTTCTTTTCTGCCAAAATTTTTATGACATTTGAGGCAAGTCCTGCATTGACTGCACTTCCTTCTTCCGTAATCCGTCCGAGATCCAGAAAGAGGCATCTGCACGCTTCCCTTGCCTCGACGCTGACACTCAGCGGTTCCCTTCCTATGCAGCTGTAGGTTTCGGCAAACATGTCTCCCTTCCCGATTTCAGCAAGAATGCTTCGGTTTCCCCAGAAATCTTCCTTTATTATATGCAGGCTTCCCTCCATTACAATTGCCGCTTTCACATTACGCTCTCCCTCGTGATAAACAAATTCGTCCTTCTTGAAGCTTTTTACCTGTGCATTCAATGTTTCCAGCGTTTTTTTTATTTCCGCTTCGTCAAATCCTTGAAACAGTGCATTGTTCCTAATCAGCGGAATGTATGACTTTTCTTTTATTTCCATAAAGCTCCTCTTAATTTTTTATTTTTGTTGTAAAAACAACATATTATGCAATAAAATTGTATTATATTATACTCACAAAGTCAAAAACAAAATTTTTTAAATAAAATTCGGAGGTATACAAATGAAAAGAAGAATTATTGAGATTAACAGGGATAAATGTAACGGCTGCGGCTTATGTGCGGAAGCTTGTCACGAAGGTGCAATCGGTATGGTGGACGGCAAGGCAGTCCTCCTGCGGGACGATTATTGCGACGGTCTCGGTGACTGCCTGCCGACATGCCCGACGGGTGCGATTTCTTTCGTCGAAAAGGAAACTTTGCCATATGATGAAGAAGCGGTAAAAGCAAACATGGCGGCTAAAAAAACGGCGGCACCGTCCGGCGAATTCCATGGCTGCCCGGGCAGCCGCGCGATGAAAATTCAGCACCGCCATGAGAAGGCGGCCGCACCGTCCGGCGAGTCCCACGAGTGCCAGCCGTCACAGCTTTGTAACTGGCCGGTACAGATTAAACTCGCTCCAATAAGTGCTCCGTACTTCGACGGTGCCAATCTGCTGGTTGCCGCTGACTGCACGGCATACGCATATGCAGGCTTCCATCACGACTTCATCCGCGGCCGCGTCACCCTTATCGGCTGTCCGAAACTCGACATGGTTGATTATGCCGAAAAACTCGAAGCCATTATCGCGCAAAATGACATTAAAAGTCTCACCATCCTGAGAATGGAAGTTCCCTGCTGCGGAGGAATCGAGTTCGCAGCCAAGACTGCCCTTCAGAAAAGCGGCAAGTTCATCCCGTGGAATGTCGTTACGATTTCGACCGACGGCGAAATTCTTTAATCTTTAATTTAATTTTAATCTTACCCTGTTATTCTTGCTTTACAAAAGGGAAAAACAGGGTATATTATTACATATATCAAAGGAAGATTTGGAGGCTGTTAATATGATTACCAATATAACAAAAGAAAATTTTGAAGCTGAAGTCTTAAAATCAGACAAACCGGTTCTTGTCGATTTCTGGGCAACCTGGTGCGGTCCGTGCAAGATGATCGGCCCGGTGATTGAAGAAATCGCAAAGGAACATCCGGAAATCAAAGTCTGCAAGATAAACGTGGATGAAGAGGGCGAGCTTTCCATCAAACACGGCGTTATGAGCATCCCGACGCTCATGATATTCAAAAACGGGGAAATCGCACAGACGGCAATCGGTTACAGACCGAAAGAAGAAATAGAAGAACTTTTGAAATAAGAATCAGCGGAAATTACCGGAAAGGATGATGACTTATGAGAATTCTGATTGCAGAAGACCAAAGAGATTTAAACAAAATTCTCGCAAAGAAACTGACGGCCGAAGGTTACTCGGTCGATGCCTGCTTTGACGGCGAGGAAGCCCTCGCTTTCCTTTCCGCAGGTACATACGACGGGGCTGTTCTCGACATAAACATGCCCCTGCGCGACGGTATTTCCGTGGTAGAAGAAATGAGAAAAGCCGGCGACCATACGCCGGTTCTTTTTCTAACCGCACGCGACTCGATTTCGGACCGCGTTTCGGGTCTTGATGCCGGTGCAAACGACTACCTGGTCAAGCCGTTTTCCTTTGAGGAACTGATGGCAAGGATTCGCGCGCTTACACGCAAGACTCCACAATCAAACACGCCCGTGTACACCGTTTCCGATTTAACGCTTGATACCAGAAGCCGTTCGGTTTGCCGGGCGGGCAGGGAAATAAAATTATCTGCAAAAGAATATTCCCTTCTTGAATATCTCCTAAGAAATAAGGGAATTGTCCTTTCCCGTGAAAATATTGAAAACAATCTTTGGAATTTTGATTATGAAGGCGGAACAAACGCTGTTGACGTATACATCCGTTATCTTCGCAAAAAAATCGACGAGCCGTTCACGGAAAAACTGATTCATACCGTGCGCGGCGCAGGCTATGTGCTCAAATCGGAATCTGAGGGGAAGGAAGTAACCAAATGAAGCAGCTTACAATTCAGAAAAAAATTATCTTGTGGTTCTCCGCTATGCTTCTTATTATAGTGATTCTTATCTCCGCGATGACCTTTGCCATCGCGGGTTCTGTCTTAAATGAAAGCATCAAAGAGCGCCTTTTCGATATTGTTTATCAAAACATGGCGGAAATCGAATATTGGAACGATCTTTCGAGCACAGAAGCCGAGCCCGGCGATCAGTTTCTGAAATATCATGACGGCTGGCTTGAAATTGATGATGACTTCTGCAACATATTCGAAGGCATTTCCACAGCCCTTTACGATGCTGACGGGAACCTTCTCTATGGCAATATGCCGATAAAGCTTTCTGCCTCCGGTACTCTCAGCTACACAAACATCGAAAAAATCAAATATAAAGGCGAAAATTACTATGTCTTCGACAAGGCTCTCACCGTAAGCGGATTGGAAGAGTTGTGGCTTCGCGGAGTCGTTTCGCAGAATGAGAGTACCAACATTTTGTACAATGTTGTCCGGCTCTCTTTTTGGCTGCTTCCTGCTCTTGCCGTCCTTGCAATTTTAGGCGGATATATTATCACGCGCCGCTCCTTCCTTCCGGTTGAACAGCTTGCAAAAAGTGCCGGAGAAATCGGAACCGGAAAAGATCTCTCGAAACGTCTGGATATTGGCCCTGGCAATGATGAAATTCATATGCTTGCAAACGCATTCAATGATACCTTTGCCCGACTTGAAAGAAACTTTGAGGCCGAAAAGCAATTTACTTCTGACGCCTCTCACGAACTTCGCACGCCGGTTTCGGTAATTTTGGCGCAGTCTCAATATGCTCTTGAATTTTGCGAAACACCGGAAGAATACCGGGAAGCACTGGAGGTCATTGAACGCCAAGGAAACAAAATGAGCGACATCATATCGCAGCTTCTGTTTTTTACGAGGCTTACGCAGGGCACAGAAGCAATACAGAAAGAGCAAATCTGCCTCAGCAGCCTCGTGCAGGGAATTTGTGAGGAGCAAAAAGTGCTGTCACAAAAGAATATACGTCTCTCCTCCGATATTCAAGCGGATATTTATGTTGACACCGACCGTATCTTGCTTGAACGCTGTCTTAATAATCTGCTTTCAAATGCATATAAATACGGCAGGGAGAACGGTCATGTTTGGGTAAGTCTTCGCCGTGATGCTGATAAAATTATTCTATCGGTAAAAGACGACGGGATTGGGATTTCGCAGGAAAACCTTACAAGAATCTGGGAACGTTTCTATCAGGCAGATTCCGCAAGAAGCGGCGGCAGTGCTGACCACGGACTCGGTCTTGGGCTTTCCATGGTGAAACAGATTTGCGAGCTTCTGGGCATCACCGTCGAAGCAGACAGCACGCTTGGCGAAGGAAGTGAATTTATTTTGATTTTTTAATTTTCCTTTAATCTTCGCCCTCTATAATAAAGCCATAACAAGGAAATAAGGGGGTAAATATTATGAAAAAAATTACTGCGATGTTAAATTCACCGGTAAAGATTGCCGGCTTTGCGGCTTGTGCCGTGCTGCTTATCGGTCTCATTGTCTTCGGAACAATTCAGGCCAGTGCAGGTATTAATGAAAACAAAACGATAGGCATGGATAAGGGCGTCAATGTGGCACTTCAGGACGCAGGCTTCAAAGCAGAAACCGTGTCAAACCTGAGTGCACACTACGATACGGAAGACGGTACTTCCGTGTACGAAGTAAGCTTCACTGCAAACGGTTTTGAATATGAGTATATCATCAAAGCAACCAACGGAAAAATCCTTGAAGCCGACAGGGACGCCGTTAAGGTTTCCGCACCAAAAGACACAAAGACGGAGCAGCCTGCCAAAAGCGGAACCACATCTTCCGGAGACGGGATCTCATTAAAAGAAGCAAAAAACATTGCACTTAAACACGCGGGAATTTCCTCTTCTGAAGCAACTTTTGTAAAAGCAAAAAAAGACTATGAAGACGGTATTCAAGTATATGAAATTGAGTTCTACAGCGGAAACACGGAATATGACTACGAGCTCAGAGTGTCAAACGGTGAAATCATTTCCTACGATAAGGATATCGAAAACTATTCCATTCCGTCCAAAAATTCCGGTTCCTCACAAACTCCGTCCTCAAACTATATCGGAGTTGATAAGGCAAAGTCCATTGCGTTAAAAGATGCCGGTCTTTCGTCCTCTTCCGTTACTTTCACAAAAGCAAAACTTGACAGAGAAGACGGTGTGAGAGTATACGAAATCGAATTCTTCACATCGGATAAAGAGTACGAATATGAAATTAATGCCTCATCCGGAAAAATTCGTGACAAAGATGTCGAATTTAACGACGACTTCGACGAAGAGTGGGATGATTAACAGTAAGCACTTCATAAAAATACGGTCTGCAAATTCATGCAGGCCGTATTTTTTATGATAAGGGTGCCTCTTGTATTCTTGTAAAAAAGTGATTTACAGGCATTTGCTGGAGTGTTTCCAAATACCCATCTGCTCCGCTTCCTTAACGAGCTCGTCTCTGAAGTCCGGATGCGCTATGCTGATAAGCATTTCGGCTCTTTCCCATGTAGATTTGCCTTTAAGGTTTACCGCTCCGTATTCGGTTACAATATAATTTGTTGCCATTCGCGGTGTCGTAACGATTGCGCCCCTAGGGAGTACCGGTGAAATCAAGGACTCGAGTTTTCCGTCCTTGCGCATTCTCGTTGACGGTGTGCAAAGGAAACTCTGTCCTCCTTTGGACTGATAAGCACCGAGTACGAAGTCAAGCTGTCCGCCGGTTCCGCTTATCTGCTGATGTCCCGCCGATTCCGAGCAAACCTGCCCATAAAGGTCAACCTGTATACAGCTGTTTACCGATACGAAGTTTGGAATCTGTGCAATTGTTGCGATGTTGTTTACATAGTCAACCGGTGCATTACAGCAAATCGGATTATCATCTATAAAGTCATACAGTCTCTTGCTTCCTCCGGCAAAAGTATATACGGCCTTACCTTTATCTATCGGTTTGTTTCCGGTCAGTTTGCCGGCATCAAAAAGGTCAACATATGCATCTGTGAACATTTCTGTGTGTGCGTTGATATTTCTTAAGTCGGACTCCGCAATCATCTGGCCAATGCAAAGCGGAAGGCTTCCGATTCCGAGCTGAAGGGTGCTGTGGCTCTTAATCTTGTCAACCACATGTGCCGCGATAAGCTTATCCGTTTCCGAAGGCTCCTTTGCAGGAAGTTCTGCAAGCGGTGTATTGCTTCCCTCTACAACATAGTCGATTCCGTACAGATTAAGCTGTGTCTGATATCCATGTGCAATCGGCATGTTTTCATTAACTTCAACAATAATTTTTTTCGCAGACTTGATAACTCCCCACATATCTGCAACCTGAGGTCCAAGGTTGAAATTACCGTGTTCATCCATCGGAGCAACCTGGAACATCGCAATATCGATTCCGCAGTCATTGTTTACCCAGAAAAATGGCAATTCACAGAACATCATAGGAATGTACCAGCAGCGACCGTCCCTGTTCATGTTTCTGTCATGTGCATTGAAATGCGCGGATTCAAAACGTACCTGCTCATTGCTTTCTGTCGCAAGGTAGGTTTCAAACGGTTTCTCTCTTACCGTAACTGTGCTTATTACCGTGATATCCTGAAGTTCGTCTGCTCTCTCGGCAATCGCCTTGTCAATGTCAATAATGGATCCGCATCCAAGCCCGAAGTGGAGTCTGTCTCCGTTTTGTACCATAGCGGCTGCCTGATCTGCGGTAATCAGTTTTTTCTTATACTCCTGTGCTAAATTCGATACTTTATACATCCTTTACCTCTCAAAATCTTTTGATTGTTAAATTTTCAACATAACAAATACAGTATACAATATTTCTTTTAAAATAACAACCTTATTATTTGTCTTTTTTGCTTGTTTTTGTGGTCTTTTTAAAATACAAAAAAGGGGTACTCATCTTGAGCATTTTGTGGTAGAATATCTAAGTGTGGATGGTTCTCCGCTCGACCCCTTAGGCCTTCACCAACTTAATATGTCTCCGTAGTTAAATGGATAAGCGAACCTCGTTTCACCTGCGAAATCAAAGATTTCGGGTGAAAGTGAGAACCGCGATACTCGCTATGGCTCGTATTAACAGTGCTCCTTAATCATATGTTGCTTTAGGAGAGCACTTCCGGTTTTCCATTTAACCCCTTAGGCCTTCACCAACTTAATATGTCTCCGTAGTTAAATGGATATAACAGTGCTCTCCTAAAGCATAGTTGGCGGTTCGATTCCGCCCGGGGATACCAAAGTAAAACCCTTGAAATTTCAGCAACTTCAAGGGTTTTTCGTTTGATTCGATTTTGTATTTATATGTCTCTTTCCGCCATATCTTCAAAGGTTTCGCGGCGAACCGCCAAATAGTCTTTTCCGTCTGCAAGCATCACAACCGGTGGTCTTGCCACTTTGTTATAATTGGATGCCATCGAGTAGTTGTATGCTCCCGTGGTCAGAACCGCAATGATGTCATTTCTCGTAATGCTTTCCGGGAACATGACATTTTCCTGGATAATATCACCGGATTCGCAGCACCGGCCCACAAGAGAGGCTTTGAAGCTATGCGGCTCGTCCATTTTGTTCGCTGTCAAGCAGGTATAGGATGACTTGTACAACGCAAACCTCGGATTGTCCGGCATGCCGCCGTCTATGGACACATAGTTTTTATATCCCGGGATGCTTTTTATCGTCCCAACCGTATACAGAGTCATTCCGGCGTCTCCGACAAGCGAGCGGCCCGGCTCCATGCGGATTTCGGGTACTTCGAGGGAAAGTTCTGCACAGATCTTTTTAACCCTGTCTGCTACTTCGCTTATCTTGGTCGCAATATCAAGTTCCGGATCATCTTCCGTATACCGTACGCCGTAGCCTCCTCCGAGGTCAAGCTGCGTTGCTGTGTATCCGTATTGGTCTCTTACAGATGCAATGAAGCGAAGCATAACTTCTGCTCCCCGTTCAAATACATCCTCGTCGAAAATTTGGGAACCCAAGTGGCAATGGAAGCCCACCAAATTAACATGCTCTTTTTGGAGCGTCTGCCTTGTAATTTCGTCAGCTTGTCCGGTTTCGATCGCAGAGCCGAATTTTGAATCGACTTTTCCGGTCGCAACCGCTTCATAAGTATGCGTATCGATTCCCGGCGTCAACCTAAGGAGAATATCCTGCGTGATATTCCGTCTTGCCGCTTCTCTTTCGATTGCGTTAACCTCCTCGATGTTATCTGCAACAAAATAGCCAATGCCTTTTTCGATTGCGTATTTTATATCTGCGTCCGTCTTGTTATTTGAATGAAAATATGCTTTTTTTAAATCAAATCCGGCAATTGACGCTGTGTAGATTTCGCCGCATGATACAACGTCAATGCCCAATCCCTCTTCGTCAATGATTTGATAAAGCCTTTTAAACGCACATGCTTTCGATGCAAATAAAGCTTCGGCCTTGGCACCGAAGTTTTCCTTGAGTGCCGTTTGGTAAATCCTGCATTTTTGCCGAATTTTCATTTCATCCATCAGGTAAAGCGGCGTGTCGTATTTTTCAGCCAGCTTCACCGTATCAACTCCTGCAAATTGTAAATGTGTTCCATCTTTTGATACAGTCAAGTTATCACAAATCATTTTTTTCCTCCGATTTTTCTTACATCTCGATTGGTTTTGAAATTTTCTCTTTTCCGAAGAAAGTCTTTTCAACCTTGTTGCCATCCTTGTCTCTGAAGATCAATGCCTTTCCGCAGAATGCGAAGGCAATGGACACGAGCGGATTCAGCCAGCAGAGTATTGCATACGGCAGATATGCCAGTGTTGCAACTCCAAACAGGCCGGTGAAGTACGCACCTGATGTAGCCCATGGTACGATTGCAACGAAAAGAGTTCCGCCTTCTTCACAGCATCTGGAAAGAATGCTTCTGTCAAGGCCGACTCTGTCAAATGCCTCTCCAAACAGTGTTCCTGTAAGCAGAATTGCCGAGTAGGAATCTCCGGTTACCATTGTAATGAACATCGCTGTGATAATTGCGGCCACGATCATCGGTGCCGGCTTGTGTATCTTCTTTGTAATCGCGATAACGATTGCATTCAGATAACCTACGCCTTGCAGGATTCCCGCAAGTGAAATTACAATGATTGCCAATGAGAATGTCCACATCATGCTCTGAAGGCCGCCGCGGTTCAAGATTGGTGCGATCATTTCATTTACACCGTCAATGGAGAATCCGTAGTTGAGGTATGTAAATATGCTCGGAATGCTCTCTCCCTGTACAAAGATTGCAACCAGTGCCCCCGCAAATATCCCGCTGTACATTGCAACGAGCGGATGCCATTTTCTTACCGACAGCACTACCGTAATGATAATCGGAATCATCGTCCAAATGGATAAATTAAAGTTTGCTGCCAAATCCTGCATAATCAGATCGATTGTTTCCAAATCAGCTGCCGTTTCTTTTACGCGGATTCCCATAAAAATGAAGAATGCCAATGTGATAAGATAGGTCGGTGCTGTTGTTTTGGTCATTGAATGTATGTGTGACCACAGGTCGGTTCCCGCTCCGATAGGCGCCAGGTTTGTACTGTCGGAAATCGGTGACATTTTATCTCCGAAGAGAGCACCGCATACGATCATGCCCGCGGTTGCGGCAGGATTGATTCCAAGGGATGCACCGATGCCCATGAATACAATTCCGAGTGTGCTTGCCGTTCCCCATGAGGTTCCGACTGCCATGGACATAACGGAACAAAGAATAAGTCCAGCCGGCAGAAAAAGCGCCGGTGTTATACATTTCAATCCGTAGTAAACAAGTGCCGGTATTGTTCCTGCTGCAATCCAGGAACCTACAACTGCGCCCACGGAAATCAGTATGAGCATCGCAGGCATTGTTCTCCAAATATTATAAAGCATAAATTTTTCAAGCTCAATAAATTTATACCCGAGTTTCTTGGACATCAGTACGACAACAACCAACCCCGTTAATGCTGTAATTACAGTATCAACCTTAAAAACGATCAGACCCAAACATACTATAATAAGAAATGCCAGGCACGTCGCTAACGAATATCCGAACGACGGAATTTTTCCTCCGCCTACCGGCTGATCTACTTCAGTCTTTTTAAAGTCCTCTTTCATTTTTGTTCTCCTGTCTTTTAAATTTCCTTGTACTCAATATCAAATCCAAAATATTGCGGGTCAATATATTTTTTGATTTTTTCGTCTCTCAAAATAGGCAGGCACGCCTTTTGGTATACAGCAATTCTGGTTCCCTCAACGATGTCATCGTTTCTGAGCGGAACAACCGTATCCGGCTCGATTGTGCATATCAGGTCAGGGCTTGAAACTTTGTATTCGCCATCAATCCATACAATGTGTGTTTCATTTTTGAAATACATTTTGAGTTCATGCCCTGCGTACTCGTTTTCCCCTTTCAGATAATGGTAACCCATGTAGTATCCGTTTTCGTCAACCCAGTCTTTTCTTACGGTGACGCCTTCAAATATCTTTTTCATCCCCAATTCACTGACAAGTTCCGGCAATTTCTTCGGATCGGCCTTTGCCTCTTCAATCAATTCTCCTGCGCGATAGGCCTGACTTACGGAGCCTTTTACAATCAATCGCTTTAGCTGCTTTCCCGTGATAGGAAATCCCGCTATCGCTGTAGAACCGAAAGCAACTTCGCTGAGGTACTTGCCCATTCTTTCACCTATCGTTAGGGAAATTGCACTCTTGATTATGCTGATATTGCCGTATTTATCAAAGCTTACCGCAGGACAAAGATTTACATCTTCTTTCTGCAAACTTATTTGGAAAATTTCCGGGATCGCTCTTCCGGCATAGTCCCCATCCACGATTTTTTTGCCCATCATTGTGGCAACAGCCATCGGGGCCGGTAAGTTGGAGCCTCCAACCTCCAGCGGAACCACGATATCAACATGTTTGCCTGTGTATTCTTCCCACTCGGAGATTGCATTCATCATGTTCGTCTTAAATTTCTTGTCGGTTAATCCGAGTTTTTTCATCTGTTCTTCCTTTTCGGGAGTCATGGGTGCCGTTGAGCCCATTAGGAATGTGCAAATGGCTATTTCGTCATCTGCGATATCATCCACATCGCTCCATTCGATTTTTCCTTTTGCATCAAGTGCTTCTCCGAGCACTCTTAATCCTTCTGCCGGAAAACCACCGCCTCCCGTTCCTAAAAAGGTCGCCCCTTGAACAAATATTTTTGCTTCATCAATGCTTGAAATTCTGCCCTTCATTAATTTTTAACCTCTTTCTCATCTGTCTTTACGCGGAAGAATGTATTTCTTCTCGATTGGCTTAAGATAGGAAATATTGCTGTTTTTTACATTGCATGTAACAAGTGCTTCTATCATCTTAAGCGATGCCGCTGCCGGATCGATTACGGGTACCCGGTATCCATCTTTTTCGAGTTTTTCGGAGATTTTTTCCGCAAAACCGGCAAATCCTGTGCAGCCAAGCACAATGGTGTCGGCTCCGTCTTCTTCTATACAAGCTTTTGCTTCTTTATAGAGTTTATTGAATATTTCATCGCTTCCGTCATTAATGCCGACTACCGGTATGTTTGCATTTCTGATGGAAACAAGCTTTGAGGAATGGATATATTCCATGTTTTGCTTACGGATAAGCGGGACAATATTCGGAAGAATTGTCACAATTCCGATTTTTCTGCCAACCGCCGATGCGAGAGTCATGGACGCTTCACCTGACCCCAACACCGGGATAGCCACGGCTTCTCTGCATGCATCAACAGCTGGGTTTGCAAAACAATAACTGATAATTCCGTCAAAGCCGTCTTTCTCCCCTTTGATTGCTTCTTCAAGAACAAACGGAGCACTATAGACTAAATCGTATTCATTCTCTATCGATTCAGGGCCGAACTCCAAATGACGTGCTGTTATTTCAACACCCGGAAGTGCAAACTCTCTCAGAATCTCTTCTTCAAGGATATCCGGCCGTTCTGTAATAATAGGTCTGATAAACAGTATTTTCATAATGCCCTCCTTTCAATTTATTTGTCGACGCTATATAATTTTGCAAATTGTATGCCAATGAAAAAAAACATTTTTTCCCCCACTTAAATAAAAGAACGCAGTCCGCCAAAGCGCTGCGCTCTCTGATGTAAAATATTTTTACGACTTTGTAAATATTTTTTACATGATGTAAATTTATTTTACAGCTTTCTTTCCTTATACTTCATCGTAAGCGATGTATGCGAAATGTTAAGATTTTGTGCGGCTTTTCTGTACGATCCGAATTCTTCCACTGCATCGACGATATATTCCAATTCAATCTCCCTGAGTTTTGCCGGCAAATCCACCGGATATTCATATCCGTATTTGGTACTGTTTTCTTTTTGCGGCATTACCGGTTTATTATTATCCAGTATGATATCTTGGTCTGTAATGACCCGTTCTGTTACGAAAACAGCGCGTTCCAAAACATTCTTAAGTTCCCTTATATTTCCCGGCCAATTGTAACTCTTGAGTTTTTTCATTGCAGTTTCGGATATCGGCAGCACTTCGCGTTCGTTGTTCCTGCAAATATCTTCTACAAAGTAGCGGGTGAGCTTCTCGATATCACCTTCTCTGGCTCTGAGCGGCGGAATATGAATCGGTATAATATTTAATCTGTAGTACAAATCTTCTCTGAACGAGTTGTCCGCAATCATATCCTCAAGGTTTCGGTTGGTTGCGGATATGATTCTGACATCAATATCCATTTCCTGTCTGCCCCCGATTCTTCTTATCTTCTTTTCCTGCAAAGCTCTGAGCAGTTTGGATTGAAGGTGCGGTGCCAGTTCTCCTATTTCATCCAGGAAAAGGGTACCCCCGGCCGCCTGTTCGAAAAATCCCTGCTTTCCGGCAGCATTTGCTCCCGTAAACGAACCTTTTTCATATCCGAAAAATTCACTTTCTATGAGCGTTTCGGGTATGGATGCACAATTGACCGCAATGAACGGCCCTTTTGCCCTGTCGCTTTCCATATGGATTGCCCTGGCAAACAGTTCTTTCCCGGTACCGCTTTCGCCTCTTAACATGACGGATGCGTTTGATTTTGCCACTTGTCTCGCCAAATTAATCGCTTCAATCAATGCCGGGCTTTCCCCCGTTATATTATCAAAGGTTACCATTGACGGACGCATGATGGTATTGATGAGATTTTTAATGTTCTCATATTTCTTTACAATCACAAAGATACTTGTGAGTTTGTTTTGCTCATTTTTTATTGGATTAACAAGAGCATAATATCGCTGCTCTTTTCCCTTTTCTTTTCGTGAGAATTCAATGGTTGACTGTGCGGCGATAGATTCTACGGATGTCCTCTTTCCCCCGAAAAGCTCCTGCAGTGTACTGTTTATCCTGCTGCCCGTTTTCAGGAGTTGTTCTCCGGATTCATTATAACTTTCAATATTTCCCAGTGCATCCGCTTTGATGATTGCATCATCAATACTATTTAGGAGCGTAGAAAGTTCCACTTCAATTCTTTCGTATTCCATGAGGTCGATATACGAAATACTTTCAATCTCCGGAACTCGTTCCTGCATAAACCGAAGGAAATCCTCCTCCGAATTTTCGTCATTCCATTCGATCTTGCAGCAAATGTATGGGTCGGATTCCATGGTTATTATGTTTATACCGTAGTCGGCAATGGCTCTAAGCACCAGAAATATCAGTCCCATTCTGTTCGGCGTTCCGTTTATTTTAATTCGTCTTACACTTTTTCCCATTGTTTATTCCTTAATCCAGCAATTTCAGTAATACTTCCGACTGTATCATTATACCATAGGCAATGCAGTCTTCGTCAAGGTGGAAGCGCTCGGTATGAAGATTACATATTTCCTCTTCTTCCGGATTTTTACATCCAATATGAAAATATGCGCCTTTGGCTTTCGTTGTAAAATACGAAAAATCTTCTGCTCCCATGCTTGGTTCTTCTTTCATAACAACCGACGCTTCACCGAAAAGTCTTTTGCTGCTATCGATTATTAAATCCGTAATTTCATTGTCGTTTATTACTGCATCGTAACTGTCGATAATGTTGACTTCCGCTCTCGCTCCGAATGCTTCAGCAGTATGTTCAGCAATTTCTTTTACGCGTTTCTTTGCGTTTTCGCGCTGTTCCGGAAGCAGTGTTCTCAATGTTCCCCTTATATATGCCGTGTCCGGTATGATGTTCCCCTTGCTTCCCGCTTTTGCGATTCCGAAGGTCAGAACCGCTGAATCGGTCGGTGCTGTATTCCTGCTTACAAATGTCTGAAGTGCGGTAATCACATATGCCATCACAACGATTGGATCCACACATTCCGAAGGTTCTGCGGCATGACCGCCTTTACCGTGAATCGTTATTTCAACTTCGTTTGTGCTCGCATTTAAACACCCTTTTTTTATCTCAATTTGTCCTACATTTAAGTATGGCATCACATGCAGACCGATTATGTTGTCAACCTTCGGGTTGTCCATACACCCCTCTTTGACCATCAGCTCTCCCCCTCCGATGGTCTCTTCTGCGGGTTCAAAAAAGAATTTTACATTTCCTTGCAGTTCCTCTTCTTTTTCCTTCAAGTGTATTGCAGTCCCGAGCAAAATTGCCGTATTTGCGTCGTGTCCGCATGCATGCATGACACCGTCGACTGCAGATTTGTATGCAAGTTCACTCTTTTCCTGTATCGGCAGTGCATCCATATCTGCCTTTGCTGCAACCGTTTTTCCCGGTCTTTTTCCTCGCACGATCGCCTCAATCCCGTATCCGCCTATATTTGCTCGATATTCAATCTTGTGTTTTTTAAGCACCTCGCATATATGGTTCGAGGTTTTCTTTTCTTCCTCGCTGAGTTCCGGATTTTGATGCATCCATCTTCTGAATTCAATCATTTCCGCAATTAATTCTTTCCTTATTTTGTTCATTTTTCCCTCCGTTTTTTACTTGTTTTTATTAACAGAAACATATACGATTCCTATTGTCATCAAGAGCACACCCAAAATTGTATACCATCCCCAAGGGTCATCGTTTATCACAATACCGGACACCACGCCGACGATATTGATTGCGTTGCATTGAATCGCAGTTGCAATCGATGCATCCATGCGAGACAAGGTATAGTTGCAAATCAGAAAGCCCAAACATGCACACCCCACGCCAAGAAACAAGCCTGCCCATATCAATACGGGCGTATTGATAAATGTCACATATGTATGAACAAAATTACCGCCAAATAAATTCACTGCATTATATGTCACGCCGGCCGCAAGTGCCATGGCAAATGTAATTTCAATCGGCGAAAAAATGCTTGCCAGCTCACTTGCGAGCAGAGAATAGATTGCTCCCACCGTAATTGCCAGAAGCAGAAAAACATAGCCCTTGTAGTTTCCTTCAACAGAAAACATCGGTCCAAGTACAATCGTAAGAATTACACCGCCGAAACCGATTACCATGCCTGTAACGGCTCCTGCGTTTGGCCTTCTTCCAAGAACGATTATGCCAAGAAGTAACACCATAAACGGAAGTGCTGCAATGATTACAGCTGATTCCGATGCCGTTGAATAACTTACGCCCAGCGCTTCAAGGAAGGAGTAAACAATCGGCTGACATAAGACAAGGGGGACTAATTTCTTTATTGGTTTATTCGTATAATCAAGCCTAATCAGATTCATTAGCCGAAGCAGCAGAAAAAATGCAACGGCAATAGCCCACCTTATTGAAAGCAGTTCTATCGGCTCTAGGTAGACGAGACTTTTTTTGATAAACACAAATGACAGTCCCCATAGAAGGGCTAAAGCAATGAATAATATCACAAGTGTAATTCTGGACTCAAGTATTTTTCTAAACATGGCATCCCAACCTCTCTGACGTGTGTAAATATACTTTGCAATTTGCGTGCCAAATAAAAAACGCACAAGATCTTCAAACCCTGTGCGTTAACTTCCTATTTCATCGGAAACTGTATCACATTATCAAACTTATGGCCTGAAGTCTCCATTCCGCGACGGAGGTCTTCCGCTATGATTCGAGCGGACGTTCCCATTCCGCCCAAATCGTCGACGGAGAACATCACGTTGATTCCTTCTCTTTCGAGCATCGGCACCCAGTGCTCAAGGAAATCCGTGAGCAGAATTTCTTCCGGCTCGCAGTCCTGCCATTCATCCTCGCACATTAAAGATGCCTCTTCATACAAGGTCCATACCGGAAGTGCCGTCTCCTCCTCTACATCCGCAAACACAGTCTCTCCGTTTTCATCTGTCAAGATCCACAAAAGTCCTTCTTCAAGGGCATCCTCAATGAAGTCTTCATACATTTCGTTCGCATCCATGAAATCCTCGAATTCCATGCACATCTCATCAAGGTCAATGGACTGATTATCTGCCTCTTCATACAGATCTTCTTCCAAGGCAAGAAGCTTCTTATGTATCCCCGTGCCATCCTTCATTTCAACAATCGCATCAATATTTCCCTCTTCAAGATCAGGGATACATAATGTTACAAATTCGGCCGGGGTCATTTTTTGCACTTCAAACTTGACCCAATCACCCTCACGGTTGGCTTCTGCCCCTTCCGGTGTTGACCAAAGCGGCACGCAGGTTCCTTCTTCCGTTTCGACTATCGCAACCCTGCCGTCTTCGAACAAAATCCATATTTCGTTGTTTTTAATTACACTTTCAAGAAAATTTTTATACTCTCTGATAAGTTTTGCTCCGTTTCCTCCGCCGTCGAAGTTTATAACCATATGTACCTCCGTTTATGTGTATAACCTTTCTCTCTCTGCATAGATGTAAGCACCCATATTATCGCCTTCGTCATATCCGACATCAACGCGCACTGTTATCTTGTCGGTATAACCATCCCCCTTATATTCTGTAGTCTGATATGTGCCATAGAAATCCTCCCTTTTCGCAGATTTTTCCCATGCGTGCTTGAGCACCGTTTCTACTTTCTTCTGTGACATCTTTATTCCGTATGCACTCTCAATTTTCGATAAAATTGTTTTTAGCGATGCCGATGCGTCAGTAAGTGTCTCCGAGGTATACCCGTTATACTGATAATATTTATCATCTTCCGTGCTGTGGTAAACTCCCATCTCAATCGTTGCTTTATCCATATCGTCATCCTCGATTGCTGCAACATATGCAATTTTATCGATTCCGTCCGCATCATCGTCTTCGTAGTCATTGAATGCGAGCACAAAATTCCCAAGCTGTGCTTTCTTAAGTGTAGCATTAAGCATGCTTTCAAGTTTCTCTCCCGATTCGGAAATATCCTTATAGCTTATTTTCTTAAGGGTTCCCGACATCTTAAAGGATTTCTTTACCTCAATGCCAAGATCTACCGCCTCTTCGTCTGTATTTACACCGGCGTCAGGTATTGTAACCTCCGGTGCCTCCTCTGCTGCATCTGCTTCATTTGTCATTCCGTTTTCTGTGGCCGGATCATCCTTTTCATCCGAACAAGCTGCAAATGTAAAAACAAGCAGAACCGACAGAAGAAGTGCTATCAGTTTCTTTTTCATGTTTTCCCCCCGTTTCGTAGTTTTGTGTCTTTCATTATAACATACTTTTCCCGTTTATGGGCTTTTATCTTTTTCCAATTTGGTACACGGCATCGATTAGTTTATCAATATCGCGTTTTGTGCTGAACGGGCTCACACTGATTCTTACCGCACCGCTTTCCCATGTTCCGATGCTTTTGTGAGCCAGGCCCGCGCAGTGGTAGCCTCCCCGGACCGCAATCCCGTAGTTTGTGCTTAACATGGTCGTGACCTCCTCTGCTCCGATACCGTCTATATTCATCAAAGTAATTCCTGTCTTTTCTTCTGCAGATGGCCCGTAACGCTTCACAAATCCCATGTTATCAAGGCATTCGTCAAGATATCCGATAAGTTCCCGTTCATATTCTTCTATCACATCCACCCCTATTTTGTCCACGAAGGCCGCCGAAAATCCGAGTCCGATAATCCCGGGAGCATTGATTGTTCCTGCCTCGAAGCCCTCCGGAAACTCCACCGGCTGTATTCTGCTCTTTGACTCGGTTCCTGTACCGCCGGCAAGAAGCGGCTGCAAAGGGATATCCGGATTTACATATAGCATGCCCGTTCCCAAAGGACCAAGAAGCCCTTTATGTCCCGGAACTGCCAGCATTCCTATGTTCATTTCGCTTATATCAAGAACATGTGAACCTGCCGCTTGTGCGCCGTCCACCATGAAAAGGATTCCGCGCTTTCTGGCAAGACTGCCTATTTCGGCAAGCGGCATCACGGTTCCCGTAACATTGGATGCTGCCGTAACCACAATCATACGGGTATTCGGCCTTATTGTTTTTTCAATGTCGGATGCCTTGATTCTACCTTCCCTGTCAGCCCTCAGGATGGAATGCGAAACTCCGTTTCTTTCAAGGTTTTTTAACGGCCTGAGCACGGAGTTGTGCTCCATGGATGTCGTGATTACATGATCACCTTCCTTGAGAGTTCCCATTAAACCAAGGTTCAATGCCTCCGTTGTATTCTTGGTAAAAATAATTCTGTCTGCCTGCTCGATACCGAAAATTTTTGCGACCTTCCTCCGCGCATGGTAGACCTCTTCGCCCGTTTTCATAGACATAAAATGTCCTGACCTGCCCGGATTTCCGCAATATTTTATTATACATTCTTCCATTGCTGCCACCATGCCTCTGGGCTTTGGATAGGATGTCGCTCCGTTATCTAAATATATCATAAGTCCTTCCTCACATAATAAAAATAGAGGACATTTCTGTCCTCTACATACTATGCTTTTGCACATTGTTTTGTGTGAACGAAGTTTATTCCCCGTGGCTTGTTATTCCGCTGCCGTTTATAGGAATTGCATCGCCGCCATAGGCTGCCTTCGATCTCAGGTTTGCTTTGACAAAATCTTTGTCCCTAGCCAAAATCTCCCTTGCCTCCCGGTACGTCTGTCCGAAATAGCTTTCCTGGTCGGAGGCAACGCCGCATACCTTTATCCCGAGTTTCTTTGCTATGTAAAGCGCACGGTATTCATGGTATTTCTGCGTTACGACAACTGCACTATCCACCTTAAAAATATCAGCAGCCCGGTACATCGAGTCATAAGTTGAGAACCCCGCATGGTCGCAAAAGATATCGCTGTCCGGCACGCCCGCCGCCTTCGTATATTTCAGCATTACATGAATCTCGTTATGACCTTCCTGCCCGTTATCTCCGCTTAGCAGTATTTTGGGCACAAACCCCTGCTTGTACAATGCGATACCTACATCCAGCCTGTCCTTAAGCATCGGGCTCGGAGTTTCGCTGTCATCAATTCCGCATCCGAGTACAATTGCGCACTCCGCATCAAACTCTTCAAGCCTCCCCTTTGCCATGGAATTCAGTTCAATATCGCTTCCCTGGACAACAAAAAGGATGTCGTCCTGTGTGCTTGCTTTCACTCTGCTGTTGACGAGCATGATTACCATTGCTCCCACCATGGCAACAAAGATAACAAACACAAGCAATTTAAGGAAGAAATTCTTTATTTTTCTCATTTTTTTCTCCGTTTAATTGTTATTTTCCGTAATATTCTTCTTTCAGTATGGAATAAACCATATTATCCCTGTCCGATCCGTCATAGATGTGGTATCCTTTTCTTTGAATTCCTTCAAATTTGAATCCGCATTTTTCGATAACCCGCTGCGAGCGCTTATTCTCGGGGCCGGTGCAGATTGCCATTACAACGATATCAAGCTCGTTAAATGCGTACTCCATGACTGCGTGTGCGGCTTCTGTCATATAGCCGTGTCCCCAATACTCTTCGCCCAGGGAATATCCCATTTCAAGACTTTTTACATTCTCTCTCCTGCGGTCGGGTTCAAGACCTATGCTACCCATAATCTGTCCGGTTTCCTTGTTTCTGATGGCCCAAACTTCGTGAGGCATGAACAGCGTTCTGATGATTTCCGCCGACTCTTCAACATTCTTGTGAGGCGGCCAGCCGGCATTCGGTCCCACATTCGGATTTTTTGCATAGGCATAAAGGCCCTCTGCATCCTCTTTGCTCGAGGTCCAAGGTGTAAGTTTCAACCTCTCTGTTTCAATATTTTTCATTTTTTACTCCGTCGTACTTAATATTTCTTTATTCTTGTTTTCAATTTGACTTACTTTCATGTTCGGTGCGTCTTCAGGATCCACATCTTCAAGCAGGCCCAGCACGCCCTCTCCCAGATATATCGTCTGCAGTTCTTTTCCGTTTAGGGTTACTTTGCTGTGCTGCGTAAAGTTCTGACCCTTGATGTAATATTTGTCTCCAATCTTTACAACCTTATCAATCTTGATATCGTTGACGCCCATCTTCAGCTTGGTTGCTTCGAAAGGATTTCCGCCTCCGTAGATATATCCTTTTCCGTAAAGCATATCATAACCCAGTGCCTTCAAATCCTCCAGATACGTTTCGCTGTTTTTGTGGTTCTGCTGATACGTAAAGATCGTTCCGACCTGCAAATCGACCATATCCGTCATATATGCCGCAAGCTGGTAGGTGTGGAGATTTTCATCATCCTTTTGTATCCCTATATTGTTCCAAATCAGATACTGCGTCTCATACAGATTACCGCTTTCGAGGTCATCCTCGGTTATATCGATCGCAGGAATATGGTCACCATACATTGCGAGCATAATCGGCTCGTCCCGCTTCGAAAGCTTGTCCACAAGTTCCCCTATGAACTGATCCATTTCGTAAATCTGATTTACATAATATTCGTACTTCCACTTAAGTTCTTCGGTCGGAGCCGAAAGCACCTTAATTTTAGGGTTTGTTATTACCTGTTCACTCGGATATTTTCCGTGTCCTTGAACCGATATGGTATAAATCATATCTCTTCCCGGGGTTGAATCGAGTGCGTCTTCAATACACTCAATCAGAACTTTGTCCTTCGCCCAGTTTTTCGGCGTCTTTGCAACATTCTTCATATATTCGATACTTGTGAAAGTGTCAAATCCAATGTTTGCGAAAACTTCGTTTCTGTTGTAGAATACCGCTCTGTGGTTGTGTATCGCGTGTGATTTATAGCCGAGACTGTCAAGGTCGAATGCCAGTGACTCCGCCGGCTTTTCCTTTAGGACGGACTTGTACGGATATTCTCCCGGTCCGAAAAATTTTGCGCTCAAACCGGTCAGAACTTCAAACTCCACATTCGCCGTTCCCGCTCCGCATGCCGGAACCATAAGTTCTCCCGAAGGATACTCGCTCATGAGTTTTCTGAAATTCGGACACGGATCCTCTGACAGTTCTATGCACTTTATGGTCATAGGATCAATAAAGGACTCCAGCTGCAAGAACAAAAGATTCGGATACTGTTCATCGACATCCTTCTGCTTGAGGAGCATCGCATCATCATCCCCCAGCTCTTTGTTTGTGAAAATGCCCTTTATGCTCTCTTCGCTGTATCCGGAAGGTTTATGGATTCCCGTGTTCAGCCATGTATTCGTAAAGCAGTATACAACACCATAGTCTCGGTATGCATATGCCAGATTTCCGAAGAACGTTTCAACTACCCCGGTGCTTATTGCCACAGAGGAAGATATAAATGTTACGATAAAGACCAGACAAACCGCTACAAGGTTTCTCTTTCGGTGGAGCTTGTCCTTTTTCTGCGGTCCTTTTATGAAAAGCAATACAAGAGCCGCTATTGCAACTACGATAGCAACCGCCACCAAAACAATCTGCCATGTCTTAAGGTAGTTGGTCGCAATCGTGAGTCCGTCGCTTAAATTGCTCAGGTCCTTTACCGTAAATGGGGTCATTCTCTGTGTCAGTATTACGCCGTTGACAATGCCGATTCCGAGCCAAAATATGGATACAACCGTAAAGGTAAATACCCTTCTTTTAAAAAGCGATGCCACGCAGAGGGTTGCGAATATTATCAAAGCATTGTACAGGAATACGAGTGGATTCGACACCATGAATTTCAGACCCCCAAAAACTCCTGCTGTCGTAAAGCGTCCAAGTGTTTCGATAACGAGGTTCAGCAGAAGTGCCAAACCTCCCGCAAATACAAAACTGTTCTTATAGAATTTACGCTTGTCCATGGTTTCGACTTCGCGTATTGTTTCTTCTACTTTTCTGTCAAGTTTTTCAAATTGGTTAAAATGCTCGAATTTTTCGAGTTTGTTCTCTTTCTTATTTTCGTCCATACAATTCCCTTTCTGTTTATAATCTCAAAGCCACCTGATTTGACAATTCTGCGAATTCCTCCAAGGTTAATGTTTCCGCTCTTCGCGACGGATCAATGCCTGCCGCGTTAAGCGACTCCAAAACAATTTCCTTGGTAATATCTTTTACCCCCATGAGTGAATTGCTGAGTGTTTTCCTTCTTTGACCGAATCCCGCCTTGACAACCGCAAAAAACAGTTCTCTGTCACGCGTTTCGACCGGACAGGTCTTTCGTATTTTTAAGTTCAAAACCGCCGAGTCAACTTTTGGCTGCGGCACAAATACCTCTTTCGGTACA
Source organism: uncultured Clostridia bacterium (assembly GCA_934277695.1). GTDB lineage: Bacteria > Bacillota > Clostridia > Peptostreptococcales > Anaerovoracaceae > CAG-238. The sequence goes on from CAKQVG010000001.1 coordinate 546,762, forward strand.
TTGACCACGCTCTCGATTTCACAATAATACTGTACCGCCACCGAAAGCGCTCCGTATGCCTTGGTGCCCGGCGCCGCCTTGATTCTGTCCGCAACTTCTTTCTGCATCATTGCGGTTATTCCGTCGGCCTTGACACCTTCCTCAAGCAGTTTCATGATAATCGGCGTTGTAATGTAATATGGAAGATTCCCGATAATTTTGACCCCCTTGATTTCCGGATCTTCCTTCTCCGCATCTTCTATAATCCGGTTCACATCTGTCTTTAAAATATCACTGTTGATAACCTGTATATTCTCTCTTTCCGCCAAAGTTTCCTCTAAAATCGGAATAAGATTTCGGTCTATTTCCACGGCAATAACGCGTCTTGCCGCAAGCGATGCCTCATAAGTGATAACGCCGATCCCCGGTCCGATTTCGATCACAAGATCTTCCTCGGTTATCCCCGATCCTTCAATGATTCGGTCTATTATATTCTTATCTGTAAGAAAATTCTGTCCGAGACTTTTGGTAAGTCTGAAACCGTACTTCTCTTTGATTTCCTTAATTGTCGATGGTGCGTAAAGCTTCATAAAATTCCTCTTTGCTTATATCAAACTTGTTTAGTTTCCTCAGGAATGCCTTTGCGTTCCCGTATCCGATTCCAAGGATTTTTCCGACCTGTGCCCGCCGCCGGCCCGATGTCTTTCCTCCGGCAAGTCCGGCATGGAACAAGTCCTCCTGTGAAAAGCTTTGTTCACCTTCGGTTTGAACCGTGCAGTGCGCCTTCGTCAGGGCTTCGGCTATGTCTTCCGGCCGCGCATTCTCGATTCCGATGTCGCCTTTCTTGGTTGCCAGCTTCCTATCAAGAAAAGCCTGCTTTGCGTTTGGAAATTTTTCCGTGAGTTTTCTTCTGATCTCTTCACCTGAAAAATCAGGATCCGTAAAAATAATAATTCCTCCGTTGTTGTAGGCTCTTTCGATAAGCTCCCATGTCTGCCGTTTAATGCCAAATCCATGGGTCTCAATAATAAAACCATCCACGGCTTGTTTTACTGCGGCCGTATCGTCTCTTCCTTCCACAACGATCGTTTCCTTGATGTTAATCTTGTCCATGTGCTATTCCTGCTTGTCTCCCTGCTGCGTGTTTTCGTTCTCTGTTTTGCTGTAATCCTCTTCCGGGAAAAGGAAAAGAAGCTCGTTCGGCTTAATCAGCTTAAGATCCCTCCTGGCCTGTGACTCTATGTAGTCAGCCGAGTTTATGTTTTCCAGCTCAAGCTGAAGGCTTTCTTTATCTTTCAAAAGTTCCCGATTATATGCCGTAACCTCATCCATTTCGTTGTTCAGCTTGATTATTTTAATTGCGGACACGCCAAAATACACTATGAGGATTGCCACCACAGCGCATACGGCAATTTTTATGTAATTGTCTTTCTTTTGCGCCTTGCTCTTCTGAATTTCGAGCCGTTCGCGCCTGTCGTTTCTCGCCTGCGGGATGTTGATAACCCGATTGTTCTTCTCATACTCCCGGAGGTTGCTCTTCTTTTTTCTCATTGTCCTCACCCATGAAGAGTATACCACAAAATAACTTCTTCCACAACCAAAGACCAATTAGGAAAGAAAATAAGCCGAGGAAGGACAGTTTACCGTTTTCACAGAAAAAAGAAAATTCACTGTAAAGGAATCCGAGCGACAGAAAATACAGTCCCTCCAAAAGACCTCTTCCCACCGTTTTCATTTTCTTCCTGCTCTCAAAACTTTTAAACGTGCTGTGTATCAGCCCACCACCGATTCCGCAGCACAGCATAATGGCAATAATGACAATCTGTGAATGTATGAGTTCTGTCATTATTCTTTTCGCTTTCCGAAATTACGCAATCCTCTTCCCGGTTTTTTGGCTGTCTTATCTGTATATGTCACCGAGCATACATTTCCCGTAACCACAAGTACGCCCTCCGCCAGATCCAGCTTTTCTATATTGAGGTTGCGCCCTGTTATCTCAAGGCCGCCTTCCTTTAAGTTTGCCCAAAGCGTATCCTCATCAAATGCGTCAACATCTGCCACCTGGCTTACAGTGATTTTTTCGCGATTGTCAATGCTTATATAATGATTCTCCATACGGTCTTTCCTTTCTTTTCCCGCAGCCTGCGGGAAGTCCTGATTGTTTCATTATATGCATTGTATCCATAAAAATATGATAATGCCGGCTGTACTACAGAAGAAAACGGACAGCAAAGCCGCCCGTTTTGATTCGTTATACATAGTTTGCCGGATTTACATTCGAACCGTTCTTGAATACCTCGAAGTGGCAGTGAGGGCCGGTGCTTCGTCCGGTGCTTCCTACAGCGGCAATCGTCTGCCCCTTGTATACCTGCTGACCGGCACTTACATAAAGCGCACTGCAGTGTGCATACAGCGTCTTGATGTTTCCGCCGTGGTCAATCATAATTCTGAGGCCGTAAGCTCCCGACCAGCCGGCCGATATTACGGTTCCTCCGTCGGCTGCTCTTATTGCGGTTCCCGTCGGTGCCGCATAGTCAAGACCGTAATGCCATCTTCCCCATCTAGGTCCGTAGCCTCTGTATACGCCTACGGCAACCGGTCTCTGAAGCTGTCCCGTTCCTTTCTTTGGAGGAACCTTCTTCGTACCTTTCAGAACAATCTTGCTTATCGGCTCTTTGATTATTTCCTTACTTAAGTCTTTTCTTGATACCGTCTTGCCGTTTTCCTTTACCAGACGTGCGGTTATCTTCGCTTTTCCGTTCGTTCCGGATCTTTGAACAACCTGCTCGCCCTGATAATAGCTGCTCGACTTTTTGTAGACGGTCTTGTATTTGACCTTTTCTGCGAATGTCGATACTTCAACGGTTCTTACCGTCAGAAGAGGGACCGCCTGCTGGGTGACGAACTTATCTCCGATGTGAATCACTGAGTTTTCCGTTATCTTTGGATTCATCTTCTTCAGTTCCTTAAATGTTACACCAAGTTTGTCACATATTCCGTACAGGGTATCTCCTGCTTTTACTTTGTATGTGGATTCCTGCTGCTTTCCGCTCTTTATCTTCTTCAGTGCGGAATATTTACTGCTGATCTTCGCAAGCGTGGTGCTTGTCTGCTCTATTTTAACGTCTTCTTTGAAACCGATCTCTTCGTATTTTCTGCTCGATTTCTTGCTCACATAAAGATCCTTGACCGACTGAAGAACCTCTTCGGCGATCGCCTGGCTCTCTACAACCGCAATGCGCTGTCCGTCTACAACAATCGCGAATGCCTGAGCCTGAATATCACCCATGTAGGTGAAACGTCTGAGTACGGTATCCGCATCATCAATTTCTTTTCCGATGGAAATAACAGGTTTAAATGTTATATCCGTTTCTGCATCAATGGATATGTTTGAACCGTATTCGTGCGAGAGTTCCGCACTTATTAAGTCCAGTATTTCCAATACATCTCTCTGCTCTTTTACAATACCGAGCGTTCTTCCGTTATAGGAATATTCGTAGTCGGTTGTCGAAGCGAAAACCCCTACAAGTCCAAGAAGGACGATAAATACGATGCCGGCATGCTTAAGAATCTCTTTTCGATATTTAAGCATATTCACTCTGCCGTCGTGCATTCTCCTTGCAAACAAAACAAAGGTTTTCCAGAAGAACCACGCCACAACATCGGCGAATTTGTCATATCCGATGACAGCTGAACCCGCAACGTTCCAGAGTGCCTCTTTTCCGTCCTCGAGGATTTCCTCTACTTCATCAAGAACTTCATCTGTTCCTGTTATTATGCTTGCACAGAAATCCCATATTGTAAAATCGGTCTTTATTTTTTTGATTTTTTTGCTCTTGCGTTTAGCCATAACTCAGCATCTCCTATTCTATCCCTCACGCATACGCATCTTCTGCCGGCATCATTTACTCCCGTATCATGACATTCGCTGCAAAGGTATTTCACATCTGTAAAATCCAACGGGAAATTGTTTTCCGTCAACAGAACCGCTCTCTCCTGTTCGAGAAGTGTTGTGAGTTTTTTTATCTCTTCGAGGTCTTCGCTTCCGCTCAGCACGGCTCTGGAAAGCCTGCTCCCCAAATCCTTAAGCGACTCGTCGATTTCTTCGATTCTAGGAAGTTTTTCGTAAACCTCTCTTTTGGCTTCTTGTGCCTTTCTCTCGGCGTCATGCCGCAAAAAATCGTAGTAACTGTTTAAATCCGTCTGGCTGACTGTCGTTTTTCTGTTAACATCTCTTCCGAAGGAAGCTGCTTCTTTCTGCCAATTTTCCAAAATCTTGTTTACATAATTCACATTGGGATTCGGTATCCCAACCGTTTTTTGACATGCATCGAGAATTCTCTCGAGAGAAAATCCCATTTCGTCAAACCATTTGTCTATAATTTTTCTTTCTCCGTCGGTTGCCATTCTTCCCACAACCCCCAAGGAGTTCAGAATACGCTTATAATCACCGTATCTGCGGCTTGTTTCCTCTATATATTCGTCAGCTTTATCTACCGTTGTAATGCCTTTTTTCGCCCATTCGCGTATAACGGCACCGATATATTTCAGCTGTGTCTTTCCTTTCTCATAGCAGTATTCAAATGCTTTTTGGATCAGTGCCGGTTCTGCCGACATCTCGCTATGCCATGAGGCAATTTCCTGCATCTCCTTTGGCGATACCGGTTGGCCCTTTAAATTTTCCACAAAATCAAAGACTTCTTTCAGCTCATTCTCACAAAGTGTTTCCGAAGACTTTGAGGATTTCTGCGGTGTCTCAAGGGAGCCTGCGTACATGAGTTCACGCAGATTTACGAATGTAATGCCGTAATCAAGCTCTGTATCGCTTCTCATTTCTCTTTTTACAACGCCCATTCTTTCCCAGTACTGCCACGCAAGGTCAACATCACTGTCCTTAAGTCCAAGCTGTGCCGCAAGGCCGCGGTGGGTTATTTCCGTCTGCTGTTTCGCATAAAGCAGCGCATACAGATAGACCTTAACATAATCCCCGGGAGCTTGAGGCAGATATTCATTTATAAAAATATTTTCCACTTCTGTCGCCAAAAGATAGAAATCTTTAATCCTTTCGGTTTTGAAGTTCATATTACCCTCGTTTCATCATGCAAAACGGGCACGCTCCGTTTAGAGTGCCTTGTCACTGAACTTGGTGTATCTTGATACCCATGTCAGCTCAATCTTCCCCGTCGGGCCGCTCCTGTGTTTTGCTATATTGATTTCGCAAACTCCCGGTGTCTCCGTATCCGGGTTATAATAATCGTCTCTGTACAGGAAAATTACAATGTCCGCATCCTGCTCGATGGAACCGGATTCCCTGAGGTCAGACAAAATAGGACGCTTGTCCGGTCTCTGTTCCGGTGCTCGGGAAAGCTGTGAAAGCACGATTACCGGGCAGTCCATTTCTCTTGCCAAAAGTTTGAGGTTTCTTGAAATTGCACTGATTTCCTGCTGGCGGCTGTCCGCCTTTCCGTCAAATTTCATAAGCTGAAGATAGTCCACAACCACAAGGTCTAGGCCTTGTTCGGCTTTGAGTCTTCTGCATTTGTTTCTCATTTCCATCAGCGATATTCCCGGCGTGTCGTCAATGACGATTTTAGTGCCGTTGAGATCGTTTGCTGCCATGGAAATTCTATCCCAGTCAACTCTTTCCAAATCTCCCTGTTTGAGCTTCTGCATTTCAACTCTCGCCTGCATTGCAAGAAGCCTTTGACCGAGCTGTTCTTTTGCCATTTCCAAACTGAAAATGATAACCGATGAGCCCGCCTTGACAGCACTTTGCTGTGCGATGTTGAGCGCAAGTGCTGTTTTTCCCATAGCCGGTCTTGCTGCAACGATAATCAGATCCGACCGCTGAAGGCCGCTTGTTTTTTCGTCGAGCTCTTTGAATCCCGTAGGTATACCCACTATTTTATTCTTGTTTTTTGAAGCTTCGTCGATGATTTTGAGGTTTTCAAGTAAAACTTCTTGGATTTTGGCGTAATCGTTCTTCTGTCGCTTCTGAGCGATACTGAAAATTCCGCTCTCTGCATAGTCCAGAATCTCGCTTGCATCCATCTTCGCTTCGTACCCTTTATTCGTGATGTCTTCGGTCGTTCTTATCATCTGGCGAAGAGTTGCTTTCTCTGCGACAATCTTCGCGTACTCCGCACCGTTTGCCGTTGACGGCACATCTGCCGTGAGCGTGGCTATGTATGCCCGTCCGCCAACCATATCCAATGCTTTTCTTCTCTTCAGTTCTTCGCATACCGTCAAGACATCCACCGGTGAATTTTCTCTGTACAAATCCCAAATTGCACGAAAAATCTCTCTGTGATTTTCATTATAAAAATCTTCTTCCTTCACTTCTTCAAGAATATCCGAAAGAATGTTTTTGTCCAGCATGGCTGCGCCCAAAGCGGATCTTTCCGCTTCGGCGTTATGCGGCGGGATTCTGTCAATCATGCCTCTTCTCCTAACTATTGAGCGTTTACTACAACTTTGAGTTTTGCGTTTACATCTGTGTAAAGTTTTATTTCAACCGTCATCTCGCCGGTCTGCTTAATCGGACTGTCGAGCAGAATTTTTTTCTTGTCAACGGTAATGCTGTGCTGTGCTTTAAGAGCATCCGCAATGTCCTTTGATGTGATAGATCCGAAAATTCTACCGCCTTCTCCGGCTTTTGTTTTGATTTCAACGCTTACTTTCCCGATTTTTTCCGCTGTCTGCTGTGCTGCAGCTTTCTCCTCGGCTTTCTTTTCGGCAGCGATTGCTTTCTGTTTTTCAAGACTTCTTATGTTGCCTTCTGTCGCTTCCGTTGCATAGCCTTTCGGAAGCAGCATGTTTCTTGCGTATCCATCGCTTACGTTAACAACATCACCGGCTTTGCCGGTTCCTTTTATATCTCTATTCAAGATTACTATCATCTTTCTTTACCTCCATTATCTCCATAATTTTCTGTACGGTCTCCTGTATGGAATCCTCTACTTGCGCAGCGGCCGTTGTAAGATGTCCGCCCCCACCGAATTTTTCCATTATGAGCTGTACGTTTACATCGCCAAGTGATCTTGCGCTGATTACCGTCTTCTCGTCAATATTTCTTCCTACAACAAAGGATGCTTTCACATCTCTTATTGTCAAGAGCTGGTCTGCGACCTGTGCACAGATGAGCTGTGCGTCCGTCTTGACCTGCGGGCACGTGGTGATTGCCACCCCGCCGTCAAATACCTGCGTTTCCGCAACTGCGCGGGCACGGATTCTTATGTTTGAAATATCTTCCTGGAAGAAACGCTTTACTTCCGTAGGGTCGGCGCCTTGTCTTCTAAGCCATGCCGCCGCCTCGAACGTTCTCACTCCTGTTTTCACCGCAAACCCGTTGGTGTCCACCGTCATTCCTGCAAGAAGTGCTTCAGCCTCAAGTTTTGCAAGGCTTTTCTTTTTGCTCATGTACTGCAGAATTTCCGCAACCAGTTCGGATGCGGAGGATGCATACGATTCCATGTATGCAAGCACCGGATTCTCTATAAATTCCTCAACTTTCCTGTGATGATCGATAACCACAACCTTCTCGCAGATATCTAAGAGCTTCGGGCACTGGACAAGGCTCGGTCTGTGTGTGTCCACAACGATCAGCAGGCTGTCAGGCTCCGCAAGCGTAAGTGCTTTTTCGGATGAAAGGAATCTATATTCATCGCTTTCCTTTGCCTGTTTGAAAATGGCATGAAGCGACTCGTTGTATTCGTCAATTACAATATATGGCTCTTTCTCCGAAAGAGCGCACAGTCTTGATATTCCCAACGCTGCACCGAAGCTGTCCATATCGGGATTATCGTGACCCATAATAAATATTTTTTTTGATTGCTCAATGAGCTGTTTCAGCGCATGACCTACAATCCTCGATTTGCCTTTGTTGCTTTTCTCAACGGTCTGGAGTTTGCCGCCGTAATATTCTATTTTGATGTTTCTCTTTATTACCGCTTGGTCTCCGCCTCTTCCGAGAGCAAGGTCAAGCGCAGTATCCGCATAGGATTCCGATTGTGCCATGTTTCTGCCGCCAACCCCCACGCCTATGCTGAGACTGGCCGGAAAGTCTGCCCCCGTTTCGAGATTTCTTACCTCGTCTAAAAGGTCGAATTTCGCCGCAATAATCTTCTCAAGATGCTGCTGCTCGAACCATACGACATACAAACTGCTCTTTACGCGTATTACCGACGCATCCATCTTTGCTGCCCATTTTCGTATGATTCCGTCAATCTGGCTCGAAAGTGCAAGTCTCGGAACGGGACCTGTGCTGTCTATGAGTTCATCATAGTTGTCCAGCTGTATCTTGGCAACACATGGTTTTTCATTATTGTACCTATCCTTCAAATCTTCAAGATTCGTTACATCGCTGAAAAATACAGCAAGCCCGTCCTCATCATCTTCCGTAAGTTTCTTTGCGGAAATTCGGAACGTTTTGTCGTTTCTCTTTATTAAAGGATGTGTACCGCTTGCGGCTGACTCATAAAGTTCACTCAGCTTTATTCCGGTAAGTGCAAAGATATCGCCTTCGAGTATTTCGTCGTAGACAAATACTTCGTTTATTCTTGCGCTCGCCCCGGTAACCTTCCCTTGCGCATTTATGAAACATGCCGGAAGCGGAATGTATTCCAATATGGAATTGTCTGTCTTTCCTTTTACCATAAATTAAAACCTCTTTGCCAATGCAATCCTTCTTTTTGACTACCCAATTCCCAGTCCGAAGTTTTTTCTTACCCTCTTCATTGTCTTTTGTGCAATCTCATCTGCTTTCTGTGCACCGTCGTTTAATATATTAATCAGTTCCTTGGATTCTCTTATATTCTTGTATTTTTCCTGAATCGGAAGGAGGGCTTCCGTAGTCACTTCAACAAGATCCTTCTTGAAATCGCCGTATCCTTTTCCTTCGTACATCATTTCAAGTTCTGCGATCGTCTTTCCGGACAAAACGCTGTATATGTTCAAAAGGTTGCTGATTCCCGGTTTGTTCTCTACATCGAATTTTACGATTCCGTCTGAGTCCGTAGTTGCCTTCATAATTGATTTTTTGATCTTTGAAGGTTCGTCCAGCAGTGAAATTCTGCTGTGAATATTCTCGGCGGATTTTGACATCTTGGAAGTAGGATCATCCAGTGCCATAATTCTAGCACCTTCCTTCATAAACCTTCCGTCCGGAACAACAAATGTGTCACCGTAGTGGTGGTTCACTCTGATTGCCAAATCTCTTGTAAGTTCAATATGTTGTTTTTGGTCATTTCCTACCGGAACAACATCTGTATCGTAAAGCAGAATATCTGCTGCCATGAGTGTCGGGTAGGTCAAAAGTCCCGCTCCCACGGATTCCTTTCCCTGGCTCTTTGCCTTGAACTGTGTCATTCTGAAAAGTTCCCCTGTATTTGCACAGCATGTAAGAATCCAGCCGAGCTCTGCATGTCCGGCAACTTGTGACTGTACGAATACGATGGATTTCTTTGGATCAACACCTACCGCAAGGTAAAGTGCCGCAACATCAAGAATGTGCTTCTTAAGTTCCTTTGGATCCTGAGGAACCGTGATTGCATGTTCGTCTACGATGCAGTAAATACATTCATGATCTTCCTGCAGTTCGACGAATTGCTTCAGTGCGCCGAGGTAATTTCCAAGATGTATGTTTCCTGTCGGCTGTACGCCCGAAAAAACTCTTTTCATTTTTTTAACTCCTTCTTAAAACTTTCAATGATTGCCTTTTCGGCGCGTGAAACCGTCATCTGCGATACACCCAGCTTGGAAGCAATCTCGCTTTGTGATTTATTGAGAATAAATCTTTGTTTGAATATATACTTATAAGTATCGCTGAAGTTTTTCAGCACATTGTTTATGATTTCGCCGAGTTCGACTCTTTCAAATCCGTTATCCTCGAACCCTATATATTTTTCGAGGGCTGCGGCGTCGGCTTCCTCATCGGAGATTGTTGCCGGGCTATCGAGCGAGTATGTCCCGTAGGCCTTCGCACTCTCCATTGCCTGGATAATCTGTTCGTGCGTGAGTCCCGTAATTTCCGATATTTCCTCAACCGTGGGTACTCTTCCCAGCTTTCCGGTAAGCTTTTCTTTCGCCTCTTGCACTTTTCCCGCATTTTCTTTCATTCTGCGAGGAACCTTGAGACTCCATTCCTTGTCACGGAAGTATTTCTTAATTTCACCTAAAATTGTAGGTGTGGCAAAGCTTTGGAATTCATATCCTTTTGATGGGTCAAATCTTTCGACAGCAGAAACAAGAGCCATGGCGCCTACTTGATATAAATCATCATAATCCACACCTTTGCCCAGATATTTTCTTATTAAAATGTCTACGATGTACAGATTTTCTTCGACGATTCTGTTTCTCAGTTCAATCGACGGATTTTCTGCGTATTCTTTTAATAATTCCGATGTCGTCTGCTTCTGCTGCATTATTTCCTCTTCACCATTTTAATCGTCTTCTTGCCGCTCGAATTGTCCAACAATTCGACTTCGTTCATAAGAGTTTTTATCAAAAAAACTCCGATATCTCCTTCATTCGGGCAGTCCATGCATTTCATGGAAAATTCCTTGGATGCATCTGTCGAACCTGTATCCGTCACATAAATCTCCAAAAGATTCTCATCGCTGACACATTCGAGAGTGTATTCTGTGGTAACACCTTCTTTTCCGTGACAGGAAATATTTTTACATGCCTGTCCCACGGCTGTTTTAATGTCTTCGATCTCTTCAACATTAAACCCGGATGTATCGGCAATCGAACCGATTGCCAGTCTTACCATTGTCAGATATTCAGGTTTGCCCGGAATGGTAAACTTTACTTTGTCTGCCATGCCTATCAAAACCTCCTTCCTGTTTCTCTACATGATTTAGAATTTCATTTCTTCCTGTGTGTCTGCATTGTCTGCGGATTTCTTGGTATCGGCAGCATTCTCTGCTTCTTCAAGTTCTTCTTCTTTGATCACTTTTGCAAGAGCAATTATGTTTGCTTCTTCTCCGACATTCATAATCTTCACGCCTTGCGTTGCTCTTCCGAGCTTTGAAATTTCTTTCGCTGCCATGCGTATGATAATTCCGTCGGAATTAATCAAAAGTATTTCATCGTCGTTATCAACTGCCATAGCACCCACAAGTTCACCGGTCTTCTTGAACTTCGCCTTATCATAGGTGAGCAGTCCCTTGCCGCCGCGAACCTGAATCTTGTAGTCTTCTACTTTTGTTCTTTTGCCGAATCCCTTCTTGGTTACAACCAGAAGTTCCTGACCCGGTTCAACCAGTTCCATTGCTACGACTTCATCGTCTTTTTCAAGCTTGATGGCTCTTACGCCGCCTGCGATTCTTCCCATCGGTCTGACATCATCCTCAGAGAAACAAATGCATTTGCCGTTTTTCGTCACGATGATAACGTTGTTCGTGCCGCTGGTCTGCTTGATTCCGATAAGTTCGTCGCCATCCTTCAGATTCATTGCTATGAGACCGGTCTTTCTGTTTGTATCAAAGTTTGAAAGTGCCGTTTTCTTGATGGTTCCCTGTTTTGTTACCGCAATGAGGAACTTATCCTCTGCGAATTCCTTAATCGGAATTACAGCGGTGATTCTTTCTCTCTGCATCAGATTCAAGAAGTTTACGGCAGGAGTGCCCTTTGCTGTTCTTGTTGCTTCCGGAATTTCATATGCCTTAATCTTATGTGCTTTTCCTGTATTGGTAAAGAACATGAGATAATCGTGCGTTGAGGTCATAATCAGATTCTTTACGAAATCGTTTTCCCTCGTCGTGATTCCGGTTACGCCTTTTCCGCCTCTTCTCTGTGATTTGTAGGTGTCTACCGGCACCCTCTTGATGTATCCCAGATGTGTGAGCGTAATGCAGACATTCTCTTCTTCAATCAAATCTTCTTCGTCGATTTCCGTTTCGTCTGCTTTGATTTTGGTTCTTCTCTTGTCGCCCCATTTATTCTTGATTTCAAGAAGTTCTGTCTTGACAACTCCCATCAGCATGTGTTCATCTTCCAAAAGCTGCGTGTAGTACGCAATCTTCTTCAAGAGTTCTTGATACTCGTTTTCAATCTTCTCTTTTTCCAGACCCTGCAGTCTGCGCAGCTGCATGTCAAGGATTGCCTGTGCCTGAATTTCGGAAAGTCCGAAGCGCTCCATCAATCTTTCCTTCGCATCGTTGTAGCTGCTTCTGATAATTTTTATAATTTCGTCGATATTGTCAAGCGCGATTCTGTAGCCCTCTAAGATATGTGCTCTTGCTTCCGCTTTTTTCTTATCGTAAATCGTTCTTCTGGTTACAACTTCTTTCTGATGTTTTAGATATTCGTCTAGAATTTCACGAAGTGTAAGGATGCGTGGTCTTCCGTCCACGATTGCAAGCATAATCATTGAAATGCTTTCCTGCATCTGGGTATGCTTGTACAATCTGTTTAAGATAATCTGCGCGTTCGCGTCTTTTTTCAGTTCGATAACGATTCGCATGCCCTTACGGTTGGATTCGTCTCTGATCTCGGAAATTCCTTCGATTCTTTTCTCTTTCACAAGGTCTGCCATCTTTTCGATGAGTCTTGCCTTGTTTACTTGATAAGGAATTTCGGTTACGACAATCTGCTGTCTGCCTTTGTTTGTTTCTTCAATCTCCGTTACGGCGCGGACAACGACTTTTCCCTGTCCGGTCTTGTATGCCTGCTTTGCGGATTTTTTACCCATGATAATTGCGCCTGTCGGAAAATCCGGGCCTTTTACAATTTTGCATAAATCATCAATGGAACACTCCGGTTCGTCGATGATTTTAACCGCAGCATCGATGGTTTCGCCGAGATTATGCGGCGGAATTGAGGTTGCCATTCCGACTGCGATACCGTTCGAACCGTTTACGAGCAGATTCGGAAATCTGGACGGCAGAACAACCGGTTCTTTTTCTTCTCCATCGAAGTTCGGGATGAAATCAACCGTTTCTTTGTCAATATCCCTAAGCATCTGCAGCGCAAGCGGCGTCATTCTCGCCTCTGTATAACGCATTGCTGCAGCGCCGTCGCCGTCAACCGAACCGAAGTTTCCGTGTCCGTCAACAAGCTGGTGTCTGATATTCCAAGGCTGAGCAAGTCTTACCATTGCATCGTAAATGGAGGAGTCACCGTGCGGGTGATATTTACCCATTACTTCACCGACGATACGCGCGGATTTTTTATGTGGTTTATCCGGTGTAACCCCAAGCTCGCTCATTCCGTATAAAATTCTTCTGTGTACCGGCTTCAACCCGTCTCTTACATCCGGAAGGGCACGGCTTACGATTACGCTCATCGCGTAGTCGATATATGATTGCTTCATTTCGTCATGAATTTCATGTTGAAGCATTTTTTGATCTTCCAATAAAGTCGTCATTTACTTTCCCCTTCCTTATGCGTCGATTGTCGCATACTGCGCATTATCTTCGATGAATTTCTTTCTAGGCGGAACTTTGTCTCCCATAAGAGTTGTGAATATTTCATCTGCCGCAGCACTGTCTTCGAGTGTTATCTGTACCAAAGTCCTGTGGTTGAAGTCCATGGTTGTTTCCCATAACTGTTCTGCATCCATTTCACCAAGACCTTTGTATCTCTGTATGTCTGCCTTGCCCGGCTTGTCCGCAATTTCTGCCATGAGCTTTGCCTGTTCTTCTTCACTGTATGTGTAGTGAACTTCTTTGCCCTTCTTTACTTGATAAAGCGGCGGCTGGGCAGCATAAACATAACCTTCTTCAATCAAAGGTTTCATGTATCTGTAGAAGAATGTCAAAAGCAGCGTTCTGATGTGCGCACCGTCGACATCAGCATCGGTCATGATAATGATTTTATGATATCTCAGTTTTTCGAGATTAAAATCTTCACCGATTCCGCAGCCGAACGCGGTAATCATGTTCTTGATTTCTTCCGAGCTTAAAATTCTGTCAAGTCTTGCTTTTTCAACATTTAAAATCTTACCTCTAAGCGGCAGGATTGCCTGACGCTTTCTGTCTCTTCCGTCTTTAGCGGAGCCGCCTGCGGAATCACCTTCGACGAGGAAGATTTCCGAAAGAGCCGGGTCTTTTTCTGAGCAGTCTGCAAGCTTGCCCGGAAGGGAGAAGCTTTCGAGCGCGCCTTTTCTTCTGGTTAAATCTCTTGCTTTTCTTGCCGCTTCCCTTGCTCTTGCTGCTTTAATGCACTTTTCGATAATAATCTTTGCCTGAGCAGGGTTTTCTTCAAGGAAAGCTGTAAGATTTTCATTCGTTGACGTTTCGACAAATCCACGAATTTCGGAGTTTCCGAGTTTCGCCTTTGTCTGACCCTCAAACTGCGGCTCGGAAAGCTTAACCGATACAATCGCCGTTAAGCCCTCACGCACATCTTCGCCGCTGAGGGAATCGTTATCTTTTAAAATTTTCGATTTCTTTCCGTAATCATTAAAAACTCTTGTGAGAGCACTCTTAAATCCGACGATATGCGTACCGCCGTCAGTTGTATTGATATTATTTGCGTAGCCCAAAATCAGCTCGCTGTAACTGTCTGTATACTGCATCGCTACTTCGACTTCGCAAGTTTCCTTAATTATTTCAAAATAGATAACATCTTGATGGAGCGGATCTTTGTTTTTATTAAGGAATGTTACAAATTCTTTAATACCGCCTTCATAGTGGTAGGTTTCGCTTCTCTTTTTTCCTTCACGCTCGTCCTTAAATACAATTTTAATGCCTTTGTTTAGAAAAGCCATTTCTCTGAGTCTGTGTTCAAGCACATCAAAATCGAACACAGTTGTCTCAAAGATTTCCGGATCCGGCCAAAATGTCGTCTTAGATCCTGTCTTTCTTGATTCACCGATAACTTCGAGCTTAGATACTGTTTTTCCTTTTTCGTAACACTGTTTATAGATTTTTCCGTTTCTTTTTATTTCAACTTCCATATGTGTGGAAAGCGCATTGACAACCGATGCACCTACACCGTGAAGACCGCCGGATACCTTATATCCTCCGCCGCCGAATTTACCTCCGGCATGAAGAACGGTATGGATAACTTCCACTGCCGGAATTCCCATCTTTGGATGTTTATCAACCGGCATACCTCTTCCGTCGTCTTCCACCATGATGGAATTATCACTCTGAATGGTAACGTGAATCGTCTTGCAGTAGCCTGCAAGAGCCTCATCTATACTATTATCAACGATTTCATATACGAGATGATGAAGTCCCTTTGGGCCTGTACTTCCGATATACATGCCGGGTCTTTTTCTTACAGCCTCAAGACCTTCAAGAACCTGTATCTGGGCGGCATCATACTGCCCATTTGTTTTCTCTTCTAAGCTCATATTATCTCCCTTTTTTCTTTACATTTTCTTATACTCATAGATATATCATTATACCACTAAAACAGAAATACTTCAACCAAAAAAGAGGATTTAAACACGATGTGGAGATTTATCATTAAATCATCACAAAACATAGCTTAAATCCTTTATTATTTGTTTTATTTTTTAAATTTAAATATTGATATATATTATTTAAATATATTTATTTTTCCTCTTTCGACATTATATGATGTGAAATCCGGAAATTTTTTCGTGAGTGATTCCGGAATTTCGGTTGTCGTTATGAAAAGCTGCACATCCGAGAGTGTTTTTACAAGATATTCCTGTCGTTCCAAATCCAGCTCACTCATAACATCGTCAAGAAGAAGTACCGGTGCATACCCTGTCTCACTTTTTATTATTTCAATTTCTGCGAGTTTCAAAGAAAGCGCCGCGGTTCTCTGCTGACCCTGTGAACCGAAATTTCTCACATTTATTCCGTCTATATAAAGCTCAAAGTCATCTTTATGCGGTCCTTTGGTTGTGGTTCTTTGTCTTATGTCCGCATCATAAGATTTTTTTAATATTTCGTAAAAAACTTCTTCTTGTTTTTTTCTGTCATTGTAAAAATCGATATTCGGTGTATATTTTATTTCTAAATTCTCTTTTCCGTTTGTTATTTTTTTATGAATTTCAGCAGACGTGCAGGATAAATTATTTATGAATTCATTTCTCAAATTCATAACGACGGCACCGTACCTTGCAAGTTGTGCATCCCATACATCAAGCATAGATCTGTCTATTTCAAATTCTTTCAGATAGGAATTTCTTTGGATCAGAATTTTCTTGTAATTTGACAGGCTGTCATAATATGCCGGTTTTATCTGACAAAGCTCTCTGTCCGTAAATTTTCTTCTCTTTTCGGGTTCATCTTTGACGATTTTTAAATCTTCGGGTGAAAAAATAACAATAAAGACGTTTTTTAAAAGTTCCGATGTTCTTTTTAATTTCACTCCGTCGATTTTCGCATACTTTTTCTGCTCTTTTGCATATATAATTTCAACATTGGAATCCATGTCATCTTTCACGGCTTCTATATAGACCTTCGCAAATTCACTTCCGAATCTTATGAGATCGGAATCTTTGTTTGTTCTGAAAGATTTTCCTATGGAAGTAACATAAATTGCCTCAAGCAGATTGGTCTTTCCTTGTGCGTTCTTGCCGAGAATTAAATTCACATTTTTGTTAAATTGAAGATTAAGACTTTCGTAATTACGAAAGTCTTTCAGTTCTATATTTTTTATATACATTTTTTTAATTATTCGTGATTCTTACAGGGAGAACCAGATATTCATAGGATTCTCCGGTGATAGGTTTCAAGAGACAAGGGCTGATGCTTGTGTTAAAATTCATAGTTATATTTTCATCTTCGATTGCTTTTAATGCGTCTATCATATACTTTGAATTAAATCCTATCGTTAAATCATCGCCTTCTTTTGATATTATAACCTCTTCTTTCACATTACCTTCTTCGGATTTCGATGTAACTTCCATGCTGCTGCTCTTTATGTCAAGCTTTATGAGATTGTTCTTTCCTACTTTTGCAAGTAAAGATGCCCTTTCGATGCTTTCGAGCAAATCTCCTCTGTTTACGACAACTCTGCATTTACTGTCTTTCGGAAGAATATTCGCATAATCCACAAATTCACCTTCAAGCAGTCTGAGAACAACTTTCGTATCCTCGATGATAAAAACTGCTCTCTTTTCATTGATATATAAATCAACGTCCTGCATATCTCCTTCGTTTTCGGTTATAATCTTGCTTATTTCATTAAGAATCTTCGCAGGAATAATAATATTCTGTTCCTTTGCATTTATTATGTTTTCCCTTGCCACAGCCATACGGAATCCGTCAAGCGCAACCATATTAAGCTTTCTTTCCTTCATTTCGATAAGAACGCCTGTGATTACACCTCTTGATTCATCAATACTTGCAGCAAATGAAGTTTTTCTTATCATATCTTTTAAAGTTTCTCTGTCGAATGCGATTCTTTCCTTTGGCTCTATCTCAATATTTATATTAGGAAATTCATCCGATGGAAGTCCTATGATATTAAATTCAGAACTTGCACATTTGATAATAATGTTTCCTTGGTTTAATTTTACGGAAACAAGGCTGTTTGGGAGTTTTCTTATTATATCCGCAAAAAGCTTTGCCTGCACAACAGCTTCGCCGGCTTCAAAATTTTCTACTTCAAGCTTCTTTTCGATGCTTAAATCAAGATCGGATGCAGCCATCGTAAGTTCGCCGTTTTCATTTACTTTAAGAAGGATTCCTTTTAAGATTGGAATCGTTGTTCTGGCTGTTACTGCCTTAGAAACGATATTTAATGCTTTTGCTAGATTTTGTTGACTGCAAGAAAATTTCATAAAAACCTCCGAAATATTATTTATTAATTTATATTATTTGTAGTAATAGTAGTAGTAGGGGCTGTGAAATATGTGGATAACCCCTGAAACCGTTAAAAATTCACCGAAATTTATTGTCTGAAAACTATGGACAAGTTTTAAAAATTATCCTCTTTTATTCACAAGCTGTCAGTCTTTTATTTTTTCTTTTAATTCTCGGATAAGATTATCAAACGACGGGTCTCGCTTAATTTCATCTTCTATCTTTTCACAGGCATACATTACGGTTGTATAATGCCTTCCCCCGAAATATTCGCCGATTTTAGGAAGCGACATATCGGTCATATCACGCATGAGGTACATTGCAACCTGTCTCGGAAAAGCAATATTGTTTGTTTTCTTTGAAGATTCAATTTCGTTAAGCTTTATTCCATATTGCTTACACACGAATTTTTTTATTTTTTCGGGTGTTATCGTGATTTCACCGGTATTCATAATATCCTTCAGCGTTCTTTTCACAAAATTTTTGTCGAGTTTTTCTTTTAAAAGATGGGAAAAAGAAACACTTCTTGTAAAAGCGCCTTCGAGTTCTCTGATATTATCCTTTATTTTTTCCGCAATGAGACATACGACTTCATAAAGATCATCGTCGACTTCAATCCCGAGATTTTCGGCTTTTTTCATGAGAATCGCAACTCTGGTTTCATAATCGGGCGGCTGAATATCCGCAAGCAGATTCCATTGAAACCTTGAACGCAGCCGTTCATCTAAGTTGATAAGTTTATTCGGTGCTCGGTCACCTGAAATGATAATCTGTTTATTAAGGTCATATAAAGTATTGAATGTGTGGAAAAATTCTTCCTGTGTGTTTTCTTTTCCTTCCAAAAACTGAATATCATCAACTAAAAGAACATCTACTTTTCTGTATTTTAATTTAAATTCGTTCATTTTCTGTTCGGCGATGGCTTTTATAAGCTCATTGGTGAACATTTCGGAAGAAACATAAAGGACATTAAGCGATGGATTGTGTTCGAGAAGGTATATCCCTATCGCGTGCATCAGATGTGTTTTTCCGAGTCCGGAACCTCCGTATATGAAAAGAGGATTATAAGTTTCGGAAGGAGATTCCGCAACCGCAAGTGCCGCTGCATGTGCCAGCTTATTACTGCTCCCAACCACAAAATTATCAAAATTAAACTTCGGATTGAAGAGTTTTTGCTTATCCAAAATTTTTTTATTAATTTTTGTTTTCTGTGTGCTTACAGAGTTATCCACAGGTTTATCATATTCGTCTGAGGATTTGAGGACAACTCGATATTCCTCCTTCAGTACGCTTTTAAAAGCAAACTGAAGATAGGAAATATATCTGTTTTTTAACACGCTGATGATAAAATCGTTGCCTCTTTGAGAGTTAACCTGAAGATATACGATATTCAGATCATTATCTATTTTATTGATACTCAAAGGTTCTTTAAACCATGTGTCAAAACTGATAGGGGTGGTGTTTTCTTTTATTATTTCCAGAACCTCTGACCAAATTTTTTCGTAATTTTCCACTTTTACACCTTCTTGATTTATTACCTGTTCTTACTCCATTCTATTTTATATAAAAAGTTATACATAGGCAAGAGTGAATTGCCAAATAAAAAAAATAATTTGTCGAAAAGTTATCCATATAGTGTGGATAACTTTATGAATAACTTGTGTGGATAATTTTAAACGGAAGGAGAAAGATAAATTTAACATTTGATTGACATTGCAATATGAATAAAGTATAATATTTAGGCATATGTGCGTATTGGAATTTAGATTCGCACGAAATACAATTCAGAAAGGAGTCTAGTGATGAAACAGACATATCAACCAAAGAAAAGACAAAGAATGAAAGAACATGGTTTCAGAAAGAGAATGTCAACAAAGAACGGTAGAAATGTTTTAAAGAGAAGAAGAGCTAGAGGCAGAAAGAAATTAACTGCATAATCTCAAAAGAAAAGCCGAATGGTTTAGTAAAATGCTGAAAAAAAATGTTTTAAGAAAAAAAAGTGATTTTTCCTCCATATATAACAGAGGAAAATCGGTAGGCGAACGGTATGTAGTTCTGTTCTTCAGACCGAATCATTTGCCTTACAATCGAACAGGGTTTTTAGCAAGCAAGAAAGTCGGAAACAGTGTGAAAAGAAATCGTGCCAGACGCCTGATGAAGGAAGCGTACCGGACATTTTCCGGAGAACTTCCTCAGGGATATGATTTCATAATTATAGCAAGGAACACTATTTCAGGCAGAAAATGTGCGGATGTTGAAAAATCTCTCAAGTCCGCTTTTAAGAAAACCGGAGTACTTAAAGATAAATGAAATTTATAGGTAACTTTTTTAAAAAGATAATGATTCTGATGATTAGATTTTATCAGAGATTTATTTCACCTTTATTTCCGTCTACATGCCGGTTTTATCCTACCTGCTCCACATATTTCATACAGGCGCTTGAAAAATACGGAGTTTTTAAAGGTAGTTATTTAGGTATTAAGAGAATTTTAAAGTGTCACCCTTGGCATGAGGGAGGATATGACCCTTTAAAATAATGGAGGAAATTGATGGGAATAATAGCAAAACCATTAAGTTTTTTGCTCACATGGCTGTATGATGTGATAGGCGATTACGGTATTGCGATTGTTATCTTAACTGTCGTAGTAAAGCTGTGTCTCTATCCTGTATATGCCAAGCAGACGAAATCTACTATGAAAATGTCTGAATTTCAGCCGAAAATACAGGAAATTCAGCAAAAGTATGCGAAAGATAAAGCTCTTATGAACGAAAAACTCAATGAGCTTTACAAGAGTGAAGGTGCAAGCATGTACGGCGGCTGCCTTCCTATGATTGTGCAGATGGTTGTTATCATGGGTCTTTTCACTTTATTAAGAAACCCAATGGAGTACATAACATCAAGCGACATGATTTTCGCTACACACGAAAGCTTTTTATGGATTAAGGACTTAGCACAGCCGGATAAATGGATTCTTCCGATCGCTGCAGCTGTTGCTACATTTATTTCCTTCTCAATGTCTCAGTCCACAATGAATACAGGCGGTGCTGCTCAGCAGACGGCGTTTATGACCAAAATTATGAAGTACTTTTTCCCTATCATGATTCTTTGGATGGCAAGAAGCTATCCTGCAGGTCTTGCTGTTTACTGGTTCGGCAGCCAGGTAATCCAAATCTTCTATAATATGAGATTTAATTCGTGGAGAAAGAAACAGAGAGAAGAAAGAGAAGCCAGAGAAGCGAAAAACAGAAAGAGAAGAGCAAAAGCATAAAACATTGGAGGAAAAAATAAATATGGATTTTTCTGAAAAGTATGGAACAGATGTAGAAGAGGCCGTTAGACTGGCGCTTTTGGATCTGAATCTTACCAGAGATGAAGTTGATGTTACTGTTTTGGAAGAATCTTCTCGTGGATTTTTCGGTATCGGCTCAAAACTCGCAAAAGTAAGAGTCGAAAAGAAAAAGGCTCCTGCAAAAGAAGAAAAGAAGCAGGAAAAACCGGCTGCACCTGTGAAACAGGAAGCAAGAGCCGAAAAGGCAAAACCGGAAAGAGAAAAAGCTCCGAAAAAGGAAGCATCAAGAAATAAAAAAGAAAGAACAGCCCCTAAGTTTGATATCGAAAGTGTTAAGCCTGTGATTTCCAAGGAACCTGAGGAAAATCTCACTCCGTGTGAAGACCATGCAGCACTTAGATTCCTTGAAGAAGTTACCAAGGAAATGGGACTGGAACTTGATATAACGGCGAAGGAAGGCAAAGATGTTCTCTATGTTGATATTCAGGGAAAAGATTCCGGAACAATTATCGGTAAGAGAGGACAGACTTTGGATGCGATTCAGTATCTGACAAGCCTTGTCGTTAATAAAGAACAGAATGCATATACAAGAGTCGTTGTAGATGCGGAAAATTACAGAGCAAAGAGAGAGAAAACTCTTGAATTGCTTGCAGTCAGACTGGCAAACAAGGTTACAAGAACCAAAAAGAGTGTCAGACTTGAGCCTATGAATCCTTACGAAAGAAAGGTTATTCATGCAACTCTTCAAAACCATCCTCGGGTTACAACCAGAAGTGAAGGTCAAGATCCATACAGAAGGGTTATAATTGAATTGAAGTAGTTTTGTAGCCCGTTTTTTAAACGGGCTTACTTTTTAGTTTAGAAGACCGGCAATAGAAAAATGTGCCGGCAGAAAGCAAAGAATATGGAAGATACAATTGCTGCGATTGCGACCGCACCCGGCGAGGGAGGAATCGGAGTCGTTCGAATCAGCGGAGAAAAATCAAAAGAAATTCTCGAAAAGATTTTTTCGAAAAAAAGCAACGAAAAAGATCCGGTGCCTCGCATGATGCACTACGGTTTTGCGCGCGATAATTTCAGCGGAGATCTCATAGATGAGGTAATGGCCGTATATTTTAAGGAACCGTATTCTTATACAGCGGAGGATGTAGTTGAGATTCAGTGCCATGGGAGCATGGTTTCCCTTCGCAAAATTTTATCACTGGTCTTAAGAAACGGGGCACGTCTTGCAGAACCCGGCGAATTTACAAAACGTGCTTTTTTAAACGGAAGGCTTGACCTGTCACAGGCGGAAGCTGTGATTGATTTAATTCGCGCCAAGTCGGACAAATCATTTGATGTCGCACTGAATCAGCTTGAAGGAAATTTTTCAAAGAAGATTCGTGAAATTCGTGCAGAGCTTATGAACAGCCTCGTAAACATAACTGTAAATATTGATTATCCGGATGAGGATATTGAGCAGCTGACCTTTGAAAATCTGGTTTCAGATTTAAATTCCGTTCGTGCGAAGATTAAAAAAATGCTTCAAACATCTGACACAGGACGGATTATGAGTGAAGGTTTAAAGATTTCCATTATAGGAAAACCGAATGTCGGAAAATCTTCGCTGATGAACGCTTTGCTCAGAGAAACCAGAGCAATCGTAACTTCCGTTCCGGGAACGACCAGAGATACGATTGAAGAAATGCTTACGATTCGTGGTATTCCGGTAAAGCTGACGGATACTGCCGGAATCAGAGAAACGAAAGATTTAATAGAAAAAATAGGAATTGAGAAGAGCAAAGAAGCTTTTAACAATGCGGATTTGATTATCTTTATGGCAGACCGAAGCAGGATGCTTGACGAAGAAGACTTTTCGATTTTAAACCATATAGGAAACAAGAAGGCAATCGTTATTCTAAATAAAACCGATTTGCCGAAAGCCTTTGACAGAGAGGAAATCGAAAAACTTTTACCGGACGCATCTATCATTGAAGCTTCAGTTGCAAACGGAGAAGGTATCGAGGAACTCGAGAGTGTCGTGGAGAATCTGGTGTACGGAGGTGAGGTCAAACAATCTGACAGCATGATGGTTACCAATGTACGGCATAAAAATCTGCTTGAAGAAGCGGACAGCTCTCTTGGTGATGCGATTGAAATGGCAAAAGCCTGTCAGCCGCTGGAACTTCTTGAGATTGATGCAAGCAGAGCGTATGAGTGCCTCGGCGCAGTCATCGGAGAAGCGGTGGAAGAAGATATTATAAATGAAGTTTTCGCAAGATTTTGTTTAGGAAAATAAGAGAAAGACGATAGATTATGGAAAGAAATTTAATGGGTGAATACGATGTTATTGTTGTCGGTGCAGGACATGCCGGATGTGAAGCCGCGCTTGCTTCGGCGAGAATGGGAATGAAAACGCTGATGTTTTCCATCAATCTCGAAGCAGTGGCAATGATGCCGTGCAATCCTTCCATCGGAGGAACCGGCAAAGGACATCTGGTAAGAGAAATTGACGCGCTCGGCGGTGAAATGGGAATCAATATTGACAAAACTTTCATCCAAAGTAAAATGCTGAACACCGCAAAAGGACCCGCAGTTCATTCGCTGCGTGCACAGGCGGATAAAAATAAATACCATCTTGAGATGAAAAAAACGATTGAGAAAGAGCCGAACCTTGATATGAAGCAAGGGGAGGTTACCGACTTAATTGTTGAAGACGGAAAGGTATGCGGGGTTGAAACCAAGACGCATACTTACTATACGGCGAAGGCTGTCGTTCTTGCGACAGGTACTTTCCTCAGAGGAAAAATATTTATCGGTGACAGTGCATTTTCGAGCGGGCCGAACGGACTTGCTCCGGCAAACGAACTTGCGGACAATCTCAAGAAGCATGGCATGAAGCTTCGCAGATTCAAAACGGGAACCCCTGCAAGATGTCTGGGAAGCAGCTTAAACTATGAAAAAATGATACCGCAGTATGGAGATGAAAAGATTGTCCCGTTTTCCTTCATGAATGACGAAATCGGCGAGAACAAAGCACTGTGCTGGCTGACTTATACAAATGAGGAAACGCACCGCGTGATTCGCGAGAATTTTCATCGTTCAGCGCTTTTCGGCGGACAGATTGAAGGAATCGGTCCGAGATACTGCCCGTCGATTGAGGATAAGGTCAATCGTTTTGCAGATAAGGAAAGACATCAGACTTTCATCGAACCTGAAGGGCTTGATACGGACGAGATGTATATTCAGGGAATGTCCTCGAGCCTTCCTGAAGATGTACAGTACGCTTTTTATAAGACGATACCGGGTCTTGAGAACATTCGAATTGTAAGACCTGCCTATGCAATCGAATACGACTGCATCGACCCGCAGGATTTAAAATTAAATTTGGAATACAGAGGGATTGAAAATCTTTTTTGTGCGGGACAGTTTAACGGCAGCTCCGGATATGAAGAAGCAGCCGCACAAGGTTTGATGGCCGGAATCAATGCCGCACTCAAAATTTCCGGAAAAAATCCGTTTGTCCTCGGAAGAGACGAGGCTTATATTGGCGTTCTCATCGACGATTTAGTGACCAAAGGTACCAATGAGCCTTACAGAATTATGACCAGCAGAGCGGAATATAGGCTGCTTCTGAGGCAAGACAACGCTGACTTGCGTTTGACGGAAAAATCATACAGTATTGGATTGGCAACAAAGGAAAGATATTACAGATTTCTCAAAACGAAGGAAAACGTCCAAAAGGAAATGATTCGTCTGCGTGAAAAGACTGTTTCACCAAAAGAAATTAATGAATTTTTAGAAAAGTACGAAAGCGCTCCGGTATCGGGAAGAGTTTCTTTGGCAGAGCTTTTGAAGCGTCCGCAAATCACGTACGAAAATCTTGCGGAAGTTGACGGAGCCGACCGGCCACAGCTTTCCTATCATGAAATAACGCAGCTTGAAGTGCAGCTCAAATATGAAGGCTACATTCAAAAACAGCTTCAGCAAGTGGAAAGATACAAGAAGCTCGAGAGCCGCAAGCTTGATGAAAATTTGAACTACTCGGATATAGAGGGATTGCGAATAGAGGCAATGCAGAAGTTAAGCCAGATTCGCCCGGCGTCCCTTGGGCAGGCTTCCCGTATATCGGGAGTTTCGCCTGCGGATATAAATGTTATTATGGTCTACCTTGAAAAAAAGAGGAGAAGCAAGCAGTGATTAAATTAAAAGAAGCAATTTCAGATTTAGGTTTTTCCTGCAGCGAAAAGCAAATAAAGCAATTCGAAGATTACATGTCGGGCATACTGGAGTGGAATGAGAAAGTGAATCTAACCCGGATCACCGACAAAGATGAATTTATCGTAAAGCATTTCATTGATTCGCTTGTCTGCTGCGGTTATGCTGAATATGCGAATACGAGAAAGATTATAGATGTGGGAACCGGGGCCGGATTTCCGGGAATTCCGCTTGCGATTTTATCACCGGAAAAGGATTTTGTGCTGATGGATTCCTTAAATAAAAGGCTTAAAATTATTGATGAATTATGTGAAAACGCTGAAATCTCCAATGTTGCTACTGTGCACGCGAGGGCAGAGGAACTTGCCCGCAATAAGCAGCACAGAGAAAAATACGATCTCTGCGTTTCCAGAGCGGTTGCCAATATGGCAGTTCTGGCCGAATACTGTCTGCCGTTTATTAAAGTCGGAGGCTTTCTGATGGCATATAAAGGCCCGGAAGCGGCGGAGGAAGCTGCGGCTGCGGCGCGTGCAGTTAAAACTTTGGGTGGCGAAATTCTTGAAATCCGAGACGCAAACCTAAGCACATATGATATTTCGCACAAAATCATAGTAATAAAAAAAGTGAAAAACACGGCGTCGAAATTCCCGAGAAAAGCGGGAACTCCGACGAAAGAACCCTTATTGTGAAGATGATAAGGGTTTTTTGTTTATAAAATGTTTACACGAAAGGCATCGGAAATGTTATTATTTCCCTATAGAAAGTGTGTTAAATACAAAGGAGGAAAAAAATGAAAGTTGTACAGATTCCTGTGGAATTCATCATTCCAAATCCTGAGCAGCCGCGGAAGGTGTTTACCGACAATGAATTGGAAGAATTAACCAATTCCATTCGGGAATACGGTGTTCTGCAACCCCTGCTTGTGAAAAGGGCAGAAGGAAAAAAATTTATACTGATTGCAGGTGAGCGGAGACTGCGGGCCTCAAAACTTGCGGGTCTTCACCGCGTGCCGGTTATTATAAAAGACCTTGAGGAGCCGGAGGCAGCCCTCATTGCACTTGTTGAAAACGTGCAAAGAGAAGACTTGAATTTCCTTGAGGAAGCCAGGGCATATAAAAAACTTATGGAGGACTTCAATCTTACACAAGGAGAGATAGCAAAGAGAGTGAGTAAACAGCAATCAACCATTTCCAACAAAATACGCATATTGGCGCTTCCGGAAGAATTGCAGCAAATGCTTATGACAAACAAACTTACGGAAAGACATGCAAGGGCACTTCTCAAGCTCGGAGATGAAGATGACAGAAGAAAAATATTGAAAAGAGTAATAGACAACAATCTGAATGTAAAACAAACCGAAAAACTCATTGAAGATTTTCTCGCGGGCAAGGAGAAGGCATACAGAAAGAAAAACAAAATTAATTACATAAGTTACAAGATCTATTTGAACACGATCAGAAAGGCGTTTAACCAAGTAAAAAATGTTGAAAAGAACGCGAGATTTATAGAAAATGACCAAGGCGAATTCATGGAAGTAAAGATTCTTATTCCTAAAAATAACGGATGTTTCACGTGAAACATCCAATTTTTTTATTATTTGATGTGGTAAAAAATTGTATAGTAGTGTATAATACCGTTAGGATTAGTGTGAGAAACTTTGACATCGCAAGGAGGAATTATTTTGGGAAAAGCAATAGCAATATTTAATCAAAAAGGTGGTGTAGGGAAAACAACAACAAATATTAACCTTGCCGCTTGCTTGGCAATCAGGGGAAAAAAGGTGTTGATTCTTGATATAGACCCTCAGGGAAATACAACCAGCGGAATCGGTGTAACGAAGAGAAATCTCAAAGATACCATTTATAATATTCTGATTGATAAGGATTATGATCCAAGAAAAGCAATCATAAAAACAAGCGTTAATAATTTGGATTTGATACCTGCCAGTGTAGATCTTGCCGGGGCGGAGGTCGAACTCGTGAGCGTCGATGGCCGCGAAAATGCCTTAAAAGAGGGGCTGGATAAAATAAAAGAAGATTACGACTATATATTTATAGACTGCCCACCGTCACTGGGGCTTCTGACGATTAATTCACTGGCTGCAGTTGACAGCGTACTCGTTCCGATTCAATGCGAATTTTATGCGCTTGAAGGTGTCAGCCAGCTTGTAAGTACAATTGAACTTGTAAAGAAGAGCCTGAATCCGAAGCTCGAAATTCAAGGGGTAATTTTAAGCATGTTTGACGGCAGAACGAATCTGTCGCTCCAAGTAGTGCAGGAAGTTAAAAGATATTTCGGGAACAAGGTTTATTCCACGGTTATTCCGAGAAATGTAAGACTGGCAGAAGCGCCAAGCTACGGAATGCCGATAACCGAATATGACCCA
This sequence comes from uncultured Clostridia bacterium, assembly GCA_934277695.1. Classification (GTDB taxonomy): domain Bacteria; phylum Bacillota; class Clostridia; order Peptostreptococcales; family Anaerovoracaceae; genus CAG-238. The sequence goes on from CAKQVG010000001.1 coordinate 574,349, forward strand.
AAGTCGAAGGGAGCGGAAGCATACGGAGACTTTGCGGATGAATTCTTAGAGCTGGAGGAAGACTAATGGCGGCAGCAAAAAAAGGAGGACTCGGAAGAGGACTGGAAGCGCTCATAGCTGACGCGGCACCGATTGAGAATGTTGGAGCAGCCAAAGAACAAAGCGGAGAGCATGAAGATTCCACTGACAGAGTCAGATATATAAAAACATTTGACATCATGCCGAATGCGAACCAGCCGAGAAAAACTTTTGATGAAGAAAAAATTCAGGATTTGGCGAACTCCATCTTGGAACATGGTGTGATACAACCCATTGTTTTGAGAAAGAAGGACAAGGGATACGAAATTGTTGCCGGAGAAAGGCGTTGGAGAGCCGCGATAAAAGCGGGACTGTCCGAAGTGCCGTGTCTGATCAGAGAACTTGATGATGAGCAGAATATGCTGATTGCAATCATAGAGAACATGCAGCGCGAAGACCTGAATCCAATCGAAGAAGCGGAAGGTCTGAACCAGATGATCGTAAATTACGGAATGACCCAGGAACAAGTATCCAAAAGCGTAGGAAAGAGCAGACCGTATATCACGAACTCGTTAAGACTTCTGAAGCTCCCTGAATATGTTTTAAACTTGATTTCGGAAGGAAAAATTTCTGCGGCCCACGGAAGAACGGTTATCACCGTTGAAGATGATGAAGTCAGAAAGAGAATCTGCGAAAGGATTGTGAAAGAAGGGCTATCCGTAAGAGAAACGGAGCGCCTTGTTGACGAAATCGGAAAACCGAAAAAGAAACCCGCAAAACGCGTCAAAAATCCAAACGTAAGCAGGGTCGAAGAGGAACTGAAAGAGGTTTTGGGTACGAAAATCAATATTAACCAGAAAGGTTCCAAGGGTAAAATTGAAATAGAATTTTTCAGCAAAGATGAGCTCGAGCGGCTTATAGATATGTTGAAATCACTGAGATAAAAAGGATTGTTTCATGTGAAACAATCAATAAAAGCACAAACAAAAGGCGATTCGTTACGAATCGCCTTTTCTATCATCATCACCGGTAAGAACAGCCAAACCATCCCGAACGATTTGTTCAACAGCGGCCGGAAGCTCTGCAAGCTCAGCGCGGGACATGTCTTTGGTTTCAATCGGCTTGTGAACCATGAAGTCGATATGGCATCCCTTTGTTACCTTGCCCGTCTCTTCATAAGTGTGGTATCCACCGTTCAGAGTAACGGGAACAATCGGAACTCTTGCCTTGGTCGCAAGTTTGAAACTGCCGTGCTTAAACTCGGCCATGGCGGAGGAACGACTTCTTGTCCCTTCCGGAAAGATTACAAGGGAAAAACCCTGTTTCAAATACTCGACGCCTTCATTAATTGTCTTGAGGGAGGCCCTGGCATCACCTCGATGAATGTAAATGCCACGGATTCTTGAAACCCATTTTCCAAAAATTGGGATTTTAGACAATCCATCCTTTGCGATAAATGCAACCTGATGATTCTTTACGTTATATAAAAAGCTCAGTATGTCCGCATAGGATTGATGGTTTGAAATAAAGACCACAGGTCCTGATTGTGGGAGATTTTCCGGATGAATGACGGTAAAGTCAACCTTGAATTCATCGACAATATGAGAAGACCAAATCTGGCAGGCCTTAAGAATTTCTTCCTGCTCCTTTTTTACATCGCCCGATGCTTTCGCATTTTCAATCGCAATGCGGTTTTCTTTTAGTTTGTTCATTCCGCCTATAATGGTAAGAATTCCATATATATTGTTAAATAGTTTCAAAAGAACACCTCCGTTTTGTAAACTTACAAGATATTATAGCACATTCCTGTTGTTTTTTTCTACATAAAAAGTGTATAATATTCAATATGTAAGACGGAATAAGAAAAGGAGACCAATTATGAAGGTTTACAACAGTGTTACGGAAATGGTGGGAAATACTCCCATATTGAAATTAAACAGAATCATTGCGGAGGAAAACCTGTCGTTTCATCTCTTCGGAAAAATGGAAATGATGAATCCGGCGGGAAGTGCAAAGGACAGAGTCGGTCTTGCAATGATTCGCGATGCGGAGAAAAAGGGCCTCTTGATGCCGGGCGGAACAATTATCGAACCGACCAGCGGAAATACGGGAATCGGCCTTGCAATGGCGGCGGATGCTCTGGGATACAAGGTGATTTTGACGATGCCCGAAACCATGAGTGTGGAAAGAAGAAATCTCCTGAAAGCATACGGTGTAGAGTTAGTTTTGACAGAAGGCGCAAAAGGTATGCAAGGGGCTGTTGAAAAGGCAGAGAAACTGCATAAGGAAATACCGGGAAGCATAATTGCCGGCCAGTTTTACAATCCGGCAAACCCGGAAATACACTATGAGACCACGGGGCCTGAAATTTACGATGCACTCGACGGCAAGGTTGATATTTTCGTTGCAGGTATAGGAACGGGAGGAACACTCAGCGGAGTCGGAAGGTATCTGAAAGAGCAGAACCCGAATATAAGGATTGTAGGCGTTGAACCGGCAGGCTCTCCGCTGATCAGTCAGGGACATGCGGGCCCGCATGATCTTCAGGGAATCGGTGCAAACTTCATCCCGGAAAATTTGGATAGAAATGTATTTGACGAAATTGTGACCGTGGAGAACGAAGAGGCATATGAAATGGGACGGAAGATGGCGAGAGAAGAGGGTGTCCTTGTCGGAATCAGTGCCGGTGCAGCAGTATGTGCAGCCGTAAAGGTGGGAGAAAGACCTGAAAATCATGGCATGAATGTCGTTGCACTGCTTCCGGATACGGGCGAGAGATACTTGTCCACGAAAATGTTTGAGGAGTAATACGGATGGAAAAGAAGAAAAACGCAAAAACGTTTATGATTGCCGCAGCGGTGGTTTTGCTTGCCGCTGCAGGATATATTACATATGAAGTTGCGGTGGTTTATGAGACACTTCCGCTTCCGTTCGACAAGGCGGTTCAGAACTTTTTCTTCAGCCTGCGCGGACCTGTGCAGGATGTGATTATCAGTTCGATCACACACCTATCCGACACAGTGACGATTATAGCCTTTTGTATCGTGCTTCTGATACTGCCGAATCGAAAGACTTATGGACTTCCGATTTCTCTGGCTTGCTTAGGCGGTGTTGCAATTTACAAACCGCTGAAACACTTTGTTCTGCGGGCAAGGCCGGATGCGTCCCTGCACCTTGTGACACAGGGAGGATACTCCTTCCCAAGCGGACATTCGGTAACATCCATCGTCTTTTACGGTTTGCTGCTTTACTTAATTCAGAAGCACTGCAAGAATGAAAAACTCAAAACCGTTTTGAGCTGGATCTGCGGAATCCTTGCGGTTGTCATCGGACCGAGCCGTATTTATGTCGGTGTGCATTGGCCGACGGATGTACTTGCGGGCTGGTGCCTCGGAGGGGCGATTCTCATTATTGCGATTTTAATCTTGGAAAAAGTATATGCAAAAAAAGAACTTCAGCCCTAGAGCTGAAGTTCTTTTTTATCGCAGCACCGCTCCCGGCCCGCGGTCGAAATAAATGCTTTTGTTTGTCGTGCTGAGCGGAATCGCATAGCATAAATTAACGTTATCACCGAGCAGACCGAGTTTTACGGCAGCTCTCCCCGCAGAGTACATCACGCGGTTATCGATACGATGATCTGCGGCAACGGAAACTGCCGAACCAACCGCAATTCCCAGGTCTGTTACATTGAAAATGCAGGGACCGCCGTGTTTCTTGTTTTCTCCGCAGTTTGCAAATCCGCACATGCTGCAGTTGTTTAATCCGAAATATGTATTGTAACATCCAATAAGAACGACGCATGAGCTGTTATCGATATTTCCCGAATCACGCATCATGAATGCTTCGTTATACTCTTTGCCGAGTTCCGCAAGTTTGTCTCTGAGTTTGTCCTTTTCCTCTCCGGATACGATTGCAGTAATAATCGTATCTTTGCCACTTCCTTTCGGAGCCGTTTTTGCTGCGGCGGCCATCAAATCGGCAACGGCAAAAATTGCATCTTTTTCCGCATCGTGCATGGTCTTTAACATAGTTCTGTATGCTCCTTCCTTGATTTTATGATAGTATTATTGTATCATAAGAAGAAAGGAAAGGAAAGGAAAAGCAATATGGACGAAAATAACAAAAAGTATTATATAAGTGCCATGGAATGCTGGAAAGGCAGAGTGGACAGCGACACAGACTATGACGCATTCCGCTGGCATCAGTGGGTACGCCCTTTGGATTTAAGTGAAAGCGAAGAAGAGCTGAAACCGTTTGACGGAAAGCTTGGCTTTGCGTTTATCGGATTTTGCAGTGAGCAGGGTGTAAAGAGAAATAAAGGAAGGGTAGGCACGGCACTTGCTCCTGATTTTATAAGGGGACAGATGTCAAATCTGCCTTGCTCGTTTTCGCAGGAGGTAAAACTTTTTGATGCGGGCAATATTCTCTGCGATGATATATCAATGGAAGACGGTCAGCGAGCACTCGGCCATGCTGTCGAAAAGCTTCTTAAGCTGAATCTCTTTCCCATTGTGCTCGGAGGAGGGCATGAAACCACCTTTGGCCATTTTCTGGGTGAGTACCAGAACCTTCGTGGCGGCAGTATCACGCAGCCCGAACGCAAGGCCAATATGGGAATTGTGAACTTTGATGCACATTTTGATTTGAGGCCGTATAAAAACGGAAGCTCCTCGGGTTCGATGTTTCGCCAGATTGCTGATATCTGCAAGGAGGACGGTGAAGATTATCACTATCTGCCGCTCGGAATCCAGCAGCACAGCAATACGGTGCAGCTCTTCAAGGTAGCAAAAGCACTCGGCGTGGAATATATATTAGCAAAAGAATTTCAAACGGCGGGGTTTGCAGGGATCCTTGAAAAAGTGGATATGTTTATGGGAGACTGCGAAAACGCATATATGACGATATGCACCGATGTTTTTTCATCCGCATTCGCACCGGGAGTAAGTGCAACGCAGTCGCTCGGACTTGACCCGGAAATCGTACTCCCTGTAATCAAACATATCCTCAGGACGCGTAAAATAAGAGGATTCGACATCTGCGAAATTTCGCCTCGTTTCGACCAGGATAACACGACGGCAAACCTGGGCGCGGTAATTATCTTTGCAGTCGTAAACACACTGTGCAAGATGGACGGATTGGATATAGACTTAGACGATATAAGCTGGATCTAGAGCAGGAGGGAGTATATGAAAAAAGAACCGATTTTGCTTATAATGGCAGCCGGTATGGGCAGCCGCTTTGGAGGGCTGAAGCAAATAGAACCGATAAGCGATAAAGGGGAGACAATCCTGGATTTTTCTCTTTATGATGCATTTATGGCGGGATTCAAGAAGGCCATTTTTGTGATTAAACGCAAAAACGAAGAAGACTTCCGAAAGCTGATTGACAACGGTGCGGCAAAATACGTGGAAGTTGATTATGCATTTCAGCAGCTTAATGACCTGCCGGATGGATACAGCGTTCCCGAAGGCCGTGAGAAACCGTGGGGCACCGCACATGCCGTTATGGCCGCAAGACATCTGGCAGACGGCCCGATTGCGGTTATCAACGCGGACGATTACTATGGTCCCGGTGCATTTCAGACGATTTACGATTTTCTTGAAGACGCATGCGACGGAGAAAAATACTCTTACTGCATGGTAGGATACGATATTGAAAATACTTTAACAGAGAACGGCTTTGTTTCAAGAGGCGTGTGTAAAACTTCCGAGCAAGGCTTTCTCACGGAAATAACCGAGCGCACCAAGATTCAGTGGAAAGACGGAGAAATTGTTTATACAGAAGATGACGGAAAGACATGGAAGAACCTGCCGAAAGGCACGACGGTATCCATGAACTTCTGGGGTTTCACACCTTCGATGATGAAGGAAATGGAGGCGGGCTTCCCTGCGGCTCTCGACAAAATCCTTGCGGAAAATCCGCTCAAAGGCGAGTACTTCCTCCCAGGTGTGGTTGACAGACTCCTGCGCGAGGGAAAAGCGGAGGTAAAAGTACTGAAGTCAAGAGACCGCTGGTATGGAGTAACATATAAGGAAGATAAAGAGAGCGTGGTTTCCGCCCTGCAGTCTATGAAGGACAAGGGGGAATACCCTGACAAGCTTTGGAAATAATAAACACTGCATGACGACAGAATGAAAGTAACGGGATGAATAAGATGAACACAATGGACACAAAACAGAAAGACTACTTACTTACGATAATATGTTATGTTGTATGGGGATTTCAGCCGCTCTACTACGCAATCAAACCAGAGACAGATGCAATGTTCTTATTGACATCCCGAATTCTTTGGGCAGGCATTTTCGTAACGAGTATTGTGCTTTTGCAGGGAAGAGGAAGAGAAATTATAGAAACCTTTAAGAAAAAGGACTTGATGCTGAAACATCTGATACCAGCGGCAGTATTTAATTTCATGGACTGGGGCGTGTATATGTGGGCGGTTATGAACGGACATATTCTCGATACCAGTATGGCATATTACATAGCGCCGCTTGCGGTATGCTACTTCGGCGTGATTTTTTATCGGGAAAAGATGACATGGCAGATGCTGGCTGCAACGCTGATTATTGTCGCGGGCGTGTTTTTTGCGGGTGATGGATTCGGAAATTCACCGCTGGTTACAATTATTCTTATGTTTTGTTTTGCGGCATATGCGGCATTCATGAAAGGCGTTAAGGAGGATTCTCCTCTTTGCACCAGCGTAATGATGATTCTTGCAGCACCTGTTGCGATTATTTACATTGCAATTTTTCGCATGGGTGAAAACGGAATAGCATCTGTCGACCTTGGAATTCAATTTTTCCTGATTGGCGCCGGAATCGTGACGGTTCTTCCGATTTTGATTTACGCAAGCTGTGTAAAGCGACTGCCGATGACAATCATGGGATTTTTACAGTATTTATCGCCGACGCTCGGTATCGTTTGCAGTTATCTGATGGGTGAGTCGATGGGAAAAAATGAGTATATTCTGTTTGGCTTTATCTGGACAGGAGTGCTTCTCTACAGCATCGTTACAGCAATTCGCGAGAAAAAAGAAAATCGCGCCGCCCCTACAGGAAGAGGGACAGCACAAGCAAAACAAATAGGATAGCGAAAATTACACACGGGATGTTTGAGTGCTTCGGCGGTAAAAGGAGTCCCTGCCCCGCCGCCCGGAGTGCTTTTTTATGCCAGCGGACATCGGCTGCAATTGACAAGGCACACGTAGCCGCTGCAAAAATCCAGCAAACCATGAATAAATATTGCCACGCAAGAGGGGCACTGATGCACTGGAGGATTATCCTGACCAGCATATAAACAGAATAAACAAGTGAAAAAATGTAATATTTCCATAAGTGTTTCATTGCGTCATAGATACTTTCGACCTGAACAATGGGTTCTGTTTCAATCGGGACCGGATCCGGCTGTTCGTTGTAATAAACACGCAGAGTATCCCAGTCGGCGGCCGGATGCCAGCCGTCAGCTGCATAGAGTTCATCTCTTTCTCTTTGCTTCTCTATTGAATCTGGGTCATTTTCGTATGTCAGACTCGAATAAACCAGAGCGAAGTTCAGGTCAGCAGGCTCGATTCTGCGGTAACTCCATATAATCGAATTCTGCATTTCCTCGATGAGCCAGCCGCACGCCGCCATCTTTTTGATTTTCTTTTCGATTGCATCCCGGTTGTACAGCGTTATAAACGCAAAGCCCCATTTCGTATTCTTACTGCTGTCATTTCCGAACATTTAAAGTACCCCCTTGCCAAAGACCTTTTCAAAATCTGCTGCCTGAAGCTGAAGTCTGCGATATTCGTCCGCAAGCATGCGTCTGCCTTTTTCTGTAATCAAATAGCTGCGCCTGCGTCCTTCCATCTTGGTTTCACGTATGATGCCTTCTGCCGCGAACTGCTCAAGAAGGTCATAAAGCGTGCCGGAGCCAACTTTTACCCGGTCGTTTGTCATCATCCGAACGGCTTCCAAAATTTCAATCCCGCAGCGCTCCTCACAAAGACACAGGAGAACGTAGAACATCTGCTCCGTAAGCGTTTTAAATTTTTCGCGTGGCATTTTCCTGCACCTCCCTCAGTAATGCATCGGCATTTCTCGAATATCGAGATTTGCCTTTATTATATCTCGAATATCGAGTTTGTCAAGTAAAATAGTGAAATAATAGTGAAAAAATAGTGGAATTTTTTAAATTTGTTTTGTAAAATATAAATATAGGATAAGAAGGGGTGGAGGCAAAATGATTAAAGTTTCACTTTCAAATCAAATACTAAACAGAATTTCAGCAATTGACGAAAATCGCTTTTCAATTAACGAAGCGAAACTGCCGCAAGCAACTGCAAACAGGCTGCGAAAAAATTCCAAGAAAAAAAGCTCATATGCATCAAACAGGATTGAAGGAAATCCTTTGACGGAAAAGCAGGCAGACGAGGCAATTGAAAAGGACGAGCACAGACATTTCCTAAGACCGGAGCAGGAAATCCGAAACTACTTCATGGCAATGGAGTATTTGGAGAGAAAATGCAGAGAAAAGGAGCCGTTCTCAATTGATTTGATTTTAAGAGTGCAGGAATTAGTGGAGAAGGGTGCATCGAAAGGAAAAATCGGACTGCGAGGGGCTATGCCGCCCGGCGTTTTGTTTGCGGTATACGATGCAGAAAGCGGAGTGGCAGAGTACATTCCACCAGAATATACAGATGTACCGAATTTGTTGAATGAGCTGGTGCAATATGTGAACACAACAGATGATCATCCGCTGATTGCAGCCGCAATCGTGCATTATCAGCTTGTTACGATACATCCTTTTGAGGACGGAAACGGCAGATGTGCAAGGCTTTTGTCCGGATATATTCTGGACTTAAACGGATATGGATTCAACGGCATCGGATCGCTTGAGGAGTATTTCGCATATGATCCGAAGTAATACTATAATTCCCTGCAAATGGGATTGCCGCCGCTTTATTATTCCGGTCGGGAAAACCCGCCATATCCGGAGATTTGGGTGAATTATTTTTTGCGTATGGTGGAACTGTATTCGACAAAGGTACGCAAGATTTCCAAAGAATCGGCAGAGGGCAGCTTATATGAAAGCCTTTCGCATTTAAACTCGAAAGAAAAAGAAATGCTTCTGTTCTTATTGCAAAGGCATTTGTATGAGTACACGCCGATTGAGGTGAGCAAAGTAAACGGAATCACGAACAAAACTGTTATTAACCGCTCTGTAAAGCTTGCCGCTAACGGATTCGTGACTCCGATTATTGTCAAAGAAAGAATTCGTTCCTATAAGCTCAGCCAATATGCAATTGCCAATGAAGATACCATTTTAAGCATTTTGCTTAGTGAGCATAAGTAAACAGCAGATAAAGCACAAGCAGATGCACCGGATAGAATGCGTAAAATCCGTACTGAAGTGCCTTGCTCGAAACACCCTTCCTGCCGTTGTAAAGCCAGATTGGGATAAGGGCAAAAACGGCAAAGCCTTGGGTCTGCAGCTCGAAGGTGTGACCGCAGACGGTGAGCGGAATGTACTCTCCGGTGAACAGTATAAAGTTAAAAAGAATCATAAAAACGAGCTGAGCCGCCCATGCGAAAGAAAACTCTCTGCAAAGATAAAACATGATAACCGTTGCGACTCCAAGCGCGCCGTAATCCGTGAAGGTTACCGCAGCTCCGAGGCAGCACAGCGCAGCAAGAAGCGCGCCGACAAGCCATGCCTTGACGGTGTGTTTTTCTTTTGCGTTATCCAGTGCCTTGACAGCCAGAAGTCCGAGCAGAAGCGTAAACATTACATTTTGGTGGAACGGGTAAAGCATCGTGCTGCCGTATACAAGGTCAAACGGAACTTCCGAAACCAGACCGAAAATCAGAAGCCTTACTGCATATTTGCGGAAATTTGAAGTATGTAAGAAGCCTTCGGCGATTTGAAACGCGAAGATTGGGAAAGCAAGTCTGCCAACCCATGTCATCCACTCGTTGCCGGGCACGATGGTCGCCCACATATGGTCGCAAAGCATCAGAAGGCAGGCAAGTGCCCTAAGCATATTGGAGTCTAAAAAACGAATTGATTTTTTCAAGATAAAATCCCCCTTTAATTTTTTTGGCTATAAAAGTATATCAGTAACAAGAGGGTTTTGCAAGATTATGATTCAAACTTTGTGATTCTTTCCGATGCATAATTTTCATGCAAATGAAAAAACTACGAAGAGAATTTGTATGAAAAGAGGTGCAGGTCATGGAACTGAAGGGTTCAAAAACAGAGACAAATTTGATGGCGGCGTTTGCCGGGGAGACGCAGGCGCGCAGCAAATATACCTATTATGCGGCTGCTGCAAAAAGCGAGGGCTATGAGCAGATTGCCGCATTGTTTACGGAAACTGCCGATAACGAGAAGGAGCACGCCGAAATCTGGTTTAAGCTTTTGGGCGGTATCGGAGATACGAAGGCGAATCTTCTTTCGGGTATTGCCGGGGAAAACTATGAGTGGAGCATCATGTATGACGATTTCGCAAAGGAAGCCGAGGATGAAGGCTTTACGGAGATTGCCGCAAAGTTCCGAATGGTAGGCGCAATCGAAAAGACGCATGAAGAACGCTACAAGGCACTTCTGAACAACATTCAGAATCAAGAAGTTTTCCAAAAGTCGGAAGCGGTCAAATGGCAGTGCCGCAACTGCGGACACGAATACGAGGGCACGGATGCGCCGCAAATCTGTCCGGTCTGTGGGCATATGCAGGCATATTTTCAGGTAAAGCCGGAGAATTACTAAAAGAGAGAGCCTTTGTTTCCAATGATATTCCAAAAAGAGAACATTTAATTATAAAAGTCAATTTATATTCCTATTTCGGAACATAAATTGACTTTTTGCGTATAAAATGCTATAATTGGAACACTATTTGAAGGAGGTGGCGACTTTGGTTGAGAGAAAGGAATATTTGAAGCGCTTGATACAGTGGAAGGATGAACAGGTCATCAAGGTTGTTACGGGCATCCGCAGGTGCGGAAAGTCCACCTTGCTTCTGCAATATCAGGAATGGCTGAAAGAGAACGGAGTTTCTGATGAACAAATCGTCACTATTAATTTTGAAGAACTTGAATATGAAGAGCTGCAAGACTATAAAAAGCTTTATGCTTATCTTAAAGACCGTCTGTGCGAGGGGAAGATGACTTACATTTTTCTGGACGAAATCCAGAAGGTCTCCGCTTTTGAGAAGGTCGTGGACAGCATGTATGTAAAATCACAGGTGGACATTTACATGACCGGTTCCAATGCCTATATGCTTTCCGGCGACCTTGCAACGCTGCTGACGGGGCGATATGTGGAGATCAAAATGCTGCCGCTTTCTTTTCGTGAATTTTTGGAAATCACAGGAAGTGAGAAAGAACAGGGCTTATCAGAGTATATGCGCGATGGCGGATTGCCGTATATCGCTGTCATGAATCGCACACCAGAGAAAGTGGATACTTATTTAGAGGGAATTTATAATACAGTAATCGTCAAGGATATTGAAGATCGACAGATTCGGAAAGAAAACAATTCAGATAAACGGAAAATCACCGACATCCTGCTGCTCAAGACGATTGCAAAGTATTTGGCAAGCATTGCCGGAAATCCGGTTTCGATTCGGAGCATCACGGATTATTTAACTTCAAACGGAAGGAAGATTTCTCCGAATACCGTCAGCGACTATGTAGAGGCATTGACGGAATCATTTATCTTCTATCCTGCGGAAAGATTCGATATTGTCGGCAAGCAGCTCCTAAAAGCAAATCGAAAGATGTATGTCGTAGACCTTGGGCTGCGAAATCATATTTTGCCGCGCAGACAGTACGACCTCGGATTTTCTTTGGAAAATATCGTATACTTTGAGCTCCTGCGGCGCGGATACCGTGTCATGATCGGCAAGGTCGGCAGCACTGAAGTGGATTTCGTCGCTGAAAAGCAGGGAGCATACACCTATTTTCAGGTTACGGCAGATATGACAGCACAGGAGACCTTTGAACGAGAGATGAAGCCGCTTCGGTGCATCCGAGATAACTATGAGAAGATCGTCTTGACCGGCGATAGGCTTACGCTCGGAAACTATGACGGCATTCAGGTCAGAAACCTTTCGGACTGGCTGTTGGAAAAATAACTCATAAAAATGTTAAATAACAGCTGTCTGCTGTCGCAAAAAGGTGGCGGCAAAGAGGAAAACCTGTTCTTAAAGCTGTTTTATTGGGTGCCGTTTTTAATAAAATAATTTCTGGCGGAATTCTGCTTCAGGAAAGACAAATTTGGCATAACATCATACTTTTGCAGGATAGACAAATTGTTTATACGGTGGTATTCTTATTCAGGAGCCTCTTTCAAAATGCCTTGACAAAAAAAGAGGATGCCGAAGTTTATAGTCGAAGTAATATCTGCAGGATGGTACGCAAACCGGGGTTGACAAGTATGACTACACAAACGATAATTTATAAGCAAGCAAGCAAGCAAGCAAGCAAGCAAGCAAGCAAGCAAGCAAGCAAGCAAGCAAGCAAGCAAGCAAGCAAGCAAGCTGATACTGCGCATTTTCTGATTGGCGATAATATAAAACATACACAGGCACATTCTGCCCGCTTTGCCGCGGGTGGGGTGTGCTTTTTGCGTGCAGAAATCAAGCGATGTGTGAGTATTGGGTTTGCCATTCTTGCGAGAAAACTTCGATAAAAAAACAAATAGAATTTATGAGAGGAGATATTTATGAAAACAAAAAAGAAAATGATGAGTCTTTTGCTGGCAGTCTGCATGGTTTTGACATTGATGCCGACAACCGCGCTGGCAGAAGAAACAGAAAGCGCACGTAGCAGCAAAACAGTTATTACAACAGTACAAAAACTGCAGGAGTTCGCGGAGGCAGTAAATAGGGGCGACTATGATGCTAAAACTGATGCGGTGGTAAGCCTTGAAGCAGATTTGGACATGGCAGGAGTTGCGTGGACGCCGATAGGATGCGCTGATGATAACGGTGATGTGGAACATTATTTTAGCGGAAAATTCTACGGGAACGGACATACGATTTCCAATTTTGACTTTTCATCTTCGTATGGAATCAAAATGGTCGGGGGATTCTTTGGCTATATTGAGAAGGCAGAAGTATTCAGTCTGAAAATACAAGGAAATCTTAATGTAACCACTGCCAAGGACTACACCTATTTTGGCACAGTGGCAGGATATGCAGCAGGATGCAAAATTTTTGACTGTGCATCAGATGTGTCGTTCACGGATACAGACAAATATATTAACGGTACTGTGGCTATGTGCGGATATGCGATGAATAGCACGATTGAATACTGCCAAAACAAGGGGGATTTTTCAATAACGAAGGATGTCACCTCTTTTCAGATGGGCGGTATCGCAGGTGTTGCTGATAACAGTACCGTACAGTATTGCGCCAATACAGGCGATATGACCTCTCGGACACCTTGTACCGGCGGAATTGTTGGGCAGTTGTATCAAGGCTCAAAGATTATCAATTGTTATTCCACCGGGAAAATGGTTCCTCTTGGCAATGGAATTACGGATTTCGGCGGCATTGCGGGTACAGTTGGCGCAGAAACAGAAATCAAACATTGCTATTTCGCCGGTGAAGTGGATGTATCTCAATATACTGCCACTACACCTTATACACGTTTAGGTGGTATTGCAGGCAATGTTTCTTCTGAACCACCTGTTTTTGAAAACAATTATTTCGTGCAAACGGAAAATGCCTCGGCTTGCTTTAAGTACCGGAATGCTGGAACAGAAAAGACCCTTGAATCTATGAAAACGGAAGATTTCTGTAAGGAAATCAATGCCGCCGGTGGCAATTATCGATTTAATCCTAATGGAACGCCCCTTTTGCCTGCACCTAAGTATACAGTTTCTTTTGTCGTAACACCTGCTGAATTGGCGAATGTAGTCATTAAAGTGAATGGTCAGGCAGTAGTAAACCCTGCCGATTTGGAAGCGGGTACTTATGCGGTCGAGGTCAGCGCCGATAATTGTGAGGTTTTCCGTTCCGATATTACAATTACAGCTGATACAGCAACTCATACGCAAACAATACCTTTCACGAAAAAGTCTTCCGGCGGTTCTTATGTTCCGGTGCAGAAGCCGGAGATCATAACCGGCGAGGGCGGCAAGACCGAGCTTACGGACCGTGGCAGTACCTTGTTAATCACACCGGACGCAGGCATGCAGATTGAGAAGGTGCTGGTTAACGGAAAGGAAGTCAAGGTTTCCGATCATAAGGTCAAAGGACTTAAGACCGGAGACAAGGTGGAGGTCACTTTCTCCAGGGTTCCACCGACAAAAGCGCAAATCGATGAGGCAATCAAAACAACCACCGGCAATCTGAAGCTGACTGTCAGAACAAGCAAAACACCAAAGAAAAATATCAAAGCAGTTGTCAAGCAGGATGCAGCACTCAAAAGCTTGCTGCAGGAAGTGAAAGAAGCCGGATATACCGTAAAATACAAGTTTTACAGATCAGAATTGAAAAAATCCGGCTATGCCGCAAGGCTTACAAAAACAACCGGTGTTTATCTCAACACCGAAGGACAGGCAAACGCGAAATACTATTATAAAGCGAAGCTGCAGATTCTTGATCGGGAGGGCAAAACGATTGCAGAAACAGCACTCAAACAGTGCCGTTTCGGTGTAAGAACCTGGACAAAATAAATAAAAGATATCCCCGAAGAGGCTCTACAACGCAAAACCGTGTATTGTAGCGCTCCTCCGGGGCTTTTGCTGTGTCGAAAAAGAAAGAGATACTATTTTTTGATTTATTGACGACATTTATAGAAATCAATGCCGCTTCATGATAAAATATGATTGCTAAAAATGTGCAGATGCACGGAAACCAGGAGCGGCAATCAAGCATGGTCGAGTCAAAAATCTATATCGGGCTGAATGATGTAAATACGAATACACAGCTCTTTGAAAAAGACATTGTAAATGATATTGCAAAAGACCTGTGTGCGTTCTTCCGCCAGGAGTCTGTTTTGGTTACCGAAAGCCAGATACAGGCACATTTTGTCCGTGAAACGCTGGGATAATTCGCCTTCACTTCACGGAAATTCTCCGAACAAGACCGCAACGATATGACGCGGCTGCGGCAGGAGATGGGGAAACAGGAAATACGGATCAAAGGGAAACGCAAAAGAAGAGATTGCAGGAAGCGGAGAGATACTTAATTTAGGAGGAGTTTACAGCATGGAAAATCTTTATGAAAAAGCGCAGCAGAGCGCAGAATATATTCAGGAGCATATCACCAAAAGACCGAAAATCGCTGTGGTACTTGGCTCCGGGCTTGGAAATCTGACGGCGGATTTTACAGAGACGGAAGAATTACCGTATCGTGACATTCCAAACTTTCCGGTGTCAACGGTAGAGGGACATAAGGGTGCTTTGCTTGCGGGAAAGCTGGGAGAAAAGGAAGTTTTTGCGCTGGAGGGACGCTTTCATTTCTATGAAGGCTATTCCATGAAGGAAGTCTGCTATCCGTTCTATGTCCTCAAACTGCTGGGAGTGGAACAGGTCGTGCTGACGAACGCCTGCGGCGGCATCAACCGCAGCTTCGAGCCGGGGACTTTGATGCTCCTTACGGATTTTATCAATATGATGGGGACGAATCCACTGATTGGATCAAACGACGAACGCTTCGGGCCTCGCTTTCCGGATATGACCGAGCCGTATAGTATTAAGCTGCGGGATCTTGCGAAGCAAACCGCCGATGAAATGGGGATTTCGTATAAAGAAGGCGTGTACATGAGCTTCATGGGACCTTGCTTTGAAACGGCGGCTGAGATTCGTGCCTTTGCCGGCATGGGTGCCGATGCGGTCGGCATGAGTACAGTGCCGGAAACGATTGTCTGCAATTACATGGGAATGGAAGTGTTGGCCGTCAGCTGCATAACCAATATGGCGACCGGGATTCAGACGGTAAAGCACAGCCACACCCGCGTGCTGGAAATCGCAAATCAGGCAAGCGATGCGATGCAGCGCTGGCTGGGCGCAGTAATTCAAAAAATGTGAGGAGGTGAGGTTTCTCATGAATTACATTAGAATCACAAAGGACAATATCGACAAAGAGCACATCTGCTGCGCGATGTCAAATAAGCAGAGCGTTGCGAAAAAAGAATGGCTCAAACAGCGGTTTGAAGAGGGGCTTGTTTTTTATCGGAGCGAAGAAAGAGGCAAGTGCTTTATCGAATATATTCCGGCAGAATATGCGTGGGTGCCGATAGAGGCGGCAGGCTACCTTTACATAAACTGCCTGTGGATTGCGGGCAGCATGAAAGGGCACGGGTATTCCAACGACTTGCTCGACGAATGTATGCGTGATGCAAAAGTGCAGGGCAAAAAAGGGATTTGCATTCTTTCTGCGGAAGGGAGAAAGCGAGAGTTCCTGTCAGACCCGAAGTATCTTACGTATAAAGGTTTTTTGACAGCGGATATATCGGAATGCGGGATTTCGCTTTTGTATCTGCCATTTGCACCGGACGCGAAGCCACCGAAATTTAAGGACTGCGCGAAGCGTCCGCAGACAAGTGAGAATGGTTTTGTTCTCTATTATACAGATCAGTGCCCGTTTACTTATTACTGGGTTCCGCGCGTGGCAGAAGTCGCGGCAGAGCATGGCATTCCGCTGAAAACGATTCATATTACAGACAGAGAGACGGCGCAAAACCTTCCTGCTCCGGTGACGACCTATGCGCTGTTCCGGGACGGGAAATTCGTGACACACGCAATCCAGTCCGACAAGAAGTTTTTGAAACTGGCACAGGGAAGATGCGCGGAGTGAGTTTAGGCCAAAAAAAATGTAGTGTTTGTCTCGAATCAGCCCCGAAAAAATGTAAAAAACTCTCTTGAATAGCCCCGAAAAAATGTGGTATACTATAAATACGACAGAAGAGACAGAATTGAGAAAGAAAAGGACGGTAATGGAATGTTCCGATTTGCGATAGAAAAACTTTTGATGTGGAAAGAAAAAGAAGCCCGAAAGCCTTTAATCATTATGGGCGCCAGACAGGTGGGAAAAACATGGCTGATGAGGGAATTCGGAAAAAAGTACTATGAAAAAACTGCATATATTTCTTTCTATAATAATCAGCGAATGAACGAAGTCTTTCAAACGGATTTTGATATTGAGAGAATTTTGATGAATCTGAACATTGAATCCGGGGTGACGATTACACCGGGGGACACGCTGATTATTCTGGATGAAATTCAGAATGCACCGAAAGCATTGGAGTCACTGAAGTATTTTTGTGAAGAGGCGCCGCAGTATCATGTCATTTGTGCAGGCTCCCTGCTGGGGGTTGCCATCCATGAGGGCATTTCCTATCCGGTTGGAAAGGTGGATTTACTGGATCTTTACCCGTTAAATTTCAGAGAATTTCTATGTGCGATGGGCGAAACAGCCTTATCGGATGCACTACTGACAAAAGACTATAATCTGATTGACAATTTTGCGGATAAGTATATATTTTGGCTGAAAAATTATTATTATACAGGCGGACTGCCTGCTGTCGTTGATGCTTTTCGCCTGCATAAAGACTATCAAGAAGTCCGAATACTCCAAAGTGATATTTTGCGGCAATACGAAGGAGATTTTGGAAAACATGTGGACGTGCGAAACCTGCCGAGGATCCGTATGGTGTGGGATGCAATTCCAATGCAGCTTGCAAAGGAAAATAAAAAGTTCTTTTTCGGGCAAATAAAAAAAGGTGCGCGCAGCAGTGAGTTTGAGGTTGCGATTCAGTGGCTTTTGGACTGCGGACTGATTTACAAAGTGAATCGTGTCAACGAGCCGCATATGCCGCTGAAAGCCTATCAAAGCATGAATGCTTATAAACTGTTTATGATGGATGTGGGGCTCTTGGGCGCGTTGAGCGAGCTGCCTGCAGAGGCAATTTTGGAAGGGAACGATATTTTTGTTGAGTTCAAAGGCGCTTTGACAGAGCAGTATGTACTGCAGCAGCTGATTTCCGATACCCCGTATACGCCATATTATTACGGAACGGACAAAGGAACCTTTGAGCAGGATTTCATGATTCAAAAAGAAAGAAATATTGTTCCGATTGAAGTGAAAGCAGAAGGAATCCTTAGGTCACAGAGCTTAAAGGCGTACTGTGAAAAATTTCATCCGAACATGGCGGTGCGTTTATCTGCCTTAAAATATAAGGAACAGGACTGGATGATCAATCTGCCGCTTTATGCGGTCTGCAATTTATAAGTGTAATTAAGATGCCGGCACAGCTGAGCATCTTTTTTGTTGCAGTATTTACTGCGAAAAGTGTAGTATATAAGTG
Source organism: uncultured Clostridia bacterium (assembly GCA_934277695.1). Taxonomy (GTDB): domain Bacteria; phylum Bacillota; class Clostridia; order Peptostreptococcales; family Anaerovoracaceae; genus CAG-238. Next base: position 592,666 of record CAKQVG010000001.1, read on the forward strand.
AAGATAGAGGAGGGAGGATCGCCGGAATGAGTTTATGAAAAATTATCTGAGATAAAATATAAGCCAAAACTTGATATTTTACGCAAAATAGGATAAAATATTAGCTATGATAGTATTAGACAGACAAACGCCAAAAGAAATACAAATGCAGATCGCACAAAACGTGCGTGCCGTCCGCAAGCGCAGAAAGATTTCACAAAAAGCCTTGAGCGAAAAGTCAGGCGTCAGTTTAGGTTCCGTGAAACGTTTTGAAACCAGCGGCGAAATTTCCCTGCACGCCTTGATCAAGATCGCGATCGCGCTCGACATGGACGATGCGCTGATCCATCTCTTTGAAGATGTTCCGTTTTTATCGATAGAGGAGATTATCAATGGACAAGATTAAACAGTTACAGGTTCTTTATGAGGGTCGAAGCGTCGGAACGATGGCATTATACCGGAAACATCTCGCTGCTTTTCAGTATAGTGAAGAATGGATCTCAGACGGATTTTCTATCAGTCCGTTTTCGCTGCCTTTGGGAAAGAAAGTTTTCGTGCCACAGATTTTGCCTTTCGACGGCATTTTTGGCGTTTTTGAGGACAGCCTGCCGGACGAATGGGGCAGACTCCTGGTAGATCGACAGTTGCTGAAGCACAATATCAATCCCATCGAAGCGGAAAGCCTGGATCGGCTTGCGATCGTCGGAAGCTTGGGCATGGGCGCACTGCAATATGTGCCGGAATTTGACCTTGCGGAGGAAACGCAGATAGGCGATTTTGATGATATTGCATGCGAATGCAGCCGCTTGCTTGCGACAAACCAAACGGACAGCTTAGATGAGTTGTTCCGGCTTGGAGGTTCTTCCGGTGGTACCAGACCTAAAATTTTGACAGAGGTTAACGGACAGCCATGGCTGATCAAGTTTCCGTTGAAAGAAGATCATGACGAGATTGGTTTGCAGGAGTACGAGTATGCGCTCTGCGCCAAAGCCTGCGGGATCGAAATGGCAGAAACCAGATTGTTCCCGTCCAGAATATGCAGCGGCTATTTCGGAACAAGGCGATTCGATCGAGCCCTTAAAGAAGACGGAAAGGAGCGGAGAATTCATGTGATCTCGGCTGCCGGACTTTTGGAGACCTCGCATCGTGATTTGACGTTGGACTACGATATTTTGATGAAAGCCTGCCTGAAGCTAACGGGAGACTTTCAAGAGATAGAGAAGCTGTACCGCCTGATGTGCCTCAATGTGTTCGCGCACAATCGAGACGACCATGCAAAGAATTTCAACTTTCTTTATGATGAACCAGAGAAAAGATGGAAATTATCGCCGGCATACGATTTGACCTACAGTCATTCAATCGGCGGAGAACACGCCACCAGTGTCCATGGAAACGGCAAAAATCCGGCAGCAGAGGATCTGCTTGCAGTCGCGGTCCAGATCGGCATGGACAAAAAACAGGCGATACGCATAGCCCAAAATGTGCAGGAATGTGTTATGGAACATTTAAGAAAATATTTCGAATGAAAAGACCATAGAAACTAATCGAGGAGGGATTTATAAATGGAACAAAAACAGAATATTGTCCTCTACCAAATAGATAATGCCAATGTATGTGTTAGCGTGTTTTATAAAGATGAGACCTTTTGGCTTACTAGAATGTCAATGGCTGAATTGTTCGGTGTCGGGCCACAGGCTATTAGTAAACACCTGGGAAATATTTATAAAGAGGACGAATTAGATCGAGAATCAACTAGTTCCAAAATGGAACTAGTTCAAAATGAAGGTGGGGTTGAGAAAAAACGTAATGTTGATTTTTATAATCTCGATGCCATTATTGCCGTAGGCTATCGTGTAAATTCAAAGAAAGCAACAAAATTCCGTCAGTGGGCTACCAAGACCCTGAAAGAATATATCACGAAGGGCTTTGTCCTTAATGACGATATGCTAAAGAATGGAAAGCCTTTTGGAAAAGACTACTTTGATGAATTGCTGGAACGTATCCGTGAGATTCGTGCCAGCGAGCGCAGAGCTTATCAGAAAATCACAGACGTGTTTGAACAATGCAGTTATGATTATGATAAGAACAGTGAGATAACAAGAGCCTTTTATGCATTTGTGCAGAATAAGCTTCATTTTGCGGTTACCGGTCAGACTGCAGCAGAACTGATTTATGACCGTGCTGATGCAGAAAAGCCTACTATGGGTCTTACCACATGGAAAGATGCTCCAGATGGAAAAATATTAAAAAGAGATATTATTGTCGCTAAGAATTATCTCAATGAGAAAGAAATGTCCCGCCTAAACAGGCTCGTTACAATGTTTATTGATTATGCCGAGCTTATGGCTGAGGATGAGGTTCTCATGAGTATGCAGGATTGGGTAGAACAGACCAACCGGTTTTTAAGCAACAACCGACGCAAGGTTCTTGAGGGCAAGGGAAGAATATCTCGTGAGCAGGCTATCGAAAAGGCTGCAAAAGAATATGATATTTTCCGCGTGCGTCAGGATCAGGAATACATATCGGAATTTGACAAGCAAACCGAGAAATATTTTAAGGGCGAATAGGAAACTGTCATAGTGCGTATTCTACGATTTTGCAGAGGATATGTCAATGATCGGATATTTTCTATAAAAAGGGCAGTAAGAACTCCCTGGCGCAGTGCTAGAAATGCGATGATCGGAGGTAGACAAGATGGAATTTATGCGAAAAAATTATTTAGGAATTTTAGTTTGTCTTGGAATTGCAGTCCCGGCATGGCTGCTTGGCAAGGCATTTCCGATTATAGGCGGCCCCGTGCTCTCCATATTATTCGGCATGCTGATTGCGCTTTTTTGGAGCGAGAAAGGAAAAGCGGCGGCAGGCATTAAGTGGACATCCAAAATCATTTTGCAGACGGCGGTGGTACTGCTGGGATTCGGGCTGAATCTGGGCGTCATCTTTGAAACAGGAAAGCAGTCGCTGCCGATTATTGTTTGTACAATCGGCACATCGCTTTTGCTTGCGTGGGCGCTGCATAAGGCGCTGCGTGTTCCCTCGGATACGGCGATTCTTGTGGGAGTTGGCTCATCGATTTGCGGCGGCTCGGCAATCGCGGCAACCGCTCCGGTCATCGGCGCAGACGACAACGAGGTGGCGCAGTCCATCTCGGTCATTTTCTTCTTCAATGTGCTTGCGGCAATTTTCTTTCCGATGCTGGGAAGCGCAATTGGATTTGACACGACCGCAGGAGATGCGTTTGGCATATTTGCAGGGACGGCAATCAATGATACATCCTCTGTTACTGCGGCGGCATCCACTTGGGACAGCATGTGGAATCTCGGAAGCGAAACGCTGAATAAAGCTGTCACGGTAAAGCTTACCCGTACGCTTGCGATTATACCGATTACCTTGGTATTGGCGATAGTCCGCGCAAAAAAGAGCGCGAAGGACAGCGGCAAAGCAGAGGGCTTCAGTTTGAAGAGGGCGTTCCCGGTGTTCATTTTGTATTTTGTTATCGCATCGGTAATTACCACGGTCTGCATTCAGGCGGGAATCGATGCAGGCTTTTTTGCGCCGCTGAAGGAGTTATCGAAGTTTTTCATCATTATGGCGATGGCGGCAATCGGGCTGAACAGCAATGTCGTTCAGCTCGTAAAGAGCGGTGGCAGACCTCTGCTTTTAGGCGGATGCTGCTGGATTGGCATTACGGCGGTCAGCCTCGTGATGCAGCATGTAATGGGGATTTGGTAGGAAAAAGAACGAGATAGGAGGCAACTTAATGATATACAAAACGCACTACGATTCTCCGCTGGGAGGCATACTGTTGTCGGCGGATGACAAAGGTCTGACAGGACTGTGGTTTGACGGACAGAAATATTTTGCATATGGGCTGACGGAATCGGAGAGTTGCGAGGAGCAGGAAAATTCGACATTGACTGAGGCGAAGCGCTGGCTGGACATCTATTTCTCGGGAAAAGAGCCGGATTTCGACTTGCCGATTAGTCTATCAGGAACCGATTTTCAGAAGAAAGTTTGGGGAACTTTATGTGCGATTCCTTACGGTAAAACTATGACCTATGGACAGATTGCGGCGCAGCTTGCGGCAGAGCAGGGAGCCGCGCATATGTCGGCACAGGCGGTCGGCGGCGCAGTCGGACATAACCCGCTGAGCATCATTGTTCCGTGCCATCGTGTAGTCGGCACAAACGGCAGCTTGACCGGATATGCCGGAGGCATTGACCGCAAGATAAAGCTTCTCACGCTGGAAGGCGTCGATACGAGCAGGTTTTTCGTGCCGAAAAAGGGGACGGCACTGTAAAAACCACCGAAGCCTCAATCCATATACGCAATCCGAAAATAATCCAAATATGCTTTATACTTATCCTGTGCAGTCAAGCAGGTATCTGTGAGATAACCTTTTTCGCGGTTCCATTCTTTCAGTCCGCGGTAATAAAACAGTTTCAAATTATCTTCAATGATAAACGGAACGATATCATATTTCAGACATTCTTTAAACATAATCAGTCTGCCTACGCGGCCGTTGCCGTCTTGAAACGGATGAATCCTTTCAAACTTTACATGAAAGTCTAGAATATCTTCGAGGGTCTGTGTGTTCTTGCTATTGTATTCTGCTAACAATGCTTTCATCTTGCCTGCCACATCTTCCGGTAATGTGGTGTCCATGCCACCGACCTCGTTGGGAAGTTTCTTGTAATTGCCGACAGCAAACCAGTCTTTTCGGGAGTCACTGGTACCGCTTTTAAGGATTAGATGCAGCTCCTTGATGAACCTTTCTGTCAGCGGTGCTTTTGCGTGGTCTATAATCATATCAATGCAGCGAAAATGATTTGCTGTTTCGATGACATCATCTACATTGAGCACTTCGTTTTCTACGCCGATGGTATTTGTCTCAAATATATAGCGTGTCTGCTCGTGTGTCAGGCGGCTTCCTTCCATGTGATTCGAATTGTAGGTCAACTCAATCTGCGTCTTATGATAAATGCCGCCGGAATATTTCTTCTTTTTTTCTTCCTGTAAAATATCCGGCAGCGTCATAGGCATAGCTGCTTTCTGATTAGAACGCGCAGGCTTTTCTGCGTTTTCGGGAATATTCCAAGTCTTTTCGGTAAGAAAGGCACCTGGTACACGTCCCTTGGCACAGTAATTTCTTACACTACGTTCGGAGAGATTCCATTTTTTTGCTGTATCAGCAACTGAAAAATATTGCATCCGATATCCTCCTATAAAATCCGAAAGTTACCATTCATTAAAGATAGTATACCACATTATCGGCAATAAAAATACAAATTATTTGCATGTAATACAATAATTTTGCCGATAACAGCAAATCTACCGACCGGAGAATAATTTCGAGAAATTCTTTCGGGCTGCTGCAAAAAGCTGACACATGACGGAATTTGAGAAAAAGGACAGGTTTAAAGTGAACCTCATAGGCTATGCGATGAGCGAGGCGGGCGGCGCGTCCAATTTCGTAAGAGAATATACGATAGCGTCCGGCGGCCCATACTGTGACTGCGGATATAAAAAGAAATAAAAAGAAACAGCAGGAGCGGATTTTCCTCTCCTGCTGTGCAGTAAAAGCAATATTTACAATTTTTCCACCTCTTCAGCAGAAAGCCCAGTTATCTCTACAATGTCAGCAATCGGGATATTTTTCACCTTCATGTTTTTTGCAATTTCGCGCTTTTCCTTCGCTGCGCCTTTTTCAAGGCCGGCAGCCTCACCCTCGGCGAAACTTTCCCGCTTGTGCTCGTTCAAAATATACTCGAATGTCATGTATCGCTTCCTCCATTCGTCCGAATTGAACTTCCTGACACGCTCGTCAATCATGCGTGTCAATTCTGAAGCCTGATTTTTCTTCGGGTCATTCAGATACTCGTAAAAAGGCTTCAGTGCCTCCGGAACTTTCTCCGGAGAGCATTTCGTGTTCAATACTATTGTATACGATAAGTCGTCAAGCGGCAAGCCTTTTTCTACGTCCCAAGAGCGGAAAAAATAGACAGGCTCATCCATATTGAAGTGGTCGAAGGTGCAGATGAAGATGACATAACTTGGCTTGAAATCTTCATAACGCTTTCCTTGCTCAAGAAAGTCCAAATCGATGTTGGCATGATAGTATCTTGCACGTTTATCAAGCTCTAAACCGTCGCTCATCTGCATCTCAATATATGCCCAGAGTTTTGAACTTGCAACGAAGGCATCGAATCGCACGCCGTGCGCGTCTGCCTCCAGCGTAAGCGTTTTCTGCGTTTCCACACTTAAGTTTTCAAGTGCATCTGTTTGCTCCGAATCTTTATCGGCAGCGTCGCTTTTGTCAATGCTTTCATCTGTGCCTTCGTCAATTTCAGAGTTATCGATTAACGGATTGTCTGACTTCTTAAGGCGGATGGCTCCGATTTCTTCGTTTGGCAAAATCAGTTCCAAAAGTGCGCGGCAAATCTTCGGACTTCGCATGACATTCATAAAGATTTCATCTCGCGTAAACGGACGGAAATCAGGGGAATCATAGATGGAATTGTCGCTATTGTTTTGGGTCATAATTTATTCTCACTTTCCTAAGGATTACGCTCGCGCGGTAGCATAACTCTTATTCTAAAAAAGAAATACCGGACTTGCCATAGCACATACAGATTCTGTAAGATAATAATAGTACGATATGGTAGTAAATACAAGTAATATACTGGAATTTACAACAAAGAAAATTCCGACGGATTCCGACAAAATTCGACACGCAAAAGCCGAAAGGCAATCACATCTAAAAATCCTCCCAAACCCTCTAAAAAAGATAGTGTAAAATAGTTGTGGAGTTTTTAGAGAAAAGAAAATAGAGATTAGCTCCAATGTGTTAAAATAATTCTCAAAGAAAAGAATCGCAAACGATCAATTTTGACGGAACTTGGCACTTTGAACAAAACGATCGTAAGAAAGCGGATCAAATGCTGCAGGAACTGTATGCGGAGGCAGAGGGCGACAAGAGGCAAACAAAAGCGGTGAAAGAGTTTGGAAGCTACATCTGAAACAACTGGGAAGAAATCGTGCGAAGAAAGAGGTTGGACATTCCGGGAAGCTGCACAGAAGGACAGATCAGCCATGTGCTGTCGGAAAGGTTCAGTCGGGACCCGATGGGCTGGAGCGAGGAATGCCTGGGAAAGTTAAGTCAGGCAAGAGTATACTTGAAAAATGGCGGGACGCTGACAAGAGAAGATTTCAAAGGGAAGGATGAGAAGCTTAACGGAAAAGAAAAATACCGAGAATATGCACAGCGGATGATGAAAGAAGCTGGCGAAGGCTGCTTTGATTGGAGTATCTTCGAAAAGCCGATCGTACCGATGGATAATCAACAAAAAACTCCACAACAACTTGACACGACCTCGAATCTTTGCACGGTTGACTTGCGAAGCGTAGCCGATTAAAATAGAAAAAGATTTTCAAAACAGACTGCAAGTCGGAGTTTGCGGTGATTGACATACAGGGAGCGGAGCGATGAAAAAATACGGAAAGAAGGAAATCACAGAGCTTTTGGACAGCAAAGGCATAGGATATGAAATCAGGGAGCATGCAGCGGTGTACACCGTTGAAGAGGCGGCAGCCCTGAATCTGCCGTATCCGGAGGCAGCGGCGAAAAATCTGTTTCTGCGGGATGATAAGAAAAAGAATTTTTATCTTTTAGTGGCGAGGGACGATGTCCCGGTCAACTTAAAAAAGCTGCGCGAGAAAATCGGTTCAAGACCACTTTCGTTTGCATCGCCGCAGCTTTTAGATGAGATATTGGGGTTAATTCCGGGCTCGGTTACTCCGCTTGGGATCCTCAACGATGAAGAACGCAAGGTTGAGGTTTTGATGGACTCTGCCTTTGAGGGAAAGCGCATTGCGATGCACCCGAACGAAAACACAGCGACCCTGTGGATGCAGGAAGAAGATCTTGCGGGAATTGTTCGGGAACACGGCAATGGCTATCGGTATGTGGAATTATAGAAAAGCCGTTATTTTAAGCAAACAACTTGATTTTTTTGAAATGCAGGAATTGAATGAGGGAACCCCGTTTTACAATCAAGTGCTGAAAGAAAGAGTGGTCTTAATATGAAAACATGACTATGAGGGGACAAACTGGTCAATTATAGTTGAAGTTATTTTTGATGATTTGCCCCCATTTATTGATGGTATAAAGAAAATTTATGAAAAAATGTAAGGGACTGTCGCTCCGGTCGATGAATTTCATCAACTGTGCGACAGCCCTCCTCTTGATTTACTTATTGCTGCTTCGTATCTTCCTTCAGTGCCTTGTCTATCTGCTTTTTCAGTGCTTCGCTTTGAGATTTTTCCGTAATCGCGCCGACAATCGGATCTCCTACGATATTACCGTTTCGGTCCACCACATAAGTGGTCGGAAAAGCATAGACGGTTTCAATGAGTTTTCCCGCTTCACTGTCTGTATTGAAATAGACATTTCGGTAGCTTGCTCCTTTCTTGTCGAGAACCGCTTTCGCTTCGTCGATTGCTGTCTTGTCTCCGTCCAGTGTAAAGGAATTGATACCGATGACTTCGCCGCCCTGCTTCGAAAGATCCTGATTCAGCGCGTCAAGATCGGAAAGTTCACCCACACAAGGATTGCAGGTCGTAAACCAGAAGTTTACAACGGTAACCGCATTCTTCGAAAACAGTTCGCTGCTTTTTACCTTATTCCCGTTTAGGTCGCTGCCCTCAAAGGAAGGAAACTGTTTCATGGCCTCTGCATCCGTGCTCATGTCCATGCCACCGTCTAAAGCCTTCTGTGCCGTCTCCGGATATTTTTCTTCGATTGCGGTAAGCTTCTTTTCGATTTCACTGATCCGCGTTGCCTTCTCACGCAGCAAAGCAAGCTCATCCTCTGTAAATTCGTCGCTTATAGACTCTATGGTATCAAGAAGAAACTCGCCGTAATTCTTTCCGTCTTCCACCATCGCCATGCCCTTGTCCGCCTCCATGTAGACCTTTTGCCAAAGTTCGGTGTTTTCTGCGAGGATCTCCTGTTCCTCACTCATCAGTGTCTTATACATTTCGATTGCTTCTTTTTCGCTTGCAGGCTCCGCACTCATGTTGTCCGGATCGCCTCCGTTTTTGGCACATGCCGCCAAAGAAAGTACGAGCAGTGTGATAAGTAGCATTGATAATAATTTTTTCTCTTTCATTTTAGTTCTCCTTTGTTTCATATTTTTTTTCGGAAGTCTTCTCAGATTTTCCGAAACCGTATCGAAAAGCAATCGCCTCGCAAGGGCAGGCTTTGACGCACATGCCGCAGCGAATGCATTCCGCGTGATCCGGCGTTTGGGTCACGTCCACATCCATCTTACACGCTTTCGCGCATTTGCCGCATGAGACACACTTTGTCTTATCGACTTCCATGCCGAGCAGCGACACTTTGTTCATCAGCGCGTAAATCGCACCGAGTGGGCAGAGCCACTTGCAAAACGGGCGATAAAGCAGTATGCTGAGTACGATGACAGTCGTCAATATGCCAAGCTTCCATGTAAAAAGCTTCCCGAGCGCAGCTCGTATTCCCATGTCGACTATGGACAGCGGAATCGCGCCCTCGAGCACTCCCTGTGGGCAGAGGTACTTACAGAAAAGCGGGTCGCCCATTCCGACATCGTTTACCCAAATTGCCGGAAGCAGCACCACCATGACGGCGAGCACCGCATATTTGACATAAGTCAGTGCTTTCAGCCTTTCTGTTGAAAATTTTCTCGTCGGTATCTTGTGCAAAAGTTCCTGAAGCCAGCCGAACGGGCATAAAAATCCGCATACAAACCGTCCAAGCATCACCCCTGTCAAAATCAGAAATCCGGCTATATAATAGGAAAAACTGAATTTTGACGAGCCTGCGACTGCCTGAAAAGCTCCTATCGGACATGCAGCCGACGCGGCGGGACAAGAATAGCAGTTCAGTCCCGGCACACAAACGGCTTTTCCCACTCCCCTGTAAATACCGCCGCTCCCAAAATTCGCAAGGTGCAGATTGGAAAGCAAAGTCGCCGATGCCTGAAAAACTCCTCTGAAATGTGCCAAAATCCGAGATGATGACTTTGATTTACGCTTTCTCTTCTTATCCAATTCCCACACACTCCAAACACAGTCTGACTGCCTTGGACAGCACGATATCAACTTCTCCGCGCCAAATCCCAAGACACAGCATTGCAACGCCGCAGCCGAGTAATATTACCTGCATTGCAATCTTTTTTCTAATTTTGCTTTTAGATTGATTCATTTTCTCACCTCTTTGTCTCACATTTTAGCATGACGGATATAAAATTACTGTTAAGAACGAAAATTTAACCAAAAATTTATGTCGACATGGTATACTGTAACTATCTGAACGAATGATTTGAAGCGAATGAAACGTAACGAATGATTCGAAACACAAGGAGGACTTTTATGCATATTCTGATCGTTGAAGACGAGCGCACGCTTTGCGAAACGATTGTGCGCAGCCTTAGGAGACTCGCATACAGCGTGGATTTTTGCTATGACGGAAATGAGGCTTTGAATCTCTTAGCTGTGGAAAAATACGATCTTGTACTGCTTGATTTGAATTTACCCGGCGCGGACGGGATGACCGTTCTCCGACAGCTTAGGCAGACGGATAAGGATACCCGGGTACTGATTCTCTCGGCGCGAAGCGAGGTTTCGGACAAGGTCGCCGGGCTCGATGCCGGAGCAAGCGATTATCTCTCCAAACCTTTTCATCTGGAGGAACTCGAGGCACGCATACGCAGTCTTACGCTGCGTAAGTTTACGCAAAATGATGTCGTGCTTTCCTGTGGGGATCTTTCCTTTGACACGAAATCCCGCATGGCCTCTGTTCAGGGACAGGAACTTACCCTCACAAGAAAGGAAATCGGTATTTTGGAATATCTGCTGCTGCACCAGGGACGCCCTGTCAGTCAGGAAGAGCTGATTGAGCATGTTTGGGACAACAGCGTGGATTCTTTCAGTAATTCGATACGCGTACATATTTCCTCTCTCCGAAAAAAACTGCGTGCGTCGCTGGGATGCGATCCTATATATAACCGCATCGGAGAAGGTTATGTTATGGAGGATAAAGAATCATGAAAAAACTCTCGCTCAAGTGGCGTATAGCCTTGACAACCTCACTTTTGATAGGGGTAATCTGTGTGTCCATCAATCTTCTTCTCAGTTATTCCGGAAGCCGATATATGGACTCCATAGGGGCCTATGTATCCAATTGCGAAATCACCGTGGACGGCGATCCGGAAGCTTTTAATCCGGAAACCGGCAAAACCGACAATAATCTTACTATTATAATCGACGGTATGCAAAAAGATTATTACTTTACAAACTGGTGCATCACATTCGCCGTAACGCTGCTCGGCGGAGTACTTGCGTATTTTTTGAGCAGACATGCATTGAAGCCTTTACGGAATTTTGCGTCGCGTGTGGAGAATGTGCAGACTACAAACCTAACAGAGATGAAAATCACAGAAGATGTCATTCCGGAGTTTCAGCATTTTAAAACTTCCTTTAACTGTATGATGGACCGCCTTGATGAAGGATTTAACGCTCAGCGTCAGTTTCCGGGAAATGCCGCGCATGAACTCCGCACACCTCTTACGCTTATGCAGGCGCAGATCGAACTGTTTGCTGCCGAGCACCCCGACATTCTGCCGGAGACTGCGGATTTTCTGAAGTTGCTGGAAGAGCAGACCGAGCGCATGGCGCAGATGACAAGAACTCTGCTTGAAATGAGTGAACTTCACACAATCCCGTGCAATGACAGAATCCAGTTGTTTCCGATGATAGAAGAAATTTTTACAGATCTTGCGCCTCTCGCAGAAAAGAAGAGCATCAGCCTTACGCATACAGGTGATGCCTTCATGACGGGAAGCGACACGCTGATCTATCGTCTGCTGTTTAATTTGATTGAAAATGCCATCCGCTATAATCGGGATAACGGAGCGGTAAGTGTTTCGGTAACAGAGGATGATTCAGATCTTCTTATCAAAGTTTCCGATACCGGATTTGGAATTCCGAAAGAGTATCGCGATAGTATCTTTCAGCCTTTCTTCCGGGTTGACAAATCACGCAGCAGAGAATACGGAGGCGTGGGACTCGGTCTTTCACTCGTTTGGAATATAACTGCTCTTCACGGTGGCGAAATAAGGGCTGAAGAAAACCCAGAGTGTGGAACTTCCATGACAGTCAGATTCCCGGCTTCTGACGAAAACTAAGCTTTCTTTATGTGGAATTATAATTTTAATCAGACCAAAACGCCACGGCTCTAAGCGGAGCACCGTCGGCGTTTTTCCATTTCAGCGGCAGTGCGAAGAACCAGAACAGGTCCTTGCCGCATTTATCGAGATTGCAGAGATTTTCAATGTTAATAATTTCATGCTTGCGGAAAAGTTTCTTGTGACGCGTCAGATTTGCATCGGGAATCGGATCCATGCCGATAACATCAAAACCAATGCCTTTCTTTTCCGTGTTAAGGATGAAGTCTAAAACTTCGTCATTGATGCAAGGGTAATCACCGAAATAACGGTCGCTGCCCCAGCGCTTATCCCAGCCAAGATAAAAGAGCAGAAAGTCAGCAGCCTTTGCTTTTTCGATGTCCGCTTTTTTCAGTTCAGCCATAGTGATAGTCTCGCCTTCTGCAAGATGCGTGCAGTCGACAACCAGTGCTTTTCCTGCAAATTGCTCAATCGGAAGTGCGTCCAGAGTTGTTCTGTCCGCAAACAGATGAGCGGGTGGATCCACATGAGTTCCGGTGTGCGAATACATGGAAAGAAGGGTCTCTTTAAATCCGTCTCTCTCGTATGTATTTGCCTGTTTTAAAACCGGCGGCTCGGTACCCGGATAAACCGGCATATCTTCGGAAATCGTGTGCGTCAAATCGATAATTTTCATGATAAAACCCCCTTCTCGCAAAATTTCCTGCATCCATTTTATCACAAACTCAAAAACTTATCAAAATTATTCGCATGCTTTTGCAGTGTTTTCGTAGAACTTTGCAGACTATTTTAAGTCTGCGGTAAACACGATCACATCATCCGAAGGCGATGTCGCCGTTATGCGTCCGTGATGTCCTTCGGCAATGCTGCGTGCGATGGAAAGTCCGATGCCAAAGCCGCTGCTCTGGCGAGCTTCGTCGGAGCGGTAAAAACGGTCAAAGAGTTTATCCAGTTTATCGGTCTCAAGCGCTTCACAGTGGTTTGAGGTCTGAATGCAGATGCCTTTGGCGAAGAGCTCGGATTTTTTCAGACTGAAGTTTATCTCACTGCCGGGCGCAGCATATTTGACGGCATTGTCCAAAAGGATGGAGACGAGCTGGCGTACGGCGTATTCGTCGCCGACATAGGAAAGTGTATCGTCGATATCCAATTTTAACGAAAGTCCTTCCGACTCTGCGAAATCAACGAAGGATTCCGCTGTTTCACGCACGGCGCTTCCTGCGTCAAAAGCAGAAAACTGAAGAGGCGAATCGTCTTCGTCCATTCGTGCGAGCGTTACAAGGGAGTTGACGAGCGCCTTCAGCTTTTCAGTCTGCGCCATTGCCTTGTCAATCCATTTCTGCCTGCCGACTTCCATTTCCAAAACTGTAAGACTTGTAGCGATAACAGTAATCGGCGTTTTCAGCTACGGCAGCGGCACAACTGTGAATGTTTCCGATACGAAAATCACAACGACCAAGGATAACTCCGGCGGAATCCAGACAACCGGCGGTGCAACGACAAACGCAAGCAATCTGACGGTATCGACAGCAGGGAATTCTTCCGCAGCAATCCGTTCAGACAGGGGCGGCGGCACGGTAAATGTTGACGGAGGAACTTACACCAGCAACGGCTATAACTCGCCGTCGGTTTATTCGACAGCCGACATTACGGTTAAGAACGCGAAACTGACCGCAAATAATTCGGAGGCATTAGTAATGGAAGGAAAAAATTCCATTACGCTCGAAACCTGCAAGGTTACGGGAAACATGAGCGATACGAAAGGCTCCAGCTCTTCTGAAAATGTACACAATGTTATGATTTATCAGTCGATGTCCGGAGATGCAGAAGTCGGAACAAGCGAATTTTCGATGACAGGTGGAACTTTAACTGCTAAAAACGGGGATATGTTCTACATCACCAATACGAATTGCGAACTGAATCTCACAGGGGTAACGCTTAAAAACGCAGACAGCGATGCTTATCTGATGAAGGTCAGCGGAAATTCCGCATCACATGGCTGTGGTACAGCAGGTGCAAATGGTGGCAATGTAAACTTTACTGCATCCAAACAGACTTTGAAAGGTGATATTGTCGTAGATACGATTTCGACTTTGAATATGAAGCTTACGGATAACAGCACATTTACCGGAACGGTCAATATCATTGACAATGCTGACAACGGAACGGCGGTAAGCGACAATGCGGTTATCACGATTGAAAAAGGAAGCACATGGAATCTGACCGGAAACTGCACGATTACAAGTCTGACGAATAACGGCACGATTAATTTTAACGGGTATACAATTACACTCGCGGATGGAACGGTCTTAAAATAAAAAAGTGCTTGCATTTCACGGATTTTGTAGTATAATTATTGGGTACGGTTGTGCCCGTACAATTCTCTGCGACGATATGCGGGTTTCGGCGATGCGGCCGGAAGCGCGGAAAACGTCGCCATATAAGTCCATAGGGAGGTGACAAGATGACAAATTATGAAGTTATGTTCATTATCGACGCTGCTTTGGAAGATGAAAAGAAAGATGCGACAGTAGAGACAGTTCAGTCCATTATTGCTGCTGATGGTGAAGTTGAAAAAGTAGACGTTTGGGGAATGAGAAAGCTTGCTTATCCTATCAACAAGAAGGAAGAAGGATACTATGTAGTAGTTGACTTCAAGGGCAACCCGACATTACCTAAGGAACTTGACAGAAGACTCAAGATTTCCGATAACGTAATCAGACACATCATTTTAAGCAAGGATGAGAAATAGGAACGAGGTGTAATATGAACAGCGTTGTATTAATCGGAAGATTAACCAGAGACCCGGAAGTAAGATATACAGCCGGCACACAGATGGCGGTATGTACATTTACCGTTGCGATTGACAGACCTGTGAGAGCAGGCGGCGAGAAGCAGACGGACTTTCCGAGAGTTACCGTTTTTGGCAAACAGGCTGAAAACTGCGAAAGATTCCTTGCAAAGGGAAGACTGGTAGGCGTTCAGGGTAGAATCCAGACCGGAAGCTACACCAATAAGGACGGTGCAACTGTTTACACCACGGATGTCGTAGCTGACAGAGTAGAATTTTTAGAATGGGGCGACAGACCTTCGGGACAGGGAAGCTCATCCGGACAGCAGTACCGAGCACAAGCGGTAGACGAAGCACCGGAAGGATTCGCTGCAATTGACGAAGATATTCCGTTCTAACAGAAAGGAGATATGAAACCATGATGGATAAAAGACGCGGTGGCGGCATGAGAAGAAAGAAAGTATGTCAGTTCTGTGCCGATAAGAGCGAAAAGATCGATTACAAGGATGTAGAGAAATTAAGAAGATACATCACTGAAAGAGGCAAGATTTTACCTAAGAGAATCACAGGTACTTGCGCTATGCATCAGAGAGAAGTAACAACTGCTATCAAGAGAGCAAGAATCGTTGCACTTCTTCCATATGTTGCAGACTAATTCCGAAAAAATGCATAAAAATTGTATATTTTAAAATACAAAAAGCACGAAACGGAAAAATAACCAAAAAACAGAGAACGCAGACGGTAAAACGATAACTTTACGGATGCGTTCTTTTTTTATGTAAAAGCAAATGCCTAAATTTCAACGCGTACGGGCAAAAGAGTTTCACGAGTGCTGTTAAAAAAGAAACAGTTTTATAAATATACACGGTAAAGCGGTAATGCGTTAAAGTGCAAACCGAGAGAATCATTTTGGTTTTTTTCGAAGAAAAACCGTTCAAAAATGCTTAAAAAAGGCTGAATTTAGCAGAATTAAAGCAAAAAAGTATGGAATATCGGCGACAAAAATATTATAATATTAAGTAACAAATTACAGAATGCTAATGCGGATAAATATTCGTGAGAGTGAATAATTATAAGAAATGGAGAGAAAAAATGGCAGTAATTATTAATGGACGCGATCTTACGATCGAACAGGTAATCAGCGTATGCAGACATCACGAAAAGGTTGAACTTGCTCCTGAAGCTATCGAAGCTGTTAACAAGGCAAGAGCATATGTTGAAAAAAAGGTTGCTGAAAAGGCGGTTGTTTACGGACTTACAACCGGTTTCGGTAAGTTTGCAAGCGTTGCAATCGACACCGACCAGACAGCAGAACTTCAGAGAAACTTAATTATCAGCCACACTTGCTCGATGGGCAAGCCTTACGACCAGAAGTATGTAAGAGCGGCTATGCTCCTCAGAGCAAACTCATTATCAAGAGGAAACTCCGGAATCAGACTTGAAACTTTGCAGACTTTAATCGATATGCTTAATGCCGGAATTCATCCTATCGTTCCTGAAAAAGGTTCCGTAGGAGCCTCCGGAGACCTTGCACCGCTTTCCTGCATCGCACTCGGACTTATCGGACTCGGAAAAGTTGAATACAAGGGCGAAGTTATCGAAGCAAAGGAAGCTTTCGAAAAGACTGGTCTTAAGCCGGTTGTACTTGCTTCCAAAGAAGGTCTTGCACTCAACAACGGAACTCAGATGCTTACAGCAGTAGGTCTTAACACATTATACGATGCAATGCATCTTATGAAGATTGCTGATATTGCAGCTGCACTCACAGGTGAAGCACTTCACGCAATCGCAAAAGCTTACGACCCGAAGACTCACCTCCTCAGAGGACATCAGGGACAGATGGATGCTGCAGAAAACATGAGAAACCTTCTTGCAGGCTCCGGAAACGCACTTCCGCTTCACCCTACAAAGGTTCAGGATCCGTATTCACAGAGATGCATGCCGCAGATTCACGGTGCTTCCAGAGATGCGATTATGTATGTATATGAAGCAGTATCCAGAGAAATCAATGCGGTAACAGACAACCCAATCGTATTCCCGGATGACGATGAAGTAATCTCCGGCGGCAACTTCCACGGCCAGCCGATGGCACTTGCTTTCGACTTCCTGAAGATTGCGATTTCTGAACTTGCAAACGTTGCAGAGAGAAGAACAGAAAGACTTGTAAACCCTGCATTATCTGAAGGACTTCCTGCATTCCTTGTTAAGGACGGCGGTCTTAACAACGGTTTCATGATTGCACAGTATGCATCTGCATCCATGGTTTCCGAAAACAAGGTTTACGATCACCCGGCATGTGTTGACTCCATCCCAACATCCGCAAACCAGGAAGACCATGTATCCATGGGCGCAACTTCCGCAAGAACAGCAGCGATGGTACTGGACAATGCTCAGAAAGTAATCGGAATTGAACTTGCTGCAGCAGCTCAGGGAATTTGGCTTCGTCAAGAACTGGGTGAAAAGGGAATCGATAACCTTGCACCTGCAACAAAAGCAGCTTATGAATATATCCGTTCAATCGCAGAGCCGGTTGAAAAGGACATCATCATGATTGATTACCTTGCAAAATTCGACGAAATGGTAAAAGACAACTCCATTTTGGAAGCAGTAGAAAAGGTTGTAACACTTAAGTAATATACAAGAAACGCAATATTTTACCGACCGGTCCTGCAAGGCTGGGCCTGTCGGTATTTTGTATAAGGAGGAAGAAATATGTTAGATAACAAAACACTCGAAGGCGCAATGAAGATTCGCTTAGATAACGAGTATCCGGAATATCCTGAATTCCAGGAAGGAATCAGACGTGCACCGGACAGAGGATTCAGACTTACAAAGGCGCAGACAAAAGTTGCTTTAAAGAACGCATTGAGATACGTTCCGGAAGAACTTCACGAAAAGCTTGCTCCTGAGTTTATGGAAGAACTCACAACGCGCGGCAGAATCTATGCTTACAGATACAGACCGGAAGGCAGAATCTACGGGAAACCGATTAACGAATATAAGGGTAAATGCCTTGCAGGTAAGGCTTTCCAGGTTATGATTGATAACAACCTCGACTTTGAAGTTGCTTTATATCCGTATGAACTCGTAACTTACGGCGAAACAGGTTCCGTTTGCCAGAACTGGCTCCAGTACAGATTAATCAAGAAATACCTTGAAGAATTAACGGAAGATCAGACTTTGGTAGTGGAATCCGGACATCCTCTCGGATTATTCCCATCCAAGCCGACAGCACCGAGAGTCATCATCACAAACGCTCTGATGGTTGGTATGTATGACAACCTCGACGATTGGGAAATCGCAGAAGAAATGGGCGTTGCAAACTACGGACAGATGACAGCAGGCGGATGGATGTACATCGGACCTCAGGGCATCGTTCACGGAACATTCAACACAATTCTGAATGCAGGCCGTAAAGAACTTGGCATTCCGCAGGACGGAGACCTTGCAGGACATACTTTCGTATCGTCCGGACTTGGCGGCATGAGCGGCGCTCAGCCTAAGGCTGCAAACATCGCAAATGCAGTAGGTATCTTTGCGGAAGTTGACCTTTCCAGAATCGAAACAAGACACGACCAGGGCTGGGTTGATGTTATCATGGATGACATCGATGAAATCTTCAAACTCGCAAATGAGAAGATTGCAGCTAAGGAATCCATTTCCATCGCATACCATGGCAATATCGTTGATCTTCTGGAAGCAGCTGTTGAAAAGAATTTCCACATCGACCTTCTTTCCGACCAGACTTCCTGCCACAATGTATACAACGGCGGATACTGCCCGGTAGGAATGACTTTTGAAGAGAGAACAAGAGAACTTCACGAAAACAGAGACAACTTCATCAAGGAAGTTGACAAGACTTTACATAGACACTATCACGCAATCAAGACTCTTACAGAGAGAGGAACTTATTTCTTCGACTACGGCAACTCCTTCATGAAGGCTATGTATGACGCAGGGGTTAAGGAAATTTCCAAGAACGGATATGATGACAAAGATGGATTCATTTGGCCTTCCTATGTTGAAGATATCATGGGACCAATCCTCTTTGACTATGGATATGGACCATTCAGATGGGTATGCCTGTCCGGAAAACCGGAAGACCTTGATGCAACAGACAAGGCTGCTATGGAAGTTATCGACCCGAACAGACGCGGTCAGGACAGAGATAACTGGATCTGGATCAGAGATGCGAAGAAGAATAAACTCGTAGTAGGTACACAGGCTCGTATCCTTTATCAGGATGCGGAAGGCAGACGCGATATCGGCCTTGCATTCAACAAGCTCGTAAGAGAAGGAAAGATTGGCCCTGTCATGATGGGTCGTGACCACCACGATGTATCCGGAACAGATTCTCCATTCAGAGAAACTTCCAACATCAAAGACGGCTCCAATGTTATGGCAGATATGGCTGTTCAGTGCTTTGCAGGAAATGCAGCAAGAGGAATGTCCTTATGTGCACTTCACAACGGCGGCGGCGTAGGCATCGGCAAGGCCATCAACGGCGGTTTCGGTCTGCTTCTTGACGGTTCCGAAAGAGTTGATGAAATTTTGAAATCCGCAATGATGTGGGATGTAATGGGCGGTGTTGCCCGCAGAAACTGGGCAAGAAACGAACATGCTGTTGAAACATCCGTAGCTTACAACGAAAACTATGCAGGCAAGGGTCACATTACAATCCCTTACATTGCAGACGAAGATTTAGTTGAAAAAACAGTAGATAAATTCGTAAAATAAACAACCGATAAGCGAAAAGGAGAGACTATGTCTACTTTACTCGTAAAAAACATAGGTATTCTGCAGACCCCGGCGGGAAACTTCCCGCACAAGGGGGCTCAGCAGGGTGAAAATATTAAATTAAAAGATGCGGCGGTTCTCGCAGAAGACGGCATTATTAAGGCAATCACATCGGACGGAAAGCTTCCTTGCGCGGAAGAAGAGGTCGATGTGGTGCTTGATGCAGAGGGAAACCTCGTAACGCCGGGACTTGTTGAGGGACATACGCACTTAGTATTCGGCGGATACAGACAGAACGAAATTCCGCTGAAACTCAAAGGTGCGGGCTACCTTGACATCCTGAGAGCGGGCGGCGGCATAAATGATACCGTAAAGAAAACAAGAGAAGCAAGCTTCGAGGAGCTGTATGATAAGACGGAAGGATTCCTTGACGAAATGATGACCCTTGGAGTTACCACCTGCGAAGCCAAGAGTGGCTACGGAATTGACCTCAAGACAGAAGTGAAACTTCTTGAAGTGCTCAAGAAACTCAATGAAGATCATCCGATGGATATCGTTTCCACCTTTATGCCGGCACATGTTGTGCTTGCAGACTGGAAGGGCAGAGAAGATGAGTTTATTCAGCTTTGTATCGACGAAATGATGCCGTATGTGAAAGAGCATAATCTGGCAGAGTTTATTGATATCTTCACGGAAGACTCCGTTTTCGATGTGGAGCAGAGCAGAAAGTACCTGCAGGCCGCAAAGGATATGGGATTCGGACTTAAGATTCACGCGGACGAAATCGAAGCAATCGGAGGCAGCGTCCTTGCCGGAGAAATGCATGCGACATCGGCAGAACATTTAATCGTAATCGATGACGCGGGAATGGCGTCCATGGCAAAAGGCGGAACAATCGCAATGTGTCTTCCGGCTACATCCTTCTATCTGGGCGCAACCTTTGCACCGGTAAGAAGAATGATAGACGAGTTTGAAGTTCCGGTTGCAATCGCATCGGATTTCAACCCGGGTTCCTGTCCGTCACTGAACCTGCAGTTCGTAATCAACCTCGGTTATTTGAAGTACAGAATGACGCCGGAAGAGGTTCTCACGGCAGTTACGATCAATCCGGCATGTGGAATCAACAGAGGAGACAGAGTCGGCACACTTGAAGTCGGAAAAGACGCGGACATGGTGATCTGGAACGCACCGAACATGGAAATGCTTTGTTACCGTTTTGGATCCAATCTTGCGCTGCAGACAATTAAGAAAGGAAATTTGGTTTAATGAAATTAGTTGAATTAACGGTAAAAGATTATTTGGATTTATTGAAATCCGATGCACCGGCACCGGGCGGCGGCAGCGTAAGCGCACTTTCCGCAGCACAGGGAATCGGCCTTGTTGCAATGGTTTCGGATCTCACAATCGGAAGGGAAAGATATGCTGATTTTGAAGAAGGCTGCAAGAAAGCAAAGGCAGAAGCGACTGCGCTTTATGCAAAGCTCGTAGAAGCCATTGATAAAGACACAGAAGCTTTCAACCTCGTATCTGCTGCATTCAAGATGCCGAAAGACACCGATGAAAACAAAGCAGCAAGAAGCAAGGCAATCGCAGATGCAACTCTCGCGGCAACGGAAGTTCCGTTCGAGACACTTACGCTTTGCATGAATGCTCTCAAGGTAACGGAAACAATCGTAGGAAAATCCAATCCTAACGCAGCTTCCGACCTCGGCGTTGCGGCGCTTAACCTGCTCGCAGGAATCAAGGGTGCATGGCTGAACGTAATGATTAACCTTCCGGGCGTTAAGGATGAAGCTGCGAAGGCAAAATTTGCAGAAGGTGCAAAGATGGTAGAAGAAGCGGAAGCAATTGCGGACGCAATTTATAAGAAAGTTTTGGAATCACTGTAAAATACAATGCCGCAAGGCAGGAAGGAGATAGAAATGGCTCAGATTATTGAAAGCATCCCTAATATTTCAGAGGGAAGAAATCAAGAAGTTATCGAAGCATGTGTGGACCAGATCAGAACAACTGCAGGCTGCACACTGTTAAACTATTCATCAGACCCTAACCATAACAGAACCGTTATCACCTATATCGGCGATGCAAAGGGTGTGGAAGAAGCAAGCGTGAAACTTGCAAAGAAGGCAGTAGAACTCATCGACCTTAACAAGCACACAGGTGAGCATCCGAGAATGGGCTGCGTTGACGTTATGCCATTCGTTCCGATTAAGGACGCAACAAATGAAGAATGTATCGAACTGTCCAAGGTTGTCGGCAAGAGAATTGCAGAAGAGGCAGACCTTCCGGTATTCCTTTATGAAATGTCAGCAACAAGACCGGAAAGAAAGAACCTTGCAACAATCAGAAAAGGCCAGTTCGAAGGCATGGCAGAAAAGGTTCAGCAGGAAGAATGGGAACCGGATTTCGGCGGCAGAAGAATCAACCCTACAGGCGGAGTTGTTGCAGTAGGCGCAAGACCTCCTCTGGTAGCATACAACCTCAACCTCAACACCTCCAATGTCCAGATTGCAAAGAACATTGCAAACATCATCAGAGAAAAGGATGGAGGCCTTCGCTGCGTAAAGGCTATGGGCTTCATGCTTGAAGACAGAGGAATCGCACAGGTTTCCATCAATATGACAGACTACAGAGTAACGCCTTTATACAGAGTTACGGAACTCGTAAAGGCAGAAGCAAAGAGATACGGCGTACAGGTAATCGGTACGGAAGTTATCGGACTCTGCCCGATGAAAGCATTGGTCGATACCGCAGAGTATTATCTTCAGATCGAAGATTTCGATTTTGACGGACAGGTACTCGAAAACTACATTCTGTAAGGTATTACAGAATCGAAAACCTTAATTCGTTTAGGAGCAAGAATAATGACAGACAATCGGGAGTTTTCCCCTTCATCATCCCTTACGGAGGAAATCGCAGATGTGGTCCGCGAAAGAATCTTAAGAGGCGAGTATGAAATCGGAGAAAAAATCAAAGAAAATCAAATAGCAACAGAGCTGAGGGTGAGCAGAACTCCTATTAGGGAGGCATTTAAGCTCTTGGAAAACGAAGGTTTGATTGACTATGTTCCCAACCGCGGCTGCTTTGCGAAAGGCTTCACGAAGCAGGATGTTGAGGATATTTATGCAGTAAGAGAATCGTTGGAAGAACTGGCTGTTGTATGGGCAGTAGAACGGATATCACCGGAAGAAATTGCAGCTCTTGAAGAGCAGTGTGAGATGATGGAGTTCTATACAAAGAAGATGGATCGAAAAAAGGTTTTGGAGCTCAACGCAGGCTTTCACGATGTCATCTATGCCTCGGCAAGAAGCAGATTTCTTGCACAGGTTTTGAGATCCTACAAAGCATACATAGATAAGACCAGAAAATCAATTTTTTACGAGCAGTCGTATTTGGAATCAATCTTAAAGGAGCATAGAGCTATTTTGGCGGCAATAAAGCTTCGTGACAAAGAAAGAGCAATCTTTGCCATGAAGCAGCATCTGGTTGCTTCCCAACAGCGGGCGGAGCGGATTTGGAATGTAAAATAGCCGAGTTAAAAAAATGAAAGATAAGAAGCACGGAAGAAAAGCAATTATAAATCGGATTTTGACGGCAGCCTTTCTTTTCGTGTTTCTTTTTTCGTTGTATAAGATTGTAAACATTTTTCTGGAGTACCGCAATATCGATAAGCTGTATGATGATACAGTCAAGCAATATACCTCCGGCGAGGATAAGACAGACGCAGATCCGATTGAAGTTGACCTTGAGCAGCTGCAGGAAGTGAATGATGATGTGATAGGATGGATTTATATTCCGGGGACAAATATCAATTTTCCTGTTTTGCAGGGAAAAAACAACAAACAATATCTTTTTCAATCATACGAAAAGGAATATTTAACCGCAGGGAGCATTTTCATAGATTATCGCTGTGGCGCAGAGTTCACAGACAGAAATACCGTTATCTACGGGCATAACATGCATAACGGAAGTATGTTCGGAAAACTCAAAAAATACAAAGATGAAAAATATAAAAAAACACATTCGTGTGTATACATTCTGAACAGCGCGAAAGAGTGGAGTCAATATGAGGTAATTGCATGCTTCCAGGCAGATGTCGAAGGTGCGGTCTATGATCTTCCGATTAATGAGGAGGGCAGCGATAAAAAATTTGAGCAGCTGAGTTCAACGATCCAAGCGGAGAATATTTACTCCGGTGATGTAAAAATAACAAAAGAAGACCACCTTATTACGCTTTCGACCTGTACACAGGACAGTCGGAACGATGTAAGAGTCGTAGTAATCGCAAAGTTAATATAACAGGAAAGAGCCTCTCTGATGAGAGGCTCTTTCCCTGAAAGTGTGTGTGTATTCAATAAAAGAAGGAAAGTTTGCTAATATAACTATTCGCAAAGTATCTTTTACTTTTATATATTTTAGCACTTTGTAGGCACAAAGTCAATAAACTGTTAAGAAATTTATTGACTTTTTTCTTAAAAAAATACAAAGCGTGAATATTTATTCGCTCATTTAGTATTGTTGGGACATCATAAGATTGAACATTTCCATATCATTTTCGTTCTCTGCATCATAAACGATATTCCCGCCGAGTACCGTCATGCACGCATGTAGTCTCGGAATAAGCTTGATTTCACAATCGAGCGGGTTTTCATCGAAAATAGCAAAGTCGGCGAGCATGCCGGCTTTGATGCTCCCAAGTGAGTCTTGCATGCCGATTATGCGGGCGGCGTTAACCGTGAGTTCATTGATAACCTCTTCCGCCGAAGCTGCGTGTGAATATATGCTTCTGTCGGCCAGAAGATTTGTGCCGCATGTGGCAATTACTTCGCTTGATGAAGAGCGTATAGAGGCCTCTTCGGCTGTCAGCGTATAATCGGAGGCAATCACAAAGTTGTTTTTGTATCCTTTTGCACGGATGAATTCGAAGGCATCATAGGCCATCAGCATATCTTCACGATCGACTGCCTCAACGAAAATATCGAAGTTTTTGTCAGATACTTCCGCAAGTATCGTATTCAGAGCGTCCTGTGAAAAAGGAACGGGACTGCTTGCATTGTCGAGATACAGGTTCAGCATGTTTGCATTTAGAAGTCCGTTGAGTTCCAGGCAAGTTGTCTTTCGGTTCATAAGGCGTTTTATGAGGGGCTTCGGTACGAGCGGACGATTCATGTAATAGGAGCCGAAGAATCTTTGGCGGATCTCCCCTTCGTTGTACAAACCGATGATGGAGTCTTGATACAGGCTCTCAAAATAATCAGGCGTACCGAGGTTAAGAACACTTGTAAATCCGTGGTCTGCCAGATCCTCGATTTCCTGTTTGACATCTTCCTCAATCTGCTCAAAATCAAAAGGAATCAGCAGGTTCAGCACATAAGCGACAGTTATGGTCTGAACATATTCCTCTTCGGCAGTGGAAGCGATAATTTCGTCCGCAGCACGGTTTGTCCAGCAGTCAACACCACTTGCACACAAAAGAAGAACAGGTTTTTCGCCGCATGCTTCGCTCAAAAACTCTGCAGAAGCAAAGGGATTATCCTCCGTATCTTCCGGCTTTAAGTTTTCGGCATATCCGTACCCGAAAAGGATCTCATCATCCGGATTTTCTTCAGCCCATTCGGTCACCGAATCCAAAACGTCCTCGGGAGTGCAGCAGTCGCTTAAGTCTATATATCTGCCGTCAAAGACCTTGAGCACCGGACTGCGATGTGCATCGATAAATCCCGGGAATAGAAATTTTCCGTCAAGATCGACAAGCTGAGTGTGCTCATCGATGATTTCATCCATGCCATCCAGACTGCCGACACCCAGTATTTTTTCACCTATGCAGGCAACGGCATCGGCCCACGGTAGGGCATGATCTTGCGTATAGATATGTCCATTATGAAAAATCAAATCTGCGGTTTCCGCTTTCTTAAAAAAACCAAAAGCCATTTTTATCTCCGTTTCCACGCACGCAATGCCGCGCGTATATTGATATTTAAAGTAATTCAAGCATTTTACGAAATAATTGTACCACAAATACGAAAGGTGTGATATACTTAATTGTGCGATTTTTCGCAAAATAAAATATAGTTCGAAGGCCGAAAAGGTTAATCTTCATAGGAACGGATCCGGCAGGATTTTTATGCAAAGGAGAGTTATTATGACGAGAAGAATAGGTACAGTATCTCGCGGAATTCGCGGACCTATCGTAAAAGAGGGCGACGACCTCAGAAAAATTGTAGTGGACACATTTATGGCATGTGTAGAGGGCGGCGATTTTGAAATCGGAAACAAGGATGTCCTTGCCGTAACAGAATCCATACTTGCACGCTCACAGAAGAATTATGCTACAACGGAGCAGCTCGCAAAGGATGTAGCAGATAAACTCGGCGGTGAAACGGTCGGAGTTGTATTCCCGATTCTCAGCAGAAACAGATTTGCAATCTGCTTAAGAGGCATTGCAAAGGGATGCAAAAAGGTTGTTTTGATGCTCAGCTATCCGAGTGACGAAGTTGGAAACCACATCCTAGATCTCGATTTAATGGATGAAAAGGGTGTTGATCCGTACAGAGATGTGCTTACTCAGGAAAGATTCGAAGAACTTTTCGGCAAATCCCGCCATCCTTTTACAGATGTGGACTATGTAAACTACTATAAAGGTCTCATTGAAGAAGAAGGTGCAGAAGCAGAGATTATTTTTGCAAACAACCCAAGAAAGATTCTTGATTATACGGACAGAGTAATCTGTGCCGACATTCATACAAGAGCAAGAACCAAGAGACTGATTAAAGAGGCAGGCGGCAAAGTGGTCCTTGGAATGGATGACCTTCTTAACGCGCCGGTTGACGGATCAGGATACAATCCGGAATACGGAATCCTCGGTTCAAACAAGGCAACAGAAGGGACAATCAAGCTTTTCCCTGTAAATTGCCAGGAATTCGTTGAAGGCGTTCAAGCAGACATCAAAGCGAAAACAGGCAAAACCGTCGAAGTAATGGTATACGGTGATGGAGCATTTAAGGATCCTGTGGGCAAGATTTGGGAACTTGCCGACCCTGTTGTTTCACCTGGATTCACAAGCGGACTTATCGGTCAGCCAAATGAGCTTAAGCTTAAGTATCTTGCTGACAACGATTTCGGCGATTTAAGAGGCGATGAACTTAAGGCTGCGATCGAAACCGCAATTAAAGAAAAGGATGCGAACCTTGTCGGACAGATGGCAACGGAAGGAACAACCCCGAGACATCTTACAGACCTGCTCGGCTCCCTTTGCGACCTGACATCGGGCTCCGGAGACAAGGGCACCCCATTCATCTACATCCAGGGATACTTCGATAATTATACAGACTAAAGCACAGAGCAATGGAAGACGGCAAGAGAGAAAATCTTTTGCCGTTTTTTGGAAAGGTGGAGAAAATGAAAAAACTTGCTTTATTTATGCTGACAATGCTTATGGTATTTACACTTGCAGCATGCGGAGACAATGTATCTATCACAAAAACGGAAGCAGCGGCGGTAGAGACAGAAATTTACGAATGTTCTGATTTCAGCATGACAATCCCGAGAGGCTGGGTTGTAACAAGCGGCGGAACAAATATTTATCACAGTATTCGTGTGTACGATCCAAGTGAACCTATTAACCAGATGTTTGTGCTCCTTAAGGCTGATTGTCTGCTTCACAGCAAAGCGGGCAAAGAAGCATGGCAGAGCAATTATGAGATGGGAAATGCTCAAGCGGAGATGATGGCGAAAGCTCCGGTTCTTTCGAATCCGTCAACAGAAGGCTTCTTTAAGATATTTGGAAAATACACTGATTTTGTTTCTGATGTGGAGCCGAGCTATGCGGGATATGAATTTCCGCAATTTGATAATTTTAATGTAACGGAAAAATTTGAATCGACGAGCAGCTTAAAATCGCATACCCTCGGAGACAAGATTTTAAGGGCAACCTTTACGGACGGTGATAAGAATGGCGAGGGAATGTTTGCTGCATCCGTAGTGGACTTTGGAAGCTTTACCATTTCAAACGGAAAAGTTGTGGGTTATCAGCTGCAGACCGCAGACGGCGGATATTACATGGCATATAATGTAATGGCGGTTACAGCGGTGAAGGACAGCTTTATAGAATGGGAGGATGTGCTGACGAATTGCATGAAAAGTTTGGAATATTCCGATAGCTTTGTAAATGCAACCAACCAGGCAAGCAACGAAAAAGTCGCACTCGCAAGCCAAATAAGTCAGAATTTCAACCAAACAATGGATGGAATTATGTCATCATGGGAAACCAGAAGCAAGAGTCAGGACATTATGAGCCAAAAGCAGAGCGATGCGACGCTAGGCTACGAAAGAGTCTATGACACGGAAACAAATGAAATCTATAAAGCGACAAACGGCTTTACGGATGTATATGACGGTGAGCGTTACAAGCCTGTAACGGATGACAATATGTACGCGGAGCCGATAAGCGGCTACATAGAAAAACAATAAAGTGGGGAAAAGCAACATGGAAAATTACTTAAACAAATATGAGCTTGAAAGATTCAACGACGAGATTTCGGTAGAAGAATATTTAGAGAAATATGTAAATGTTGAGGAGTTTCTGGAATGCTGCAAGGCATGCCCTTGTTATGGGACGGTATGGTCGTGTCCGCCGTATGATTTTGACCCGGTGGAGGATTACTGGAAAAAATACAAAACTCTTGAGGTTCATGGGTACAAGATTAACTTTAAACCGGATGTGACCGTGGATGAAAGTCAAAAGATTATGCAAAGAGTTAAGGCATTAATGTCAAAGGAGATGTTTGCGAAAGAAGCTGAAATTCCGGGCTCAGTCTCTTTATCCGCCGGAAACTGCACGGTGTGCGGCAGCGGAAACTGCAGCAGGCGTGAAGGAAAGCCTTGCAGATTCGCAAGGGAGATGCGCTATTCCATTGAATCGATCGGCGGCAATGTGGGGAAGACGGTCCATGATTTTCTGGGATGCGACCTTGAATGGGTGGAGGAAGGCAAAGTTCCATCCTATTATATTCTTGTGGGAGGCCTGCTTAAAGGATGGAGAATCTTTTATCGCAAATAAACGATATTGTTGAAAAATGCAAGATTTCCGGGAAACGCGCTGTCCTTGCGATTGATGGAATGAGTGCTTCCGGAAAGACCACACTTGCTGAAGAACTTGCTGAGCAATTCAGCGGCTCAGTTATCCACACGGACGATTTTCATCTGCCATTTGAGCTGAGAACGGAGGAACGCAGGGCTCAGCCGGGTGGGAATCTTGACTATGAAAGATTTGCAAGAGAAGTCCTGCCTTATTTGAAACAAAAGACAGAACTCACCTATGGACAATTTTCGTGCCAAGACGGTAAAATCATTGAAACAGTAAATATTGGTGCGGACTGTCCCCTCGTTATCGTGGAGGGAGCATATTCCATGCGCCCGGAATTTCGCAAGGCATACGACCTTTCCATTTGCATGCTGATTTCGGAAAAAATCCAGCGTGAGAGACTTATTGCTCGTGAGGGGAGAGAAAGATATGCGAACTTCGAGAAACTGTGGATACCGATGGAAAACCGATACTTGGCATACTATAAAGTGCCTGAAATCTGTGACAAAGTAATAAAATGCGAAGGTAAGAATGATTAGAAAAGCCCGAGGAATTATCCTCGGGCTTTTAAAGTAAACTTGAAATTTATTTCAGGTGGCGGAGTGACCGCCACCGTTTTTGTTGTTTAGGAATCTATCCTATTTCTTTGAAAGGTATTCGTCAATGCTTGCAGCAGCAGTTTTGCCTGCGCCCATAGCCTTGATTACGGTTGCAGCACCTGTTACAGCGTCACCGCCTGCGAAGATACCTTCACGGTTTGTTGCAGCTGCAGCATCCGTTCCGATTCCACCCTTCTGGTTTGCTTCGAGCTTTTCAGTAGTGTCAAGAATCAGAGTGTTGAGCTTCGTTCCGATGGAGATGATAACCATATCTACAGGAATTTCGAAGTTGGAACCTTCTTTTGCGATAGGTTTTCTTCTTCCGGAAGCATCCGGTTCGCCGAGTTCCATTTCAACACATTCGATGGCTCTTACGTTGCCGTTTTCGTCGCCGAGAATCTGAACCGGGTTGTTCAGGAGCTTGAAGATGATACCTTCTTCCATAGCATGGTGTACTTCTTCTGCTCTTGCAGGAAGTTCATCCATACTACGACGATAGATGATATATACTTCGCTTGCGCCCATTCTCTTTGCACAACGAGCAGCGTCCATAGCTACGTTACCGCCGCCTACGATAGCAATCTTGTCTGCGTGCATAATCGGAGTATCATATTCAGGAAGGTAAGCCTTCATGAGGTTGATACGAGTTAAGTATTCGTTTGCGGAGCAAACACCGATGAGGTTTTCGCCAGGAATGTGCATGAAGGAAGGAAGACCTGCGCCTGTTCCGATGAATACGGATTCATAGCCTTCTTCTTTCATAAGTTCGTCAACTGTGATTGCGCGTCCTACAACTGCGTCTGTAACGAACTTAACGCCCTTCGCTTCGAGCTTAGCCACTTCAGCAGCTACGATTTCCTTCGGGAGACGGAACTGCGGGATACCGTAAACGAGTACGCCGCCCGTCTTATGAAGAGCTTCGTAAACTGTTACTTCATAACCCTTGTTGATTAAGTCGCCCGCGCATGCAAGGCCTGCAGGGCCTGCACCGATGATAGCAACTTTGTGACCGTTTCCTTCTACAGGAGCGATTTCTTCGTCGCCGAAGTTTGCTGCGTGCCAGTCTGCTACAAATCTTTCAAGACGGCCGATTGCAACGGATTCGCCTTTACCGCACTGTACGCACTGACCCTGGCACTGGTTTTCCTGAGGACATACACGACCGCAGATTGCAGGAAGGGAGCTGTCCTGGGAAATGATTTCATAAGCTGCTTCGAAGTCACCTTCCGCAACCTTTGCAATGAAATCAGGAATCTTGATGTTTACCGGACATCCGGAAACACAAGGTTTCTTGCGGCATCTGAGGCAGCGCATTGCTTCTCTGATAGCCATATCTTCTGTATAACCTGTACATACTTCCAAGAAGTTTTTGTTTCTTACGTCAGGAGCCTGTTCAGGCATAGCATTTTGCTTGTTTACTAAATTAATCATGGTAACGAACACCTCCTGTTAATCTGCAAACGTGAGCTCTGTCTTCTGCTTCCTGATCTTTGTAGTAGTTTGATCTCTTGAGGAGGTCATCCCAGTCTACTAAAGAACCGTCGAATTCAGGTCCGTCTACGCATACGAATTTGTCTTCGCCGCCGATCATGCATCTGCAGCCGCCGCACATTCCGGTACCGTCGATCATGTAAGCGGTAAGGGAAGCAACGGATGGGATGTTGTACTTCGCAGCGATTTCACAAACTAGTTTCATCATGATTGGAGGTCCAACCGCAACGATTTCGTCGAATTTTTCGCCTTTCTGGATGAGTTCTTCAAGTTTCTGTGTTGTGAAAGCCTTTTCGCCATATGAACCATCGTCAGTTACAACGTAAAGTTCATCAACATTTTCTCTGAATTCGTCTTCCAGAATAACTAAGTCTTTATTCTTGAAACCTTCGATCATTGTGGTTCTTACGCCATGGTCATGCATACCGGAAGCGAGTGGGTAAGCAAGCGCATTACCTGTACCGCCGCCTACAACGCATACACTCTTCAGTCCGTCCATGTGGGTCGGCTTGCCGAGAGGGCCAACGATGTCAGCGAAGCAGTCGCCGACTTCGAGCTGGTCCATAAGCATGGTTGTTCTGCCTACTGCAGCGTAGATTAAATCGATAGTTCCGTCTTTTTCATTGTGTCCTGCCATGGTGAGAGGAATTCTTTCACCAAATTCATCAGTACGAAGAATGATGAACTGACCAGGTCTTGCTTTACGAGCAACAAGCGGAGCATAGATCTTAAGCCATACCATGTTGTCGTTCAGTCTTCTTTTATAAGTTACTTCAAACCTTTTCATGTAAATCATCCTCCTTTCTATTTCTCAAAGCTGTCCTGACGGTGCTTGAGTGTCTTGTATCTGTCAAGAGCTATTTCTTCACCCTTTTCGAAGAGTTCTTCGGCTCTTTCAGGGAACTTAAGCTCAAGTGAGTTGTAACGAACTTCGCCCATGATGAAGTCTTTGTAGCTTTCGGTTGGAGCTGCACTGTCGATGGAAAGCGGATTCTTGCCTTCTGCTGCAAGTGCAGGGTTGTATCTTAACAGATCCCAGTAACCGGAGCGTACTGCCTTCTTCATTTCGAGCATTGACTTGTTCATGCCGGCTTTGATACCGTGGTTGATACATGGAGCATATGCGATGATGAGGGATGGTCCGTCATAAGCCTCTGCTTCGCGTAATGCTTTCAGAGTCTGTTCCGGATTTGCACCCATAGCAATCTGAGCTACATATACATAACCGTAAGCCATAGCAATCTGAGCAAGATCTTTCTTCTTTACAGATTTACCGGAAGCTGCGAATTTCGCAACAGCACCGATAGGAGTTGACTTGGAGGACTG
This sequence comes from uncultured Clostridia bacterium, assembly GCA_934277695.1. Lineage (GTDB taxonomy): Bacteria > Bacillota > Clostridia > Peptostreptococcales > Anaerovoracaceae > CAG-238. Next base: position 624,898 of record CAKQVG010000001.1, read on the forward strand.
TCCGCCTGTGTTGGAGTAAACTTCCGTATCGAATACCATGATGTTTACATTTTCGCCGGATGCCAGTACGTGGTCAACGCCGCCGTAACCGATATCGTATGCCCAGCCGTCACCACCGAAGATCCACATGGATGGCTTGATCAGCATGTCTTTATTGTCAACTACATATTTAGCGTCTGCATTCTTGTCTGCAATCTTTTCTGCTTCTGCAAGGAGGATGTTTCCTGTTACTTCTGCCTGTTTTGCATCGTTCATGGAAGCAACCCATGCTTTTGCAGGAACGCCGATTATGTCATAAAGTCTTTCTGCTGCGGACTTCAGTTCGTTTCTTCTTGCGTTCATGGATGTTGCCATACCGAAACCAAATTCAGCATTGTCTTCGAATAAGGAGTTAGCCCAAGCAGGTCCTTTACCTTCCTTGTTTACTGTGTAAGGAGTAGAAGGAGCTGATGCACCCCAAATGGAGGAACATCCTGTTGCATTTGCGATGAACATTCTGTCGCCGAACAACTGTGTGATTAACTTAGCATAAGGAGATTCTCCGCATCCCGGGCAAGCGCCTGAGAATTCCATAAGAGGAGTCTTGAACTGGGAACCCTTAACGGTGTTATCCTTGAACGGAACTTCTTTTTCGTCGATGTCTTTGTATAAGTGATCGAATTTAGCCTGCTGCGCATGCATGTATTCGTCTTCTGCAGGAGCCATGGTGATAGCTTTGTTTCTTGCAGGACATACTTCTGCACAGGAGCCGCATCCGGTACAATCCATGAGGGAGAATCCAAGCGTGAACTTGTATTCCTTAGCGCCCTTCATTGCAGTTGTATCTGCAACGCCTTCTGCTTCTGCATCTGTAAGTACGAACGGTCTTACAACGCCGTGCGGACATACATAAGAACACCAGTTACACTGCATACAGTTCTTGATATTCCAGTGCGGAAGATCTGCAGCGATACCACGCTTTTCGTAAGCAGCAGTACCTGCAGGCATCATGCCGTTTGCTGTGGATAAGAACTTGGATACAGGAACGTTGTCTGCTGTGAGGTTTCCTGTCGGAACGAGGATGTCGTTCAGGAATTCAGTGTGGAGCTGATCGCGACCTATAAGTGCAGGAGCCGGTGCATCGTCTTCAACTGTCTTCCAGCTTTCAGGAACTTCAACCTTATGAATATGAGTAATGCCTGCATCAACTGCAGCACAGTTCATATCTACGATGTTCTGACCCTTTCTGCCGTATGTCTTCTTGATTGCGTCTTTCATGTATCCAACCGCTTCATCGATTGGAATGATGTCAGCAAGTTTAAAGAATGCAGCCTGAAGGATGGAGTTGGTTCTTCTTGCGCCAAGACCGATTTCCTTAGCAAGAGAAACAGCGTCGCAAGTGTAGAACTGAACATTGTTCTGTGCAATATATCTCTTAACCTGACCCGGTAATTTTTCTTCAAGTTCATCATCTGACCATGTGCAGTTGAGCAGGAAGAATCCGCCCGGTTTTACATCCTGAACCATTTCATACTTATACAGATATGCTTCATTGTGACATGCGACGAAGTCAGCCTGTTTTACATAATAAGTCGAACGAATCGGTTCATGTCCGAATCTAAGGTGAGAAATCGTTACACCGCCGGATTTCTTGGAGTCATACTGGAAGTATGCCTGTGCCTTCATGTCAGTGTGGTCACCGATGATTTTAACGGAGTTCTTGTTTGCACCAACCGTACCGTCAGCACCAAGACCCCAGAATTTACAAGCCTTTGTTCCCTTAGGAGCAACATCCGGATTTTCGGAACCGTGGATGGAAAGGTTTGTAACATCGTCGAAGATGGAAAGTGTGAATTCTTTCTTAGGTTCATCCGCCCATAAGTTTTCGTATACTGCGAGTACATCGCCAGGCTGTACGTCCTTGGAACCAAGACCGTATCTGCCGCCGCAGATGAAGCAGTTTTCGAATTCCGTTCCTCTTACTGCAGCAACCATGTCGAGGAATAAAGGTTCACCAAGTCCGCCCGGTTCTTTCGTTCTGTCAAGTACAGCAATCTTCTTAACTGTCTTAGGCATAACGTTGAAGAGGTACTTGTTGGACCAAGGTCTGTAAAGGTGAACTTCGATGATGCCGACTTTCTTGCCTTTTGCGTTGAGGTAATCGATAACTTCTTCTGCACATTCACAAACAGAGCCCATAGCTACGATAACTTCTGTTGCATCAGGAGCACCATAGTAGTTGAACGGCTTATAGTCTGTACCGATCTTAGCGTTAACTTTTTGCATATATTCGTTAACGAGGTCCGGAGTTTCGTTGTATACAACATTACATGCTTCTCTGTGCTGGAAGAAAGTTTCCGGCTGTTCCGCGGAACCCATTGTATGAGGGTGGTTTGGATGAAGTGCATTGTCCTTGAATGCCTTAAGTGCATCCCAGTCAACCATTTCCTTCAAATCTTCATAGTCCCATGTTTCGATCTTCTGTTGTTCGTGAGAAGTTCTGAAACCGTCGAAGAAGTGGAGCATAGGAAGATGTCCGCCGATTGCTGAAAGGTGAGCAACTGCGGCAAGGTCCATAGCCTGCTGTACAGAGTTTGATGCAAGCATTGCAAAACCTGTCTGACGACAGCCCATAACATCGGAGTGGTCGCCGAAGATATTTAATGCATGTGTAGCAACGCAACGAGCAGCTACGTGGAATACGGTAGGAGTCTGTTCGCCGGCTAATTTATACATATTAGGAATCATAAGAAGCAAGCCCTGGGAAGCTGTGAATGTAGATGTCAGAGCACCGGCAGCGATAGCACCGTGAACCGCACCTGCAGCACCTGCTTCGGACTGCATTTCTACGATTTTAACTTTTTCGCCAAAGATGTTGGTTCTGTCCTGGGAAACCCATTCGTCCATGTTTTCTGCCATAGGTGAGGATGGTGTAATCGGGTAAATTGCAGCAACCTCAGAGAACGCATAAGCAACATGAGCAGCAGCGGCGTTTCCGTCCATAGTTTTTAATTTTCTCATGTTTATTCTCCTTCCTTGATGCCCAAAGCTTCACGCTGCATGAAAATGTATTCCGGAACTTCCATTTCCTTAATGACATTTCTAGGGCATACATATTGACATACATGGCAGTCTTCACAGATTTCAGGATCGATAATTGTGTGAGTGCCGTCTGCATAAATTGCGAGGTTCGGGCAGTTGGACTTGCAGTCTTCGCAGAATAAGCATCCTGTGCTGCAGACTTTTGCCTTTGTTTCACAGTCGTCTTCCGACGAGCAAGCAACCATCTTTTGACCCTTGTATGGAACAATGGTGATTAAGTGCTGCGGACATGCAAAAGTACAATCCTTACAGCCTACACACTTGTCAGGGTCGACATAAGCAACGCCGTCAACAACCTTAACCGCCTCGTAGCGGCAAACCGCTGTGCAGGCACCCTGTCCGAGACATCCCGTAGCGCAAAGGCCGAGAGCCTTAAGGTCCTGTTTTGCAGCTTCCTGACAGGTCTGAATACCCATTTCTTTGAGTTTTGCGGAAGTTCTGCCGTCGCCTGAACATTTCACGAAAGCAACATTCGCTTTTAAAGCTGTTAAATCGTGAAGTGTGTCAACGATGATTTTCTTTTTGCATTTAACCATGCAAGCAACGCAGCCTACACATTTGTCATAGTCGATAACTGCATGATTGTCTACGATATGTACTGCGCCTTCCGGACACGCTCTTTCGCATTCGCCGCAAGCGATACATCCGAAACCGCAAGTTTTTCTAACAAGTTCGTCGTCTTCTTCCGTGGAGGAACAAGGGATAAAGTTGGTAGCATCCTTAGGAATCATGTGAATTAAGTGCTGTGGGCAGACACCCTCAGCTGCACAGTCGCCGCAGCCGTCGCATTTCTCGGCGTCGATTACGATTTTGCCGTTTTCAAGCTTCATAGCATCTTGCTTACAAACCTTGATACAATCGCCGATACCACAGCAGCCGCTCTTACATTCACCGCGCTTGAAACCTGCTTCAACCAAAGCAGCGCAGGATTCAAACTCTGCAGCTCTTGCTTTTCCGGCAGCAGCGCCGGCGCAAGCCACGTAAGCGACCAAGTTGTTGTCCCCTTTAGCAGGGGAGACATTGGTTTTCATAACTTTTTTGCCTCCTTTTTCAAGTTTACTATTACATCTTGTGTCTGTAAAAGACATAGCCCGAAAATCGTTGAAAAATTAACAAGCTATACATATTATATAGTACTCTTCTGCATGTTCAAAGTCAATGATTTTGTCGAATGTTCTTGCAAAAATACGAAGGGAAATGTTTAAAAAGGGGCAATGCGTGGTAAGCCTATGCTAACTCAAAATCCCATAAAAAAGGCATCAAAAAAAGTTGCACTTTTAAGAGAATACTCAGAAAAGCACAACTTTCATGTAAACAATATTTGATTTCAGTTCATGGTTAGCGAAACGCCGCCCTCAACATCCTATTTCACATAAACCTTCGGAAGTCTCTGACCGAAAGCACAAGTGATTTCATAATTGATGGTTCCGGTTGCTCTTGCAATATCGTCGGCAAGGATGGTGTTGGTTCCGTCCGAACCCATTACGATAACTTCATCTCCGACTTTTACATCCGGAACATCCGTAACATCGATCATGCACTGGTCCATACAGATGTTGCCTGCAATCGGTGCGATTACGCCGTTTACGATAACCTTTGCGTTCGGGGAGTATGGACGAGGATAGCCGTCTGCGTATCCGAGTGCGATGGTTGCGATTTTGCTAGGTTTAGTGGAGATGTATTTACGACCATAGCCAACCGAGAAGTCAGCAGGTACATCTTTCAAGTGAACGATGTTTGCCTTGACCGACATAACCGGTTTGATGGAAAGTTCGTTTACATCAACTTCGTCCGATGGATAACATCCGTAGAGAATGATTCCCGGGCGGCATGCATCGAAGTGAACGGTCGGAAGTTCCATGATGGAAGCACTGTTTGCAAGAGTTCTGAACGGAATTTCGATTCCTGCTGCGGTAAGTGCTTCGTAGAATTTGTTGAACTTCGCTTCCTGCTGGTGGGAATATGTTTTGTCGTAAGCGTCTGCTGTGGACATGTGTGAGAACATACCTTTGATTTTGAAGTTCTCAAGAGCTGCGATTTTCTTTACATCGGAAACCGCATAGTCGATGTCATCAGCAAGATAGCCGATTCTTCCCATTCCGGTGTCCACTGCGATGAGGGCGTGCACGGTCTTTCCGTGCTTCTTTGCTTCTGCAGCGAAAGCTGCTGCGTTTTCGCTGCTGCAGACAACCGGAGTGATGTCGTATTTTACAATGGTGTCGGCATACATATCCGGAGTCAGACCGAGCATGATGATTTCTTCCTTGGCGCCTGCTTCACGGAGTGTTACAGCTTCCTGAAGAGTTGCGATTGCGAAAGTTTTGCAGCCATTTTCTCTGAGAACTTCTGCAACTTTTACACTGCCGTGACCGTATGCGTCGGCTTTGATAACGCCGATCATTTCTCTGCCTGCGATTTTATTCTTAATTTGCTTGATGTTGTAATCCAGGTTTGACAAGTTGATTTCTGCCCAAACCGGTCTTAACGCTTCTTTGTACATGATTAATACATCTCCTTTTTCACATTGAATCGTGTCGTTTGAATAAGGTAATTATAGACTTCTTTCCAAAGAAATTCAAGACCTTCATGCATTCAATTTTTCAGTGCGGTAATCGGCACCACATACACACCGTCGGGGCGCTTGTATGCTAACCCGAAAGATTTTGAAAATACAATCGGAGAGATTTTTGGTTTTCAACCCGAAAGATTTTGAAAATACAATCGGAGAGATTTTTGGTTTTCAACCCGAAAGATTTTGAATTGAATCTTCTTTAAAGATATGATATTATTGACAGGCAAAACAAAAAATTACAAGCGCAGAATGAGCGCAAAAGAAGGAAAACAGGAATAACATGGAAAGAGACCGCTTCAGAAGCCGGACGGGCTTTATCATTGCCTGCATAGGCTCGGCAGTTGGAATGGGAAACATCTGGCGTTTTCCGATTATGGTATCGAAATACGGAGGAATGACATTCTTCGTAGTGTATATTTTATTTGTAATACTTATCGCTTCGTCGGGCATGATTGAAGAGTTTGCGCTTGGCCGCTGGGCGGAAGCCGGCCCGGTGGGAGCTTTCGGAAAATGCACCAAGGAGCGCTTCGGAAAGCAGCGCGTCGGTGAGGCAATCGGTGCTCTGCCGGTTATCGGCGCGATGGGGCTTGCAATCGGATACACAGTTGTAATGGGCTGGATCTTCAAATACTGCTTTATGGGGATATCCGGAAAGCTTTACGCTATGGGAACCGACATGGCTGTGATAGGAGGAACCTTTGACAGTGCGGCACCGGGAGCAAAAACTTTGGGCGAAGCGATTAAAATGATGATAGACGGCGGCATATTCAATGTCGGAAACGGTATATGGCAGATCGTCGGTCTTGTGGTTGCCCTTGCCATTATGGCAATGGGTATCGGCGGCGGAATTGAAAAAGCAAACAAGATTATGATGCCGCTGCTCTTTGGCTTATTCTTGATTTTGGGCGTCTACATCGCATTTCTTCCGGGTGCGGGAGAAGGATATAGATACATATTCACTCTGAATCCGAAGGGATTACTGAATCCGGAGGTATGGATTTTTGCTTTCGGACAGGCGTTCTTCTCACTTTCGGTTGCGGGAAACGGCTCGGTAATATACGGATCTTATTTGGATAAGGGCGAAGATCTCCCGGGTGCAGCACGCAATGTTGCGATTTTCGATACACTTGCGGCGACTCTTGCGGCACTGGTTATACTGCCGGCGATGGGTGTCGGCGGTGTAACACCGGACACGGCAGGTCCGGGACTCATGTTTGTTTATTTGGTAAATGTGCTTAATGCCATGGCAGGCGGCCGCGTTGTGGGAATGATTTTCTTTATCTGTGTCCTGTTTGCGGGAGCAACTTCAATCGTGAATCTTTACGAGGTTCCGGTTGCTTTTCTTCAGGAAAAACTGAGATTTAGGAGAGTGCCTGCGGTGCTGACAATCGGTATAATCGGTGCAGTTATTTCGATAATGATTCAGCCGTGGACTTCGCAGTGGATGGATGTGGTTTCAATTTATATCTGCCCGCTTGGAGCACTTCTTGCCGGAATCATGTTCTTCTGGGTTCTCAAGAGGGATACCGCCCTCAAGGCAGTGAGCGAAGGCGAAAAGAAGCCAATCGGAAGCTGGTTCCATCCGCTCGGAAAGTATGTTTACTGCATATGCGCACTGGTTGCACTGATTGCGGGCGCAATGCTCGGCGGCATTGGATGATGACAAAAATATTCTGTGTTTACATAGCAAAAAACCCGAAGATTCAAACTTCGGGTTTTATATTGCAGTCCTTTTGCAGTCTTTTTACAGCCTTTCAAATCCGCTCGATACATCGTGTTTCACGCGGTCAGCTTCTTCGGCAGCCTTCGCATCGTTCCAGTGATCCATCGTGCCTACCAGATAGCCGGTAATCCTGCGAATTCTTTCGAACGGAACCTTTTCGAACTCGTAATTTAAATCCGCATAATCGCCGTCGATGTTCACCGCGAGCTTTTTCAGCTTGCGGTTATATTTCTTTTCAAGGTAATCGACATAAGCCTTGCCTTCTTCCAATGATACATTTCCTGTTACAACAGCACTCATATTCCCACCTCCTTATAATCTTTCGAGAATCTATATTTAGAATATTATTACCATGTTTATATATTATACACCTATATATGGTAGTGTCAAACATTTTTATGCAATAAAATCACGAAGGAGAATCAAAAGGAGGTTGTTGTCGTAAATATCTTTTGCGAAAAGGGAATTTTCAAACCAGCCCGGCAGGGATTCCGTCAAAGACGGAAGAAACAAACCTGCCAAAGGCAGCAAAAGTGCAAGAAAGAGAAGGACATTAAAAACGCCCACAATGATTCCGAGAAGGAGTCCCAAAAGCTTGTCTGAAAAGCCGACAAAGCCACTTCTGTTTGTATGCGAGAAACCCTTCTCAAGTACGCACGCAAGCAAGCGTATGGCAATCAAGATGAGCAGAAAGCTCACAATTGTAAGAAACAGCCATGCAAGCTTAGTCGCACCTTCGGTGATGAGTGTGTCGGCAAAATCACCGTTGCTTGAGGTGAAAAGCTTCGGTAAAGCTTCATAAACCGCGGAATTTTCCCAGCGCATGGAAAGATTTTCGGAGATTTTACCTACCGCAAAATCGTGTACGGATGGAATTTTGAGAAGAATTGCAGCAAGATCATCGCAAAAAATCCATGCGATGACAACCGCAGCAATCCCTTTGATCAGACCGGCTACCGCAAGTGCCAAGCCCTCTCGCATAGACCAAAATATTGAAATCGCAAAAACAATCAAAACCAATGCATCCATTATCATAAGACGAACCCCTAACCACATATTATTTTAGTATATTTTACTAGAAAAGAGGAGTTTCGGCAATGGGAAATCAATACGGCTCGTATGTTATGTATTTTTTGAGCAATCTTTTGCAGAAGCAGAACCGGAAGGAAAGGTACAAGGAGTTTGGACTGTTTGAAAACGATGAAACCGGAAGTGAGTGGCATAGGCAGGAAACCCTTGAGCTTTTGGAAAAATTCTGCCCGGAAGGTTACGAAAATGCCTGCAAATACGGGCATTTCATCATAGGAACAAGTGGCGGAAAGAATTACATCGGCATCCCGGGAAGGTTTATGCTCAGCGAGCAGCCCGCGCAAGGCAGCACCGGATTTACTCTTTGGCAGCCTTTGAGGGGAGGAGAATGGTTTTACGACGATTTGGAAACCATGTGCGACGAGGCTGCAGAATGCATTTATGGATATTGGATAGCCTGCTTGAACGCAGAAACACTTGCAATTTCTGAGGTTTTATGATATTATCAGAAAATGTATGGAAAAGTTTATGTTAGAGGCCTTGAAAGAGGCAGAAAAGGCCAGAGAAAAAGGTGAAATTCCAATCGGAGCGGTTATTGTCAAGGACGGTGAAATCATCGGACGCGGGCATAATTTGACGGAAACCGAGAAAGACCCGACGGCGCATGCCGAAATTGTTGCAATCAGACAAGCCGGCAGAAAATTGGGAGAGACCTTAGGGTGGCGCAGACTGACCGGATGCAGCATGTATGTGACGGTGGAACCGTGCAGCATGTGTGCCGGAGCGATCGTTTGGGCACGGATAGAAAAACTCTATATCGGAACGATGGACCCCAAGGCGGGAGGATGCGGCTCGGTATTCAATATCGTGCAGGAGCAGAAACTGAACCATCAAGTTGAAGTATTTGAAATAGAAGAAGGTTCGACCAAAACTCGTTGTCAGGAAATAGTGAGAGATTTTTTCAGAGAACTGAGGGATCTTAAGAAAAATACAAAAGAACAGAAATCGGAGGACACACAGAAATGAAAAGAATAGGCAGAATTCTCAGCCTTACTGTAATTTTGACAGTATTAGCAACAATGTTTTGCTTTGCAGCACCGGCCGGTGACGGGACCTTGGTGCTCAATGACACTTATCCAAAGGACGGGGCGACCGGAACCGCAGTGGAGAATATGGGCGTGAAGCTGTACTTTGATGCAACATTTACGCAGGAGAAACTCAAGAACGCGAATGAAAATGCGGTAACGCTTTTGGACGAGCAGGGCAAGAAGCTGCCGACGCAGGTTCTTTATTCCGTACAGGAACCGGGCGTTGTTTTGGTGCTGTTTGACAATACGAAGCAGACCGACGACGTCAAGATAAACCAAAACGAAGAATATACTTTTAAAATTTCCAAAGATTTCAGAGATGATAACGGAAATACACTGGGAAAAGAGGAAACCATTTCTTTCAAAACTTTGAATCAGAGTGCGAATATGGCAATCAATACAGCCATGATGTTTGGCGTGTTCGGAGTTATGATGATTATGACTGCAAGAAACGCTAAGAAGAAGGGTGAGCAGCAGAATCAGAAAGAAGAGAAAGTAAATCCATACAAAGAAGCAAAGAAGACAGGCAAATCCGTAGAAGAAATCGTTGAGAAAGATCAGAAAGAGAAGGCTAAGAGAGCTGCAAAGGCAGCGAAAAAGGCAGCCGCGGAAGAAGACGATGACGATTATTACGATGACGGAAATTACCATGTAAAAGGTCCTCGCCCAATCGCAGCGGCAGGCGGCAGATACATAACAGGGCGCAAGGCAATTGCAGAGGCAAAGAAAGCGGAAGAGGAAAGAAGAAAAGCGCAGAAGGCCAAAGCAAAGGGAAAAGGCAAGAAGAAATAGGAGTTTGAGATGCCGGGCCCGAAGATGCGAGAGATAAAAATCAAATCATATGCCAAGATAAATCTTGCTTTGGATGTAATCGGTTTGAGAGACGATGGATATCACATGCTTGAGACAGTGATGCAGAAAATCGGGCTTTCGGACGAAATCAGCATTAAGTGGCAAGAGAGCACTGAGGACGATTTTGGGATTGTCCTTCGTGCAGGGAAACCGTATCTGCCTACGGATGAGAGAAATCTTGCATACCGGGCAGCACAGCTTATGGCCCAAAAGGCAAATGTCCGCGGCAGGCTCGAAATACGGATTATAAAGAGAATTCCCGTTGCAGCGGGCCTCGGAGGAGGCAGTTCAAACGCAGCGGCGGTGATGACGGCATTGAACAGGCTTTGGAAGATGGACCTCAACACATGGCAGCTATGTAAGATGGGAGAGCAGCTTGGTGCTGACATACCTTTTCTCATTCTTGTACACAACACGCGATACAGATGTGCTTTGTGCGAGGAAACCGGTGAGAAAATGACGGCACTGCGGCATGGCATGAGGAAGCATATTGTCCTTGCCAAACCGGCATTTGGAGTCTCCACTGAAGAGGTTTTTAAGGGCATTGACTCGTGCGAACTCAAAGAGCGGCCGGATATAGAAGCTTTAATCGAGGGATTGAAAGACGGCACCGATGAAAAAATACTGTGCGGCATGGTTAATGTACTGGAAGAGTACACGCTGAATCACTATGCCGAGGTACGAAAACTTAAGGAACTGATGCAAAAGACCGAAGGGGTGCAGAAGGTTTTAATGAGCGGCAGCGGGCCTACGGTTTTCGCTGTTTACGGAACATACAAAGAAGCAAAGCGAGCATGTCTGCTGCTTAGGAAGCAAGGATATGAAGCTTATTGGACGCAAACGATACGGGATATGGAAATCGGAGGAAAGAAAGATGCTGAATTTTGATTTACAGAATCACAGACCGTTAAGGGAAATCGTATACGAAGAACTGAAAAGACAAATCATGATAGGTGAGATTCCTCCGGGAACCCGCATGATGGAAGTTGAGCTTGCCGATGACATGGGTGTGAGCCGCACACCGATAAGAGAAGCCATACGAAAGCTCGAGAAAGAGGGGCTGGTAAGTATCGAACCGAGAAGAGGTGCATACGCATCGGACGTGTCCATTAAAGATATGGTGGATGTGCTTGAGGTCAGAGAGTTTTTGGAAGGCATGGCAGCAGGTCTTGCAGCCAAGAAGATTACCGAGGAAGAAGTGGAGAGGATTAGGACTGCCACTTCCGCATACAAAAAAGCGGTTGAATCCGGAAACACTGAGGAGATTATAAAGGAAGACGAGATTTTCCATAAGCTTATCGTTGATTGCAGCGGCAACAAAACGCTGATTCAAATGATTAACCAAATCCAAGAACTGGCGCTTCGATTCCGATATATTTACTACGAAGATTTTTCCAGATATAAGAACATGCCTTACGAACATCAGGAAATCATGGATGCAATCGTAAGCGGCGATGCCGAAAAGGCAAGAGAGAAAGCCGACTCGCATGTCCTCAGACTGAAAGAATTCGTCGTAGGGCAAGGTGACAAAATCGTAAAAGGTCAAAACGCATAACGCAGGTGACGAACCGAAAGGAAAGTTTAGGCTTTCCTTTTTTTGTGCCGGTTTTACAGCGAAATGCAGTGAATAAATCAGCGCTTTTCGGAATAAATTGTAGCAAGACCAAGTTTGGAAAGGGGAAAAGCTATGACATACGAAAAGGAAATACCGGATTATGCGATGCTGCCTGCGAAAGAAATGGAAGAAACGCTGATCATTCCTGTGACCAAGGGAGCTGTTTACGCACCGATGCAGGTGACGAATATAACCGAAAAACCAAAGACGACGATTACCGTTGAGGAAGACATTCTTGTCCCGGACACCAAGCCGGATCTGGCGGAAATACTGATGGCTGACGGCAAAGCAACACTTTCTTCAAGGGAAATAAACCAAATCAATAAGGCAGACGACTACATAAATCTTTCCGGGGACATTGAGCTTGAGATGCTTTACCTGCCGGAAAAGCCCGAATCCTGTGGCGAAATCATATCCGTACAGACCAGAATTCCGTTTAAAGACCAATGGCACACATCGCTCGCACAAGGCGCGTGCATGGTAATGGAGTGTGAAATTGAGAAAATAGAGTACATGGTCATAAACGAACGAAAATACAGAGTCAAAGTTTCGCTCGCCATATACGCCAAAGAATATGCGGATAATAAAATAGAACTTTTTGAGGGAATCACCGATGAAGAAATTCAGACGCTGAAAGAAAAAATAGAAATCAGCAATGTTGCTCTTCGCAAAAAAGACACACTTGCCATTCATGAGAACATTGCAATAAAGGATGAGTGCAGAATTGAAAATATTTTGAAGCAGGATATCTGCGTCATCGAAAACTACAAGCAGGTGACCGGTGAGAAGGTTGTTATAAACGGCTTTATCTCAGTGAACCTATTATATGCGGCGGTCTGCGAAGATGAAAATTCGGACACCTGTGCACTCAGGCAGGTTTCGGACAAAGTGGAGTTTACGCAGTTCATACCGATTTCGCAGATTAACGATGAGAGCGGCAGCTGCGTCAGCTTCGATTCAAGCGATTTGAAAGTTAAATTGGTTCAGGATGAAGAAGATGGTGAGGTTTTGCGCCTTGAAGGAGATCTGGTTACCTACATTGAGATATACCGGAATGTGCAGCGGGAAATTATTGTGGACGGATACCATCGGGAGAAAGACTTTATATGTGACTTTAAAGAGGAACACAGCAGAGCCATGGTTGGAACGACAGCGGGAGAATCGTCGGTGCGTGAGATTATTTCCCCGGAAAACACGGATGGTGATATCGAGAAGATTATATATACAAAGGCAGAAATAAGCGAATGTAAGAGTACGCCCGAACAAGGAAAAATCATGACGGAAGGCACGATACGAGTAAAAATGATATGCAGAACGCATGTACCGGAGGCGAGCAGCACGGGCCGCGTATTCTCACTGAAAGAGAACATTCCATTTAGAATCGTGACGGCAATGCCGCAGATCACAGGAGGCGAGATCATCTGTGACCGCGTGTGTATCAAGGACTCTTGGGCCGAAAAGATTAACGGCAAGCAGATTGAGTTCAATGCCACGGTTGTAATAAACACCCAGGTAATGCGCGATGTACCGTTTAAGATTCCGATTAACCCGGCGTTTGAAGAAAAACCGATGAGGGAAGAAAAATCGAGAATGGTTATATATATAACCGGGGAGAACGACAGCATGTGGAGCATCGCAAAAAAATTCAAAACAACGATGGCGGCAATACAGGAAATAAACGAACTTGACAACGAATTAATCGCGCAGGGACAAAAATTATTAATCTTAAAATAGAAAAAAATGTAAAAATGCCGGCGGGGGAGATGGAATCTGTCACTTGCCGGCTTTTCTTTTATCATTTTTCATCTCAAAATTGAGGAAAATTCTTGAACACATAAAACAATTATATAATTCACTTGCTTTAAGCATGTAAATTTTATGAAAAGTGTTTAGACTAAGAAAGCGTAAGGGGATTTAATCGGATTTATCAGAGAAAGTGAAACAATAAAAGAACGAGATCAGGTGATGAACAAATGGAAACAAAAACCTTTACGCTGCAAATGCAAGAAAATGCCGAGTATATTTTTGAAAGGTACAAGGGACTCATCTACAAGATTGCGAGAGATATTCTCGATGACTCTTTGCTGGCAGAGGACTGTCTGCAGGAGGTTGTTCTGAAGCTTGCGATGCTGCCGGGAAAAGTAAACACGGACGAATATGAGTATCCCGATGCATTTGTGGCTATCGTCGCAAGAAACCAGGCCTTGGATATGCTGAAAAAGCAAAAGCGGGAACTGCCGACGGAAGATGTTGAACTCCAAAAATTATCAAATTTTGCAACGATCTGCAAAGAGGATCGGTATTTCGTGGAAGAAAATGGTTTCACAAAGGAAATAAACGACTGCTTGAAGCAGATGACGCAAAAGGATCGGGATGCAATTATTTTGCGTGAAGTATATGTTATGCCGTATTTTGAGATTGCCCAAATAACGAATGAAAAGGTAAATACGGTTGAGCAGCGTTTCCACAGAGCAAAGAGAAAACTAAAGGAAATGCTGCTCAAATACGAAAGAGAGGATTAATATGGATAGGAGAGAAAGAGTGGCAGACCGAAAAGCCGATGAAATACTAAAAAAATTCACAAGTGACATCGTGAAGATTTATGATGAAGAGGCAAAAGAGCTAATGCGGCAAGCGGAGGCGGAGGGCATGCCGGATATCAAACTGCACATCCGAAAGCCGGTCAATATAAGAAAGCGCGTGCTTCGCATTGCGGCGATGTTTCTTGTCATCGTGTTCGTTGGCAGCATAGTAATTCCGGTGCCGAAAGCAGACGCATGGCGCGTTTGGTGGCTCGACCTCTTGATGGGGGAAAACACGCAGGATATTGATGTCGGCGTGGAGGAGGAATTTAAATATTTTGTCTCCGAACTACCGGAGGGCTTTGTGTTCTACAAAGAAAAAAAGAATGAAAACAGATATATGATTCAGTATATGAATGAAGAAGGGAAGAGTATTTCATTTATACAGACAAAAAATAGCTCAGGGGAGAAAAGCATTGACAAGGAGAATACGGAATATTCAAAGGAAATGATTGGTGATTTTGAAGTGTTGGTGGGATATAACGCTAAGAAAACTGAGTTCGAATTTAAAGGAGATAATACGATAATGACTGTAAACACAGATGCTTCATATGAAACTGGAAGAAAATTCATAGAAAACATAAAAAAATTCGAGTAATTTTGTCAGATTCCTGTCCTTTAAACAGTCTAGATATATGAAAGTAAATTTAAGGAAAGGATTGGAACTTATGAAGAAGAAATTGTTATCGCTTTTATTAATTGTGTTGGTACTTGCATTTGGGATGCAAGCAGAAGCGTATGCCGCTGAAAATTCTGAAATGTATACGGGAATAAGCAGTATTACTTCCACAATGGGAATTAAAAATTCTGTTCTTGATTTTTCCGTGGATGTAATAACCAGAGGAAGTGAATATGCGGATGCGGTAAGCATTGATGCGGAACTTCGAACGGTAGATGGAAGGTTTATTAAGAGTTGGAGCGAGGATTTGGAAGAATCACTTTCGGTGTATACATTTCAGAAACGCAGAGCGGTAAGCGAGAGTGGGACATATTTTTTACATTTTACCGTTTATTGCTATAAGGATGGCGTACTGCTCGACGAGGTAACTAAGGACTCAAGAACAGCGACCTATGTCAGATGATTCATATGAATACCTTAATAAAGTAGTGTGAAAGTGTGTGTTTCACGAAAAGGAGCCTCACATTAACGAGAAAGACCCGTTAATGCGAGGTCTCTTTTGTGATTGAGGCAAGGCTGGGGGTCGAATTATAAAAATGGAATAAATAACCAATTCCCACCAAACGCCTGAAAATGACCCCTGTTTCGTGTATTTGCGGCGTTTTTTGGGAGAATATGCGGAAGAGTTTTGCACGTTGCGGAAGATTACAAAAAATGGAATGTTGAAATTTCAATGTTTTAAAAAGTCACAGGTTTTGGGAGAAGAATTAAATTGTGCAAAAAACTACGGTTTGAGGGGCGAGGTACACGAAATGGCACCTATATACAGCGATTTCGTGTTTTTGCTACGGAACGAGGTGCCATCCGGCGCGGCAGCATATAAATAATAGAACGAGGTGCCATCCGGCATGCCAAATCCATGTATATTTCTCCGGATAGCGGTCCACAATCTTACTGACGGAGGTAAGATATGGACAAGAAGGGGAAATTTGAGAGAACCGTAATTATTCTCATGGTTATTGCACTTTGGATGCTTGCAGCATTGAACAGCTACATACCGGAGAGGGCGGAGCCGGCAAACGAGCATGAGGGAATTCTGCGATTCCATGTCATTGCAAACAGTGACAGTGCGACGGATCAGGAACTGAAGCTGGGGGTAAGGGATTATGTACTCCCGAAAATAGAAAAGGAGATCACAAGCCGGATGACAGGAGCAGATGCGGATTGCGACATCGCAGAAGAATATGCCGAGCACAATCTTGAGCGCATCAAGAAGTGGGCACTGCGGTATGTCAGGGACAAGGGCTTTGACTATGATGTTACGACAGAAGTCGGGGTGAAAGCAATCCCTGCGAAGCAGTACGATGATTTGTACTTTCCGGCGGGCAATTACAAGGCTTTGACGATAACAATCGGAGAAGGAAAAGGGCAAAACTGGTGGTGTGTCGTTTTTCCTCCGCTATGTCTGATCGATTGTGAGAATTCGGAATACAAGGAGAAATTCGGCATGGATGCCAAAGACAGAATTGTGCTGAAATCCAAGATAAAGCAGATGATTGACAAGCACGAAAGCCAAGATCCCAAAAACAAAAAATCAAAAGCGGCAAAATCCAAGTGATTCGCCGCTTTTGCCTTATCTTATATAGAAAGAAGAAAAAGAAAATTAAAACTTCTTGTACGCTAATTTCTTATGTTCTGTGAATTTCTTTTGTCTTGCGAGGCTGTCGCATTTCCCTTTGACGCCTCGAGAGTAACATCATACTTGAGGATATCTCCGTCACGCACGATTGTGAAAGTAACGGTATCTCCGACTTCATGTTTTTGGATTTCCTTAAGAAGCACAGCGGAACTTGTAACTTTTACATCATTGATAAAGTATACAAGGTCGCCCGATTTGAGGCCGGCTTTTTTGGCATTTTTACCGGTAACATCCTTGATATATACACCGGTTAAGTCAACCCCGTATTGCATTGCGTCGTTGGCATCGGTAAGATCCACAATCGTAATGCCGGCAACCGGTCTGTCAGCAACATAGCCGTGCTCGATCAGTGACTTTGCAACCTTTGAAACTGTGTCGGCAGGAATTGCGAAACCGAGGCCTTCAACATCAGAGCCCGAAGATTTGGCAACGACCATACCGATGAGATGACCGTACTGGTCGAAAAGTCCGCCGCCGGAATTACCCGGGTTGATGGATGCACTTGTCTGAATAAGAGACATGCTCTTACCGTCTATCGTTATTTCACGCTCCAAAGCACTTATGATGCCTTCTGTTGCGGTCCCCGAAAGAGTTCCGAGCGGATTACCTATGGCAACTGCAAGGTCACCTACGGAAAGCGAAGTCATATCACCGAAGGATACCGGTGTAAGACCTGTTTCATCGACTTTGATTACGGCAACATCCGTCTGTGGGTCGGTTGCCACGAGCGATGCTTTGAGTTCTGTTCCGTTGTGGAGCGTTACCTTGATGCTGGATGCACCGGAAATAACGTGATTGTTGGTGATGATATAACCATCTTCGCTGTAAACGATACCGCTGCCTGCACCCTGGGTTACATACTGACCGAGCCAGCTGTCCGTAGACACCGATTCCGTCTCAATCGCAACTACGGAGTTTTCGTTTCGTGCAATGATTTCCTGGATGGAAAGCTCGCTTCCGGTTGCTTTTGCGAGATTGACATTTGTTGCGTTAATGCTCTTGGTCACACCCGAAACCCCGAAAACATTCGAAGCCAAAGCGTAACCGCCGGCTCCTAAAGAAGCCGAAACGATGATGGCAAGAATCAGTACGATGACGAAGCTTTTCGTCGTCACATATCTTGGTTCCTTCTTTGGTTTATTATAGGCAGAGGCTCTGGGAGACTCCGAGTTATCCACATATTCGTTATAATCTTTTTTTTCGAAATCGTTCCAGTTTTCCATAAAATGACCTCCTTATCAGCTCTTTTCGATTTACAAGCAAATTATAATAATCTTTTGTGTTTTTTGTGTGTAAAAATAATGTGAAATATGATAAAATAAAATATTATTGCAGAGATGAAAATGTGGATATATATATTATGGAAAAAGCGTACAAAGAATATACCCGTTGGTGCAGACAACGCTTGCCGGAGGATCTTGCGGCAGAGCTTTGCGCAATACGCGGAGATGAAAATGAAATATACAACAGGTTTTGTAAGGACATTTCGTTCGGAACATCCGGACTTAGAGCGAAGATGGGGGCAGGGAGCAATCGAATCAACTCGGTCACTCTTCGCAAGGCAAGCATAGGAATCAGCCGGTATCTGAACGAAAAAGGCACAAAGCCGCAACTTGTCATAGGATTTGACACAAGAAACAACTCAAAAGAATATGCTGAAATCGTGGCGCATGAATTTGCCGATAACGGTGTGGATGTTTATCTCTTCGGAGAGCCGACGCCCGTTCCCGTGGTTTCGTTTGCGGTCAGAGCCATGGGCGTTTCCGGCGGAATTATGATTACCGCCAGCCACAACACGCGGGAATATAACGGATACAAAGTTTACGACCACTTCGGAAATCAAATCGACGATAAGAAAGCACAGATTGTGGAAAAGTATATGCAGACCGCAGATCCTTTTAATACGCAGAGGTCGGAAGCAAAAGGCACGATTCGCAGAACGCCGGACAGTATAAAGGAAAAATACATGCAGGCATTGGAAGAAAACATGCCGCGTTTAGAGGAACCGGGGAAAACCGCAGAGGCACTTGCCAAGCTGACCGTTTGTTACACACCGCTCAACGGAACCGGAATGAAGTACGTTCCGGATAGGCTGATGCGGATGGGGATGCCCGAAGAAAATATCATTACAGTTGAAAGTCAGTGTGCGCCCGACGGAAATTTTCTCACATGTCCCGCGCCGAATCCGGAATATGAAGAAACCTTCGCGGAAGCACTCAAAGTGTGCCGCATGCAGGAGAAAAAACCGGAGCTGATTCTTGCGACAGACCCGGATAGTGACAGGCTGGGTGTGATGGTTCTCCGAGATGATGCGAAAGGTGAATATATAAAACTTTCCGGCAATCAGGTCGGGGAACTTCTCCTCGACTATGTCTGCAGCCATGCAGAGCCAAAGGAAAACCGGGTCGCATTCAAGAGTTTTGTGAGTTCCCCGCTTGCCGAGGACATTGCGGGAGAATACGGTGTGCGCTTAAAAAATGTCTTCACGGGTTTTAAAAATATTGCCTTTGAAATGCAGCGGCTTAAGGAAAATCCGAGTGATGGAACCTTTCTTTTCGGATTTGAGGAAAGCCTCGGATACCTTTACGGCGATTATACACGCGACAAGGACGGCATCATGGCATCGCAGCTTATCTGCCTTGCCGCCGCAGAACTTGCATCGCAGGGAAAACGCTTGACGGATCGGCTGGAAGAGCTTTATTGCAGATATGGGTATCTATCGGCGCAAACCTTTGCTGCGGAGTATGAAAACGAGGCAGACAGGGAAAAAGCACTGCGAATCATGCAGAAACTGTTCAGCGGTGCACTTAAGACCGATGAAACACAAAGAGAATATTGTTACAGAGAGAAAAACATGTACTGTGCCGATTGGAAAGGCGGACATAAACTTATCATAAGACCGTCCGGCACAGAAATGAAATTGAAAGTTTATATTTTTGCAAGGGATGCACAAAAGGAGAATGCGAAGCGTAAGGGAGAAGAAATCCGCGAGACGGTTTATGCGTATCTCAAGGAGTGCGGCTGTTTGTAAACAAAGGAGAAAAAATGAGCAAAGTAATTACAGGAATAGACCGCAGCGGTTCTTTTCGGGTTTATCTGACGATTTCAACCGATATGGTTGAAGAGGCGAGAAAAATACATGACACGACCCCACTTGCTTCAGCGGGTCTTGGGAGAGTTCTTACCGGAGCCGGTCTCATGGGGCTGATGCTGAAAAACGAAGGGGAGAAACTGACAGTGCTTTTTAAAGGTGACGGACCTGCCAGGCAGATTCTTGCCACCGCGACACAGGCGGGAGACGTAAAGGGATATATTGCCAATCCCGATGTTGAGCTTCCGTTGACGCCGCAAGGGAAACTGGATGTCGGCGGCTCGCTTGGAATCGGTGAACTTACGGTCATCAAAGACCTCGGGCTGCGTGAACCGTATGTGGGAACAATCGCACTGGTGGACGGTGAAATAGCGGATGACCTTACGGCATATTATTTCATATCCGAGCAGCAGAATACCGCAATTTCACTCGGAGTCAAAATTGATGTGGACTGCACCGTAAAGGCCGCAGGAGGCATGATAATACAGATGATGCCGGGTGCAAGGGAAGAATCCATAGATGCGCTTGAAGAGATGATTTCGGATCTGCCCCCGATTACGACGCTGGTCGAAGAGGCCGTGTCATTAAACAGCGGGAAGACGGATGAGGGAATTCTGCAGGCGATGATGGATCGCATCTTCGGGCAGCTGCCGGAAGACTTTAAGGTTGAGACCATGGAATTTAAAGAAATGAGATGGCACTGCGACTGTTCGGAGGAAAGACTGGAGAAGGTCCTGATGACAATTGGCAGAGATGACCTCACGGAAATAATCGAAGAAGACGGCGAAGCGGAAATGGTGTGCCAGTTCTGCTGCAAGAAATACTATTTTGACAAGGAACATCTTGAAAGAATTTTGGAGGCTGTTAAATGAGTGAAAGAAATAAAATAAGACTTGGAATCATATTCGGAGGAAAATCCGGCGAGCATGAGGTTTCTCTGATGTCGGCGGCGTCCGTAATCCGCGCCGTTAATAAGGAAAAATACGATCTTGTATACCTTGGAATAACCAAAGCCGGAGAGTGGAAAATTTTCAAAGGAAGTGAAGAGGCGATTGAGGATGGAAGCTGGATAAACGAGGCACAGCCGTTTAATCCGGGAGACCTGAAGAGTGTCATTGACTTTGCACTGCCGATTATGCACGGACCGTACTGTGAAGACGGCAGAATACAGGGATTTTTTGAAATGATGGATATTCCTTATGGTGGCTGCGGAGTGCTCGCTTCGGCCGTCGCAATGGATAAATTGCTCGCAAGAGATGTTTTTATAAGAAACGGACTGCCGGTCTGCAGACATGTCGGTGTTTCGAGAAGTGACTACGACGATGATTCAGAAGCGGTTGCAAAGCAGATAGAAGAAACACTCGGATATCCGGCTTTTGTGAAACCGGCAAACATGGGCTCCAGCGTGGGAATAAGCAAGGCACATGACAGGGCATCTTTGATGGAAGCACTTGCTCTCGCATTCAAATTTGACAAGAGAATCATAGTGGAGGAATACATAAACTGTCGTGAACTTGAAACCGGGATTTTGGGAAATGAGAGACCGGAGGCTGCTGTGGTCGGTGAAATTCTGCCTTCGGCCGAGTTTTACGATTATACCGCAAAGTATTTGGACGGAGGAGCCTCCAAGCTTTGCATTCCGGCACAAATTCCGGAAGAAACAAGCCGCCTGATAAAAGAATACGCATGCAAGGCTTATGCGGCGATTGACGGAGAAGGCTTTGCGAGAGTGGATTTTTTCATCGACAAAGATACAGGGAAGGTATACTTAAACGAGATAAACACAATTCCGGGCTTTACGAAATTCAGCATGTTTCCGCTTTTGTGGGAGGAAGCCGGTGTGAAATACCCGGATACAATCGAAAGGATTATTGAATTGGGCTATGAAAGACATAACGCTAAAAATAATAGGTCGACAATTATTTAAGGACAGAGAAGAGGAACAGATGGAGTTTGTGACAGATGGGAGACTGTATTTTCGTAACGGGGCTGCATATGTGGTTTACGAGGAAAGCGGTGTTTCCGGAATGCCGAGCGGCAAGACCGTGCTCAAAGTGAAGGACGACACCGTAAGGATGAGAAGAGCCGGCGGTGAAGTTAACGCGGAACTGTATTTTGAAAGAGGCAAGCGTTTCAGCAGCACCTACGATACGCCTTATGGTTCAATGGGTGTGGAAGTTCTTACCAATTTGGTTGAAAACGGGCTTGACACGGAAACAGGCAGCGGCAAAATCAGCATAAACTACGATGTGAGCCTCGAAGGACTGGCTGAAGGCAAAAACCAATTAACAATAGATATTTTATAGACGAAGAAAGAAGAGGTGACAGAAATGAACAAAGTGGGTTTTGATGCGGAAAAATATATAGAGGAGCAATCCAAGTATATTTTGGAGAGAATAAACGCAGGCAACAGCGAAAGGCTGTACCTGGAGTTCGGAGGAAAGCTCGTCCATGACAAGCATGCAATGCGCGTGCTTCCGGGATTTGATGAGAATGCTAAGATTAAGCTTCTGGAAAAAATGCAGGATCAGGCGGAAATCATTATCTGCATTTACTCCGGCGATATCATCAACAGCAAGACCAGACAAGACTTCGGAATTACATATGATTTGGAAGTTTTGAGACTGATTGACATATTCAGAAAGCATAATCTTAAGATTAACAGCGTTGTCGTAACGAGGTACGAAGACGCGCCGGCTGTCAATATGTTTATCAACAAGTTAGAAAGAAGAGACATCAAAACCTATAAACATTTCTTCACAAAAGGATACCCGACCGATGTGGAAACAATCGTAAGCGAAGAGGGTTACGGAGCAAATCCGTATATCGAAGTCACCAAGCCTCTCGTAGTTGTAACCGGGCCGGGAGGCGGAAGCGGCAAGCTCGCGACCTGCCTTTCACAGCTTTACCACGAATACAAACGCGGCACGAAGGTTCGCTATGCGAAGTTTGAAACATTCCCGATCTGGAACATTCCGCTCAAGCATCCGGTAAACATTGCGTACGAGGCAGCAACGGCGGACCTCAAAGATGTCAACATGATTGACTCCTATCACCTCGAGGCATACGGAGAAATGGCGGTAAACTATAACCGTGACCTCGAAGTATTCCCGGTTGTAAAAAGAATCATAGAGAAGATTACAGGGGAGTCAGAGTATCAGTCACCTACGGATATGGGAGTAAACCGCGTCGGATTTTGTATCACGGATGACGATGTGGTAAAAGAAGCCTCCGTTCAGGAAATAATACGAAGATTTATGATCGCAAAGTGCGATTATAAGAAAGGTAAAATCACAGAGGAAGCACTTGAACGCTCAGAACTTCTGATGAAAGAAGTCGGAGCCTCTGAAGAGGACAGAAAGGTTGTAATCCCGGCAAGGGAATACGCCGAGGCAAAACGAAATCTTGACAAGAAGTACCTTAATGTGGTTGTTATGGCAATCGAAATGCCGGACGGAAGCATAGTTACGGGAAGAAGCAGCCGCAGAATGGTGGCTGCGGGGGCGGCCCTGCTGAACGCAGTTAAAAAAATTGCCGGAATCCCGGATGACTTGTATGTAATTGCACCGAATGTATTTAACAGTATTCAGCAGCTCAAGGGTGAAATTCTTCATCACGACAGGACAAGCCTCAATGTCGAAGAAATTCTTACGGCATTGTCCATTTCAGCGGAAACAAACTCCTGCGCAGATAAAGCGGTTAAGATGCTCGAAAAGCTCAACGGATGCAGGGCACACTGCACGGCAATCCTCAGCGAAAGAGACGAACAGACTCTCAGGAATATGGGTGTTGATGTGACTTGCGACCCGGAATATCTGACGACAAATTTATATTTTGCTTAAGAATGCAAAACGCCGCCAAACAGGGAATTATTTTGTTTGGCGGCGTTTCTCAAGTTCTTTTTGGTTTTGCTCTTTAATCTTGTCCCATTCGAGAAGTTTCTGAGAGTATTCAACAAGTCTGCCCTTGTTGAAAGGGGACAGCCGCCTGAAATTATCAATCAGCAGCTGACTGTTGTCTCCGTCGATTTGGGAATAGGTCATCTCACTCAAAAATTTGCTTAAATCAGGCTCGAAAAGCAAATCAATGCTAATCTTGTAAAATTTAGCGATAGCATACAGAGTATGTGCGTCGGGGGTGCGATTTCCCAGCTCATATTGTGCGTAAGATGAACGTGTAAGACCGATGTATTCGGCCATTTCGTTTTGGTTTACATCCTTGCTCGCCCTGAGAATTTTTAAGTTTTGCCCGAGGCGCTGCTGAGTAGAGAGTCCCATTTCAAAGTTCCTCCTTTTATCGAATACAATCTTTTCTAAACACACTTCATTTTCGTTCTCTACTAGTATAACTTCCTGACAATTTTAATTCTGACACAAAAACGAAAAAAGAACAGTCCTAAAGCAATTTTTAAGCAAATTTTTAGCGTCCGTGTAAAGCACGAACAAAAAAACATAATAATTATCCGAAAAGGGTTTTCTTTTTGTTTTTTTGTGGTATAATTATGACATGGTTAAAGTTAATTTTTTAACAAAACATAAAATGAATTCAGATTCAAATATCACAAGGAGGCATTTTTAAATGAAAAAGATTGGTGTATTAGGTACAGGTACTATGGGTGCGGGAATCATTCAGGTTTTGGCACAGAACGGCTATGAAGTAGTAATGAGGGCAAGAAGAGAAACTTCCGTAGAAAAGGGTCTTGCAACCGTTAAGAAGAACTTAGACAAGATGGTTGCTAAGGAAAGAATGACTGCTGACGAAGCTGCAGAAGTTTTCGGAAGAATCCACGGCTCTACAGACATCAACATCATCGCTGACGCTGACCTCGTAATCGAAGCGGCAACAGAAGATATGGAAGCAAAGAAAGCTCTGTTCGCAGAACTCGACAAGCTTTGCAAGCCTGAAACAATCATCGCTACAAACACATCTTCCCTGTCCATTACTGAAATCGCAGCAGCAACAGGAAGACCTGACAAGGTTATCGGAATGCACTTCTTTAACCCGGTTCCTGCAATGAAGCTCGTTGAAATTATCAAGGGACTGACTACATCCGAAGAAACGAAAGCAACAATCCTTGCTTTAACAGAAAAATTAGGAAAGACTCCTGTAGAAGTTGCAGAAGCTCCGGGATTCGTTGTAAACAGAATCTTAATTCCTATGATCAACGAAGGCGTTGGAATCCTTGCTGACGGCGTTGCAGATGCTAAGGGTATCGATACAGCTATGAAGCTTGGCGCAAACCACCCGATGGGACCTCTGGAATTAGGCGACCTTATCGGACTTGATGTATGCCTTGCTATCATGGATGTACTTTATCACGAATACGGTGATCCGAAGTACAGAGCACATGTTTTACTTAGAAAGATGGTAAGAGCAGGCAAGCTCGGAAGAAAGACAGGCGTAGGCTTCTACGACTACAGCAAATAAAAAATGATTTTTTCAGAGGACTTCGGTCCTCTGTTTTTTATGAGAAAAAGCTCCCGGCGGTGGGAGCTTTTTCGGTAAATAAAGATTAAAATCTCAATGATAAGCAGGTAAGGCTTCCGTCAATCAAACGGAATTCGTTGGTATCCATGAGGATTACAGGGTAGCCGAGGTCTTCGATGATTTTCTGTGTTTTCGGATAGCCTGCAGGTACGAGAACCGTACCGTTGATATTCAGGCTGTTGACTGCATAAAGCTCGTCCGCATCAACCACGAAACGGTTAAAGCCTTTAAATGCTTCTTCTTTGTTCATCGTTTCCGTAACAAGCATATTGTTGTTTTCCAGATAGATAGCGAAATCCTTGAGGTGAAGTCCCTCTGTTACAGGTACTGTGGATGATGTGTAACCGAACTTTGTTACGATGTCATTGAACTGCTTTGCGCCTTCTGCGTTGGTTCTGTCTGAAAGCCCTACATAGAAATGATCGCCGACTCTCATAACATCGCCGCCCTCTAAAGTGCCCGGTGCTTCGATATGGAAAATCTGTTCTTCGTCATAGAATTTCCGAATGGTCTTGATGATTTCAAACTTTTCGGCATTTCTGGAGTCCGTTGCAGGGTTTGTGATGATTGCACAGCGTTCCATGACAACCGCAGGGTCTTCAACGAAGCAGGAATCCGGGAATCTTTCATCAGCCTCAAGGTCGGTCACTTCAAGTCCGAGGCTTCTGAGCGTTTCCACATATTTATCGTGCTGCTTGACAGCTTTCTCATAGTCAGGCGTGCCCTCACCGAACTGCGCGGTTGAAATACCGTTGATGAGTGCCTTGCAAGGCTTCTTCGTAATTGCTTTTGTAAACATTGGATATATCCCTCCTCGAAAAGATTTTTGTTTGACTTTTTATGTCCATAGCATATAATAAAATTAAAGATTTGTAAAACGCAAGTTTTTCATGTTTTCAATGACAAATACGCATATATGGAGGCTGTGAAATGAATTTCGGACAATATGAGGCATTTGTAAAGGCTGTCGAAGCGGGCACAATGACGCAGGCAGCGGAAGAACTGGGGTACAGCCAGTCCGGACTTACGCGGGCGCTGAGCTCTCTGGAAGAAGAATGGGGTGTGCGTCTTCTCATGAGAGGGCGTAATGGCGTGCAGCTTACCCCGGAGGGGGAAAGGCTGCTTCCGGATATCCGGACGGTGCTTCACGACCAAAGAAGATTGGCAGAGCACATAGACGAAATCAACGGATTGCGGGACGGGCTCATTCGGGTCGGGACCTTCAACAGCGTTTCGGCACAGTGGCTTCCGGGAATTATTAAGGAATTTCACGACAAACACCCGGGAATCCGTTTTGAACTTCTGCACGGAACGGACGCACAGATTGTCAGCTGGATTTCCGACGGGCGTGTCGATGTGGGCTTCGTTGCGTATCCGACGAAGCCGGAACTTGAGGCGGATTTTTTGTACCGGGATCCGATTGTAAGTATTTTTGCAGAGGACGATCCGCTCGCGTCGCTTCCGAAGTTTCCAATCACCATGCTGCCGGAACTGCCGTATATTGCGCTCAATGAGGGCGTCGAGGACGAAATTACCGCAATTTTGAATCAAAACAGAATTGAGCCCGACGCACGATTCATGGAAAGCGACGACCATGCCGTGATTGCCATGGTTGAGCAGGGGCTTGGGACGAGCCTCATGTCCATGATGATGCTCGAGGGATTTTCACGAAAGATAAAAGCGGTGCCGCTTGAACCACCGGGATATCGAGATTTAGGAATTGCATGCCGCAGCCGGCAGCTTCTGTCAAGTGCCGCAGAAGCGTTCTACGAGTGTGCGTGCAAGTGGGTTTCCGGCTACAAAAAACTTGCTTTTTTCTTGTGAAAAGTATAAAATGAATTGATATGTTATTCTATTTTGTAAGAATTCTATTTTGTTTAGCATTTCTTTAAATTCTATGAAAGGGGCAGCGAAATTCAGTGCTGCAAAGGGTGATATCCATGCCAAGAAAAAAAGTAACGGAAGAAATTTCTGAAGAAAAGATAAAAGCGGAATCTGCGGAGGAGCAGGCAGAAGCCATAGCGGAAATAGTGCGTCCGGAAGAGATTGAGGCGTCTGAGAGCGTGGCGGAAGAACAGGCGGAGCGTAAGGAGCCGCCGAAGGAAGAACGCCCTGAAGTTGAAGGCATTCTGGAAATTCAGGAAGAAAATAATTTTGGGTTTCTTAGATTTTCCAATTTTCTTACAAGTGAAAAGGACATTTATGTGTCACCGACACAGATTCGCAGATTTAACTTAAAAACGGGAGATAAGATAAGAGGAATTACGCGGCTTCCGAAAGAGGGAGAAAGATTCGGAGCGTTGCTGTATGTATTGACCGTAAACGGGGATGAGCCGGGTGTGGCAATCCGCAGACCGGATTTTGACGATTTGACGCCTGTTTTTCCTTATGAAAGACTTAGACTTGAGGACGGAAGCAGAGAGCTATCGACCAGACTCATTGATTTGATTGCCCCAATCGGCAAAGGTCAGAGGGGTTTGATTGTAGCGCCGCCGAAAGCAGGCAAAACCGTTCTTTTGAAGAAGGTAGCACACGCAATAGAAAAGAATTATCCGGAAATCGAACTTATTGTGCTTTTGGTCGATGAAAGACCCGAAGAGGTTACGGATATGAAACGGTCGCTTACAAGGGGAGAAGTTATATACTCTACCTTCGACGAACTGCCTGCGCATCATGTAAAAGTTGCGGAAATGGTTCTTGCCAGAGCACAGCGCCTGGTTGAACACGGCAAAGATGTGGTAATATTATTGGATAGTATAACAAGACTTGCCAGAGCCTATAATATGGTGGTTCCGGCATCCGGAAGAACGCTCAGTGGCGGACTTGACCCGGGAGCACTTCACAGACCGAAGAAGTTTTTCGGTGCTGCAAGAAAGATGGAAGAGGGCGGCTCGGTAACGATCCTTGCCACAGCACTTGTGGAGACGGGAAGCCGTATGGACGATGTAATCTTTGAAGAATTCAAGGGTACCGGCAACATGGAACTTCATCTCGACCGCAGACTCAGCGAAAAGCGTATCTTCCCTGCAATCAGCCTGAATAAATCCGGAACAAGAAGGGAAGATCTGCTGATGGATCAGGATGAGCTCGAAGCTGTTTGGGCGATGAGAAGAGCGATGTCGAACCGCGATTCTCAGGATGTGGCGAGTGAGATTATCGATAATCTGGCACACACGAAGACAAACAAAGATTTTGTTCAGGTAATTAAGAAAGTATTGATTGACGACTAATCGAAGACAGAGGGAAATTGAATGGATTTAAAAAAAATATTTTTGAAAGATGCCTGCCCCACATCCATAGGCGGTCAGGCAATAATGGAAGGGATTATGATGCGCGGGCCGAAGAGAACCGCCATCGCAATCAGACTGCCGGATGGCAGAATCCATATGAAGACGCAGCCGACTCCTCAGGGAAACAAGTGGGGCAGGATTCCGCTTATCCGAGGGGTTGTGAATTTTGTGGCGTCTTTGGTTTACGGTACGAAAGTGCTTATGTACTCCGCAGAGATACTGGAAAAGTATTATCCGGAAGACTATCAGAAAGATAAATTTGATATTTGGGTTGAAGAACATCTCGGCAAGGAGAAGGCTTGGAACTTCTTGATGGTTCTTTCCGTAATCCTTGCGCTCATAATGTCAATCGGCATATTCATGCTTTTGCCGACGGCAGTTGTGGGGTGGTGTGCGGCCCTGACCGATAACATTCTGATTTTGAACTTGATTGAGGGTGTTGTAAGAATCCTGATTTTTGTGCTGTATATTCTTCTAATTTCAAGAATGAAGGATATCAAGACCGTATTTCAATATCACGGTGCGGAGCACAAGACGATTCACTGCTTTGAAAACGGACTTGAACTCACTCCGGAAAATGCACAGACATTTTATACGCTGCACCCGAGATGCGGAACGAGCTTCCTCATGTTCGTAATGGTGGTAGCGATACTGGTGCATGTTTTCATGGGCTGGCCGAATGTATGGCTGAGAATGCTCACCCGTATTTTGGTGCTCCCTGTGATTGCCGGAATTTCATATGAACTTTTGAAATGGGCGGGAAGAAGCAATAATATCGTTGTTGAAATTTTGAGCATGCCGGGACTTTATCTGCAGAAACTTACCACTGCAGAACCGGACTTGAAACAGCTTGAGGTTGCAATTGCATCGGTGAAGGCGGTTCTCAACGACGGTGATGATGTGCCATATTTTGAAGGAATCTGCGATCTCGAAGGAAGGCTTGTGGAGGCGGACATTCCGGAAACACAGGAGGACCCTGCGGAGGAAGAAAAATGAGTTTACCGTTAAAAGAACTTATAAAAATCGGACAGACGCAGCTTGAAGAGGCAGGGGTTGCGGATGCAGCCATCGACGCCAAGGAACTGTACTGCTTTATGATGGGGTACGACAAAGTTGCACTTATGATGCACTGGCAGGATGTACTCCAGGATAATCAGTGCGAGGCTTATTTCGATTTGGTGCAGAAAAGAGCAGAAAGAATACCGCTCCAGCACATAACCGGAGAACAGGAATTTATGGGGCTTTCGTTCAAGGTAAATGAAAATGTGCTGATTCCAAGGCAGGATACCGAAACCATGGTTGAAGATGCAATCGAGCTTGTGAGCAGAGGAACACTTAGGCAAAATGAGTATTTAAAAGAGAAAACGATGAAGCCGGCGGCGGAAATTCTTGACCTCTGCTGCGGAAGCGGAGCAATCGGAATTTCGCTTGCAAGCAATCTTCCGAAAGCAAAAATCACGTGCTCGGACGTGAGCAGTGAGGCACTCGAAATTGCCAGACAAAATGCCGCGCAAAACAAATGCAAAGTTAAATTTGTCCAGAGCAATCTTTTTGAATCAAAGGCTTTTGCGGGAACGCTGGGAAAGAAGAAATACGACCTTATAATCAGCAACCCGCCGTACATTGAGAGCAAGGAAATCGATGTGCTTGAACCGGAAGTCAGAGACCACGAACCCAGGCTTGCACTCGACGGTGGCGAAGACGGACTTGATTTTTACAGGATAATCGCAAGCGAGGCAGCAGCTCACTTAAAGAAAAACGGATGCCTGATGCTTGAAATCGGATATAATCAGAAAGATTCTGTCAAAGATATTCTCAGACAGACCGGGGCGTATGACAAAATCATAGGACTTTCGGATTTGACAGGAAAAGACAGAATCGTTGTTGCATCACTGAAAACAGAAGAAAAGAAACGGGGGTAAAACAGATGAAAATTTTGCTTATTACCGGAAGTCCGCATAAGAACGGCACGACTGCGGTTCTTGCGGCGGAATTTATAAGAGGTGCGCACCAATCGGGGCATGACGTGATAAGATTCGACGCAGCGCACAAGGATGTGCACCCTTGCATCGCGTGCGAGAGATGCCACAGTGCGGTTTCCGCATGCACTTTCCGTGATGACTTTGATGAGCTCAAAGATGAAATTATCGAGGCGGACGCAGTGGTTTTCCTGTCGCCGATTTACTATTACGGAATGACCGCACAGATAAAGACGGTAATCGACCGGTTTTACGCGATTGATTCCCAGATCCACAAAAACAAGAAGACTGCACTCATGCTTGCATTTGCGGATACCACGATGGAATCGGCACAGGGTGCGCTCGCAAGCTTTTACGGAATGGTTGATTATTTGGAATGGGAGATCGTGGATGTGATTGCGGCAGGAAAGAGCCAGACGCCGGAAGACATTTTGAATACAGATTTTCCTAAGCAGGCATATGAACTCGGCAGGAAGATTCTCGGAGAAGTGAAGCCCGAGGAAGACGAAAAAACGGTAACGAGCCTGAACGATTTGGTGGCAAGGCTTGCAAACTTCTCGCAGTTTGCGGAAGAAGCCCTGAAAGAGACAGAAGAGAAGGATGTTTTTCTTGATTCCGCAGATTTTCTCGAATAGAAAAAAATATCTTGATTTTTCGGGCGCACTATGGTATAGTATAAGGGCTGTAATGGATTTACGGCAATACCCAAATATGCAAAGGCAGGCAGCCTGAGCAGGAAAGGAAGACGAACATGAAGGAAGGAATCCATCCTGATTATAAGGAATGTAAAGTAACTTGCGCATGTGGTAACACTTTTGTTACGAAGTCAACTAAAGAAGAATTAAGACTTGATGTTTGCTCAGCTTGTCATCCGTTCTTCACAGGTGCAGCTAAGATGATCAATCGTGGCGGCCGTGTTGAAAAGTTCAAGAACAAATACAAACTCGACTAATAATCAGACGAAAACTAAACCGAAATTTTATATTTCGGTTTTTTTATGATAGGAGAATGAAATGTTTGATAAACTGGATTTCATATTAGAAAAATACGAAGAACTTTCCATGAAGGTTTCCGACCCTGATGTAATTAACAATCAACCGGTTTGGCAGAAGCACATTAAGGAAATGGGCGAAATGGAACCAATCGTAAATAAGTACAGAGAATACAAAAAGGCAAAGGAAAGCATAGCGGAGGCAAAAGAGATGCTTGAAATGGGCGACGAGGAACTTCGCGAGCTGGCAAAGATGGAAATTGCCGAGTATGAGGACGAAATTCCCAAAATGGAAGAGGAGCTGAAAATTCTCCTTCTCCCTAAGGACCCTAACGATGAGAAAAACGTTATTCTCGAAGTCAGAGCCGGAACGGGAGGAGATGAGGCGGCGCTTTTTGCACAGGATCTTCTCAGAATGTACCTGCGTTACGCAGAAAGACGCGGCTGGAAGGCTGAAATCATGGATTCGAATACCACAGATATCGGCGGAATCAAAGAGGCCAGCGTTCTTATCAAGGGTAAAGGTGCATATTCCAGATTGAAATATGAATCCGGCACGCATCGTGTACAGCGTGTACCGGATACGGAAAGTGCCGGCAGAGTTCATACTTCGGCGGCAACGGTAGCGGTTCTGCCCGAAGTGGATGATGTTGAGGTTGAAATTAATCCGAACGATGTCAGAGTTGATGTTTACCGCTCCTCCGGAAACGGCGGTCAGTGCGTTAATACCACGGACTCTGCGGTTCGACTTACACATATTCCTACGGGGCTTGTGGTAACCTGCCAGGATGAAAAGTCCCAGATTAAGAATAAAGAAAAGGCTTTTAAGGTTCTGCGCTCGAGACTTTACGATATGAAGCTGCGCGAGCAGAATGCGGAAATCTCCGAACAGCGCCGAAGCCAGGTAGGATCCGGTGACAGAAGCGAAAGAATCCGTACTTACAACTTCCCGCAGGGAAGAATTACGGATCACAGAATTGGAATGACGATTTACAAACTTGACAACTTCCTCGACGGTGATATCGACGAAATAATAGATGGACTGATTACAAGTGATCAGGCCGAAAAGATGAAAAACTTTTAATAATAAAGAAGATAACAGAAATGTTTACAAGAATTTTCGGGACAACAACTGAAGAAATAAAACAGGCAGCAGAGATTATTAAGGAAGGTGGACTTGTTGCCTTCCCGACGGAAACCGTTTACGGTCTCGGAGCAGATGCTCTGAATGCGGAGGCGGTGGGGAAGGTATATGCCGCGAAGGGCAGACCGTCTGATAATCCAATGATTGTGCATATATCGTCAAAAGACGATGTGCTAAAACTGACGCCGGAAATAACCGAGGATATGCAGGAACTCATGGACGAATTTTGGCCGGGGCCTCTTACCATGGTCGTTCCGGCACTCGGAATTATACCAAAGGTTACGACCGGCGGACTGGATACCGTGGGAATAAGAATGCCGAGTGAGTCTGCAGCAGCGGAACTCATAAGCGCATCAGAAACTCCGATTGCGGCACCGAGTGCAAATCTGTCGGGAAAACCGAGTCCGACAACTTATCAGCATGTCGTGGATGACCTTGACGGCAGAATCGACGGGATAATTGCCGGGGGAGAATGCAAAGCGGGGATCGAATCCACGGTTGTGGATATGACAGAGGAAACGCCGGTGATACTGAGACCGGGTGTGATAACGGCCGAACAGCTTTCGCAGGTACTTGGGAAGAATGTCGGTATTGACCCGGCATTGCTTGAAAAACCGGACATCTTTAACAACGGCGGACTTTTGCAGACCGATGCTTCGTTCAAGCCAAAGGCACCGGGAATGAAATACAAGCACTATGCACCAAAGGCGGAAATGATAATTTTTCAGGGAGATCCGGAGAATGTAAAACTTGCGATGGCCGAAGAAAAAATGAAAAGAAATTCTTTCGGTCAAAGAGTGGAAATAATCGTTTTTGATAATGAACATCCCGAAACTGCGGCACACGAGTTTTTTGCAAGGCTTCGTGAATGTGACAAGAAAAATGTCGATGTGATTTTGGCGGCGGCACTCAGAGAAGACGGGATTGGATTTGCGGTGATGAACAGAATGTTCAAATCTGCAGGATATAATATTAGGGAGGTTTAGCACATGAAAATTGCAGTTGCGTCCGACCATGGCGGATATCTACTTAAAGAAACAGTAAAGAAGCACTTGGAAGACAGGGGAATTGAAGTGCTGGACCTTGGAACACATTCGGAAGAATCCGTGGATTATCCGGTTTACGGCAAGCTTTGCGGAGAAACCGTGGCAAAGGGTGAGGCAGACCTGGGTGTTGTCTGCTGCGGTACGGGAATCGGCATTTCGATTGCCGCAAATAAGGTAAAGGGAATCCGCTGCGGGCTCTGCACATCAGTTGAAATGGCGCACCTGACCAAACAGCACAACAATGCGAATATTTTGGCACTCGGAGGCAGAACCACGCAGCCTGAACTTGCCCTTGCGATTGTTGACGAGTGGCTGGACACGGAATTTGAAGGCGGCAGACATCAGAGAAGAGTGGACATGCTCGACCGGATGTAGATTTTAATCAGTTAACAGTTAAATTTACATATATTTATAAGGAGAGAGACAATGGGAAAAGTATTGGTATTTGATCATCCGTTAATTCAGCATAAGGTTACCCTTATGAGAAAGACAGAAACAAACAACAAAGAGTTTAGAGAACTCGCAAAGGAAGTTGTTACCCTTATGGGATATGAAGCGACGAGAAATCTCCCGCTTATGGACGTTGAAATTGAAACCCCGATTTGCAAAACAACGCAGAAAATGCTTAAGGGGGAAGACATTGCTATCGTTCCGATTCTGAGAGCAGGTCTTGGATTTGTGGACGGAATGCTTGCGCTTTATCCGAACGCGAAGGTTGGTCACGTTGGCCTTTACAGAGACCCTGATACACACACACCGGTGGAATATTACTGCAAGCTGCCGAAGGATATCGAAAAGAGAACGATTTTCGTAGTTGACCCGATGCTTGCTACAGGCGGATCGGCAATTGACGCAATCAATTCCATCAAAGTACGCGGCGGCAAGGATATCATTTTCATGTGTCTTATCGCAGCGCCGGAAGGAATTGAAGCACTTCAGAAAGCACACCCGGATGTTGACATCTATATTGCACAGCAGGACGAAAGACTGAACGAACATGCATACATCGTTCCGGGCCTCGGCGATGCCGGCGACAGATTATTCGGAACCAAGTAATTTACGGAGGAAAGCAATGAAATTTGATTTTATACCGGACAGCGTAAGTCATTTTGACAACGCTTACGATGTTTTGAAAGAAAGAGGATTTATCGAACAATCCACAAACGAAGACGAGATCCGCAAGCTGCTGCAGAATGAGAAGGTAAAGTTCTACATCGGCTTCGACCCGACGGCAGACTGCCTGCATGTAGGACATTTCATGCAGGTCATCATCATGATGTATATGCAGAAATACGGACATACTCCGGTCGTTCTGATTGGCGGCGGCACAGGAATGGTCGGAGACCCTTCCGGGCGTACCGATATGCGTAAGGTTATGACGATTGAAACAATTGAAAATAACTGCAACCAGTTCAAAAAGCTCTTTGACAGATTTTTGGACTTTGATGACGAGTGGGAATACGTAGGAAACGAAGGCGTTTACACGCCGGGACACCAGAACAAGGAACCGGAACCGGGCAAAGCCGTTGCCGTAAACAACGCAAGATGGCTGCGCCCGCTGAACTACATCGATTTCCTCAGAGAAATCGGCACGCAGTTCAATATCAACACCATGCTTCGCGCAGAATGCTTCAAGCAGAGAATGGAACGCGAAGGCGGACTTACGATGTTCGAACTGAACTATATGCTGATGCAGAGCTACGACTTCATGGTTATGGCGCGTGACTTCGACGTGAAAATCGAATTCGGCGGCAACGACCAGTGGTCCAACATCATCGGCGGCGTGGATTTAACCCGCAAAATGGCAGGAAAAGAAGTTTACGGCATGACCTTCTCTCTTCTGACAAACTCCGAAGGACAGAAGATGGGAAAGACTGCAAAGGGCGCTTTGTGGCTCAACGCAGAAAAGACAAGCCCGTACGAGTTCTTCCAGTACTGGAGAAATGTTGCAGATGCTGATGTAAATAAATGCCTGAGAATGCTGACATTCCTTCCGATGGACGAAGTAAACAGACTTTCTGCTTTGGAAGGCGCTGAAATCAACCATGCGAAGGAAGTGCTGGCTTACGAGGTAACGAAGCTGGTACACGGCGAAGAGGAAGCGAAGAAAGCACTCGACGGCGCACGCGCGGCATTCGGCGGCGGTGGAAACATGGCGAATGTTCCGACAACCAAGATGCCTCGTGAAAAATTTGAGGGCGAAGGCGTCGGCATCGTTACACTGATTAAAGAACTGGGTCTGGTGCCGAACACAAGTGAAGGCTTCAGAACCATTGAACAGGGCGGTCTGACTGTAGCAGGCGAAAAAGTCACCGACAGAAAGATGAATGTTACCTGTGATATGTTTGATACAGACGGAAAGCTTTTGATCCAAAAAGGAAAAAAGAAATTCCATATGGTAGAACTCGGATAGGAAAGGGGGACTTGAAATGAAACACATCAAGACTATCGAAACACGCGACCTTGCAAAGAGCGTTGCAAACGGTGGCTGCGGCGAATGCCAGACTTCATGTCAGTCTGCTTGCAAGACTTCTTGCGGCGTAGCGAACCAGCCTTGTGAAAACAAGGAAAAATAAAATCGGGCGAAAGTCTGGCCGCCTGTACTTGTAGAAGGGTGCAGGCGGTATTTTTTTGGAGGAGACCATTGATACATCAATATAAATTAAACGGATACAATATCGTGCTGGATACCTACTCGGGCTCCATTCATGTTGTGGATGACATTGCTTATGACATCATCAGTATGTACGAGGGTGCAGGCGAAGAGGAAATCTGCTGCAAAATGCTTGAAAAATACGGCAGCTTACCGGAAGTCACCGAGGAAGAAATCAAATCGTGTATTAGCGATGTGAAGGAGCTCGCGGATGCAGGAAAGCTTTTCGCACCGGATATTTACGAAGGAATCTCAGGCGATTTTAAGAATAATTCACGGGATATTAAAGCCCTCTGCCTGCATGTGGCGCACAGCTGCAATCTGAACTGCAGCTACTGCTTTGCGGGCCAGGGAAAATACCAAGGTGAGAGTGCCCTGATGCCGCTTGAAGTTGGCAAGCGCGCGCTGGACTTTCTGGTGGAAAACTCCGGCTCGCATACGAATCTGGAAGTAGACTTTTTCGGCGGGGAACCGCTGATGAACTGGGAAGTCGTGAAAGAACTTGTGGCATACGGCAGAAGTCTGGAAGAGTCAAATCATAAGAACTTCCGCTTCACGCTTACCACCAACGGCGTAAATGTCGATGATGATGTCATCGAATTCTCGAATAAAGAAATGCAGAATGTGGTAATGAGCATTGACGGAAGACCCGAGGTGCATGACCGCTTCCGTGTGGACTATCAGGGGCGGGGAAACTATGAAAAAATTGTCCCGAAATTCCTTGAGTTTGCAAAACGCAGAGGTGAGCGTGATTACTATGTCAGAGGGACTTTCACGCATGCCAATACGGACTTTGTGAATGACATATTGCATTTAGCCGATTTGGGATTCACAAAGCTTTCAATGGAGCCGGTAGTCTGCGACCCGAAAAGCCCGTCCGCGCTGACGGAGGAGGATCTGCCGGTATTGTTCAGTGAATATGAGAGACTCGCGAAGGAAATGCTCACGCGCCGCAAGGCAGGAAAGCCGATTACCTTCTATCACTATATGATTGACTTAACACACGGACCGTGCATCTACAAACGGATTGCGGGCTGCGGCTCGGGCACGGAATACTTCGCGGTAACGCCGCAGGGAGAACTTTATCCCTGCCACCAGTTTGTCGGCGATGAGAAATACCTGATGGGAAACATTTGGGAGGGCGTTAAAAACGAAGCGGTGCAGGAAAAATTCCGCAAATGCAATGTCTATTCGCGCCGCGAATGTGACGACTGCTGGGCGAGACTGTACTGCTCGGGCGGATGTGCGGCAAACGCTTACCACGCGGCAGGCGACATCAACGGCGTATATGAATACGGCTGCAAGTTGTTCCGTAAGAGAATGGAATGCGCAATTATGATGAAGGTTGCCGAGCAGCTTGGGGATGAACAAGTAAATATTTGAATGAAAATACGCATACTGCGAAGAATAAAATTGCGGTATGTTTTTTCTTGACGCAAGAAACAAATTCGAGTAAAATAAAGTTAGACTTTAGAATTATCGGAGAAAAGATGCTATGTATATTAAAAGACATTTAGAGGAACAGGTTCTTTATGCCTCAAGATACTATTCGGTCGTAATGGTTTGCGGCCAAAGACAGGTGGGCAAATCCACAATGCTGAATCACATGAGAGAGCCGGAGCGGAAATACGTAACATTTGACGATGGAAATGCCAGGAGACTGGCGGAAACAGACCCCGGGCTTTTCTTTGAGACTTATGGCTTCCCGCTGCTTATTGATGAATTCCAACGAGTTCCGTCCATATTGACCGAAATAAAAAGGATTGTTGACGAAAAAGCGCTGAAAGGCGAAGAAAACAATGGGATGTTTTGGCTCACCGGGTCTCAGAAATTTAAAATGATGCAGGGTGCTTCCGAATCGCTGGCGGGACGGATTGCGATTTTTGATATGTCAAGCCTCTCTGCAGCAGAAATAGAAGGGCGGGATGCACTACTGTTTACGCCGAATATTGAAGCTGTAAGAGAGAGGACAAAGGCTTGCCAGCCAAAGGACATCCACCGGATTTATTCCGATATTTTTCGAGGTGGCATGCCCAAACTCTGTACCACGGATTTGGACAGAGACCGATTTTATATGGACTATGTCAACACATATATTGAAAGGGATGTTAAAGAACTCGCACAGGTAGGAAAACTCAGTGCTTTTTATGATTTTTTGGTGTATATGGCTTCAAGAACAAGCCAGGAACTGAGATATGATGAAATCGCGAAAAGCATTGGAATTTCTGCACCGACTGCAAAAGCATGGGTAGGAATTTTAGAGCGCTCAGGAATCATCTTTATATTGCATCCATACTTTTCAAATATCACAAAAAGGCTTATAAAGACGCCAAAAGTTTATTTTATGGACACGGGACTCGCCGCATATCTTTGTCGCTGGCCGAATCCGCAGACATTGGAAAACGGCGCTATGGATGGTGCCTTCTTAGAAACATATGTTGTTTCTGAAATTGTGAAGAGCTATTACAATGCGGGCAAGCCTGCGGATTTATTTTATTACCGTGATGTTGATAAGAAGGAAATTGATCTTCTTATCATTGAAAATCAAAAACTTTACCCAATAGAAATCAAAAAAAGCAAAAATCCTTCAAATCCGGATAAGAATTTCGGGGTACTTTATAAACTTGGCTTGGAGGTACAGCCGGGCTTGATTATTTGCATGAGCAGTGAATTAATTCCGTATAACAGGGAAGCGTGGTATTGTCCGGTGTCAGTGATTTAACAGTTTAAGCGGATTCAAATCTAACTGTCGGTAAAATGCAAAAATAAAATATAAAAAAGCCTTGCATTTGCAAGGCTTTCGCTATATAATAATATGGCACGATTGTGCAGGCGGGCGCAGGATGGGAATCCGTCCGGGACCCGAAACTAATAGATTTAGTATATCGAAAAAGATTTCAGGCATCTGCCCGAAATCCCAGTAGACAAAGCCGAAAAAGATTTTCTTCGTGCCCTGCGATGGCGCGGAAGGTGCGGAAGACCGCATGGAAATCCCAGTAGGCGGAAAGGAAAGAAAATGAAATCATTCATCGCAAAACCTGCAGAGGTTGAACGTAAGTGGTACGTTATCGATGCAGAAGGCAAGACTCTCGGAAGACTTGCATCCGAGGTTGCTTCCATCCTTCGCGGAAAGAAGAAACCGATCTACACACCGCATGTTGACTGCGGCGACTATGTAATCGTTATCAACGCTGAAAAGGTTGAGGTTACAGGCAAGAAGAGAAAAGAAAAGATTTACAAGAGACACACAGGTTATCCGGGTGGACTTCGCGAAATCACATTCGAAAAACTTCAGGCTAAGAAGCCGGATGAAATCATCAGACACGCTGTAAAAGGCATGCTTCCTGATGGAAAGCTCGGCAGACAGATGTACAAGAAGTTAAAGGTTTATGCAGGCGCAGAGCATCCGCATACTGCACAGCAGCCGGAAACTTGGGAATTCTAAGGAAAGGGAGGAATAGACAATGGCAAAGATTCAATATCAAGGAACAGGCAGAAGAAAAAGTTCAGTTGCTAGAGTTAGATTAATCCCTGGAACTGGAAAGATCACTGTTAACAAGAAAGATTTAGAAGATTATTTCGGAATGGAAATCGTTAAGAGAGAAGTTAAGAGACCTTTCGAAATCGCAGGCTGCGAAGGCAAGTTCGATGTTATCGCAACCGTACACGGCGGCGGATTCACAGGTCAGGCAGGTGCTTTAAGACACGGCATCTCAAGAGCTCTCTGTGCAGCTGATAAGGAAGCTTACAGAGCTCCGCTTAAGGCTGCAGGATTCTTAACAAGAGACCCGAGAATGAAAGAAAGAAAGAAATACGGACTCAAAAAAGCAAGAAGAGCAAGCCAGTTCTCCAAGCGTTAGTCCGCAGGTTTTCGAAACCTTTCGAAAAAAAGTTCATACAAGACTTTTCAAGATGCTGTCCGCATGGACAGCATCTTTTTTAAACTCTACGGAAGGAAGAAGCTCGGACCGTATTCTTCGTACAAGATAAGAGACAGGGAAAGAAGCAAATAAGTGTGAGCATCCGGATATGGTTAAATACATATTAACAAAACATCCGGCGGATGAGGTCAAACAGTAAAAAATAAAACAGTGATTATGAAAAAAATGATAATGATGAAGAGGGGTGTTTTGCATCATGCAGACACGGGAATCGGAACCTACAAAAATCTTGACGGCGAAGCAATCTTTGAGGATGGAGTTGCATTCGGCACGGTTGCAGCTTTCGATGAAAATGTACCGAAGGAAGAATTGAAAGATATTACGGACATTGAAAAGATGAAAGAGGCTTTGGAGCCTTATATCGCAGAAAACAAAAATGTCTTTTACATGATTAAGGCAACCGGGAAGTTCAAGACGATGCATGTCCGCAGCTGTTATCCGAGTCAGAAACCGTATCCGACCCTTTCAGCCGTTGCGGAAAATCAGAGGGAATTCCATTTCGAGAACACAACCGGCAGCCTGATTGCGGTATTTTGCCCGGCCTATATAAACGGAATCAACGTCAAAATCAACAAGATTGAAAGATTTGACCTCACGCTTCCGCAGAATGAGGAGTTTGCAAAGCGTGACCTTTGCGAAGACCTGAGTGCCAAAACGGCGGCTGTTGAAGGCAATAAAAAATAAATAAAAGTCATTTGTATGGATGCTGCCTCAAGTGGGCAGCATTCTTTTTTTTCTAAAAGAAGATTGAACAAATGTTTTTCACATGGTATAATGCAAGTACGAAAAATGACGAAGAGCATAGAAAGGAAAACGAAGATGAGTGATTTCAAAGAAAACGAACAGGGCACACCGAATGCGAAAGGAAAGACGATGACGTACGGCCTCCGCATGAACAAAATGAACAAGCATATTTTTGTGTGGATCGGAGCCTTCTTATTCGGCGAACTTGGGGTTGACAGATTTATGAGAGGTCAGATAGGACTGGGCATTCTTAAGCTTGTAACAGTGGGAGGTCTCGGGATCTGGGCTCTTGTTGACTTTATTATTGCGCTTATAAAAGTGTACGGTGGGGACTTTTCACAGAGCGAAGAAGTTATTTTCTACAATGGGAAATACGCAAAGTAACCGAAGGTTTTAAGAAATGAGTTTATGCAGGCGTTTTACAAGAAACAGGGCGCCTGCTATTTTTATTGCGTCAAGCGGTATGAACGGGAACACACAGGAAACCAGGCCTACCCATAAGGAGGTCTTCATCAGAAGCACATACCAAATTGTTCCGAAAGCGTAGCATGCAAGCACGCCCAGTGCCATGAAGAAAGCAAGACGGAGAGTCGGGTGCTTGGCCGCCTTGGAAATCGCCGAAGAGCCGATTCCGGCAATTGCACTGCAAAGGATATAGCCCACAATGTAGCCTCCCGTAGGGCCGGCAAGCGTGCCAAGCCCGGCACCAAAACCTGCAAACACCGGCACGCCGACCGCCCCGAGCAAAATGTAGATTATGAGGCTGAGGGCTCCGTATTTACTGCCGAGCAGGCCGCCCGCCAGAAGCACGCCCAGAATGGCAAGATTGACAGGCACCTGTGTGAAGGGCAGAGGAATGGAAATCCATGAGCAGACCGCAACCACCGCAGCAAAAATGCCTGTTAGAACCAGTTTGTACAGATTTGAATTTTTTGTATTTGAGTAGTTTTGTGTATTTGTTTTCATTTGTGTTTAAACCTTTCGTATGCTGATTTCTCCCGATGTCAGCGTCTGCATCTGACGCGACATGCGGCCTTCAAGATATTCGACAACAAGTCCGCCGTTTTCGTCAATATCAATGGCGCGGGCTCTGATGCCG
The DNA here is from genome assembly GCA_934277695.1 of uncultured Clostridia bacterium. Lineage (GTDB taxonomy): Bacteria > Bacillota > Clostridia > Peptostreptococcales > Anaerovoracaceae > CAG-238. The sequence continues at coordinate 667,223 of CAKQVG010000001.1, forward strand.
TCGTGCAGCCGCTCGCCCGGGCGGCCGATTTGGCGGGCAATTGCAGGATTGTAAATCAAAATCTGCTCCCCTAAGATGAAGGAGCGGCTTTTGTATTCGCGCAGGATTTTTGACTGATCAAAGTTTGCAATCATTTCAAAGAACCGGTTGCAGAAAGATGCAATCAGCTTATTGCGTGTGAAGCTGACTGTGTCCTGCTCTAAGCAGGCAGCGATATCGCGGATTTCCTCCGGCAGGTCGCAGGAGAAACAGTTGATGCCGATGCCTACGATGATTTTTTGAATTCTTCCGCTCTCAAAATTACTCTCGGCTTCCGTCAGAATGCCCGCAAGTTTCCTGCCGTCAAGATAAATATCGTTGACCCATTTGATTTTCGGATGCAGACCCGCGACATCTTCGATTGCGCGGCATGCCGCGACGGCGGAAAGCGTTGTGACGAAGAGCGATTTGTCCAAGTCAAAATCCGGTTCAAAAGCAATGCTCATGTAAATACCTTTTTCCGCCGGCGAATAAAAACTCCTGCCGAGCCTGCCGCGTCCTGCAGTCTGCTCTGATGCGATGATGAGCTGCGGCGTTTTGCACGCCTCGATTTTTTTTGCATAATTGTTGGTGGAATCTATTTTATCAAAAACATGTATACTGCAAGGGTATTTAATCTCATCTGCCAAGACATCTTTGCTTATGATGTCGCGTTCAGCGGCAAGACGGTAACCCACACCTGCCTGACTTTCCACTTCAAACCCCTGATCCTGCAGAGATTTGACAGCTTTCCATATTGCGTTTCTTGAGACTCCTAAGTGTGAGGCGATTTCCTGCCCTGAGACAAAGCTGCCGTTTTTTTCGTGCAGGAGCGCAAGAAGATCGGTTTTCGTAGACATTGCATGTAATTCCTTTCTCATTTTGTTCGACATCTTTACACAAAATGTGACGAGAATAGTATATCTTAGACAAAACATGATGTCAACCGATATTTTAGAAGGGGTGACAAATGCCAAAATGCCGTTAAAATCCATATGTGAAGCTTGTTTTCACAAGGATTTCACTTTAATTCGCGCAGGATAGATGATATAATGGAAAAGGCCTTTAAACCAGGGCCGATTTTGTGATGTTTAAAAAAGGAAAGGAAGACAATGTACAAAATTTTTGCAATCGTTGTTTTAATTGGGTTTTCAGCATATTTTTCGGCATCGGAAACAGCATTTACTTCCGTCAACAGAATTCGAATCAAGAATCTTGCCAACGACGGAGACAAGAAGGCGAGAGCGGTTCAGGAACTCTCTGAACGTTATGATGATCTGCTTTCGACGATTTTGGTGGGTAATAACATTGTAAATATTGCAACATCCGCAATCGCGACCGTGCTTTTCATGGAAATGTATCCGGTTTACGGTGCAACAATTTCGACCGTTGTGGTTACCATCGTTGTACTGATTTTCGGAGAAATATCACCGAAAAGTCTGGCAAAGGAAAATCCTGAAAAATTTGCCATGGCATCGGCACCCCTCTTGAAACTGTTCATGCTGCTGCTTGCACCGGTAAATTGGCTGTTTAAGGGATGGAAGAAATTCCTTGCGCTGATGTTCCACACGGATGAAGTCAAGCCGATTACGGAAGATGAGCTTTTGACGATTGTGGAAGAGGCGGAAACCGAAGGCGGAATTGACGAAGAGCAGAGCGAGCTGATTCAGAATGCGATTGAATTTAATGAGCTGGAAGCTTGGGATGTTCTTACACCGAGAGTGGATATCAAGGCGGCGGAAATCGACGCTCCGCTTGAAGAAATAGAAGAACTTTTCTTGTCGACGGGATTTTCGCGGCTGCCGATTTATGAGGACGATCTGGACAGCATCGTGGGAGTGCTCAATCAGAAGGATTTCCACAATTACATAAAAGGCAGGGACACACCGGTTTCGGAGTATGTCAAGCCGGTCATCTTCGTTGCAGGTTCCATGAAGATTTCACAGCTGCTGAAAAGACTGCAGATGGGGAAAACCCATATCGCCATCATCGTCGATGAATACGGTGGAACTTCGGGTCTTGTGACAATGGAAGACATTATCGAGGAACTTGTCGGCGAAATCTACGATGAGCATGATGCGGTTGCACTTCAGGATATTGTTCAGCAGCAGGATGGATCATACCGCGTGCTTTGCGGAACGAACCTGGACAAAATGTTCGACTTCTTCGATGTGGAAGAAGAGGTGGATGCGACTACGGTAAACGGCTGGGTTGTGCTGCAGCTTGACAATCTGCCGAAGGTGGGAGACAGCTTCGTATACGAGGCTGATTACAAGCGCTTCGAGGTTAAGGTTACGAAGGCTGATGCAAGAAAAGCTTTGGAAATAAACATGACGGTAACGGATTTACCGCGTGATGAATAAAGAAAGGGGAATACCGAATGGGCTTAATGGAAAAAATCTTTGGTGACTTGAACACCAAGGAAGTGAAAAAATTGGAAAAAATCGCAGACAGTGTCATTGCACTTGAGGACAGCATGTCAGCGCTTACAGATGATGAACTGAGAGGTAAAACGGCAGAATTCAAAGAAAGGATTGCAAACGGCGAAACTTTGGATGACATCCTGCCGGAGGCTTTTGCGGTGTGCAGAGAGGCAGCGTGGAGAAGCGTCGGAATGAAGCACTTCAAGGTACAGGTTATCGGTGGTATCGCACTTCATCAGGGCAGAATCTCCGAAATGAAAACAGGTGAAGGTAAAACCCTGGTTGCTACCCTCCCGGCATATCTGAATGCGCTGGAAGGGAAAGGCGTTCATGTCATCACGGTCAACGACTACTTAGCAAAGCGTGACGCAGAATGGATGGGAAAAATCTACACATTCCTCGGCATGACGGTTGGATGCGTAATTCACGGAATCAGTGACAAGACAAGAAAGGCAGCATACAGAGCTGACATTACTTACGGAACAAACAACGAGTTTGGTTTTGACTATCTGAGAGACAACATGGTTATCTACGCTGACCAGCTTACGCAGCGGGATCTGAACTATGCGATCATCGACGAAGTTGACTCCATCTTAATCGATGAAGCAAGAACACCGCTCATCATTTCCGGACAGGGAGATGACTCCACCGACCTTTATCGCATCGCAAACAAGTTCGTGAACACTTTGCGCGAAGGCGAGGATGCGGATTATACGATTGAAGAAAAGGAAAAGAGAGTCAGCCTTACCGACGAAGGTGTTACCAAAGCGGAGAAATTCTTTGATATTGAAAACTTTGGTGATCCGGAAAACATGGAAATCAACCATCACGTTGTCGAAGCGTTGAAGGCAAAAGCGATTATGAAGAAAGACGTTGACTATATCGTTAAAGATGGTGAAATCGTCATCGTTGACGAATTTACAGGCCGTCTGATGTTCGGAAGAAGATACAGCAACGGTCTGCATCAGGCAATCGAAGCCAAAGAAGGCGTTCTGGTTCGTTCTGAGTCAAAGACCCTTGCGACCATCACGCTTCAGAACTATTTCAGAATGTACAACAAGCTTGCAGGTATGACGGGTACCGCAAAGACAGAAGAAGACGAATTCCGTGAAATCTACAACATGGACGTAGTTGTGATTCCGACGAATAAGCCGGTAATCAGAGAAGACCTCGACGATGCGATTTTCGCGAAGGAGCCTGCGAAGTTCCATGCAATCGCGGACAGAATTGCGGAAGCGCATGCAACCGGACAGCCGGTGCTCGTCGGTACGATTTCGATTGAAAATTCCGAAAGAATCAGTGATATGCTGAAGAAGCGCGGCGTTAAGCACAATGTTCTCAACGCAAAGCAGCATGAGAAGGAAGCGGAAATCGTTGCAGAAGCAGGTCGTCTGGGCGCGGTAACCATCGCAACCAACATGGCAGGTCGTGGTACCGATATTATCCTCGGCGGCAACCCGGAATTTGAAGCAAAACGCGAAATGAAGAATCAGGGTTACACAGAGGAGCAGATTTCCTTTGCGACGAGCTTTGTGACAAGCGATGACGAGGAACTTTTAAATGCTAGAAAGGTTTTCGGCGAGCTTCTTGAGAAATTCAAGGCGGAAAGAGCAGAAGAACAGCAGAAGGTAAGAGAGCTCGGCGGTCTTTGCATCATCGGTACGGAAAGACACGAATCCAGACGTATTGATAATCAGCTCAGAGGTCGTTCCGGTCGTCAGGGAGACCCGGGTCAGACGCAGTTCTTCATATCGCTTGAGGACGATTTAATGCGTCTTTTCGGCGGAGAGAGAATTCAGGGAGTTATGAATAAATTCGGAATGCAGGAGGAAGCTTTGGCTGCCGGAATGCTTTCCAAGACGATAGAGAGCGCGCAGAAGAAGGTAGAAAGCCGCAACTTTGAAATTCGTAAATACGTTCTTCAGTATGACAATGTTATGAACAAACAGAGAGAGGTTATTTACGACCAGCGCCGCAGAGTGCTTTTCGGGGACGACATCAAGTCCTACATCACGGAAATGATGGAAGACCTCATTCACAGCATTGTAGTTCCTATCACCGTAGGCAGCAAGTTTGCGGAAGAATGGGATTTTGATCTGATGAATAAGAACCTGAAGAGACTCACCGACAGATTTACAGGCATGAAGTATGATGAAGAAGGAATTCGTACGCTCACACCTGACATACTGGAAGAAGACGTCGTTACGGAATTCAACAGACTCTATGATGAGAAAGAGGCTGAAATCGGGGCTCCTCAAATGAGAGAAGTCGAGAAGATGATTCTTCTTCGTGTAGTTGATAACCGCTGGATGGATCACATCGACGCAATGGACGATTTGAAACAAGGTATCGGTCTGCGTTCCCTCGGTCACATCGACCCGGCAATTGCGTACTCAAATGAAGGCTTTGACATGTTTGAAGAAATGATTGGCGACATCAAGGAAGAAACCGTAAGATACTGCTTCGGAGTAACGGTGAACACCGGAACGCAGCGTAAACAGGTTATTTCCGGCGGACAGAACCGAAAAGAAGATTTCGAGGACTCCGAAATGAACGTGAGAAGAGGTCCGTCTGTAGGATCCGGTTCGGGACAGATGCCGCAGGCAGCTCCAAAGCCTGAGGACGCGCGTAAACCGGAAACTTTCAGAAGAGAGCAGCCGAAGGTCGGCAGAAACGACCCGTGTCCGTGCGGAAGCGGCAAGAAGTATAAAAACTGCTGCATGAATAAAGATTTGGAACAGTAGCCACATATCCGCGCTTGACAAAATGGCTTTACTCATGTATTGTGAAAGCAAGTTAAAGTCAATTTGTGCGAATGCGGATATGGAGGGGAACAGGATGAGAGATAAGAGAGGTCGAGGAAAATGTGCGCTGCTTTTGGCAACAGTGATGATTGCAGCATTGCTTTCTTGCGGATGTGCAGAGGAGAAAGAGCCGGAAGCGGCATTAACGCCACAGCAAGAGGCGGAAAATTGGGTAAAGACAAATTATGAAGACTTTTATGACATTCGTAATTTGGAGAGCACGCTTCTCAGTGAGGAAGAGGTGGACGGAGAACTGCAGTATAAAGTCGCAGTTCAAGGCGAAACGAAGTACAAATTTGAGAGCGTTGAGGATATCCCGTTTGTCAAGGGTATACGGGATGAAATCAAAGATATGGAGCTGAGCGAAACACAGCAGACCGCCATTGAGGATTACATCAAGGAGATTGGCGAGGACGCAGACTTCGGCAATTACAGTGGATTTACGGTAGACCTCGTAATCAAAGAAGCCAAGGACGATTCTTCCAAGCCGCATCAGATATATTTCTGCAATGATGGCGAAGAACTTGAACCAATCGACTCGCTTAAACTTGACGAAGAGGCTTTGTATCGCGACGGGAAAAACGCGGTAAAACAGATTTTGAATCTTTCATAAGACAAGAGAAGGGCAGCCTGCATATCAATCGCAGACTGCCTTTTATATGCTATTTTTCCCGAATCGTGAAGAGTGACCAGACTGCAAAAAGCAGTACAGATTTTGCAAAAAGAAAAAGCGCAAATCCGTCTGGACTTACGCTTTCGCTACACAACGTTTATTTTTTGCGTCGCTTTGCAGCAGCTTTCTGCGCTTTTGCGACTTCTTGTCTGTGAAGAATTTGCTGCTCGCGGAGCTCCTGCTCCGTTTCGGTAATATCATCAATATAGATGTGCGGATTCATGCGCCGCGCAAGCTCCATGGCGCCCTTACAATCGGAAGGCTTCATCGTGAAAGTCCGTGTTACCACATCCTTGCCGATATGAAGCATGACATTCGGTCTTGCACGCTTGTAATCCGGGTGCAGGGTCGTTATTTCATCCCATGTCCAATAATTGTGCTTGATGCAGACTTTGAACAGATTGTATTTAATATCTACCCCTTCTTCCGAGATAATGTGTTCCCTTTCAAAGAAGCAGGCGAGCATTACCATTAACGCAAGCGGAATATAAATGTACTGACCTGCGGCATATTCTCTGTAAAGCAGGTATGCGGCAATGATAAAGATTGTAATCGTCAGCCAAAGCTCACGCTGTTTAATGATTCCGTGGTATTTCATAGCAAAATCTTCCTTTAAATTCTATCAAATATTATTTAATGTCTTTCGCTTTGCCGGCACTTCTGAGTTCTGCAAGAGCGGCGAGTGCCTTTTCGTGAGCTTCCTTCGGGGCACCTGCAACGGAGCCCTTGACAAGCTTGCCGAAGATATTGGTTCTCGATCCGTCAGCATAGAGAATGTTGGAGCCGAAGGAGACGGTAACGATTGCGAAAATCGGGTTGATTAAGTTCATGAAGGTGAACGGCAGGTAGGATAATGTCGGAACACCTAAAATGTTTGAGTGGTAAGCACCGCAGGATGACCACGGAACCAGTGGTGACCAGAGTGTACCGCCGTCTTCCAGTGTTCTGGAAAGCATGTTTCTTGCAAGACCCATTTCGTCGAATTTGTCTTTATACATACTTGCAGGAATAATCAGTCCGAGGTACTGGTCGCACATTGTCGTAATACAGAATACGGATGTAAGGATTGTAACGACAATGAGTTGGAACGGTGTACGAACCTTCTTGATTAAACCGCCGAGCAGGGATTCTACAGCACCAATTGTCTGGAGAATTCCGCCGAAAGCAACGGCTACGATTACGAGGTTGTTTGTCCAAAGCATGCTGTCCATACCACCTTTGTTAAGGAGTGTGTCGCAAAGATCATTTCCGGTTTCCGCACTGTAGCCGTAATGCATCATGGTAATGCAGTCGGAGAAGGTAGCACCCTGGAAAATAACCGCAAAGATGCATCCGATAATCGAAACCAGAATTACGCCTGCCAGTGCCGGCATTTTGATAAGCGCAACAACTACGATTGCAACCAGCGGAAGCAGGAGCACAGGGCTCATATAGTCATAATGGTCGATGATTGCTTGAGATAAGCCGTTTGCAAGTTCAGGATCATACTGAGCACTGCCCTGAAGGGAAATAATAGAATAAATAATGATTGCAATTACAAGGCTTGGGAATGTAGTTGTTATCATTGCTCGTACATGGTCGAAAAGACCGGTCTGAGCGGAACCTGCGGCGAGGTTCGTGGAGTCGGAAAGTGGTGAAAATTTGTCTCCGCAGCAAGCACCGGAAAGAATCATGCCGGCAACGAGCGCAGGGTTGAGACCCATTGTCGTACCGATTGCCATGAACGCAATACCGAGTGTTGCAGTTACCGTCCAAGCAGAACCGATTGCAATACCTACAGCAGCACATAAGATACATGCGAGCGGAAGGAAAAGCTTCGGGCTGATTAATTGCAGACCATAGTATACAACGGCAGGAATTGTACCTGTCCATTCAAAAGAACCGATCAGACATCCTACGCAGAGAATGATGATGATTGCTTCCAGTGACTGGCTGACAGCGTTGAGGCCGCCTGCCAGCATATCTGCATAGGAATGACCGCAGAGTTTGCCGACAAGCATTGCCACGCAGCAAGCAAGAAGTACCGGAATATGAGGATCCTGTCCCCAATCGAAAACATAGTTTGAAATCATGATAGCGAGCAGGAATACAATCGGAATCAGAGCTTCGATTTTATTCGGCATGCGCGCGGTTTTTACTGTTTGTTCGTTCATTGTAAAAATATCCTCCTTGACTTAGATTTCCTCGATGTCTTCCAGCCTGTCCCGAATCGGTTTTGAAGGATCCAAAGGTGTGAGCTTAAACCCTGTCACGGCATAAAGTGCCGAGATGAGGGGATTTAAGTAGGCCATGAAGCAAAACGGGAAATAAACGAATGCACTGACGCCTAAGACGGAGTAATACAAAGCACCGCAGGTCGACCAAGGAACAATGCCGGATGTCAAAGTTCCGGCGTCTTCCAGAAGCCGAGACAGGTTTTCCGGTGCAAGGTTCAGCTTTTTGTAGGTTTCCTTGAACATTTGTCCGGGGATTACGATGGACATATACTGGTCGGCAGCTAAAAAATTCATGCCGACGCAGAAAAATATGTTTGCGATCATGATGGAAGCTCTGGTTCTGCAGCTCAGCAGGATTGTTTCAATAAAAACATCCAGACAGCCGATGCATTTAATTGCACCGCCAAATGCCAGTGCGCAGATAACCAAAGAAATTGTATACATCATGGACTGCATTCCGCCTCTGTTCAGAAGCTTGTCCACCGAATCACTGCCCGACGTGAGTTCAAAACCGTAAAGCATTTGCTGCATAATATCTCCGAGATTGTTTCCCTGCAGCAAAGCGAAGATAACGCCGACCGCCGTTCCGATTGCCATGCCCGGAAGCGCCGGGACATGCAGAATCATAATCAAGATAATGGAAAGCGGCGCAAGCAAAATCCAAGGTGTAATATGGAAGTTTGCCTGCAATACATCGCAGATCATCTGAATCTGGCTGTCATCAACATTGCTGCCGCTGTAGCCTGCGCCGATAACGGCAAAACAGCCGACTGCGAGAACAAAACTCGGGATTGTGCTCCACAACATGTGTCTCACATGCGTAAAAAGGTTCGTGCCTGTAATTCCGGCAGCCAGATTCGTGCTGTCGGAAAGCGGCGAGAGTTTATCGCCGAACTGCGCTCCTGTAATGATTGCACCCGCGGCAATCGGAAAAGGTATTCCAAGTCCTGCTGCAACGCCCATCGCCGACACGCCGATTGTACCGGCGGTAGTCCACGCTGAGCCTGTTGAAATTGAAATAATTGCGCATAGAATCGGCAAAGCCGCCAAAAAGATGCCGGGCGTGAATAATTTCAAACCGTAGTAAATAAGTCCGGGAACAACGCCTCCCGACATCCAGACCCCCATGAGACAGCCTACAAGCATGATGATAAAATTCGCCTGCATTGCCGCCGCATTGCTTTCAATCATCGCTGTTTCGATTTCATTCCACGAATAGCCGAGCACGAAAATACCGATGAAAGCAGTAATTCCGATGCAGATAATCAGCGGAATCTGAGGGTCGGCACCCAAGATAATTACGCTTGGGAGCATAATCAATATTAAGCTTACAAAGGGAACAAGGGAAAGCCACAAAGGGGGCTTCCGCTTTACTTTTGAATGCAAGGTAATCTCCTTCCCTAGTCAGTGACTGCTCATTTATAGAGCAAAAATCGTGCCACTGACTATTTTGTTGATTTTATGTTGGATTTTTGTTGAAATTTCAAAGACTGCGATAATAGCGGGAACGCCACGGAGAGCGACGGGTGAAGTTTTTTTCATGGGGGAGTGAAAAAAACTTCACTACCGAAAATGAAAAAAATTTCACAAATCATCAGTGCTGAATCTTGTACTCTGCAATCTTGTTCCAGAGCTGGCGTTTGGTGATATCCAGAAGTTTCGCGGCGGCGGCAACATTGCCGCCCGTCACCGCCAGCGCATTTTCGATGTGTTCCTTCTCGAAAATGCCTCTGGCGGTGCGCAGGGGCAGCACTTCGCGCTGCTCCTGCGCCGTGCCGGCGGAGGCCGGCACGGACGGGCTTTTCGTAAAGCCGCGGCTGCGCAGGATGCCGTCGTCGCTCAGGGCAACCATGCGCTCAAGCAGGTTTTTCAGCTCACGGATATTCCCGGGATAGTCATATTGATATAAAAAGTCCAAGGTCAGAGGATCAATATCAAGAATCTTCTTTTTTTGTTCTTTTTCAATTTTCCGGATAAAAAATTCAATCATGTCCGGCAGGTCTTCCTTGCGCCTGCGAAGAGGCGGAACGGTGACCGTCATGGTGTTGATACGGTACAAAAGATCCTCACGGAACAGACCGCGTGAAATTTCATCTTCAAGATCTTTGTTGGTTGCGGAAATCAGGCGGATATCCAAAGCTATCGGTTTGTTGCTGCCGACCCGCTCAATCGTTCTGTTTTCGAGGACGCGAAGCAGTTTTCCCTGCAGGCTGAGCGGAATATCTCCGATTTCATCGAGGAAAAGCGTGCCGTGGTCGGCAGCCTCGAACCTGCCGATCCGCTTTACGTTTGCGCCTGTAAAAGCACCTTTTTCGTGGCCGAAAAGCTCGGACTCCAAAGTCCCTTCGCCGAAAACCTGACAGTTTACAGGGATAAAATGCCGATCTTTGCGGGAACTCAGATCATGGATATACTTCGCAGCAACCTCTTTACCGACGCCGGATTCGCCCAGAAGCAGAACATTGATGTCGGAGTCCGCAATCTGGCGGCAGGTTTCGAGAAGATCCCGATAAGCAGGACTTTTGCTCTTTAAGAAAATATCACAGTCCGGGCTGTTTTGCTCGGTCAGAATTTTGTTTTCCTTTTCAAGCATTTTTATTTTTGCGAGCCTGTCCACATCCGCCAAAAGAGCTTCCGGCTCACTGTTTTTGATGGAATAGCCGCACGCACCGTATTTCATTGCCTCGACTGCGCTTTCGATAGAGCCAAAGGCGGTGATTATCATAATGTCAATGTCCTCGTACTCGGATTTCACCGCTTTTACAAGTTCCAGCCCGTCCATATCGGGCATTTTTAAATCCGTCATGACCAAGTTGATTTCATTAGTTTCGAGTAGTTTGAGAGCCTCGCGCGCCCCTGAAGCCGTAATCACGTCATAACCGTTTCGCTTCAGCAAATATGAAAAGACTCTCTGATATTCAATTTCGTCATCGACAACCAAAATTCTGTAATTTTTCTTTTCCATTTCATTTCTCCTCATTTTTTTCATCCGGAAGCAGGACGGTGAATGTAGTGCCTTCGGGAGGTGTACTTTTTACCGAGATTTGTCCGCCGACCTTTTCGACTTCCGTGCTGACGATGTAAAGTCCAAGTCCCGTGCCGGTATCTTTCGTCGTAAAGAATGGGTCGAAAACTTTTTCCAGTTGGTTTTCATCCATACCCGGACCGTTGTCGGCAAATATTATGTGTACAAGATTATCATTATCGGGGCGTTCGACCCGGATTTCGATTCTTCCGTCCGGCTGCCCGCTTCCCGTTATTGCTTCCACCGCGTTGTTAATGAGGTTGATGGCAAGAATTTTTACCGTTTCTTCTCTGGTACAGATAGAAAAATCCTCCGAGCAGGAAAGCACAATTTCAATATTTCTGGCATCAAGCTTCTTCCTTTCGAGGCTCAAAATGCTTTGCAGCAATTTTTCCAGATTGAAGGAGGCAGGGGAATCGTTGCTGAGTCGCGAAAAGCGAAGCAGATTCTCAACCAGTGAATCAATTCGTCCGACGGAATCCTTGATAACATCCAGCGAATGCTGCGCCATGTCGTCTGCAGCGTAATCCTGCAAAATATATGAATAATTTTTTATCAGACCGAGTGGATTTCGGATTTCGTGTGCAAGTCCGGCAGAAAGCTGACCGACCGCAGCCATTTTATTTTCCTGCCGGAGCTTTCTCTCTGCAAGATTGCTTTCGGTACAGTCCTCAATCCGAATCAGCCGTGTTCCTTTTTCGGGGTTCAGCACGCGTACGGAAATCGCATATTCTCGCTGCCTGTAGGCGTAGTAAGGCGCATTCGGGTCGGCAGAGTAGAGACGGTATAAATCGCCCAAAATCTCAACAGAGCCGATGCCGCAGCCTAAGAAAGAAGCGCGTTCGTCGCCAAGGAGCCGTTTCCCGAAGGCATTGCACTGCGTGATAATGTCATCGCCGCTGATTACCGCGATTAAAGCGTCTATATTGTCGATGATCGTCTGCAGATTCTTCTTTTCAATGCGGAGTTCCAACGTTTTTTTCTCGATTCTGCGGTTGAGAACCGATTCCCAAAACATCAGAAGCTCAACAATCGCTACGCAGACGATGATGATCCACTCAGCCCACCTTACGCTGGCGGAGTTTGTAACCATGCTGGCAGAAGAGCCGAGCCACAGTTTTTGCGAACTGTCAAAGGCACCGTCTTTTTTGAGCTGGAGCAAAGTTTTGTTCAGAATATTGTAAAGCTTCGTATTGTATACGCTTACCGCAAGGGCAACATCTTCGCTGCAAATCTTATCGCCGATGTGACGCAGGGAATTTTCCATGTCGAGCTGCTGTGCGTAATAATTGATTGTCAGCTCCGTTCCCGCAACTGCATCGACTTTGCCTTCCGCGAGCATGGAAAGGCCGGTTTTTATGCTTGACACATAGACGAAATCCGTCATCTGTCCCTTCGGCATTGCATCGGTCAGTGCTTTTTGCAGGAACTCGTCTTTCAGCACGGCAATTTTTTTCCTGTTTAAGTCCCTGATATAATTGATTTTCTTATTTTCATACAATGTCACGAGTACATTATCGAGCTTGTAAATCGGCTGCGTCGAGACATAACTGCTGCTGCCTTTTGGAGCGGAAAAAAGGTCCGTAATATCGATCTCCTCTTCGTGCAGAGCCTGCGGCTCATCGCCTGCCTCGACCACTTTTTCATAAATCGGTATATTGAGCTCTTGCGATATAATATCAATGTAGTCGATGGTAAGTCCTTCGTCGTCACCTGTTTGTTCGTTCTTAGAAGTAAAAGGCGCGTTTTCAGCAACAATGCCGTAAGTCAGTGATTTCTTTTCCTTGAGAAACTGCTGCTCTTCACGGGTGAGCGGCTGCGAGTAAGCCAGATATTCGTTAAAAGAAATGCTGTACTTCATTTGAATGATAAGACTGGCACTGACCAAAATCAGCACGACAGCAAACAAAAGCTTGGCAAAACCCTTCAGCATGACAGCATTTCCCTCCTTATCCTTCTTATACTTCGTCAATAGGTTATTATATCGTTTTCGACGCAAAAATACAAGAGAAGGCGTGCAAGGGAGCTTGACTTTTAAAACAAAATGCGGTATGATTATTCATACAAATCATACTCAAACGGATATTAAACGAATATTAAAGGACAGAGGAAACAAATTTATTATGAAAACACATGACAATAAATACGCATGGATGGTAAAAATCGGAGAAAAGGGACAGTTTGTGATTCCGAAAGAAGCCAGGGAGCTGTTTGAACTCGCGCCGGGAGACGAAATCATCGTACTCGGCGATCCGGAAAAGGGAATTGCAATTCTTCCGAAGGGGATGCAGGGCGAATTGATTTCCCGTATTTTTTCCGAAATGAACGAAAAGAAAGAAGGAAAAGAAAATGAGTAAAATTGTATTTTTCTGCATTCCAGCGCAGGGACACACGAACCCGACGCTTGGCGTGGTCAGAGAGCTGGTATCCAGAGGGCACGAGGTCTATTACTATTCCTATAATATGCTCCGCGAGAGAATTGAAGAGGCAGGTGCAAAGTTTGTCTCCTGCGACAAATATGACATGGAGCAGAAGCTCAGCCCCGCAGATGGGGCAAGAATCGGAAAAGATATGGCATTTTCGATTAAAATTCTGGTGGATACGACCTTAGCGCTTGATGAAAAAATCAAAGCAGACATGGAACTGCTGAAGCCGGACTGCATTGTCGCGGATTCCATGGCAGTATGGGGCAAGGCTGCAGCACTTAAATACGGAATTCCGTTCGTTTCATCCACGACGACATTTGCCTTTAACAAAGAATCTGCGAAAATTATGAAACATGGCGGCACGGGATTTTTTGAGCTCCTTCGCGCGCTTCCGAAGATGAGGCGTGATGTGAAGCGTCTGCAGGAAAAAGGATACCCAATCAAAAGCTTTCTCGATATTATAGCTAATGACGAAAACACGGAAACAATTGTGTATACATCGCCGGAATTTCAGCCTTGCGCGGAAACCTTTTCGGCTAAATACAGCTTTGTGGGTCCGTCAATCAGACCATGCACGCAGGAAATTGAAAAAACAAAAGAAAAGCTCATATATATTTCAATGGGGACGGTCAACAACGACATGATGCCGCTGTACGGGAGATTTATCGAGGCATTTGCAGACACACCGTATCAGATGATTCTCTCTGCAGGCGATGTGGTGAGGCTTTCGGACTTCGGACAGCTTCCGGCGAACATCTCCGCCTGCCGTAGGGTCGACCAGATTGCGGTTCTCCGCAAAGCCGACATATTCTTTTCGCACTGCGGAATGAACAGCGTAAGTGAAAGCTTGTACTTCGGCGTGCCGATTGCCATGCTTCCGCAGACTTCAGAGCAGCTTGGCGTGGCGAGAAGAACGGCCGAGCTCGGCGCAGGAATTTTGCTCGAAAACACTGAGGCGCAGACGATAAGGCATGCCGCCGAAAAGCTGATGGCTGAGCCGTCATACAAGAAAAATGCAGAGAAGATTTCAGAAGGTTTTCATAGATGCGGAGGTGCATCCGCCGCAGCCGATAAAATTCTGCAGGTTTGCGGAAAAGGTGAAAAAATACAGAAAAACAAATGATAGGAGTGGATTTGAGATGAAAGTAGTCATTGTAAATGGTCAGAATCATAAGGGAAGCACTCGCATGATTGCAAGAGAGCTTGCGGAGAAGATTACAACGCAGGAGAAAATTACGGAATTTTTCCTGCCGAGGAATTTTGATAAACCGTGCATCGGGTGCTGGACCTGTTTTCGGAGCGATCTGACGCATTGCCCGCATTATGCACAGTTAGAACCGCTGGCGACGGCGATGGATGAAGCGGATGTTATTTTGCTGACAAGTCCGGTCTATGTCTATCACGCAACCGGGCAGATGATGGCGTTCCTCGACCATTTTGGCACGCAGTGGATCGTTCACAGGCCGAAGGAAATTATGTTTAAGAAGCAGGCAGTCAGCATTTGCACCGCTGCCGGAGGCGGAATGAAAAGTACTTGCAAAGACATGGCGGACAGCTTGAACTTCTGGGGGATTCCAAAAGTGTACAAACTGGGACTGGGGGTTCGCGCTTCTGCACCGGACGGAATTCCGGACAGTGTGATGAAAAAGATTCACCGAAAAACCGATGCCCTCGCAAAAAAGATAAAGGCAAATCAGAATCCAAAATCGCCGAGCTTCTTCGGCAGAAGGTGGTTCAGTCTGATTCGCTTCGGACATAAGCATATGCCGCCCGTTGAGCCGGATTATTCCTATTGGGAAGAGCGAGGCTGGCATGGAAAGAACAGGCCATGGAAATAAAGAAAATCGACAAGACATTTACGGAAGCAGTTACAAGCTGGTTTCGCGAAAACAAGCGGCAGCTTCCGTGGAGAGAGGACAGACAGCCGTATCATATCTGGGTTTCGGAGATTATGCTCCAGCAGACGCGCGTGGAAGCTGTGAGGGAATATTACCGCAGATGGATGGAAGAGCTGCCGACGGTACAGGATTTGGCAGAGACAGATGAAGAAAGCCTTTTGAAGCTTTGGCAGGGTCTTGGCTACTATAACCGTGTGCGGAATATGCAAAAAGCGGCGAAACAAATCCTGGAGGTACATGACGGCGAGTTCCCAGGAAACTATGCGGATATTTTGGCCTTACCCGGAATCGGGGAATATACGGCAGGCGCGATTGCCTCAAACTGCTTCGATGAACCGACTCCCGCGGTGGATGGAAATGTGCTGCGCGTTTTGAGCCGCCTGACGGAAGATGAGGCTGACATTGCGAAGCAAAGCACCAAGAAAAAATACGCAGAAATGCTGCGCGGGATTTACCCTGACCAAAACTGCGGCGACTTCACGCAGGGCCTGATGGAAATCGGCGCAATTGTCTGTGTGCCGAACGGAGTACCGAAATGCGATGTCTGCCCGGTGAGGGCTTACTGCGGTGCCTGCGAGCACGGTACGATGCGTAGTTATCCAGTCAAAGCAAAGAAAAAAGAAAGAAAAATCATGGAAATGACCGTTTTCCTTTTGGAATGTGAGGGCTGCAGAGCGGTGCAGAAGCGAAAGGAGAAAGGCGTTCTGCACGGGCTTTACCAGTACCCGAATGTGGCAGAGAAGCTTGCGCCGGATGAGGCACTGGCACTGGCCGCAGAGTGGGGGTGCAGCCCGGCGGGACTGAGCCGAAGCAGTGAGTACAAGCACATTTTTTCCCACGTGGAGTGGCACATGACCGGATACTATATCCCATGCGGCAGGCAGGGAAAAGGAGCAGACGGCGACTTCCTCTGGGCGGATGAAAGCAAGATGGAAAAGGAAATTCCGCTGCCGTCGGCATTCCTGTATTTTTGATGGAAGGAAGGATTTGCATTTATGAAGAAATACATGCCATCACTTTTGATGCTCGCAATTTTTGAGGCGATTGCGGTCAGCCTCTGGCTGACAAAAGATAATATCTTTTATCTGTTTAACTTCAGCTACATAGGCGCGTCGATTGCTCTTGGTCTTGCGCTCATTGCAGGAAAAAAGACCTATGCGCGTCATGTCGTGCAGTTCCTTGTGGGAAGTTACATGCTCGTGTATTTGGGGATTATCTGCGGTGAAAATATGCAGATTGAAGGATTCTGGTACTATCTTTTCCTCGGTGTGTTCGAAGCAGCGACGATTCATTATGCGGTTGCCAAGATTTTCGGGCCGCTTGTGTTCGGACGCGGCTGGTGCGGATACGCTTGCTGGACGGCAATGGTGCTTGACCTGCTGCCGTTTAAGCAGACGGAAGGAGAGCGAAAGCAAAGACTCGGACTCTTTCGTTATTTGCTCTTCGCGTTATCGCTTGTCTTTGCAGCATCACTGTTCTTGTTTGGCGCGGAGAATAAAGAGCGGATTATGTGGTATGCTTTTTTGATTGGAAATGCGGTCTATTATGCGGCGGGAATTGCGCTCGCCTTTGCATTTAAGGATAACAGAGCGTTTTGCAAATACCTCTGTCCGATTACCGTTTTTTTGAAGCCGGCAAGCAGTCTTTCGCTGATGCGTATCGAGGCGGACGCGGAAAAATGTGTTTCGTGCGGAAAGTGCCGCAGGGTATGCCCGATGAATGTGGAGCCGGACGTTCCATTTAAGGAACGACAGAATCGTACGGAGTGTATCCTATGCCTTGCGTGTGTGCAGAACTGTCCGACCAAGGCACTGGAACTTGGGATGAAAAGAAAATCGCACGTGCAATAAACAGCAAGTGTGATTTTTGGTAATATATAGTGTTTATAATTCTTCTACTTCCTCGGCGGAAAGTCCGGTTGCTTTGATAATCTCAGCCATACCCACACCGAGGTCTTTCAGGTTTTTCGCAATTTCGTGCTGTTTCTGTGCGGCGCCGGCAGCCTCGCCTTCGGCGTAGCCTGCTTTTTCACCGTCTTCGTAGGCTTCCCGTGCGCGAATCTCCGCAAATTCCTCTACCGTAATTTCATTGAAAAGCATTCCCGTCACCTCCCGGCTGTGTTTTCGCAGAAAGTCTTCAATCAAGCCTTCGTCCATGCACTGTTTCACCGATGCATCGATTGCTTTCTTGAGGTTGCCGCTGTTTTCTTTGAGTTCTTCCTTTATGTAGTGAAGCAGCTTGCTGTAACCCATCAGCGACGGACTTTTCTGCAAGATTTCATTGTTTTTATTATAGTTTAAGTTAATAAAATTTACAACCAGTTCAATAGAATTTTCTTTCGGTGGTGCCAAAAAACTATCGGAAAGCTTCAGCGTTTTCGTGCTCCATTTTTCAGTTCCGACATAGAAGAGGTAGAATTCGGGGGCAGGGAATTGTACTAACTTACTGCCGTACAGCCCTTCCTTTCCTGCAAAGTTTTCGAGAGAGCGGCTGACATAGCCCAGACTTCGCATTGGGATGTTCCAATTGATACTGCTCTGGCACTCAGACATCACCAAATGACGTTTTTGAATGACGAAGCCGAGGTCATTATTTCGATCGACATAGAGGGCATTTTCGAGGGTCGTGTAGGTCAGCTCGGTATCGGGTGGTAGATTTTCACCTGTGATGGCGTTATAGAGTTCAATCGCTCTCTCCGGCTCAGAAAAAAGCAGGCAAAAGGTTGAATCTTTGTGGTTGCGGCGCGGTGCCTCGCCCATGCGAAGGCCGTCTGTCGGTTCTGCGTTTGCTGTTGCAGCCGCTTTTCTTGCTTTCTGTTTGCTATTTTTTGTCCTTTTAGCTGTTTGCTTCATGTAGCTTCCTCCTGATATTACAGAATCTGTAAGATAATAATAACACGACATGGAATAAAATACAAGGAATATAATGGTAATTACATCCGAGAAAATTTCCGACAAAATTCGACAAGCCCCAATGGCTTATCATTTTTAACACTTTTCCAACCATATTTGGGGTCTATTTTGACACTTTTCCAACTGATAAAAAGTTATTGACAAAATAATACTACAGTTGTAGTATATAGAAAAGATACTACAACTGTAGGAGGATGAGATATGAAGTTATCGAAACGAGAATGGACGGTACTGCAGGCTCTTTGGAAAGCAGGCGGCGCAGAGCTCGGAACAATCGTGCAGCTTTTGCAGCCGGAGACCGGATGGAGCCGCAATACGGTGCTGACTTACCTGACGCGCATGGAAGTGAAGGGTTTGGTGGCGATTGACAAAGAGGCTTCGCCGCACCTGTACCGTGCAGTGCCGGATGAAGAAAGCTGCCGCAAAGAAGAGCGCAGAAGCTTTGTGGAGCGGGTGTACAGCGGCTCGGCGGGGGACTTGATTGCCGCTTTCCTGAAGGAAGAAACGATTACGGCAGAAGAACGGGAGCGCCTGCGGAAATTACTGGATGAGATGGAGGTGTAGTCATGTTTGATTTGTGGGCTTTTTTGCTTCAAACTCTGACTGCATCGGGTGTGGCGGCGCTGCTTCTGCTCATCAAAGCATTGTTTCAGGATAAGCTGACGCCGAGGTGGCAGTTCCTGGTGTGGAGCGTGCTGGACATAGCGCTTCTGGTGCCGGCGGGGTATCACGGGCGGTATGTGTTCTTTCGCTGGCAGATTCCGATTGAAATGCTCAAATCCTTATGCGGTGATTTCAGCTTCACCCATGTGTACGCGCCGATTCCTCTGATTAAGTCGATACCGACAAATGCTGCTGAATGGATTTTTGCACTTTATGCTGCGGGGGCCGTTTTCTTTGCGATAAGGTACCTTGCTTCCTATTGCAGGCTGCGTGGCATTCTCAGGAAAGGGACGGTTTTGCAGGGAGAGAGGCTTGTGAGAATCGAGCAGATTGCAGAAAAATATAATCTGAAGCTTTGTCCTGTTGTGGAGGCTGAGGGTCTGCCGAGCGCATTTGTGTGTGGGGTTTTCCGCCCAGTCTTGGCGGTACCGATGGGAAAAGAGCAGGACGAAAAAGTAATACTTCATGAACTTTTGCATTTGAAGAATAAGGATACCTTTTGGAGCGTGGTCATCTGTCTGCTGCGCTGCATTCACTGGTGCAATCCGCTGCTCGTTTCCTGTGCGAACCGCGCGCTAAACGATATGGAAGCGCGCTGCGACCAAGCGGTTTTGGAAAGCCTTGAGGGCGAGGAAAGACGGGATTACGGGCGGATTTTGCTTTCGATGGCAAACGAAAAATTTGCGAAAACACCGGGAAGCACCTGCATCAACAACGGTGGAAAAAACATTCGCAGGCGTATTGAAGCGATTGCAAGGTTTCGCAGGTATCCGCAGGGGATGCGGCTGGTTTCTGCGTGCATTATCGTAGTGCTTGCTTTTTCCGCAGTTGTCGGCGCGCAGCCGGAGAAAGTTTATGCCGAGAGCCGTTTCCCACGGGCAGCGCTTGCGGCTGCTAAGAGCACGCCATGCATGACTTACGCGGGGGCATTGGATGCCTACGCAAAATCCGTGTTGGAGGACAGCAGTACCTACCGCTATATGTGCGCACCTGCAGCCATGCAGAAAAAAATCTGGCAGGCGGTTAGTGAAGACGGAGAATATAGCTGGCAGCCGGAAGATGGATTCGGTTTGTATGCATGGTTTGACAGAAGCGCAGGCTATTATATCTATAACCTTGTGCCATGTGGACAGGATGCATACGAAGGTTTGCTGGTTCTGAAATTTGACGGTATGCGTAAAAACGGATTGGGGCCGAAAAACGGAAAAATGTTCGCTGCGGTTCAAAATTTGCGCATTAAAAAAGAAAATGAGCGCTGGGTCGTGCAGACATTGGATGAAATCACCCTTGCAGAAGTGTCGGAGGGCTCACTTGTCTGGGGATGCATGGAACTTCCGGGAATCAGCTATACAGCGGAGTCGCAGGACATTCGCGTCGAAATCAAACATCAGACGGTTTCCACTGTGGAAAATTATGCCGCACAAACCGAGTTCGGCTATAACGATGAGCCACAGCCCAATGCGCCGTTCAGCAGAGTGTTCGCGGGACGAGACATCAGCTACACCTATCTTGGAGCGGAAGAAAACGGCAAAAAACTGAAAAGCATCGGGCTTTCTGCAATGCCTCTCTATGGCTCGGAGACTGCGGAGAAAATAACGCTTCAAAAGCTGAACGGAAACGCTAGTGAGGGCGGAAGCAGCACGAACGGCGAGATATGGGAGACCCAAATCCTGCAAAACGGCCTCGTCGGAACATTAAATGTCGGCGGAGGCGGCGGTGACATAGACCCGGGGTCGGAGCCTGAGATGCCGCGCTGCTATGCGGCAGATTTCTATGTCAACGGAGAGTTTGCAGAGCATCTGACGATGAATCCGCAAAAGGAGGCAGAAGAATGATAACGAATATCGAAAAAATGCGAAGCGGAATTTTCCGCATCGCATGGGGGTATATTTTCATATATTTCAACATCAACATCAATGCAGTCAGCCTGCTTCCTGCTTTCGTGGGATATGGCCTGTTTCTGTCAGCCATAGGACTTTTGCAGGACGAAGAGCGGGAGCTGAGTCTGCTTAAGCCGCTGGTCGGTATTTTGTTGGTTTGGAATGCGGCGGACTGGGTGCTGAGCTGGATGGGGAGCGAAGCCATCGAAACATGGTTTTTGCTCGACTTGCTCACAGGTCTTATAAACCTGTATTTTCAGTTCCAGTTTCTGACGAATTTGGCGTCGATTGCCGCTAAATATCAGGAGCCTGACAGGGATTGCGACACGAAGCTCCTCACGTATCGTATCTGGCAGACGATTATGCTTACAATCGTCATGCTGATCGGGATTCTGCACCCATGGCTTTCCGAAATCTGGGGCTATGTCTCCATTGGAATCGGCATCGTGTATATTTTGTTCGGCATCTGTCTGATCAAAACATTGTTCGAGCTTCGAAATGCGCTCAGAACGGATGAATCCTTCCTGTGATAATCATAAAAAGCGCGATTACAGCAAGCACAACTAAAGCGATTGCAATAACTGTTTCATAAGGACGTTCGAAGACCGGGCGTCCTTTTTCTTTTTTACCCAGCGCAAAGACGATAATCCCCGGGGCATAGAGGATGCAGGCGATGAAGGTCAGCTCAAGTCCCGACGAATACAGCATCCAGATGCCGTAAAGCGTTCCCACGAATGCAAAGAAGCGCGCAGCCCCGAGGGAGCCGCCATTGCCGCCGCTGTTTGAAAAACCTTCGCCGCGGGCCGCAACCTTCATATAGTACAAGGCGCTGAGAAAATACGGAATCATAATCATCGTCGTGCTGAACGTGTAGAAAACCTGATAGGTGGATGCGCTGAAGTAGATGACAATCAGGAAAAGCTGCACGAGGCCGTTCGTAAGGTAGAGAGAAAACGACGGCGAGCCGTTTTCGTTTGCGCGCGTGAAGGCATGCATGAATACGCCCTGCTTGGCTGCGGAATACGGGCAGTCGGCGGCAAGAATTGTCCAGCCGAGAAGTGCACCCGCAAGCGACAGGATGACACCGATGTTTACGAGAGCGGCGCCCCATGGGCCAACGACCGCTTCCAAAATTCCCGCCATCTGCGGATTCTTCAGGGCGGCGAGTTCTTCCGTCGTGAGAACGCCCATGCTCAGAATCGCAACAAGCACATAGATGATGAAGATACCCAGAAAACCCGTCAGCGAGGCTTTGCCGACATCGGAGGAACGCTTGGCGCGCGCGGAGAGAACCACAGCCCCTTCAACGCCGATGAAAGACCAGACCGTGGCCGAGGTAGTCGCTTTGATTTGGTCGGCAACAGCGGGAGCACCTGTGGTTTCCGTACCCCAGAAATTATTCATAAAAACTTTCGGGTCAAAAGCTCCGATGAAGATAATCGCAATCACAAAGACCAGAAGCGGAATCAGCTTGGCGATGGTCGTAATTACATTCAGAGCGGCGGCCTCCTGTACGCCGCGGAGTATCAGCCAGTTCAAAAGCCAGATGATGACGGAGGCGCAGATGATGGCAAGCAGGTTGTTGCCGTCGCCGAAAATCGGAAAGAAATGCCCGAGTGCGCCGAAGAGCAGCGTTGTGTAGGAAACATTGCAGAGCAGGGCGCTCAGCCAGTAGCCCCACGCCGAGTTAAAGCCGACGAACTCGCCGAAGCCTTCCTTTGCGTAGCTGTAAATGCCGTTGGTAAGGTCGGGGCGGACTTTGTTCAGCCCGAAGAAGCACATCATCAGACAGAACATGCCCACGCCGCAGATTGCCCAGCCCACGAGCACGCTGCCCGTGTGGGCACCGAGTGCCGCCATGTCGCCTGCGGTCGTGAAAATTCCGCCGCCGATGGTCGAGCCGATAATCATGGCGGTCAGTTTGGTGAAAGACAGGGACTGATCGCTGCCCTGCGAAGTTGAGAGATTTGATTCATTCATGATTTTTCCTCCTAAAAGAAAGCAAAGCACGAAAAGTTTTGCTTTTTTTCGTTTTGTGTATTGACAAAATTGTATGAATGTACTATTGTATTAAATAGATAATACAATTTTGCTTTCGGTCAATATGCCATATGTAATATAGTATGAACCGAAGATTGGAAATTTATGAGCGAAGAGGGAGGTAGGCTCATGGACAAAAATTTGCAGGAGAATATGCCGATTTACATGCAGATTATGAACAACGTCAGAGAGGCGATTGCCTCAGGGGAACTGGCGCCGGGCGAGCGCGTGGCATCTGTGAGGGAGCTTGCAGGGGAATTTGAAGTGAATCCCAACACGATGCAGCGAGCGCTGAATGAACTGGAAAGAGAAGGGCTTTTGGTTTCGGAGCGAACAAGTGGGAGGTTCGTTACGAAGGACGCCGTGCTGATAGGGGAGCTCAAGAAGAGAATGGCCTCGGAGGCGGCGGACAAATTCCGAAGAGAGATGGCAGTGCTCGGCTACAGCGAGCAGGAAATGATGGATTTTTTTCTGAAGAGGTGTGAGTCCGCACCGGAGAAACAAATGGCGTATGAAAGGATTGGATGATTATGGCAAGTGAATTGAAACTGGTTAGCAAACCGATAGTCGAGATAAAAAATCTGACGAAAGAGTTTGACTTCGTGCGCGCGCTGGATGATGTCAGTCTGGAAATCCCGGAAGGACATATCATCGGTCTGCTCGGACCGAACGGCAGCGGCAAGACGACGCTGCTCAAAATTCTGGCGGGCATGTATGCGGAGTACCGCGGGGAAGTGCTCATTGACGGAGTGAAGCCGGGCGCGGAAACGAAGGCGCATGTGGCCTATCTGCCTGACCGGAGCGGAATTCCGGCGGACATGGCGGTCAGCGACATCGTGAAGATTTACAGGACCTTTTTTGACGATTTCGACGAAGAAAAATGCAAAAGGCTTTTGGAGACTTTCGATATAAAAATGCAGCAGATGCCGAAGGAAATGTCCAAGGGCATGATTGACAAGCTGCAGATCTGCCTCGTAATGTCGCGAAACGCAAGGCTTTACCTTCTCGATGAGCCGATTGGCGGCGTAGACGTCGAGGCGAGGGATCATATTTTGGATTTAATCATTGAGAATTTTAATCCGAAGGGGACGATGCTCATCGTGACGCATCTGGTGCGAGACATCGAAAGGCTTTTCGACTCGGTCATTGTTTTGAAGAGGGGAAAGGTAGAAAAGTTTACGGATTCCGACCGTTTGCGGAGCGAGTACGGCATGTCGCTGGAAGGGGCTTTAAAGGAGATTTTTAGAGATGATGAGACAGGGAACTTGGAAAATCATTAAACTGAATATGTGGCTTGCAAGGGAGGAAGTGCCGGCAACAGTTGTGATGATGCTTCTGGCGGCGGTATCGCTCTTTTGTATCAGCAGGATGCTCCCGCTTTGCTTACTTGGATTTATCTGCATGATCATCGGATTTTACTTTTTGGAAAGGACGATGTATAAGATCTTTGGGGAAAACCGATACGGAAACTCCGCTATTCTCGTGAACATGCTGCCCGTTGACGAAAAGACGCTTCGAGGGGGCGGATACCTTGTGGCAGCAGGCGTGGTTCTGATATGTGTTTTGAGCCTGCCGCTCGGTTTTTTCGGAGGGTACTTCAGCTTGACACGCTATCATGCCGCCGATGCCATCCCAAGCTTTCTTCGCTGGCTCTATTGCGGAAGCAATGCGGGCATCTCGGACGGGGCAGTTTATGCGATGCTTCCTTTGGAGCTTATTTTTGTGATACTGCTCGCGCTCTGCATTACAACAGGATACGAGCGTGTGCTTATAAGTGCGTGCCGAAAGAACGACGGCAGCCTGCCGGAGCGCAGTGCTATTCGCTCCGACATTCCATGGCTGTTTTTCCTGGGAGGAGTCCTGCTTCCGCGCTTGGCATTTTTAGCGGGAGACCGGGTGCCGCCGCTGCTTGTACTGCTTGTAAAGATTCTTATTGTGGGAACCGCAGCTTACTTCTTAATGAAACACATGCCGGAGCTGACTGCGACGAAGGTGAAGACTCGCAGAACATGGGAGTTTGAGTCAAAGGACGGAAATAAGGCGAAGGCATATGAAAAACTCGTAGGCGGCAAAGGGAAAATGATGGACTGGAAGTCGGTTATCTGCACTGTTTTGGTGATTTGCGTTTTTATCAGAAACGCAGGTGTAAGCAGCAGTCTGATAATTCTTTTTCTGGCTGCGTTGTTTTCTACTTTTGGAACGGTGGTGCAGTCATGGAATACGGCGATTCTGCTCGACGAAAATGCTCCGTTTTACTACAGCCTGCCGGTTCGCACGGAAGATATTGTGAAGGTACACATAAAAAGCGGATTCAAGTGCATGGCACCTCTTCCGCTGCTTTGCCTCGCACTGATACCGGTGACTGCCGTGTTTGAAGAGGGGCGCGAAAAGATTGTGGCTGTGATGACGGAGCTGATAGGAAAGACTGACGGCGGCCTTGAAACGGTAATTCTCTTCCTAATCTGGGTGCTGATTATTACGGTGCTTATGCTTACCTTCAGCGGATGGGGGCTCTTCAACAGTGCCTTTTCGGGAAGGTGGCGCGACCCTCTGACCCATAAAACAAGCCGCTTGGCGGGAGGTCTGTGCCTTTCGCTTGAAACAATCGTGCACATGCTGCTTCTTGTATTCATACTGCCGTTTAAAATCATAAATCCGATTGCGGGAAGCGTGCTGGTTCTGACCGTTTGTGCGGCAGAATGCGTCTTTGTATATAGACTCTGCATATCGGAGCTTAGAGATATGTACAGCGCATGAAGCGAAAGGGGGAATGAAAATGAAGGGTTTTGGAAAATGTTTGAAGATGGATTTGCAGAGTGTTGGGGGCGAAGTTTTGGCGGCTTACATGACGCTGTTTCTCTTCACGCTTTTCGGGGCAAATCCACTGCTGATTCCCAGCAGGATTTATATGGCGGATTATTCTTTCGCCATACCCGCAGCCGCGATTATTTTCTACTGCTTCTTCCGGATATTTAAAAGGCTTCTTTATACTGCCATGTTCACAGACGGGGCGATTTTATACCGAACACTTCCGATTTCTGAGAAGAGTGCTGCAATTTCAAAAATCACCGCGGCAGGGGGGACCCTCACGATACTGCAATATATTCTGCTTGCCATGCAATGGTATGTGCTGCATCGCAGATTGACAGAATTTTCAAGCCACGAATTTCAAACGCAGACATCGAATGAGTACAATGCATTCATGGATGCGCTGGGAGGCGTGACCTTGGAAACAGCAGCCGCATCCTTTGCGCTTGCGGCCATGATTTTCGCGGCGATTGCAATCTATCAAACCGCAAGAAATAAATACGGCGGCAGGAAATTTTTAGCGGTTCTTGCGATTGCAGGAGTGAGCTTTGCCGTGGCATCGGTAACCAAAGCGATTACCAATGTGTTTGACCTCGGGACGGGGGCAGCCGGTGTGGCTGAAGCGGTGATATGGACAATCGTAATGCTGTGCTGCCTGCGAATCGTTTTGCAGCGGATATCAAGAGAATAGACATAGAATTACGGGACGATGATATTCGCCAATTCTGAAATATGTCATCGAACGCTCTATAAAGAGGTGAATGATAAAATCGCACTTGCAATAAACTGCAAGTGCGAAGTTTGTTAATATATAGTGTTTATAATTCTTCAACTTCTTCGGTGGAAAGCCCGGTTATCTTTTCAATGACCTCTTTCGCGATGCCTTCTTCCTTCATGCTTTTGGCAATTTCGCGTTTTTCGTGCGCGGCACCTTTGAGACGCCCGGCAGCTTCACCGGCATCGTAGCCTGCTTTTTCACCATCCTCGTAGGCTTCGCGCGCACGAATCTCCGCAAATTCTTCTACTGTAATTTCATTGAAAAGCATTCCTGTCACCTCCCGGCTGTGTTTTCGCAGAAAGTCCTCAATCAAACCCTCATTCATGCACTGTTTCACCGATGCATCAATGGCTTTCTTGAGGTCGCCGCCGTTTTCTTTGGTTTCTTTCTTTATGTAGTAAAGCAGCTTGCTGTAACCCAAAAGCGACGGACTTTTCTGCAAGATTTCGTTATCTTCATTATAGTTTAAGTTAATAAAATTTACAACCAGTTCGATAGAATTTTCTTTCGGTGGTGCTAAAAAGCTATCGGAAAGTTTCAAAGTTTTCGTGCTCCACTTTTCGGTTCCGACATAGAATAAATAGAACTCCGGGGCAGGGAATTTTACCAACTTACTGCCGTACAGTCCTTCCTTTCCCGCAAGGTTTTCGAGTGAGCGGCTGACATAGCCCAGACTTCGCATCGGGATGTTCCAGTTGATGCTGCTTTGGCATTCGGACATCACTAGATGCCGTTTTTTAATGACAAAGCCGAGGTCGTTGTTTCGATCGACATAGAGGGCATTTTCGAGGGTGGTGTAGGTCAGCTCGGTATCGGGCGGCAGATTTTCGCCTGTGATAGCGTTATAGAGTTCAATCGCTCTCTCCGGCTCAGAAAAGAGCAGGCAAAAGGTTGAATCTTTGTGGTTGCGACGCGGGGCTTCGCCCATGCGAAGTTCGTCTGAATGTTTCGCTTTTGTGGCTGCCTTTTTGGTGTTCTGTTTGCTATCCTTCGTTTTCGTAGCTGTTTGCTTCATGTAGTTTCCTCCTGTTATTAGGCGTTACTATTCGCCATGACGTGTACATACAGAATCTGTAAGATAATAATAGCATAATATGGAAATATATGCAATACATATACTGGAATTTACTATAGAGAAAATTCCGACGGATTCCGACAAAATTGGACACACGAAAGCCGAAAGGCTCTCCACCTAAAAATCGTCCCAAACTCCCTAAAAAAATTCTACTTTACAATTACCCCGGATTGCGGTAAGATAAGGATGTAAATTTTGGAAAGGAAAAGTGCGCAGACATGGGAAATGGTTACAAAAATATAAATAATTGGCACGAAAATTGCAACCAACCAACCAACCAACCAACCAACCAACCAACCAACCAACCAACCAACCAACCAACCAACCGACCAACCGTATAGCTTGGTATTTTTTGCGTGCAATCAAACCGAATATTACAGAGAAATCAGGACTTCTTTTGTCTGCGAGATAGCAGGGCAGGAGAGGTCTTTTTGTATGCTGAAATATAGAATGAACGCAAGGCACCTGTTAAAGATAGGTCTTGCAGACAACTAAATAGCATGGCTTTTGTGGCAAATGCGCGACCCAAGCAGGCGAGGCAGGCAGGACTTATCGTCAAGCCACCGAAAACCTCTCGAACACGCATTCTTGTTCGCTGAACAAGGGAATCGGGTGAGAATCCCGGACACGGAAGGAATCTCTTTTCTTCGTCTGCAGCCTATGAATCATGGCTTGCAAAGCCTGAGAGCAGAATTCCGAAAGTAGCTGTATTTCTAAAGTATTGTCTTCCATGCAGAGAAATCTGCGTGCGGTGAAAATCGGTCATTGGAAGGGCTGTCATGGCTCCGAGAGAAGGCTGAAGCAATGCGTTTGTGTGAGGGAAAGTCCTCTGCACATGAATAGATAAGTCAGAAGACCTACAAACCCCGAAACGAAGAATTGGCAGCATGGCGATAGTTTCTTATCCGCATACTTTTCGATTCCGCTTCGGAGCCAAGAGATACAAGACACAAAGGCGATGGTTATGACAATCATCGTTTTTTTGATACAAAAAATTCTTTTCATCCTTACCGGGCGGTGCCGAAGGCTGACATCGCCCGCAGGGGCAGGGGATAAGACCACTACACAACAAAAGAGTGTTTACATAGATTATCGCAAGGGAGCGTGAGGCGAAAGCTCGCAAAGCGCACCGAAGCGAAATACAAAGAAAGGAAATACGAAAAAGAATGAGAAAAACAAACAAAAATCTCACGAAACAAATCCTAACCCTCATGCTCGCCTTTGTCATGGTATTTACCGGCATGGGCATCGGCAGCTGGGGCGTGGATACGGCTTGGGCGGATGATACTCAAATCATGCCAATAACTGTATTGGATGATATTGGAAGATGTGATGTAACTTTGACATCCGCAATTGGTTATAAACTAAATGTAGGCACAGACGATGAAATTACAGTTGAAATTCCGATTTACAAGACTCAAGTTTTTGAGTTTACAGATTCTATATCAATAAGCACAAATGAACCAAGCGTTGTGGCTATCGCTAATGCATCGTATTCCAATTCTGTTGGGCTTAAGAATGGGAGCGTAACAATTTGCAAAAAGGATTTCAAGAGCTATACTGGACAAGAGGAAGCTGTTGATATAGCTACTAATCTTATCATGCAAAATGAGCAAGAGGGTGAAACGGTTGTAGATATTTCTAAAAATCTGGCTTATATTGAACTATCATCGGATACGTCAGATTATGTTGGAGTATATGGCCTTTTTATCGAATTTGTTGATAAAGACGTACAGGCTAATAAAGGTGAGTTATCTAAGGCAATTACTTCAGCACCAACCGTTGAAGATACAATGTATTATCATACAAACGACCGGTGGAATGGTAAAGTATATAATGAAGATGGATTTTGGGCGGATATGCGTGCTATCGTTGATTCCGCACAAAATGTTTATGACGATGAAAAGGCAACGCAGGAAAAAGTTGATGCCACAACTAGAACATTGGATCAAACAGACCCTGATAGCGCCTTATCGAAGGCTATCGCAAACCTCATTCCAACCTCGGAGCTCAATGCGACCAAGCTGTATGAGGCGCTGCGTCCGCTCTATTGGGCGGGCAGCACCGATCAGCTTGCCGATGAGGGGATAACCAGTCAGCAAGTATCTGCGGATACCTGTACGCAGGCAAGCTGGGCGGCGTACACGCGGGCAACAGAGCCTGCAGCGGCATATCTTACAAAGCTCTTCGACAAGAACGGTAATGCGACTGCGTTTAACAAGGCAGAAGCAGCGAAAGAGAATCAGCTGGGTGAGACAGAGGCAGATAAACTAGCAAAAGCAGTTGACCCGACACAGCTTGTAAAGCTGAAGGCATACAATAATGTATATAAAACGTGGAAGTCGCATGAGGCAGAGGCCGCGTCACTGCTGGTGCAGTACGACCCTGCCAAGCTGAAAGAAAGAGACTACACCGTTGCTTCTTGGGGAACCTATACGGATACCTATCAGGCGCTGAAAGACATCGCAGAATATCGTATCGTCGGCGGTACAAAGCCGGACTACGAGATGCTCAAAGGTTTTACCCGCAATGGTTATTTGACAGACCTGCTCGTGCAAAGCTACAACGGGCTCGCAAGTCAAGGGGATATTACCGTCACCCTGCAATATACCAACGGACTGGCAGCGGCTTATCCGGCAGTCAGAACCAACGGTACAGATGCATACCGCGGTGAGGTTTCGCTGACAGACGGCCACACAACGGTCAAAGATGCCTTTGATAAGGCGGGAATCACCTTGGATACCGGCAAAAAAATGACAGGCGTTGTACCATCAGTCGGCTGGGGGACGTCGGACAGTGCAGAGACACCGTATTTTGCAGTCTATGTCGATGATGAATTCCGTGGGGTGTATCAAACTGCCGACAAACTTGCGCAGGTATATTTGAAAGATGGCGCCAAGGTGCGGCTCAATCGTATCGTGCAGCCGCTGTTTGAGAGTGAAGACTCTACCAGCATGACCACAAGTGCAATCTTTCGATTGCCAGCCGATGCAAGTATGTATCGGGATAGCGTAGCCGTGATCCACATTGACAGTATGACTTCCGACTTAAAAGTCGGCGATAAGGCGAAGCTGCAGCTTTCCTTAAAAGATGCTTATGGAACAGACCGCGGTGAGCAGCGTAGCGCGGAGGGCATCACACTCTTTGTCAGTGAGACACCGGGGACGACAAAAGAAGAAGCAGGACAGCCGACAAGAAAGACGACTGCAGTGACAAAAGCGGACGGCAGCATGGAGTATGTGTTTGCAGAAGAAGGCTGGTACTGGGTCGCGGCGCACAATGTGACGCCGGACAAGTACTACTTCCAGAATATTTATCGCGAAACGACCGATGGCACCTATTACAGCCTGCAGTGCGGCGATGCGATGCTGGTCTATGTCAGCGCAAACGAGGATGAATCGGCATTGATCGCGGCGCAGCGAAACGAAAACCTTGCCAAAGGCAAGGCGTTTTATGAGAGCTTTCAGGCATATGATTTTGCGGCAGACTATTACGACGGCGACTTTAAGATCGCGTACGAAAATCTGAAAACGCATCAGAATGAAGCGACAACGTTCAAAGCGCTCATGGACAGCTTTGAAACGGACTATGCAGCCTTGCGGGCCTGCGCAGAGCAAAAACTGGACCATGACGCAAGGATCGCGTCCCTGCGGGAGGACCTCATCTATGTGCCGGAGGATCTATCTACGCTGAACGACGGGGATAAAGATTTCATTGAAAGCGTACAACATGCGTATGCGGATCTGAACGACTACGAAAAGAATCTCCTGACGCCAAAGGAAGTGGATAAGCTGGAGGCGACCGCGAAAGTAGATACTGCAAAGCTTCCGGTCAGAGCGACCGTGCAGGTCAAAAAGGCATACAATGACAGCACTTTGCCAAGGAAGAACGATAACGGTGCAGCCAACTATGGATGGCCGAACCGTGCATGGCATCTTTCACCGAATCCGGATGGCAGTGAGCCGGAACCGAAGTGGGGATTCGGTGACGGAACCGTGTCGGACTTACCGTTTTCCGCAAAGGCTGGAGATTATGTCGTTGTCCGAAAGTATCTGAGTACTACCGATGAGCAGTACTGGATGGTGTGGACCATCGACAACTGGCAGACCACCCATTTGGCAGAAGCCCAGACCTTGCCGTCAAGGGATACGAATGGAATAATCATCATGTGGCATGACGGATATTTCCTTGCGAAATATCAGATTCCAAAAGATATCGCGGACGGCAGCACAATCACCTTTGACCTCAAGATGGTCGATAAGGCAACTTACGAAAGTCTTGCCGGTATTGCGGAAACGCCGGAAGAGATCGCAGCGGCAAAGGACGCAGCGCTGGCATCGCTGGAAGCGGCATACAAGGCATATAACAAGAACAACTATACCGATGGCACAAAAGACGCGGAGGGTAACCAGACCGAAGATAACTGGTCGAAACTGGTCAAGGCTTATGAAGATGGAAAGGCAGCCATCGAGCAGGCGGCAACCGGTGCGAACGCCAGCATTGCTGCTATCACTGCCGCGCGGAAAGCGGCGCTGGCTGCGATGGCAGCAGTACCAACGAAGAGCGCTACGAATAAACCGGGAGGCGAACCGGGCACCGAGAACTACAACTCCGGCGCGATTGTCGGCAAGGTCTCTGTCACCATCGAAAACACGAAATATGCAGGCGGGGCTTTCACCGGCACCATCGCCAGCGGTCAGTATGACCTCGGCGAAAAAGACTCGATGATGACCTGTGTGCTCAAGGCACTGAAGCAGGCAGGCTATACATGGAACGGCACGGCAGGCAGCAGCAAGGATAAGCTTGCGGACTACAGCATTACCTATCTGTCCTCAATCCAAAAGGACGGCAAATCGCTCGGCGAGTTCGACGGCAACAGCCGGTCCGGCTGGATGGGAACTTTGAACGACTGGTTTACAAATCAGGGCTTCTCGGCCTTTACGGTCAAGAACGGGCAACTGGAAAACGGCGACGAGATCCATGTCATGTTCACGATGGACTATGGCGCAGACCTCGGCGGCACATGGAACAACAATAATACAAAGCTTGAAAGCCTGAATATCAGTGGCGGAACGCTTGCGCCGACGTTCAGCGGAAGTCAGACGGAATATACGCTGATGATTAGTGACGACAAGGCAAGCGTGAGAGTGACTCCAAGCGCAGCAAACAAGAACTATCAGGCACGGATCTTCCTGAATCGTTACAATCAGGACAGTGCAAGATACAAGAGAAACGAAACGATCTCTGTCAAGTCCGGCGACATACTCTATGTCGGCGTGGGCGAGAGCGGCTGGCCGACGATGAACGCAAGCAGCGCAGGAACCAAGTATACCATTAAAGTGGTCAGCGGTTCGGATGCAAGTGCAATTAAGGGAATGCTTTCCGCACTCAAAGAAATTACCTACAACAATTACAGAACGGAAAAGGCTAATGTAGAAGCTGCAAGAGCGGCCTACAATGCCCTGACAGCAGAAGCAAAAAAGAATGTCAGCACAGAAGAACTGAAGAAACTGAGCAATGCGGAGACACAGATTCAGTTCTATACGGAAATTGACGATGCGAAGAACAAACTGCGTGCTTTGACCGACAGCTCAAGCAGCAGCGAGGCAAAAGCCGCACTTTCCGCATACGAAAAATTAACGGAAAAGCAGAGACAGTACATCACAGCGGATGAGGTTAAAAAGTTCAACGAACTGGCAAAGAAGTACAACCTTTCGACGATTACAGGCTCTGCAGAAATGCCGGAATCCGAAGTCGTAACGGAAGGCAAGGCGGGCTCCGCCATCACCAACTCCCCGACCGAGGTTAAGGTCAGCGGCACGACCGCGACCGTAACGGTGAAAGCGGATAACCAGAAGGAAATCTTAAAACAGGCGAAGGAAAAGAAATCCGCACAGGTTGTACTCGCTATTGCAAACAGCGACGCGAAGGGCGCAGAGAAGTTTGAACTGAACCTCGAAAAGTCCTTCCTTGAGTCCCTGCTGAAAGACACGAACGCGAAGCTGGTTGTCAAGACACCGCTTGGACAAAAGATCTACGAGCGCAACGAGCTGCAGAAACTCGTAAACGAAACGACAGGCACAACCGTGAAAGCCGAAATTAACAAAGACAATGTTGATACGGCAGCGGAAGAACCAATCGACGACAACGCAGCTAAAATTGAAAAAGCGAAGTCTATCGTAAAAGATATGAAACTCACCGCGCGCTCCGCGAAGACCGCAAAGAAGAACATCAAGGCAGTCCTGAAGAGCGATGCGAAGGTTAAGGCTTCCATCAAGGAACTCAAAGACCTCGGCTTCACTGTAAAGTATCGCTTCTACCGCTCCACGAAGAAAGCAGCTTCCTATAAGTCCACCGTGACGAAGAAAACTGCAACCTATACGAACACAAGCGGTAAGAAGGAAACGAAATACTTCTACAAAGTTCAGGTAAGAGTTTACGACGAAAATGGCAAGCTCGTTGCGAAAACGGCACTCAAGCAGTGTAAGTACGCTTCAAGAACTTGGACAAAGGCAAAATAGAAACTATCTCTTTTTTGAAAGAACTTGTATGTAAACACGCGAAGACTCACTGGGAAACTCTCAGTGGGTTTTCGCACTTTTTGTTGTTTCTTTTGGGGAAATCAAGTATACTATAAGCAGTGAGTGTCGGACGGAAGGCAAGTAAAAATAAAAGACGCAAGATAAATACAAGACAAGCAGAGGGGGAGATATTATGAGGAAGACAACAAGAAAGAAAAAAGGATTTACAATCATGGAAATGCTGATTGTCGTGGCGATTATCGCTGTTCTTGCGGCGATTTTGATTCCGACCTTTAACGGAGCACTTCACAAAGCAAAGGCTGCTGCGGATATCGCAAATGTACGCGCCTATTATGCGGAGTTGCAGACGGAGTATCTATTGACGGGAAAATATAGAGATGAGTATACGGATAATATGACTTTTAGTAAGACAATTGTTTTTAGTGACGGAAGCGAATATAATCTTCAAGTAGGGACATACGGCATTCTACGTATTACCACAGCCTTGGAGCAAGGTAAATCCGGAAAAGAGGGATATTCTATAACCTATGCCTGTGATAAGGGCGATCATACACTTACACTTTAAGAACTTCGAGGAAAATGAGAAAACAGGAAGATACAAATTATGAGGTTATAATCGTCGGTGCGGGACCGTCGGGGCTGGCGGCGGCATTGACACTGCTTGAGGAAGGAATTTCAGATCTAATCGTAATTGAACGATTTGAATTTCCGCGATATAAATGCTGCGCCGGATATATTACAGGAAAGACGAAAGCGGTCTATGAGACCTTCGGATTAAATATTGAAGAAGCGCATTACAGTCTGATAAGGGATTTCAACATTTTTTACAGACTAAAAAAACGGCAGACGATTCTTAATAAATTTCTATACACAAACCGCACGATTGACCGGGTGGAACTGGACAACGCTTTTGCAGAGCTTGCGAAATCAAAGGGCATCCAAATAAAAGAGAATACGACGATTTCGGAACATGACGCAGACAAGAAAGAACTGAAACTTTCAAACGGCGAAATTCTTACATATGAAAAGCTTATTTTTGCAGATGGAACGAGTGGATTCGGGAGCCGTCTGCAGGCTGCGCATAAAAAGAATATTGCGATGCAGCTTGTATTTCCGAACTCTGCGGCAGAGGAAATTCAGATTCATTTCGGCATTACGAAACGCGGGTACGGCTGGGTCAGCTCTTACGGAGGCTTTACGAATGTCGGGTTGACAGATGTTTTCGACAAATCGGTAAATTATCACGAGGTTTTCGCAGGATTTTTGAAAAAGCTCGGATTGCAGGCGGATATGAGCGCGCTTCGAGGGGCCTTCACTCCGATGGAAGTGGGCGAAGGGAAAGCCTGCGAAGATATTTACTTCGTCGGCGATGCCGTCGGTGCCTGCGACCCCATGACCCTCTCAGGGCTTCGATATGGCCTTGACAGCGGGAAACTTTGCGCAGAGGCGATTGCAAAGAAAGACGATCGCCTGTATTTTGCGTGCATTCGCAAAATGAAGAAGAAGTTTGCGCTGATGCGTACCTTGCAAAAGATTTTTTATCTGAAGGCATGTCAGGTTTGTGTATTCGACATCGGCTGCAGGTGTTTTCACCGAGCGATTGCGTATGTATTTAATCATTTTTTTGTGAATAAGAAATAGAACAGCATTTTATGTCCTTAAAAGTGTAGCGCTGACACTTTTTTATGTCCTTAAAAATGTTGACGCAATTTTGAAACCTAGGTAAAATAAATACAGAATTTAAGAAAAGGAGTGAGACGATGATACAGCTTGATGGTATCAAAACAGCGATTCCGAAGCTTCGTGAAACGCTGATTGAAGTCGGTGACTCTCTTTGACCTGGCAAAGGTAAGAGACGAACTGGAAAGAACGAACCGGGAGATTGAACAGCCCGGTTTTTGGGATAAGCTTGAATATGCCCAAAAAGTGATGAAGGAAAAGAAATCCATGGAGCAGACCGTGGAAAATTATGAAAAATTGGAAAAGGCTCTCGATGACATCGAAGAAATGATTGAGATTACCGAGATGGAGGAAGAAGCCGGAGCGGATGCGGAAAGTCTGACGGAAACCGCAGAGAGCATCGAGGCGGACTTTGAGTCTGTGCAGGAAGAACTGGAAGAACTCAGGCTTAAGACGCTTTTGACGGGAAAATACGACCACTGCGGAGCAATCCTTTCCATTCATGCGGGAACCGGCGGCGTGGACGCGATGGACTGGGCTTCCATGCTGCTCAGAATGTATACAAGATGGTGCGACAAGAAGGGCTACACCGTAAAAATGCTCGATTTGCAGGATGATACGGAGGCCGGAATCAAAAGCGCAACTCTGCTTGTCGAAGGCGAAAATGCCTACGGCTATCTGAAAAACGAAAAAGGTGTGCACAGGCTTGTCAGAATTTCTCCGTTTAATGCGGCAGGAAAACGGCAGACCTCTTTTGCGATGCTCGAAGTTACACCGGAAATCGATGATGAAATTACGGTTGAGATCGACCCGGAAGATTTGCGAATCGACACCTATCGAAGCAGCGGCGCGGGCGGACAGCATGTCAACAAGACGGATTCGGCGATTCGTATTACGCATCTGCCGACGAACATCGTTGTAACCTGCCAGAATGAACGAAGCCAGCACCAGAACAAAGAAATGGCGATGAAGATTCTGACGGCGCGGCTGACTGAGCTTGCAGAGCAGGAGCACAAGGAAAACCTCAAAGAACTCAAAGGCGACTATTCGATGGGTACCTGGGGCGCGCAGATCCGCTCCTATGTTTTCCAGCCGTATACAATGGTAAAAGACCACCGGACAGGCGCGGAGACGGCGAATGTGAACGCGGTCATGGACGGCGACATCGATTACTTTATAAATGAAAAGCTGAAATGGAAGGAAAGTGAATAAATGGATATTATCGCAAAATTGGCAGCAGAGTTTAAAATCAAGACGGCTCAGGTAGAGCATACTGTAGAACTCATCGACGAAGGAAATACCATCCCGTTTATCGCCAGATACAGAAAGGAAGTTACGGGCGGCCTCAGCGATGTCGTTCTTCGTGATCTCGACGAAAGACTGAAATATTTGAGAAACCTCGAGGAAAGAAAAGAAGAGGTTATCCGCCTGATTGACGAGCAGGGCAAGCTCACGGACGAGCTCAAAGCAGAAATCGAAAAAGCCGAGGTTCTTCAGAGAGTCGAAGACCTTTACAAGCCTTTCAAGCAAAAGAAAGCAACGCGCGCTTCCAAGGCAAAGGAAAAGGGCCTGGAACCTTTGGCAATGATTGTTTTCGCACAGCTTAAAACCGACGGAACGCCGGAAGAGGCGGCAGAGCCTTTTATCAACCCGGAAAAGGAAGTGAACACGGCTGCCGAGGCGCTTGCTGGGGCATGCGACATTATCGCGGAAATGATTGCCGACGACCCGGAAATCACCAAGGATGTCAGAGAAAAGACCTTTGCTTCGGCGACGGTTTTGACAGAAGCTGTGGACTCTGAGGAAAAGACGGTTTACGAGATGTACTACGACCATGCGGAGGCTCTCGCAAAGATCCCGAACCACAGAGTGCTTGCAATCAACAGGGGCGAAAAAGAAAAGAAACTGAAAGTAAAGATTTCCGTGGACGCAGAGACCATGCACGAGGTAATCGGAAAATCCGTTTTGAAGAACGAAAAGTCGATTTTCCATGGGCTGATGACAGACACGATTGCGGACGCATACAAGAGACTCATGGCACCTTCCATCGAGCGCGAGATGCGAAACCTTCTGACGGAGAGGGCAGAGGCGGAGGCTGTGAAGATTTTTGCGAAGAATACCGAAAATCTCCTGATGACTCCACCGGTTCGCGGCAAAAAAGTCATCGCAATCGACCCTGGCTACCGTACAGGCTGCAAGGTTGCGGTGCTTGACGAAACGGGAAAACTCAAAGCATACACGACGATTTACCCGACAGAGCCGAAGAATGACATCGCAGGAACCGAGGCGGTGCTGAAGAAAATCATCGACAAATTCCACACGGATATTATCGTAATCGGGAACGGAACCGCTTCGAGAGAAACCGAGGAAGTCGTTGCGAACTTTTTGAAGAAAAACGAATATGACATTCAGTATACAATTGTAAATGAGGCAGGCGCTTCCGTTTACTCCGCATCGAAACTTGCGACGGAGGAATATCCGGATCTCGATGTGACGACCAGAGGTGCGATGTCACTGGGCAGAAGACTGCAGGACCCGCTTGCGGAGCTTGTAAAGATTGACCCGAAGAGCATCGGCGTGGGTCAGTATCAGCATGACATCAACCAGAAGCTTTTGGAAGGCGCACTGACAAACGTCGTCGAAGACTGCGTAAACAGAGTCGGCGTTGACTTGAACACGGCTTCCCCGTCCCTGCTTTCGTACATCGCGGGCGTGAACATGGGAATCGCCAAGAACATCGTAAAATACAGAGAAGAAAACGGCAAGTTCTCTGACCGAAAGCAGCTTATGAAAGTTCCGAAACTCGGTGAAAAAGCGTTTAACCAGTGCGCGGGCTTCATGCGTATTTCGGACGGAACGAATCCGCTTGACGCGACTTCCGTTCATCCGGAGTCCTATGCCGCAGCGCAGGCGATGATGGAAAAACTCGGCGTTGAGCCTGAGGCAATCCGCGCAGGCGGTGACAAAGACATGGAAAAGAAGATTAAGAAGGCTTACCCGGCGCAGTCGCTTGCAAAGAGCATGAGCGCAATGGCGGGCGACATCGGAATCGGTGAAATGACGCTTGCAGACATCATCGAGGAAATGAAAAAACCTGCAAGAGACCCGCGTGAGGACGCGCCCCCTGTGGTTTTCCGAAACGATGTCAAGCAGTTTGAGGATCTTAAGATTGACATGGAAATGACCGGAACCGTGCGAAATGTTGTGGACTTTGGCGCTTTCGTGGACATCGGTGTAAAGAATGACGGTCTGGTACACATATCGCAGTTAAGCGATAAGTATATCAAGCACCCGATGGATGTCGTTTCGGTCGGCGACACGGTCAAGGTAAAGATTATTTCCATCGACTACGACAAGAAACGCGTCGGACTGACAATGAAAGGATTGAAATAAAAGGCGGACGGCGCGCCTGCGGGATGTCCGCAGCGAGCCGGTGCAGCTCGCTGCACGCGGCGCGTTGCGTGCGCAGCACCGGACTTGACCGGGTGCGCCGCAGCCGCGCGCCGTCCGGCCTTTTTAGAGAGGATTGAGATGATAAACACTGTACTTTTTGATTTTGACGGAACTTTAGTGAATACAAACGCTGTGATTATCGCATCGTGGCAGCATACATACAGACATTATCTGGGGCATGAGGAGAGCCTGGAACGCATCACCTCCTGCTTCGGCGAACCGCTTCTGATTACGATGGAGCGCGAGTTTCCCGGCGTAGACCCGGAGGAGGCGGCGAATATCTACCGCAATTTCCAGAAGCTCAAAGCGGATGAGCTGGTCAAGGTTTTCGACGGCATTCCGGAGCTGCTTGCGGCGCTTAAGGCCGCGGGCTATCGCATTGCAATCGTTACTTCCAGAACGCGCGAATCGGCGGAGCGCTATCTCGATATGCTGGGACTTCGCGATTATTTCGAGGATATGGTTTCCTGTGATGATACGAATGTCCACAAGCCGAATCCGGAGCCGATTCTGCTCTGCCTTGAGAAACTTGGAATTGCAAAAGACGAGGCAATCATGGTCGGCGACAGCCCGTTCGACATC
This sequence comes from uncultured Clostridia bacterium, assembly GCA_934277695.1. Classification (GTDB taxonomy): domain Bacteria; phylum Bacillota; class Clostridia; order Peptostreptococcales; family Anaerovoracaceae; genus CAG-238. The sequence continues at coordinate 707,119 of CAKQVG010000001.1, forward strand.
AAGTGCGCCAACAACGCGGGCGTGAAGTCCGTGCTGGTGGACTGGCGCATCACTTCGGACAGTGCCGCCCTGATTACGGACGCAAAAGCAGATTACGAAATCGCAAAGCCGCTGGATCTGATGGCGGTGCTGGCAGAAGCGTAGCGGCGGCTAACTGGCGATGGACTGCGTGGGGCGTGCCTGTGGGCGCGGAGCTTTGGGCTGCTTGGGACGTGGCGGCTGAGCTGTGTTGGTTGGAGCGTCTGGGTCTGGTGAATGCAGCGAGTGCGACGGCTGGGGCGGCTGGGTCTGGTGAATGAAGCGAGTGCAACGGCTGGGGCGTCCGGGTCTGGTGAATGTTGGAGTTTTTGGCAGGTGGCACGGAAAAGTCCAACAAATGAGGCTGGCGAGGCTTTGGGGCGTGTCTGGGGCGTGTCGAAATTTGTCGAAAGTTGGATTTTTCGCCACATGTCGCAGAATACTCCAACAATTATGCCGATTTTGGAGTGGATTTGTTGGACTTTTTCAGAGAGACGACGATTTTATCCAACTTTGGATAAAATCCGCGCGTTGCAACGCATCACATATGAGAAAAAGTTGGACTTTTTTGTATAAGTGCGGAAAACATCCAACTTTTTGATGAGGTGAGATATGCTGAACATTTTTTATGGTCGGGAGAACCTCGACAAAGAGAAATTCATATATGACAATATCGGAGGTCGGGCGCTTTTAGTGGTTCCCGACCAATTTACATTGGAGGCGGAGCGCGAGCTGATTGCACATTCCGGCGCAAGGGCGCTGATGGATGTCGAGGTGCTTTCCCTGTCGAGGCTCGGCTATCGGCTGCTCGAGGAGCTGGGCGGAAGCAAGCGGACTTTTATTGACAAATACGGCAGGCATATGATTTTGTCGTCGATTGCAGCAAAAGAGCGCGAGAAGCTCCAGGTTTTCAAAGGGCTTGAGGAGAAAAACTCCTTCATCGAGCTTGTGAATAATTTTATTTCCGAGATGAAGCAGTTCAACTGCGGCGCGGACGAGCTTGCGGAGATTGCAAAGAGCGTTCCGGACGGGTCGTATACGCAGAGAAAACTGGAAGATTTGTATTTGCTTTACAGCGAATATGAGGAGGCAATCCGCGGAAAATACACGGACTCGGAGGACTACATCGACTTGTTTCTCGGCAAAATCAGCCGCTCCGAGCTGGTTGCGGGAAATCACATCTGGATTTACGGGTTTGATAGTTTTGCGCCGAAAGCGCTTTCGGTCATCGGCGAATTGATGCAGTACGCAGCCGACGTCAACCTCGTGCTTACTTATGATGACAGGCGCGGGGTGCGTGATGCGGATTTGTTTGCGCTTGCGGAAGCTGTGATATGGAATTTTGAGAATTTGGCGAAGCGGCGCGGCATCGAAGTGAGAAAGCGCGCGATTCCGAAGACTTATACGGCGGCGCGGGCAGACAAGATTCAGTTTATCGAACAGGAACTGTATGCACTTCCGGCGAAGAAATATGACTGCGGCGGGCAGGACGCAGATTCGCTCACGCTCGTGGCGGCGGCAAACTTATATAATGAAGCCGAAAGCGCAGCCTGCTATGTGCTTGAGCTGGTGCGCGACTTTGGTTATCGGTTCAGCGATATTAAGGTCATTTGCAACGACCAGGAGACGAGAGGGCCGATTCTGAAGCGCGTCTTCAAGGAGTACGGCATCGACCTCATTTCGGATACGAGCAAAGACATCCTGCAAAGCAGCATCGTGCAGTACATAACGGCGCTGATGGATGTGGCTGTTGAAAAATACAGGACGGATCTTGTGATTAAAATGCTCAAATCGGGATTTGGCGATTTGACGAATGACGAGATTACGGACCTTGAAAACTATGCGATAAAATATAAAATTCGAGGCACGATGTGGAAGCGTCCTTTTGTGCGCGGAGAGAGCGAGTACGGAGCCGAGGCTCTTGCGCGCATGAACGCCGTCCGGGAGAAAGCGCTGGCGTTCATGCCGGATCTTGAGGCAATTTTCGAGGCAGAAACCTGTGGGGAGTTTATCAGCGGGCTGTACGGGTTTTTGTACGAGAAGGTGAAGCTGCCGGAGAAAATTGCCGACCTTATGGTGCTGCAGACGGAGCAGGGCCGTCCTGACCTTGCCGAGGAAACGGCACAGATCTGGGGCAAGGTCATCGGAATTTTTGACCAGATGAGCGAGATTATGGGTGAGCAAAAATTCCGCGCGGCGGCGTTTCGGGATTTGTTTGAGGTTGGAATTTCGCAGGTGGAAATTGGGATTCTGCCGCCGACGAAGGACGGCCTGATGATGGGAACGATGCAGCGTACCCGAACCGGCGAGATGAAGGCACTTGTGGTTGTAGGTGCAAACGAGGGTGTGCTGCCGAATGAGAAGCCCGGTTCGGGCCTGTTCGGAAGCGACGAGAAGAACCTGTTCAAGGAGAACGGGATTGAGCTTTGCAAGGTGGATGATGTGCGGTTCCTCGAGGAGCGGATGGGTATCTATCGGAACTTATCCAAGCCGCGGGAGCGGCTGTGGATAAGTTACAGTTTGTCGGACGCCGAAGGCGGCCCGGCAAGGCCGTCCGGCGTGTTCACCAAGCTGGCCGGATTGTTCGGTGACACGCCGGTGGCCCGCGACGCCCTCAACCGCCGGACGGACGCGGAGCTGGTCGGCGCGGGCCCTGCAGGGCTCCGGCATCTGACGGAGGCCCTGCAGGCGGCCTGCGAGGGAAGGCCCATCGCACCGCACTGGCGCGAAGCCCTCGCATGGTTCAAGCAGAACAAACCTGAGGCACTCGAACCGATTCGCGCGGGCATCGCTTTTACGAATAAGCAGGAAGCACTGGGACGCGAAATGGCCGAGGCATTATATATGGAAAATATTGGAAGCTCCCAAGAAGAAACCCTCGAACCAAGCTCCCAAGAAGAAACCCTCGAACCAAGCTCCGAACTTTCCCTCAGCCCATCAAGGCTGGAGCGCTACGCACGCTGCCCGTTTTCACACTTTGTGCAGTACGGGCTGAAACCGGAGGAAAGACGAATCTTCGAGATTGCTCCGCGCGAAATCGGAGACATCTACCACGAATGCCTTATGGAAATGAGCCGGCACCTGACGGCACGGGGCGTCGCAATAACCGACCCCGCATCGCCGTGGATGACAATCAGCAGGGAAGAATGCCGCACATTCGTGGAAGATGTAATTGCGAAGAAGTCCGGGACATACAGGGAAGGAATCCTCGAAGCCGGGAACGAGGAGAAATATCGCGGCAGGCGGATTACGGACATTTGCGAAAAGGTCTGCTGGGCTGTAATTGAGCAGGTGCGTGCGGGCGAAATACTGAGGAGCAGCTTCGAAGCCCCGTTCGGTCGGGGAAGAAGGATTCCGCCGATTCCGGTTGACCTCGGAGAAGGCAGAACCGCATATATCGAAGGTAAAATCGACCGCGTCGATTATCTGCCGGGCGAGCGTGTCAAGATAATCGACTATAAAACCGGAAACGAAAACTTCAGCGTTGCGGAAGCCGAGGCAGGATACAGACTGCAGCTCATGCTTTATCTTGAAGCCTCCCTGGAACGCCGGATGAAACCGGCAGGGGTCTTTTATTTCAAGATAAGCGAGCCTATGGTTGATGCATCAGGTGCAGTCATCGGGTCGGAAGAGATTACCGACAAAATCCAAAAAAGCTTTAAGCTGAACGGCGTAATCGTGGATGATCCGAACGTTATCCGAAATGTTGCAGGCGATTTTTCCGGAATATCGGATGTCGTGCCGATTCGCATAAACAAAGAAGGGCTGATAAGCGGAACAGGGAAAGATAATCTGCTCACGGACGAGGAATTTGAGTCGCTGCGAGAGAAAGTGGGCGAAAGGGTGACGGATATCTGCAAGTCCCTTGCAGACGGCGGAATTGAGATCCACCCGATGAAAACCGCGGTCACATCTGCCTGTGCATATTGCCGTTACAAAGGAATCTGCCGCTTTGACACGATTTTCGAGGGCTGCAGCTACAATATCATTTAATATTTTCAGTATCTGACGACAATTTCCGTCAACAGATTAAACGGTGACCACTATGAAATATCAGGTAAAAGACTATTATGTAAAAGAAATAGCCGATTATTACGGCATATCCGCACAGACGGTCAGACTCTATGACAAGAAAGGTTTGCTGCCATCGGACAAAAATGAGCTCAACGGATATCGGATATACACCCGGGAGGACATCGTAACGATGGACTATATCTGCAGACTCAAAAAAATGCATTTTTCACTTGAGGACATCAGAAAAATAATGAATGAGGAGCCCCTGGAAGAAGTGGAAAGAATGTTTGTCAAACAGGAGGCGAAGCTCGCCGCCGAGGTTGAGGAGCTGCAGAGACTGATTGGCAATATGCGGGATTATCGTGCGAAACTTGACCGCGTGATTGCACACGAGAAGCATAGAGCGCAGGGAGAAAGCGCGAAAATCGAAATTGTCAATTCGCCGCCTTTTATCATCAAAGAAATTGATACCAACATGGATGAAGCGATGGAAAGCTTTGCGAAACTCGACTCGGATCTTTTGCCTCTTTTGACGGTTGAAAGCGGAATGGAGGACACGCTGAATTATATGCAGCAGGAGAAGGCAGGCGACTTTTTCCGAAACATCGAAAACCGGAAAATGGGCGATTACAAGCTTTCCCTCATAGACGAGAAAAATCTCAGAAACTCCTCGGTCTTTGACTTTGAAACATTTCGGGTCATAGAACCGACATTGGCACTGTACACGGTTCTGCGAATCGCAACAAACAAAGATTATGCCTGCGTGGACGAAATTTTTGCGTACCTGCGCGACAACGATTATGAAATCTCGGGGAGCGCTTTGGCACGCACGATTGCAAACTGTTATTGCGACAGCGAAAGCACGGAGTATGTGGAACTGTGGATTCCCGTCACGAAACGCGAGCAAAGATAATCTTTTCTTGACCTTATACCAAGTGCAAGGATTAAAATAGTCTTAAGAAAAGGAAATTTCTCCGGGCAGCGATACCCGGGAGTGAAAGGGAGGATGAAAACAATGAGTTACAAAGATGTATCCGAAAGCAGTTTATTGTATGTATTAGTCATCGCATCGCTTGTGATTATTGCGGCAATATGTGTATACTATCTCATTATCTGCATCAGAAAAGCAAAAGGGATGGGGATTTCCGGGGAAAAAATAAGCGAAATTATAAAGTCCACGGCAATCTTTTCGATTGTACCATCAATTGCCATCGCAATAGGACTTGTTACGCTGGTAATCGTTATCGGCATTCCGTACGCGTGGTTCCGCCTGTCGGTAATCGGCTCCGTATCGTACGAGCTGATGGCTTCCAACATGGCTCTCAGCGCATTAAACCTTGACCTTGCAAGTGCAGACGCGAATGCATTCGGCATGATCATGTGGGTTATGTGCATTCCGATTACATCCACGGTTCTTGCTAATATTTTCGTATGTAAGCCGATGCACCTTGGAACACTGCGTGTGGGCAGCGGAGATAAAAAATGGGGTGCACTCTCGCAGACAACCTTCATGACGGCTCTCCTGGTAGTGCTGATTGTACCAATGCTCTTCGGAGGTCTGGTTGGACTTTTCACCTTTATTACAAGTGCACTGATTGCGGTCGGCGTATCGGCGCTTGCCAAAAAGACCGGAGCAAAGTGGATGAACGATTTCATACTTGCGATCTGCCTGATAGGCGCAATGTGCATGTCCGTTGTTTACACGAATTTAATTGGATAGGAGGAAGCGGAAATGAAGAAAGAAAAGAAAGCAAAACCATATGTGGACCCGTATTTTGAAGAAATGCACAAGAAAGGCATTATTCTTACGATTATTTCACTTGTTCTGTTTGTAGGGGTTCCGACCGTTACCTGTATTGTGTATGATATTATGCCGAACTTCGGCACTGTTATCGCTACCGGCATCGGATTGATTGCTATTTTCGTGCCGACCGGAATCGCGGAGATGTTCGGCGAAGTGCCGATTATGGGAAGTTCCTACTATCTTGCCTGCCTGACGGGAAATATACTGAACCTCAAATTACCTTCGGCAATCAACGCAATTAAGGTTTCCGGATTCAAACAGGGCACCAAAGAGGCCGATATTGTGGTCGGCATTGCAATTGCGATCTCATCGCTGGTAACACTTGTAATACTGGCAATCGGCGTTGTGCTTCTCATGCCGCTTGAACCGTTCCTTACATCGGAGGCAGTAGGCGTGGCCGCTTCGAATGTGCTTCCGGCATTGTTCGGCTGTCTTGTGCTTGGATTCATAGGAAATGATGTGGGCGGAGGCGTAATCATCAAGGGAAGATTAAAAGCAGCGATTCTGCCGTTTATATTCTTTATCGTGCTGTATCTTCTGATTTCCGACATGTATGAGCTGTTCGAAGGATTCCTGATGATTCTCGGAATCGTTATGATTTACTTCATTACGAAGAAAATGTACAAGGCCGGCAAGATTGAAGTTCTCCTTCCGGAAGCAGATGCGGAGCCAATAGAGGAGGCGGTGCAAAATGACAAATAAAGAAAAAGTATCAAAAATCGTCGATGCATTAGCACCGGAACTCAGAAAACTCGCACTGGATATCCATGACAACCCGGAGCTGGGTCTGCAGGAATATAAGGCATGTGCATGGCAGAAGGAGCTCCTTGGCAGATACGGTTTTGAAATCGAAGAGAATTTTTGCGATATAGAAACATCTTATAAGGCGGTATATAAAGGCAGAAAACCCGGACCCAAAATTGCCTTCCTGGCGGAATACGATGCACTTCCGGAGCTCGGACACGGCTGCGGACATAATTTAATCGCCATGGTATCGGTAGGATGCGGAATTGCATGTCGTGAATTTGCCGACGAATACGGAGCACAAATTGATGTAATCGGAACACCGGCGGAGGAAACCGCAGGCACGAAGGTCCCGATGAGTGCAAAGGGAGTCTTTGACGGATACGATGCCGTAATGATGGCTCACCCGGCATTTGCCAATGCTGAATCAATCAATACCATAGCGATGGACGCGTATAAGATTGAATTCTTCGGAAAACCCGCACATGCAGCGGCAGCCCCGCATGAAGGAATCAACGCACTTGATGCGATGATTAATTTCTTCAATCTTGTCAACGCAATGCGTCAGCAGACCAAACCGGATGCGAGGATTCACGGCATCATTACGGACGGCGGCAAAGCTGCAAATGTCATTCCGAATTATACGGCGGCAAACTTTTATATCAGAGCAAACCGCGTAGCCGATGTCAAGAAACTGGCGGAAAGAGTAAGAAACTGTGCTGCGGGAGCGGCGCTGGGCACCGGCTGCACATACAAAATGGAATACAATGAAGAAAACTTCAAAGACACTTGCACAAACAAAGCGTTGAACAATTTGGCAGTGGACAATATTCAGCCGTTTCTCAGTGAACCGATTTATCGCTTGGGCGATCTTCACGCACCGGGCTCGTCGGATCTGGGCGATGTAAGCTACGAAGCACCTGCAATCCAGGTGATATTCAAAATCGGTGAATATCCGAACCCTATGGGAGGCGGACACACACCGGAGATGGCAGCTGCGGCAGGTTCCGAATACGGAATCAATAACGGACTCAATTTCGTCAAAGGGCTGGTTATGACCGCAATCGAGCTCATGACAAAACCTGAAGCGCTGGCAGCCGTTAAAGAAGAATTCAGTCATGTAAATGACGAACCTGTCATGCAGTTTTAAATCTGACAACATAGAAAAAGGCCCGGGAAGCACTCCCGGGCTTTTAAACAGCCATAAAGTTAAACTCAAATACTGATTTCTCCGCGCAGGTTCTGCGTCATCAGTTCTTTGATCATTTCTTTCGGATAGCCGCAGCTGAAGAGGTAATAGAGCTTGGCAACGGCGGCCTCTGTAGTCATGTCATAGCAGCCGACCGCACCCGATTCCTTGAGTGCATTGCTGGTTGCATAGATGCCAAGCCGCGTGCTTCCGCTGTAACACTGCGAGCAGACGGAAACGATGGCACCGTTTTGGGATGCCCGGCGGATGCTGTTCACAAGCGTGTGATTGTTGCTCGGAATATTGCCCTCACCGAAGGTTTCGAGAACGACGCCGTCCAGTTTTTCGGCAACAATCTGCTCGAAGAGTTCAAATTGAATGCCCGGGAAAATTTTGAGAACGCCGATCGGAACCTGTTTCATCTCCGTAAGCGAAAATTCCCTTGCCTGCTTCGGCATCATCAATGCCTGGCGGTTGTACATGATGTCGATTCCGACATTGGCCAGAGCCGGGTAGTTCGGAGATGCGAAAGCCATCAGCTCGTCAGCGGAGACTTTCGTCGAGCGGTTGCCACGGAGAAGCTTTCCTGCAAAATACAGACATACCTCATTTGCAACACCGTCTGCAGCGATAAGCATCGAATTGATAAGATTATCTCTTCCATCACTCCGAAGCTCGCAAAGCGGAATTTGGGAACCGGTGAAAACGACCGGTTTGTTCAGACCCTCAAGCATGAAGGAAAGTGCCGATGCGGTGTAGGACATGGTATCCGTGCCGTGAAGAACAACAAAGCCGTCGTAATTGTTATATCGGTCTCGAATTTCTCTGCCGATGTTTACCCACTGCTCTACCGCAACGTTTGCGGAGTCCAGCAGTGGATCAAACTCCACAACATCCCAGTTTGGCATATCTTTATTTTTGAGCTGAGAGATTTCATCCAGCAAGCTCGAAAAATATTTCTGCTTGGGCGCATATCCAAGCTCTGTGGGAACCATGCCGATTGTTCCGCCCGTATATAAGATGCATACTCTTTTTTTCATCATTAGACTCATTAACTCCTTGAAAAATCATTGATTTGTGATAATATAAGTATATCATAAAAAACAAGGGAGGGCAAATTTATGTCAAACATACCTACACCTCATATCGAAGCGAAAGCAGGCGATTTTGCAAAGACCGTTCTGATGCCGGGAGATCCGCTCCGTGCCAAATTTATCGCGGAAACTTTTCTCACGGATGCCAAACTGATTAACAATGTCAGAGGCGTTCAAGGCTACACCGGAACATACAAAGGTAAACGGGTGTCCGTAATGGCGTCGGGCATGGGAATGCCGTCCATCGGTATCTATTCTTACGAGCTTTTTAATTTTTATGATGTGGAAAACATTATTCGCGTGGGAACCGCGGGAGTCATCCGTCCGGATCTGAAAGTCAGGGACATCGTAATCGGACAGGGTGCATGCACGAATTCCTCCTACAGCCGTCAGTTTGATCTGCCGGGGGATTTTGCACCGATTGCTTCTTTTGAACTTCTTCAGAAAGCGGTTAAGGCCGCAGAAGATATGGGAATAAAGCCGGTTGTCGGCAACCTTTATTCCTCAGATACTTTCTACGATGATTCCATGGGACTTTCCAAATGGCAGAAGATGGGCGTGCTCGCAGTCGAGATGGAGGCAGCAGCACTTTACATGAATGCTGCGAGAGCCGGCAAAAATGCACTTGCAATCTGCACGATTTCCGACAATCCTTTCACGGGAGAGGCGACGACTTCCGAGGAAAGACAGCTCAACTTCACAAAAATGATGGAAATTGCACTGGAAATTGCATAAAGCGGCGAATTTTGGTTGATAAAAAATACCAAAAATGATAAAATAATTAGATATAATATACAAAAATAAAACGGAGGGCGTTAAAATGGCAGAAGAATTGCTGTTGACCCAAGAGGGGTATGACAAAATTGTAGCGGAGCATGAGGAACTCGTGTCCGTAAGACGAAAGGAAATTTCCGAAAAATTAAAAGAAGCGATTTCTTACGGCGACCTTTCGGAAAACGCTGAGTATGACGCAGCGAAAAACGAGCAGGCAGAGCTTGAGGAAAGAATTTTCAAGCTTGAAGATATGATGAAAAAGGCCAGGATTATCAACGAAGAGGAAATGACAAATGACTTTGTTGGTGTAGGCTCCAAGGTGCTTGTCAAAGATCTTGACAACGGAGACGAAATGGAGTTTACCATCGTGGGCTCCACTGAGGCTGATCCGTTCGCCCTTAAGATTTCAAACGAATCTTTGGTGGGACAGCACCTCATCGGCAGAAAGAGGGGAGACCTTGTCGAAATTATTGTTCCTGACGGAACCCTTCACTACCAGATCGAAAAGATCAGCAGATAAAACGAGAGAGGAAGAAAACAGAAAATGAGTACAGAAGATGTAAGAGTAAACCAAAATCCGGAAGTGGAAACCGAAGAGGTTTCCGAAGAAGTCTTAAGCGAACAGAGACAGGTCAGAAGAGAAAAACTTAAGAATTTACAGGAAGCCGGCAGAAACCCGTTTCTTATTGAAAAATGGGATGTGACGGCTCACAGCCAGGATATCAAAGATAATTTCGAAGCGATGGAAGACCAGGAAGTTTCGGTTGCCGGCCGTATCATGGCATTCCGTAATATGGGCAAGGCATCTTTCATTAACATTCAGGATAAGCAGGGCAGAATCCAGGTGTATGTAAAGAGAGATGACATCGGAGCGGAAGAGTATCAGTGGTTTAAGAAATATGATATCGGCGATATTCTCGGTATCGAAGGAAAAGTTTTCAAGACTAAGACAGGAGAAGTTTCCATTCACGCAACGAAAGTGGTTCTTCTTTCCAAGTCTATTCAGGTTCTTCCTGACAAATGGTCAGGCCTTAAAGACCAGGACATTCGTTACCGCCAGAGATATGTTGACCTGATTATGAATCCGGAAGTGCAGGGAATGTTCTACAAGCGCTCAAGAATCATTAAGGAAATCAAGAGAGTTCTGGAAGAAGACTACGGATATTTGGAAGTAGACACTCCAATCCTGACAACAATCGCAGGCGGAGCAAACGCAAGACCTTTCAATACACATCACAACACGCTGGACATCGACATGAAGCTTCGTATTTCCAACGAGCTTTTCCTGAAGAGACTCATCGTCGGAGGACTCGACAGAGTATACGAAATGGGCAAGATGTTCAGAAACGAAGGTATGGACAGAAACCATAATCCTGAGTTCACATCCATGGAATGTTATGCGGCTTACGGTGATATGGAACTCGTAATCGAAGTAACCGAGCAGGTTGTATACAAGGCAGCGATGGCAGTAAACGGTTCACCGATTATCAAATACCAGGGCAAGGAATTCGATGTAACTCCACCTTGGAAGAGAATCGACATGACCGACTTCGTATGTGAAGTTACCGGAATTGATTTCCACAACATCGCAGACGATGAAACCGCAAGAGCAGAAGCCATCAAATACGGAATGGACAAGGACGAAGTTAAAAACTGGACAAGAGGCAAAATCATTGCTGAGATGTTCGAAGAATACTGTGAAGACCTTCCGGGAGTTCTTGACGGACCGGTTCCGGTATTCGTAACAGGACATCCGGTTGAAATTTCACCTCTTGCAAAGAGAAGTGAGGCTGATCCGAGAATCACCCGTCGTTTTGAAGGCTATATCAACGGCTGGGAAATCTGCAACGGATTCTCCGAATTAAACGACCCAATCGATCAGTACGAGAGATTTGCAGAGCAGCAGGCACAGCTTGACGCGGGTCTTGACGAAGAAGCTCATCCGATGGATATGGACTTCGTAAATGCTTTGGAAGTAGGTCTTCCGCCGACAGGCGGTCTGGGAATCGGCATTGACCGTGTTATCATGCTGATTGCAGATGCACCATCCATCCGTGACATCATCCTCTTCCCGACAATGAAGCCTATTGACAAGTAAAAGTCGAAAAAACCCAGTGTTTATGCGGGTTTCGGGACTTTCTAAACCGAATAAATTTACCTCTTTACACCAAATTTACACCAATCGGTGCTAAAAACGGTGCAGAGACTAAAAAATCGC
>CAKQVG010000002.1:0-300014 GCA_934277695.1 uncultured Clostridia bacterium
ATTTCAATTTGAATTCATAACTATACTGCATAATTTTTCCTCCTTACTGGTGTCCAGTAAAGGGGGTACATATCACCTTTTGTAGAAGCCTTCTTCGTGTAAATGCTATTTCCGGCCTCGTAAATAGCACAGATCCATGAGATGCAATCCTATACAAAAGGGACTGTGCCCTGACGGTTGAATATTTTCCGTTAAAGCGACAGTCCCCTTCATATTTTTGGGTTATTTTTCGATTGCACGGTAGCTGATGATCTTGGCACCTTCTTCGCCGTAGAAGAGGAGCGAAGGAATGCTTTCCTGTGCAATTTCAGCAAGAACATAAGAAATTCCGTCTTCGCGGCGGCTTGCCATAACGCGGGAATACTTGATTTTGGCTGCCGAAAGCATTTCCATCACGGAAAGCGCAGGATCGGCAACATCTTTGATCATCACAGCAACACGGATGCCGCTTTCAAGTTCGCCCATATCAAGTCTCGGGAAATTCACGGAGTTTATGATATTTCCGTTCTCGAAGTAGCTGCGGATCTCATCAACCGCCATAACCGCACAGTTGTCTTCGGCTTCCGCTGTGGAAGCACCCAGATGCGGAAGAAGAATTACATTTTCTCTTCCTACCATATTGTCATTCGGGAAGTCCGTAACATATTTCGCTACCTTGCCGGATTCCATCGCCGCCGCAAGGTCGAGTTCGTTTACGAGTTTATCTCTGGAGAAATTAAGAAGAACCGTCCCGGCTTTCATGGCATCGAAAAGCTCTGCGTTCATCATTCCTTTTGTGGAGTCGTTTGCCGGAAGATGCAGGGTTACATAGTCGCAGAGCGAAAGCATTTCGCCGAGATCACTGTATACGCTGATGCCTTCGCCTCCGGATACATAGTACGGATCATAGCCGACGATTTCCATGCCAAGCGCTTTGGCGGATGCGGCAACCTTGCGGCCGATTGCACCAAGTCCGACAACGCCGAGCGTCTTTCCGAGAATTTCGCTGCCCGCGAATTGAGATTTTCCTTTTTCCACTGTTTTGCTGACATCTTCTTTCAGTCCGGCAGCCCAGGAAAGGGCCGAAGGAACATTTCTTGCAGCAAGCAGAAGCCCGCAAAGCACAAGTTCCTTAACCGCATTTGCGTTTGCACCCGGGGTGTTGAATACCACGATGCCTCTTTCGGCACATTTATCAAGCGGAATATTATTTACTCCGGCACCGGCTCTGGCAATGGCTTTCAGCTTATCGCCGAGTTCCATTTCGTGCATGTCCTGGCTTCTGACGAGAATGCCGTCCGCCTCAGATGCATTTTCAACGAGAATATAACCGCCCGGAAGCTGTTTCAAACCGACCGGGGAAATTTTATTTAAAGTTGCGATTTTATACATAAATATTTACCTCCTCGTCACAGTATATCACTTTACGAAAGCCGCGTAAAGTGGTATACTACACTATATATAGCATAAAATTCAGGAGGATAATGATGGGTACTTACAATCGTGTATATAACTTTTCCGCCGGCCCTTCAATGCTGCCGGTAGAAGTGCTTGAAAAGGTGCAGAAGGATCTGCTTAACTATGAAGGAAGCGGCCAGTCCGTAATGGAAATGAGCCACCGCTCCAAGGAATATCAGAAGATTATTGATGATGCAGAGGCAGATCTCAGAGAACTCATGCACATTCCTGACAATTATAAAGTTTTGTTTGTTCAAGGCGGAGGTACGCTTCAGTTCGCGATGGTTCCGCTTAATCTGCTCAGAAATTCAAAGAAAGCGGATTACGTTCTCACGGGAACATGGGCAAAGAAAGCATACAAAGAAGCATGCAAATACGGCGATATCCGCGTGATCGCGTCATCCGAAGACGATAAGTTCACATGGGTTCCGAAAATCGGAAGAGAAGATGTAAGAGAAGATGCGGACTATGCATATATTACAACAAACAATACGATATACGGAACGAAATACAATTACATTCCGGAAACCGGAAATGTTCCTCTTGTTGCGGATATGTCTTCCAACATTTTGTCCGAAGAGATTGATGTCAGCAAGTTCGGAATGATTTGGGCGGGCGCACAGAAGAACGTGGGTCCTGCAGGCGTTACAATCGTCATTATAAGAGAAGATTTAATCGGATTTGCGGGAGCAGAGGTTCCGACCTATCTTGATTACAAAATTCATGCGGATAACGGTTCCATGTATAATACGCCGCCTTGCTTCTCAATCTATGTAGCAGGAGAAGTGTTTAAGTATCTCAAATCCATAGGCGGCATTGCCGAAATGGAAAGAAGAAACAGAGAAAAAGCGCAGATGCTTTACGATTTCATCGATTCGAGCAAGCTCTTCAGCTGCCCGGTTGCAAAGGAAGACCGCTCGCTTATGAACGTTGTTTTCGTGACCGGAGATGCGGAGCTTGACAAGAAATTCATAGCACTCGCAAAGGAAAACGGAATGATTAATCTCTCCGGACACCGCTCAATCGGCGGAATGCGTGCGAGCATTTACAACGCAATGCCAAAGGAAGGCGTTGCGGCGCTTGTTGATTTTATGAGAAAATTCGAAGAGGAGAATAAATAGATGAAATACCTGATTGTTATACCGGATGGTTCGGCAGACAACCCGATCCCCTCTCTGGGCGGCATGACGCCGCTTGAAGCCGCAGACATTCCCACCATGGATATGCTTGCCTCAAAAGGTGAGATCGGAACGGTCAGAACCGTTCCGGAAGGAATCAGCCCGGGAAGCGACTCTGCAAACTTGTCGGTTATGGGCTATGATCCGAGAAAATATCTCACGGGGCGTTCACCGCTCGAGGCAGCTGCAATCGGAGTGGATATGCTCGGCACCGATATTTCTTTCAGAGCAAATTTCATAACAATTGACCCTGCGGGCGAAGCAGAGTACGAGGACTACATTGTCCGCGACCATGCCGCAGGAGACATTACAACGGAAGAGTGTGCGGAACTTCTGAAGAGCATCAACGATGCGTTTGCCGATGAAAATCTGTATTTCCACACGGGAACCGGCTACAGACACTGCATGCTCCTCAAAAAAGATCATCCGCATGCGCATACGGAATATAAATGTGTGCCTCCGCATGACATTCTCGACAGACATGCCAGAGAGTATCTGCCAAAGGGAAAAAGTGCGGACTTCCTCATCGACATGATGCGAAAAAGCTACGACATACTGAAGGATCACCCTATAAACAAAGCCAGAGCAGCAAAGGGTCTCAACCCTGCAAACAGCCTTTGGATCTGGGGACAGGGAACACGCCCGGAACTTCCGAACTTCAACGAAAAATTCGGAGTGAAGGCAACCGTGATTTCTGCAGTCGACCTCATAAGGGGAATCGGCATTTTTGCGGGGATGCATATTGTGGATGTTGAGGGTGCCGACGGAACCATCAACACAAACTACGAGGGCAAGGTTGCCAAGGCAATCGAAGAATACGAGCGCGGACAGGATATGATATATATGCATATCGAGGGTACGGATGAGTGCTCTCACCAGGGAAATCTGGAAGCGAAGATGAGATGCGCGCATTACATCGACAGCCGAGTTGTGAAACCGCTGTACGAATATCTTGAGTCAACCGGTGAGGATTATAAGATTCTTGTGGTTCCGGATCACAGGACTCCGCTTGAAATCAGAACCCATTCCTCAGACCCTGTGCCTTTTGTGATCTATGACAGCCGCAAGGTTCTTCCGGAAGACAAGAGAAAGCAGTTTAACGAAAGAGCGGCAGCGGAAGCAAAAAATCACATTGAAGAAGGAAACACTCTGGCGGATAAATTTTTTGAAAGGGACACGACAGCTTAAACATGAAAAAAATATTAAGAAAGACAATCTGTTTTCTGTTGGTGCTTTCGGTAACGGCCGGCTCAACGATTACCACATCCTTTGCGGCGTCAAAACCGGATATAACGGCAACATCGGCATTTCTGTACTGCGATACAACCGACGAAGTGCTCTGGCAGAAGAATGCAGATAAGAAACTCAATCTTGCCAGCATTACGAAGCTGATGACCTGCCTGATAGCAGTCGAAAAGCTCGGGCTTGACCATGTGGTGACTGTGGATGCCGAAGCGACGCGCGTTGACAAAGCAGAATCGATGGTATATGCGGGAGAAAAGATAACGGTGGAAGACTTGGTTTACGAGGCACTCTTGTGCTCGGCAAACGATGCCGCCAAGGCACTCGCAATCGAAGTTTCCGGTACGCAGAAGAAGTTTGCGAAGCTTATGAACAAGCGTGCAAAGAAAATAGGATGCACAAACACACACTTTGCCAATGCAAGCGGCGTCAAAATCGGAAAGATTCAATCTTACTCGACAGCGAAAGATATTGTTTTGATAGCGAAGGAAGCTTTCAAAAACAAAAAAATCCTGAAAATTGCCAAAACCGCAAAACATACGCTGAAGGCAACAAACAAGAGCGGTGAGCGGGAAATCGAATCCACCAACCTCTTCCTTGCAGGCGGGAAGGCCACGACTTTCAGCGGAGACATCAAAGTAAAGAAATACAAAGGCGTGATAGCGGGAAAGACCGGGACCACACCGGAGTTCAAAACAACGATGGTAGTGGCATGCGACATTGACGGATTTACCGTATATGCGGTAATCATGAATTCTACCCTTGAAGATCGATACAGCGACATCCGTACGATGCTTAACTATGCGAAGAGAAGCATTTCCAAGTACACCGCATTTGAGAAAGGCGAAATTTTCGGAGAAGCCAAAGTCACCGGCGGAGCACAGAACAAAGTGGAAGCGGCAGCATCCGAGGCAGGGCTTGTAAACCTGCCGGAGGGCGCCTCTGCTTCGCTTGTAACGACAAAGGTTACATATAAAGAGGACTTAAAAGCACCTATTAAGAAGGGTGATACAGTGGGAAAAGTTGAGATTTTTCTTGCAGACGAAAAGGTCAGGGACATTGCGCTAAAAGCAACAAAAAGTGTGAAGGAGGGATGGTTTCTTTCCGCAATCGGAATCAGCAACCTCCAGACAATCCTCATTTTTGCGGTGCTTGCGCTGATCCTGGCTTTTTATATAACCATCGTTGTTCTGCGGGCAAAGAACAAGAGAAAGAAGCTGCGTGCACGAAAGGAAAGAGCAAGGCAGATTGCAATGGCACAGCTTGAAAGAGAAAGAGATGTTAGAAAAAGGGATTGGCCGTACTGATGTTTGATATTAAAGAAAATCTGAAAAAACTCCCGGACTGCCCGGGAGTTTATATGCATAAGGACAAGCTCGGACAGGTTATCTATGTGGGCAAAGCCATATCACTGAGAAACCGTGTGCGTCAATATTTCCAGGCGTCTGCCAATCACAGTCCGAAGGTGAAGGCGATGGTTTCGCATATTGCGGAATTTGAATACATCACCTGCCAGACTGAGATGGAAGCCCTGATTTTGGAATGCAATCTGATTAAGAGATATGCACCGAAGTATAATGTCCTTCTAAGAGATGACAAGACATACCCGTACATCAAAGTGACCGTGTCGGAAAAATTCCCAAGGGTTCTCAAGACGAGGCTCATAACAAAGGACGGAAGCCGGTATTTCGGACCGTACAGCGATGCCGGGGCCGTAAATGACATTATTGAACTTCTGAACAACATCTATGTGCTCAAAAGATGTGCAGCACGGAGTTTTCCGGAAGGTTACAGACCTTGTCTGAATTATCACATTAACAGATGCAGGGGCATTTGCACAGGGGAGGTTTCCGAGCAGGAGTACCGGGAGCATATTCAGGAAGTCATAGAATTTCTGAACGGCAGGCAGCAGCCGATTCTGAACTACCTGACCGCAAAGATGAACGAGGCGTCGGAAAAGATGGAGTTTGAAGAGGCAGCGGTATACCGCGACCATATTACGGCGGTCAAGGCCCTCGGACAGACGCAGAGGGTCAGCATGACGTCCGGCAAGGATTTTGACATTGTGCTTCCGGCGGGTGAAGGCAAAAATTTGTCCATTGCACTTTTTACGGTGAGAGACGGCAAACTCAGCGGCAGGGAAATCTTCAACATGCATGCCGGTGCCGAAGAAGATTATGACACGCTTGTAGGAGAATTCATCAAGCAATATTACAGCACATTCGCACAGCCGGCTTCGGAGATTGTTCTTTCCAAACCGCTCCGAGAGGCGGAACTGATTGAGCAATACCTTGAGGGTACAGGGGAAGGCAGAAAAGTAAAGATTTTCGTTCCGCAGAAGGGCGAGAAAAAGGCTTTGCTCGATTTGGCGAAGCGGGATGTTGTGGAGCTTTCGAAAACTCTTGCGATAAAGGCGGAAACCGCACGCGAGAAGGAGGAAAGCCTTCGGGAAGCGATGGAAGCTATCCTCGGAATCCGAAAGGAAGCATACCGAATCGAATCATACGATATCTCGAACACAAACGGTGTTGATACGGTCGGAGCAATGGTTGTTTTCAGCAATTTCAAACCGGTGCGCAAGGATTACCGAAGGTTCAAAATCAAGACAGTTGAGGGGCCGAACGATTACGGAAGCCTGCAGGAAATGCTGTACAGAAGATTCAAGCGGGCACTTGCCGGCGACCCGGGGTTTGTGAATCTGCCGGACCTCATTCTCATGGACGGCGGACAGGGTCAGGTCAGTGCGGCCGAAAAAGTGCTTACCGCAATGCAGATTTCCATCCCCGTACTCGGCATGGCAAAAGACGACAGCCACCGGACACGGGCACTGGTAAACGGAAGAGGCGAGGAATATGTACTCAGAGAGAATCCTTTCCTTTTCAAATACTGCGGCAGGATTCAGGAGGAAGTGCATCGATTTGCGATTGAGTATCACAGGAATCTTCGAAGCAGGAATTCCATAGGCTCGGCACTGGACAATGTCACCGGAATCGGTCCGGCCAAAAGAAATGCACTGCTGGCACAGTTCAAGTCCGTGGAGAACATAAAGGCGGCTTCAATCGAAGAATTGACGAAGGTTCCGGGCATTACCGAGAAAAACGCTCGGGCAATCAAGGAATATTTTGGTTGCCTGTGAGGATAATATATGTTAGAATGAATAAATCAAAAATAAACGCAAAGTTTGTGGAGGGAAAAAATGGCAAACGAAAAGAAAAACGTTGAAATCGACGAAAAGGATATTATTACTTTGGAATTTGACAACGGCGATGAAGTGGAATGCGAGATCATGGGCGTATTTGACTTTAACGGCAAAGAATACATCGCACTGATTCCGGATGACGGAACGGATGATGTTTACATTTACGGCTACAAAGAAGTCGGAGAAGATGAATTCGAACTGATCGACATTGAAGATGATGCAGAATTTGAAGCAGTTGTTGCTGAATTCGACAGCATCATGGACGAACAGTAGAAACAAATAACAAGCGTGTGAATCAAAGCTAACGGAAAGAGGTGAAATCCCTCACTGTTTCTCAGCAACCGTAATGAGCCCAAAGGCTATAAGTCGGGAGACGAGTCTTGGTTCGGGATGCACATCCTCTGAGGCGGGTTGGCATCATTCAGACATGCAAGCGACTTATGAGAACAGCCTCGGGGCTGTTCTTTTTATGCAGAAAAAGGAAGGAAGAAACGATATGTTCAAAGACGGACTGGGCGAAAGCAGCCGGTTTTCGAGCTGCCACCCGGCGGTAAACGTAATATTTTACACACTGGCAATCGGCATCACGATGTTTTCGCTTGACCCGGTGTTTTTGTGTGTAACCACGGTATTCGCATGGGCATATTCCGTTTTGCTGAAGGGCAGGAAGGCAATAAAAACAAACCTGCTTTTCATGCTTCCGATTGTTTTGATAATGACGGTGGTGAACGGACTTTTCACCCACAACGGCAAGACCGTTCTCTTCTTCCTGAACGACAGCAGAATTACGCTTGAGGCTTTGGCATACGGGATGGCGGCAGCACTGCTGCTGGGGGCCGTTATCGTATGGTTTGCGAGCTTCAATGTGGTAATGAGCTCGGACAAGCTGATTTATTTGTTCGGCAAGGCAGCACCTGTGCTGGGACTTACGCTTTCCATGATCTTCCGTTTCATCCCGCTTCTTAAGAACCGATTCAAGGAAATCAAGATGGGGCAGGAATGCATGGGAAGGCATGTTGAGAAGGGGCTGTTTGCAAAGATGCGGCAGCTTTGCAAGGAAATATCAATCCTGATTTCGTGGTCGCTTGAGGCTTCCATCGAAACCTCGGACTCGATGGAGGCAAGAGGATACGGTTTGCACGGCAGAACAAGCTTCCATCTGTTTAAGATGTCACCGACCGACTGGACGGTGCTTGCGGTTCTGCTTGTAACGGGAGGCATTTCCGTTTTGGGCTGTGCCTTGGGAAAAACGAGCATATATTTCTATCCGGTGATTCAGTTCGCCGAATGGGATTTGATGAGAATACTGACGCTGGTAAGCTTTGCAGCGTTACTTGCAACACCGATGGTGCTGGATATTACAGGAGAAAAGAAATGGCAGCAATTAAGGTTAGAAATTTAAATTTTACATATCCGACCGGGGATAAAAAGGCACTCGATGATGTTTCCTTTGACATCCAGCCTTCTGAATTTGTTGTCATATGCGGCAAATCGGGATGCGGCAAGAGCACGCTCCTCAGACATCTTAAGAAAAATCTTGTGCCTTACGGAGACAAAAGCGGTGCGGCATATTATGAAGGAACAGACATAACGGAACTTGATGACCGCATCAATGCTTCGGAAATCGGCTTTGTGCAGCAAAATCCGGACAATCAGATCGTTACCGACAAGGTATGGCACGAGCTTGCTTTCGGGCTTGAGAGCCTGGGCCTTGACAACCAGTCGATTAAGCGCAGAGTTGCGGAGATGGCGAGCTTCTTTGATATACAGACTTGGTTCCGAAAGAATGTTTCGGAGCTTTCGGGCGGGCAGAAACAGCTTCTGAATCTCGCATCAATCATGGTCATGCAGCCGAAAGTCCTGATTCTCGACGAACCGACCTCACAGCTTGACCCGATTGCGGCAAGTGAATTTTTGAAGGTGATTTACAGAATCAACCGCGAACTCGGGACGACGGTTATCATTTCGGAACACCGTCTGGAAGAGCTGTTTACCATGGCAGATCGGGTCATGGTGATGGACGGAGGCAGAATCCTCGCAATGGATACACCTTGGAATGTCGGGGACTATCTTGCGGGAAGCTGCGAGAGCCAAAGGCATCCGATGTTTTACGGCCTGCCTGCGGTTATGAAGATCTATTACAAATGTAAATCGGCGGGTGTTCCGGGCCTGATGAAAGAAGGCCGCGAAATCGCTCCGCTTACAATAAGGGACGGAAGGCTTTGGCTGGAAGAAATCCTGGAAGGACGACAATTCGATACAACGCAGAAGGTGTCAGCAAAGAAAGTCTCAAAACAGGGAGAGACGATCATAGAGGCAAAGAACCTTTGGTTCCGATATGAAAAGAACTTGCCGGATGTACTGCGCGGTCTCAGCTTTGACACAAAAAAAGCCGAATTGTTCTGTCTTCTTGGCGGAAACGGAGTCGGCAAGAGTACCACGCTGAAGGCGGTCAGCGGTCAGCTTGCTCCCCAGGCGGGAAGCATTACGGTGGATGGACTTAAGGTGACGAAGAATAATTTGAAGGAACTCTTTCACGGCAGGCTGGCAATGGTGCCGCAGAATCCGCAGGCATTGTTTACGGAAATTTCGGTTGAAGAAGAACTGCTGGAGGCGGTATACTATTTAGAGATGCCGGATGAGGTGAAAGCCGAAAAAATCGAAAGGATGCTCAGCCTCATGGAAATCGAGCATCTGCGCAAATCTCACCCGTACGATCTTTCCGGCGGGGAGCAGCAGCGCCTTGCACTCGGCAAGATTCTGCTTCTTGAGCCGAAAATCCTGCTTCTTGACGAACCGACGAAGGGGCTGGACCCGTTTTTCAAGATTACACTTGCGGGAATATTCAAGAAACTTACGGAATCCGGCGTTACGATTTTTATGGTATCGCACGATGTTGAGTTCTGCGCCGAATACGCAGACCGATGTGCGATGGCTTTTGACGGTGACATCGTTTCCGTCGGAAATCCGACCGATTTCTTTGCGGGAAACAATTTCTATACCACTGCCGCCAATCGAATTGCACGCAGATGGTTTCCTGAGGCAGTAACCTGGGAGGAGGTGGCCGAATGGGTAGAATGGGCTATGACGACAGTCAGCTGAAGGCGCACCGCAAAAGAACAACGATGTCGGCTGTGATGATTTTCATCATGATTCCGCTGACACTCTGGCTCAGCGTGAAATTCCTGGATACCACAAAATATATGATTACGAGTCTTTTGGTAATCCTGTATACGATGCTGCCTTTCTTTATGATTTACGAAAAAAGAAGACCGAAGGCAAGAGAAATCGTACTGCTTGCGGTAATGACGGCGATAACCGCATTTGCACACATCGTTTTGCATCTTGCGGCGGTTCCGATCGGAACGGCGCTTGTAATCGTAGCCGGAATTTCGATGGGGCCGGAAGCAGGTTTCCTTGTGGGTGCGTTGTCGAGATTCGTGTGCAACTTTTACCAGGGACAGGGTCCATACACTCCTTGGCAGATGTTCTGTTGGGGACTGCTGGGATTCCTTGCCGGTCTTGCATTTAACAAAGTGACCGCCGAAAGGCTGACGCTCGGCAAGGAAAAATCGAAAATCTCGCAGGACGGTACATTTACGGCACTCGCAGCACCCGTGCTTTGCGTGGCAGCATCTATCGTATTGGCGTATGTTTCGTATCTTCTTGTTCCGGGGGAGGACAATACCTTCTTCGGCTGGAGAGTGTATGCGTTCGGAGCCGCGGGGCTGATACTGGGAACGATACTCCAAAGAAAACGCCTGCCGGTAAACAGCATCACGATAACGGTGTTTACTTTTGTGACGACAGTGATTCTTTACGGCGGCATCATGAATATGTCAACGATGTTTTATACGGTCGGATTTGACATGAGCTTCCATTCGCTGAGGATGCTTTATATATCCGGACTTCCGTATGACCTTACGCATGCGGCACTGGCATCGGTATGCATGTTTTTCCTGGGAAATCCGATGATTAAAAAAATCGAAAGAATAAAAGTAAAATACGGTATTTATAAATAAACGGAGGTGCGATATGAAAGAAATCACAACGGAAAACTTCAAGTTCTTCCAACACAGACAATGCGAATTTTTCCCTTGTCACGAAACAGAGGATAAAGAAAACTTTAACTGCTTGTTCTGCTACTGCCCGCTTTATGCGCTCGGCGAGGAGTGCGGCGGCAGCTTCCAGATTCTTCAGAACGGCATTAAGGACTGTTCCGGCTGTATGGTTCCGCACAAGCGCGGAAATTACGACTATATTTGCAGCCGGTTCAAAGAAATAATTGAACTGACAAAGAAACAGTAGAATGTTGACGGGCCTCCTTTCGTATAATGGTAGAAAACGATAAGGGGGCTTTTTTATGAAACTTGGAATAGTGGGAACGGGTGCCATGGGCAGCATCCTCAGAGAGTGTGCTGAGAAAGACGGGGCGTTTTCCGAAATCGCAATGATTGAACCTCTCGACGAAAGCTCGTGGCCGTCATATAAGGCCGATCTTCTCATTGACTTCAGCCATCCGAAAGCGATTTTGGGTATATATGAATATTGCAGGAAACACGGGGGGAATATTCCGGTTGTGCTTGCAACAACGGGCTACAGCCCGGCGGAGGAAGAAATCATCCGGATGCTTGCAAAGATATGTCCGATCGACCGAAAGACCAATTATTCACAAGGCATTGCCGCAATGAACGAGCTTGCAAAGCTGGGGAGGAAACTTCTCGAATCGCAGGCGGACATCCGCTTGCTTGAGAGCCACCACACGCGCAAAAAGGATGCACCGAGCGGAACCTGCAAAACATTGTGTGACTATCTCGGAATCAAGCCGGACGAGTACGAAGAAAAAGTGGCGTATCTCAGAATGGGAACCGTGTGTGGGGAACATTCGATTTTTTTCGCTATGCCGGACGAAGTGATAGAAATCAAGCATACCGCATATTCCAAAAAAATATTTGCGGCGGGTGCCCTTGAGGCCGGGAAAAAAATGTTGACTTGCCAAGACGGCGATTTAGGTGTATGATAGCCTAACGAGGGGCAGATTCACAGGAGGAAAAAATGGAAATCGAGTTAAAATATCTTTTTGAAGATGAATCTTCAAAAGACGCGATTTTTAATGACAAATACATTCAGAAAATCATGGATGAAGGCTCTGAAGCGGTTACGCCTATGCACGCAATCTACATGGATACGGCAGACGGAGCACTGAGAAAGAAAGAAATGGCATTTCGCGTTAGGTTTGAATATTCCAAATATGTTGCGACCTTGAAATGGGGCGGAAGTGCAGAGGAAGGTCTTCATGTGCGCGGCGAGCTGAACGTTGCGGTGGAGGAGGATTTTTTGAAGAATCCTACGCTTGATGTGTTCAAGGGAAGCGAAATTTATGACGAAATCACCGAGACTGTCGGAAATTCCGAGCTTGTCCCGGTCATGGAGATGAATTATGTCCGCAGAGAGGTCCGGGTGGATACGGGGGTGTCCATAAGCGTTCTCTCGGTGGATGAAGGCGAAATCAAAACGCTCAACGGTGATATTCCGATTTTGGAGCTGGAAATTGAGCTTTATGCGGGAGATAAGGACGATATGATTGCTCTTGGACGAAAATTAGAGGAAAAATATCATCTAAAAAGAGGAAACCGCAGCAAATTTCAGTGCGGTTTGGAACTTTTAGGCTTTGTATAAAGCCTTTTTTCTTTTTTGCAAGCAAATTTTTATGAAAAACATGATAATTTCTTTACTTTAGGGGTAATAAGAGTTATAATAGTTAGGATTATCAGAGGTTTTAATACATTTAGGAGGATATATTTTAATGAAAGCAACATTTATTTCAAGAGATAAGAACACAGTTAAGTTTACAATGGAATTCACAGCTGAGGAATTCGAACAGGCTCAGATTAAGGTTTACCAGGAGGCAAAGAACCAGTTTGAAATCCCGGGATTCAGAAAAGGCAAGGCTCCGAGAAGCATTATCGAAAAGCACTATGGCGAAGGCGTTTTCTTCGAAGATGCAATCGACGCACTGTTCAGACAGTTCTACGGCAATGCACTGGCTGACCTTGACCTTGAAGTCATTGACAGCCCTGCAGCTGAATTCAGCAAAATCACCAAGGGCGAAGGATTTACCGTTACAATCACGGTAGAATGCTTTCCTATCGTAGAAGTGAAGGACTACAAGGGCGTGGAAGTTGAAAAGGTTGTTCAGGAAGTTAAGGATGAAGACGTTGAAAACGAACTTAAGGCTGTTCAGAAGAGAAACGCAAGAATGATTCTGGTTGAAAGACCGGCGAAGGAAGGCGATACAGTTCTGTTTGACTATGCAGGCTTCGTAGGCGACGAACAGTTCGAAGGCGGCACTGCAGAGAGACAGGAACTCGTTTTAGGTTCCGGCATGTTCATTCCGGGATTTGAAGAACAACTCATCGGCGCAACTCCGGGCGAAAAGGTAGATGTAAAAGTTACCTTCCCTGAAGAATACCATGCAGAAGAGCTTGCAGGCAAGGAAGCGGTATTCCACTGCCTTGTTCACGAAATCAAGGAAGAGCAGCTCCCTGAACTTGACGACGAATTTGCAAAAGATGTCAGCGAATATGATACTTTGGAAGAATTAAAAAATGCCAACAGGGAAAGACTAGAAGCATATGCCAAGACTTCCGCAGAAAACCAGATGAAGGATGCAGCAATCTTAAAGGTTGTTGAAGCAAACGATGTTGAAATTCCGAGAGCAATGGTTGAAGACGAAATCGACCGCATGATCGGAGAACTCAACCAGCAGCTCAGATATCAGGGCATTACAATCGATAAATATCTTGAATTCACAGGCAAGAGCATGGCTGACTTCAGAGAAGAAGTCAGACCGGAAGCAGAGAAGGCTGTTAAGACAAGAATCATCCTTATGGGAATCGTAGAAGCGGAGAAGATTGAAGTTTCCGCAGAGGAAATGGAAAAAGAACTTGAACTCATGGCAGCTCAGTATCAGATGACTGCCGACAAGATCAAGGAAATGATCGGCGTTGAAAACCTTACATTCCTGCAGAAAGACTTACAGGTAAGAAAGGCAATCGACTTCATCTACGACAACGCGAAGATTAAATAATTCATATTTCAGAGATAGAAAGGGGTATAAAGATGGCTTTGGTACCATATGTAATTGAACAGACAAGCAGAGGGGAAAGATCTTATGATATTTATTCCAGACTGTTAAAGGACCGGATTATTTTCATAGGGGAGCAGATTGACGAGCATATCGCCAGTCTTGTAGTCGCACAATTACTGTTTTTGGAGGCTGAAGACCCGGAAAAGGATATCTGTATATACATCAACAGCCCGGGCGGTTCGGTTACTGCCGGAATGGCGATTTACGATACGATGCAGTATATTAAACCTGATGTTTCGACGATATGCGTGGGAATGGCTGCCAGCATGGGGGCCTTCCTGCTTTCGTCCGGAACGAAGGGAAAACGTTATGCGCTTCCGAATGCCGAAATTATGATTCATCAGCCGCTCGGCGGAGTGAACGGTCAGGCAGAAGACATCAAAATACATGCGGAATGGATTTTGAAAACCCGCGAAAAGCTTAATCGTATTTTGGCATCAAATACGGGTCAGCCGCTTGACAAGATCGAACATGATACGGACAGAGATAATTTCATGGGGGCAGAAGAAGCTTGTCAATACGGACTTGTTGACAAGGTAATTGAATCCAGATAACAGGGGGAAGACAATGAGTAAATATGATGATGGAAAACAGCTGAGATGCTCGTTCTGCGGCAAGCCGCAGAATCAGGTGAACCGCCTGGTTGCGGGCCCGGGTGTTTATATATGCGACGAGTGCGTCAATGTATGCCTGGATATTCTCAAGCAGAATTATGACGAACCCGGACAGAAAGCACAGAAAAGTGCATACAAACTTCCGAAACCAAAAGAAATCACGGAAATACTTTCGGAATATGTTATCGAACAGGATGAAGCAAAGAAGGCTCTTGCGGTTGCGGTTTATAACCACTATAAGAGAATTACAAGTGCAAACACGGATGAAGACGGCGTGGAACTTCAGAAGAGCAATATCGTTATGATCGGGCCTACCGGTTCCGGAAAAACATTGCTTGCACAGACACTTGCAAAGATTCTCGATGTACCGTTTGCGATTGCGGACGCTACTGCGCTTACGGAAGCCGGTTATGTCGGCGAGGACGTTGAAAACATCCTGCTCAAGCTGCTTCAAGCAGCGGATTGGAACATGGAAAAGGCTCAGAAGGGCATTATCTATGTAGACGAAATCGACAAAATTTCAAGACGTTCGGACAATCCTTCGATTACGCGCGATGTCAGCGGTGAGGGAGTACAGCAGGCACTGCTGAAAATTCTCGAAGGCACGGTTGCAAATGTTCCGCCGCAGGGTGGGCGTAAGCATCCGCATCAGGAATTTCTGCAGTTTGACACCACGAATGTCTTGTTCATATGCGGAGGCGCCTTTGACGGACTTGAGAAGATCATACAGAGAAGAATGGGAGAGAAGGTAATCGGCTTTAACTCCGAAATCATGCTCGAAAAGCCGGAAGAGGCAAAGATCCTTTCGCAGGTGAGACCGGAGGATCTGCTTAAATTTGGATTGATTCCGGAATTCATCGGCAGACTTCCTGTCATGGTTACGCTCGACGAACTTTCGGAGGATGCACTCGTACGCATCATTACGGAGCCGAAGAACGCCCTGATGAAGCAGTACAAGAAACTGTTTAAAATCGACGGCGTGGAACTTGAAATCAAGGAAGATGCAATCCGTGCGGTGGCACAGAAGGCTCTTGAGAGAAAGACAGGTGCAAGAGGTCTTCGAAGCATTTTGGAAGGTGTAATGACAGATATCATGTACGAAATTCCGTCGCGTGATGATGTAACAAAATGCATTATTACCAAAGAGACAATCACAGAAGGCGCACGACCTATTTTGGAAACGGGAAAAAAAGAAGAAGTTGAAGCTTCATAAAATAGAAAAAAGATAGGCGGCTCCGGTCGCCTGTTTTGTATGGAGGAGAGTTATGACAGAAAGAATTACAATGCCATGTGTTCCGCTTCGCGGACTGTCGGTTTTCCCGAGAACGATTCTTCATTTTGACATCGGAAGGGAGAAATCCGTCAGAGCGCTGGAAACAGCAATGACTACAGATAAAATGTTATTTTTGACATCGCAGAAGGACGAGAACATCCTGCTGCCGACATCGGACGATTATTATCACATCGGTACGGTTGTAAGAGTAAAGCAGATGCTCAAGGTTCAAGGCGATGCGGTTCGCGTGCTGGTAGAGGGACAGTATCGCGCAAAACTTGAAAATATCGTCAGTGACGATCCGTATATTTTCTGCGAGATAACGGAAGCGGAAATTGTTCCCGCAGATCCGGCAGAACCGGAAGTACAGGCAATGATGCGTTCCGTTTTGGACGCGTTTGACGAATATATATCGCTTCAGCCGAACGTAAAGGACGAAGTTTACGACCTTATCAGTTCGATTGAAGAGCCGGATATCTTTGCAGATACCCTGGCAATGCAGCTTGACGTTAAGCTCAGCCTCAAGCAGGAGGTTCTTGAAGCCCTTGATGTCAAAGAAAGACTGCAGATTCTGAACAGAATCATACTGGAAGAAAATCAAATTTTGAATCTCGAAAGAGACATCAGCGAGAAAGTGCAGGAAAGCGTAAAGCAGAATCAGAAGGAATACATCCTGCGCGAGCAGATGAAGGCAATTCAGGACGAGCTCGGATACGGCGAGGAAGCGGCGAGCGAGGCGGCAAGATGGACAGAAGAACTGGAAGCACTGGGTCTTGATGAGAAAATAACCGACAAGGTGAAGAAAGAGATAAACAAATTCACCAAAATGGTACCTTCTTCGGCGGACAGCGCTGTAATAAGAAACTATGTGGAGACGATTCTGGGTCTTCCGTGGAAAAAATCTCAGAAGACCAATTCCGATCTGAAGAAGGCGGAAAAGATTCTCAACGAAGACCACTACGGACTCGAAAAGGTCAAGGAAAGAATCCTCGAATACCTTGCGGTTGTACATCTCAACAAAGCAATCAAGGGTCCGATTATCTGCCTTGTAGGCCCTCCGGGAGTCGGCAAAACTTCCATTGCACGCTCCATCGCAAGGGCAACGGGCAGGGACTTTGTCAGAATGTCACTCGGCGGCGTTCGCGACGAAGCAGAGATCAGAGGACACAGAAGAACATACATAGGGGCGATACCGGGAAGAATCATTACTTCAATCAAGGATGCCGGCACGAACAATCCGGTATTCCTGTTTGATGAAGTTGACAAAATCGGCGCCGATTTCAAAGGTGACCCGGCATCGGCACTGCTCGAAGTGCTTGACCCCGAACAAAACAAGGAATTTACGGATCACTTCCTCGATGTTCCGTTTGATTTGTCTAAGGTTATGTTCATAACGACGGCAAACAGCGTCGAAACGATTCCGCGTCCGCTTTTGGACAGAATGGAAGTCATCGAAGTTTCGGGATACACCGAAGAAGAAAAGGTTAAGATTGCACAGCAGTACCTGATTCCGAAGCAGATTAAAGCGCACGGTTTGAAACCGAAGAATTTCTCCATCAGTGAGAAAACGCTTCGCGATCTGATTAATTACTACACGAGAGAATCGGGCGTAAGAAATCTCGAGAGGGAAATCGGGAGTCTTTGCAGAAAGGTTGCACGCAAGATTGTGAGCAAGAAGGGAACTTCTTTCAAGATTACACCTGCAGGACTTGAAAAATATCTCGGCAAGAAACGCTTCCGCTACGACCTGGTTGAAGGCGAAAGCGAGGTCGGAGTAACCACCGGGATGGCATGGACACAGGTTGGCGGCGATACGCTTTTTATCGAAACGGCACTTGTTCCGGGGAAAGGCAAAGTACAGCTTACCGGACAGCTCGGAGATGTAATGCAGGAGTCCGCACAGGCGGCGATTACCTACATACGCTCTATCGCTTCAAAATACGGAATCGAAGATTTTCATGAGAAATACGATTTACACATACACGTTCCGGAAGGAGCGGTTCCGAAGGACGGTCCTTCGGCAGGCGTTACGATGTTTACATCCGTGATGTCGGCACTTACCGGAAATCCGGTAAAGAAGGATGTCGCAATGACCGGTGAAATAACTTTGCGGGGCAAGATTCTCCCTGTCGGAGGAATCAAAGAAAAAGTTCTTGCGGCTCACAGAGCGGGCATCAAGACGATTCTGCTTCCTGCGGAAAACGAACCGGATATCGATGATATTCCTCAGAGCGTAAGAAAAGAGCTTCATTTCGTGCTCCTCAAAAATGCTGAGGAAGCATTGAAATATGCTATGGAAAAATGTTAGGAAATGTAGTATGATTATTAAGAAGGCAGAATTGGAAACCGTGGCTGTCAAGAGAAGCCAATATCCCGAAGATAATGTGCCGGAGATTGCTTTTGCGGGGAGATCAAACGTGGGCAAATCGTCCCTCCTGAATCTCCTTACAAACAGGAAGAGCCTTGCACGCGTGTCGGGAGCACCCGGAAAAACAAGGACAATCAACTTTTATCGTATCAATGACGAATTTAGAATCGTAGACCTTCCGGGATACGGTTATGCGAAGATTTCAAAGAGCATATCCGAGAACTGGGGCGATATGATGGAAGAGTATTTCCAAAACAGGCAGGGCCTTAAGAAGGTCGTGCAGCTTGTTGACATCCGACATGCGCCGTCGGCACAGGATGTCCAGATGTACGAATATCTCAGGCATTACGGGCTGGACGGTCTGGTGGTGGCAACCAAGGCAGATAAAGTTTCCAGAAATGAGATGCAAAAATGCATGAAGACCATCCGGCAGACGCTGAAACTCGGTCCGGATGATTTGGTTATTCCTGTGAGTGCCCTGAAACGACAGGGCCACGACAATCTTTTGGCTGAGATTGAGAAACTATTGGAGGGATAGATGCAGTTTTTCAGTTGGACATTTATCAAAGGCAGGCTCAAAGCGATTGTAAGCATGATGAAGGACAAGACGGTTCCCACAAGGAAGAAGGCGCTTGTCATCTTCGGGCTTATTTACCTTGTTCTGCCTGTGGATTTGATTCCGCCCGTCCTGTTTCCGTTTGGATTTCTGGATGATCTGGTTCTTTGGATTTGGATTATCTGGCATCTTAAGGATACATTGGATCAGTATTGGCTGGGAGAAAAAACCGTTGATTATTCCAAAGATTTTAAACACAAAAATATAATTGAGGGCGTAGATTACACCGTAGAACACGACGGAAAGGACGAAAAAGATGCAGAATAACGCAGTAGGAAAAATTTTATTTACCAGAGAGCAGATTGAACAGAGAGCACATGAGATCGGACAGCAGATCAGCCGCGACTATGAAGGCGAAGAGATTTATCTCGTCGGAACACTCAGAGGTGCCGTTATGTGGATGGCAGACATGATGAAAAACATCATAAACGATACCGAAATCGACTTCATTGTGGCTTCAAGCTATGGTTCGGGAACGAGCACTTCAGGCGTTGTAAAGATTAAGAAGGATCTCGACGGAGATATTTACGGCAAGAACGTTATCATCGTTGAAGACATCGTAGATACCGGAACAACGCTCAAACATCTCAAGGCGCATTTGGCCGACAGAAATCCAAAGAGCATCAAAATCTGCACGCTTCTTGACAAACCTTCAAGAAGACTTGTTGAAATGGAAGCGGATTATGTGGGCTTTTCCATCGACAATCTTTTCGTAATCGGCTACGGGCTTGACTACGACCAGAAATACAGAAACCTGCCGTATATCAGCTATTTGGAAGGCTAGACGCGATACGGCCGCATAAACAAGTTTAATATTTTTTAATGTAAAGGAGATACATAAAATGGCATACGAAGTAAAAATCGGATTATCAAACAAGCACCTTCATTTAAGCAAGGAACACATCGAAATTTTGTTCGGAAAGGGACACGAACTTACACCTACCAAACCGCTCGTTCAGCCGGGTCAGTTTGCATGTGAAGAAAAAGTTGACATCGTAGGACCGAAGAACACGCTCAAGGGCATCAGAGTACTTGGACCTGCAAGACCGGAAACACAGGTTGAACTTGCTATGACAGACGCAAGAACAATCGGAATCAAGGCTCCGGTAAGAGAATCCGGCAAGCTTGAAGGAACTCCGGGATGCAAGATTGTAGGACCTTGTGGCGAAATCGAAATCGACCACGGCGTAATCGTAGCATTAAGACACGTTCACTTAAATGACGAACAGGCTGCAGAAGCAGGCGTGAAGGACGGTGAATTCGTAAGCATTAAGATTGAAGGCGAAAGAGGCCTCATCTTCGAAAACGTTCTCGTAAGAGCAGGTGCAAAGCACGAAAGAGAAGTACATCTTGACACAGATGAAGGAAATGCAGCAGGATGCGGTCCTGATGCAGTATGCACAATTATTAAATAATTTTGTTGTGGGGTAAAGGCTGTGCAAAAGCAGCTCTTACCCCGACTTTTTAGCTGAGGAGAACTTTGATGAGAAATCGCAATATTTTGCTTTCCGTATTGGCGGTCATTACGGTAACCGTTTTTTTGGTTACGCTACCCCAAAATTTAGTAGTCAGGACGGCTGAGGTATATTCTTTTTATTTCAATGACTCAAGCGCGGTTTCAAAATTGTATGTTGACTTTACGAATAACGAATTCGCAGACGAAATCGTGGGGTTTATGAACTCTTGGAAACCGAATGAGTTTCAGATCTATGAGGATACGGGATATGACATGCAGGGGATTTTTGACGAGGATGAAAGCTATAATATGATGTGCGTCAAGAAATGGGTGGATATCAGTCTCATTATGTGCATTGTGAGTTTCATTCTGACTGTGGCAATTTACTGGTATTTGATCGTGAAAGAGAACGAAAAAAAGCTGCTCAGAAGAGGATTTCGCTTTGCTGCAGTGATCGGTGCAGTAATTTCGGCAACGGAGGTGTTCCTGTTTCTTTCAAACTGGGGCAGACATTTTCTTGCGGATTCCATGAACATGATAACTCTGCCGGAAGATGCGAAGCTGCTTACGGTTTTGGGCCCTGAGTTTATGTCCACGGCGGTAATCTTTTTGATTATAGTTTCGGCAGCCGTATTCGGCGTGGCAATCTATGTGAATTACAGACTGACAAGACCACCGAGAATTTTTTATTAACCGATATTTTTTTAAGCGAGGAAAAAACGATGATTTATGTGCATTTAGCAGATGGATTCGAAGAGATAGAAGCAATTACGGTGACCGATGTTCTCCGCAGAGCGGGAGCTGAGGTCCGCACGGTGTCCGTTTCGGGTAAGCTTGAAGTGAGAGGAACGCACGGGATTGAAGTGAAAGCGGACATTCCTTTTGATAAAGCAGATTATGAGTCATGCGAGATGATCGTGCTTCCGGGCGGCATGCCGGGAACCACGAACTTACTCGAGCATGAAGGACTCATGCATGAGATCCGCAAAGCAGCCGGTGAGGGCAAGTGGGTATGCGCAATATGTGCGGCTCCGATGGTGCTCGCCGCAGCCGGTGTGCTCGACGGCAGACAGGCGACGATTTATCCGGGAATGGAGAATTACATTGCCTGCGCAAAGGCATCAAACGAACCGGTTGTCCGCGACGGAAACATTATAACGTCCAAGGCCCCGGGAACCGCCATGAAGTTTGCACTGGCACTTGTTGAGGCACTTTACGGCAGAGAAAAAGCAGAGAGGATAGGAAAAGATGAGCTACGTAGTTGATTACCATATACATTCTTACTATTCCGACGGGACGATGAGCCCCGTTGATCTGGTGAGAAAATACAAAGATGCCGAGTACGATATTATTTCGCTTACCGACCATGACGGCATCGACGGACTGAAGGAGGCGTCAATCGCTGCGGAGGCTCTTAAGATAAAATTTGTGCCGGGGGTTGAGCTTTCTACAGAGCATGAATTTGAAGGCTTCAAAGAGGACACGCCGGAGAAAGAAACAATTAAGGTTGAGCTTCATATGCTCGGCTACGATTTCGACCCGGAAAACGAGGCACTCACGGAAAAGCTCAAAGAACTTAAGGCATACAGAAAAGAAAGAAACGCTGCGCTTGTTGCAAAACTCAAAGAAATGGGATTTGACATTGACCTTGCACAGCTTGAAAAAAGCAGCAAAGGCGGATATGTCGGAAAACCGAATATCGCACATGCACTTGCGGAAAAAGGTTATGTTAAGGATTACAAAGAGGCATTCGAACCGGGAAGAATTCTCGAATCACCGGAAATAAAGGCAATTCGAAAGAAAAAACTTGATGCCGAAGAAGCCATAAGTCTGATTGCAAATGCAGGCGGAATGGCGGTACTTGCGCACCCCGCAAAGATCCGCGGAATGGGAGAACGCGGAGGAGAGATATTTTGGAAAAACATGGACCTTCTCATAAGAGGTCTTAAGACAGCGGGACTGAAAGGCGTGGAATGCTATCACCCAAACCACAGTGAAGAGGAAAGCTGGAGGCTTTTTCAAATCGCTTCCCAATATCATTTGCACGTAACCGAGGGTTCGGATTTTCACGGAGAGGAGAATGAGAGAAAATGAAAGTAAAATTTTGCGGAGCATCAATGGGAGTTACAGGCTCCTGCCACATGATATCCACGGACAACCATAAGATTCTTTTGGACTGCGGACAGTTCCAGGGCGGCAAGGAAATGGACAGAATGAACGAAGAACCGTTCCCGTTCAACCCTGCTGAAATTGAATGCGTTATTCTCAGCCACGCGCACATCGATCACTGCGGCAGACTGCCGCTCCTTGTAAAGCGCGGATTCAAAGGCCCGATTTACTGCACAGACGCAACGGCGGATCTTCTGGATGTTATGCTCAAGGACAGTGCATACATTCATGAAAAAGATGCCGAATGGCAGACCAGGAAAAATTTAAGAACGGGCAAACCGCCGGTGGAGCCGCTTTATACGATTCAGGATTCCGAAGCGGCACTTAGACTCGTAAAACCGATTTTGTACGATCAGCTTGTGGAACTTAACCCGGACATGAAGATTGTATTCAACGATGCGGGACATATCTTGGGCTCGGCAATTACGGAACTTTGGGTGACCGAAGGCGACAAGACTTCCAAGATTGTTTTCTCAGGCGACCTCGGCGTTGAAAACAGACCGATTTTGAGAGACCCGGTAAAAATCAAAAAAGCGGATTTCCTCATCATGGAGACCACCTACGGAAACAGGCTGCATCCGGAAAACGCAACGAGCATCGATGAACTCATCAAGATTACCCTCAAGACCATCAAGCGCGGCGGCAGTGTCATCATCCCTTCCTTTGCGGTAGGCAGAACGCAGGAACTGATTTATCAGTTCAACATGTTCTATGAGCATCATCCGGAATATGCGGATACGCTCGGCAAGGTATATGTATACATCGACAGCCCGATGGCAACAACGGCTACGGAAGTTTTCAAGAAAAATGCGCAGGTCTTCGATGACGAAACAAAGGCATACATCATGAGCGGTGATCATCCGCTTGACTTCCCGAATCTCAGATTTACAAGAAATACTGCGGATTCACAGATGCTGAACCAAGACAAAACTTCGAAAATCATCATTTCCGCCAGCGGCATGTGCGAAGCGGGCAGAATCCGCCACCACTTAAAGCATAACCTTTGGGACAGCAGAAACAGCATTGTTTTCGTTGGGTATCAGGCGGAAGGCACATTGGGCAGGATGCTTGTTGAAGGGGCAAAAGAAGTAAAGCTTTTCGGCGAACCGATTATGGTCGGGGCTGAAATTTACAATCTCGAAGGTTTCTCGGGACATGCCGATCAGAAGGGTCTGCTCGACTGGCTCGGCGGTTTCCAGAAAGAACCGAAGCACATCTTCCTCGTTCACGGCGAAACCCAGTCGAAGATTGATTTTGCCGCAAAAGTAAAGGAAGTCTTCGGATATGAACCGATCGTCGTAAATGGCAATACCGAATATGAACTCGAAACAGGCGAAGTACTCAGCAGGGAAGAGGTTATCAGAGAGGCACTCGATCAGGAAGACATCGAGAAACTCAAAGACAAGCTTTCATCGATTAAGGGTGAGCTGGATACCGTGATTGCAAGTGCGGAAACAGCCGTTTCAAAGCAGATTTCGCTTGATAAGCTTACGCAGATAAACAATATCGTTCAGGAACTCGAAAAAGCATCCCTCAACCTTGGCGCATCGGTCCTTGCGGAAGACAGAGATACAAGGCCGTTGACAGAACAGAATCAGGAGAAATAATCATGATGGACAATGTAATCGTAATCGGAATCGCGGGCGGAACGGGCTGTGGCAAAAGCACGATGATAAACAGAATTAAAGAAGAATTCAGCGAAAAAATAACAATCATCAGCCATGATTTTTATTACAAGCAGCACAATGATATTCCGTTTGAAGAGCGGAAGCATCTCAACTATGACCATCCGAATTCGTTCGACACGGATTTGATGATTGAGCATATCAAAAAGCTCGCACAGGGAGAAAGCATCGAACGACCGGTGTATGATTTTACCATACATAACCGGATTGATGAAACGGTTACGGTGCGCCCTGCGAAGGTCATCATTGTAGAGGGTATTCTGATTTTTGAATGTAAGGAACTCAGAGATTTGTTTGACATTAAGGTGTTCATCGATACGGACGCGGATGTGCGAATCATCCGCAGAATCCTCCGTGATGTAAACGAAAGAGGGCGTACGCTCGACTCCGTTGTGAGCCAGTATCTCAGCACGGTAAAACCGATGCACGAGCAGTTCATCGAGCCGAGCAAAAAATTCGCCGACATCATCGTTCCGGAAGGCGGCTACAATGAGGTTGCCCTCGAAATGCTGAACGAGCGCATCCACGCCCTGCTGAAAGAAGTCTAACAAATTTGCGCAAATCGGTTCGAAAATTAAGAAAATAGCGGAGCTTTAGCAGAAATCGGGCTGCACAGACTGCCTGTGCAGCCCAAAATTACATTAAAATGCCGTTTTGAGGACAAAAATGTAAGACGCTCTTTGGAGACTTCCGACATATAGTATACAAGCGAAGATGGACACTACATATTGTATTCAAGTTCTTCGCTCAGCCCACCCCAAAGAGCCGAAACATGAGGATTATGGGTGAAATGAGCGGTAAAACTGCCTCAGAAGGCGGATTTGTTATATTAAACGGGTCAAAAAGGGCAAAAAAATGTAAAAACCGCATGAACCCAGAAAATTCCAGCCCGAATAAAACAAGGAACGGAGATTGTAGAGATGTTATTCAGAACTTTAACGAAAACCGACGCGTCGGCTGATGCAAGCCGACGCGTCTATTTTTTGCTCAAAAGTTCACGGATTTCTCTCAGTACTTCGAGTGTCTGCTCATTTATGTCAGGTTCTGGGGCAGCTTCAGCTTCGGACGCAGCCTTTTCTTCCGCTTTGTCCTTCGAGGCAAGCAGCCTGTTGAAGGCTTTCATCATGGAGAAGATGACAAATGCGGTGATGAGAAAGACGATAACGGCCTGGATGAAGTTGCCGACCATGATTTTGGCATCGCCGACGGAAATACAGAGTCCGGTAAAGTCGATTCCTCCGGTAATCATTCCGATGAGCGGGGTGATGATGTCTCCGACAAGCGAGTTTACGATTGCCGTGAATGCACCTCCTATGATGATGCCGACTGCCATGCTCATAACATCGCCTCTTGCAATAAATTCTTTGAATTCTGTCATAAATTTTCTCATAATTTTGTAAGCTCCTTTTCGATTCTTTCCCACGGAAAACCAACTACATTATCATAGTCACCTTCAATGTGATCGATATGTTTGGAGAAAATTCCCTGGATTGCGTATGCGCCCGCTTTATCGTACGGCTCGTCCGTGTCAAGATAGGCGTTTAATTCTTCATCTGAAAAATCCTTTACGAAAACCTTGGTTATTTCTGCGAAAACACGTGCGTTCTGCATGCCTGCCTCCACCAAAGCGCATCCTGTCACAACAAAATGCACATCATTTCGAAGCGAGGAGATCATGCGAAAGGCATCCTCGCGGTCTTCCGGTTTTCCCATGATTTCGTCTTTGTAAACGATTGTGTCTGCGGCGATGATGATCGGCGCCTTTCCGTCCGAAGCGAGATACTCCGCTTCGACGGCTTTTGCTTTTTTGAGAGCAAGAAACATTACCGTCTGGCACATGCCGTGCTCGGGCGGAATGTTCTCGTCGATCTCGGCGGGATGAACGACAGGGCGGATCCCGTGTTTTTTCATCATTTCAATGCGGCGCGGCGAGCCGGACGCCAGAATATAGGTACGATCTTTGTCCATTTTCCTTTTCCTTTGCAATTTAATAACAACAATATTATTGCATATTTTCTGCAAAAAGGAAATACTAAAAATGTGAAGAGAGGAGCGATTGAAATGGCACAAATCAGTGAGGAAAAAAATAAAGCGCAGGAAAAACAAAAGAAAGAAATCGCCAAAGCGTACGGAAAATATGCAAAGGAATTTACGCCGAAACCGACGTATTTTTCAAACTGCCTTAAGGCATTCATCGTGGGCGGTGCAATCTGCATGGCGGCTTTTGCATTTCAGACCTATCTGCAGGGAAAGGGCGTGTCGGAAAAAGATGCGGGTGCATTCGTTACCATAACGCTCGTGATGCTTGCCCAGCTGCTTACGGGGCTTGGAGTCTTCGATGTAATCGCAAAGTTTGCCGGAGCGGGCGTGATCGTGCCGATAACCGGGTTTTCCAATTCCATGGTAGCGCCTGCACTGGAATATAAACGGGAAGGACCGGTGCTTGGCGTGGGTGCCAAGCTTTTTAGCGTCGCAGGGCCGGTTCTGGTCTGCGGCATAAGCGCGGCTACAATCGTAGGCGTAATTTATTGGCTGATGTAGGCCGGTTTGGAGGAGAAAAAGATGGCAAGAAAGAAACAAGGGCTGCAGACCGTAAGATTTGAGAAGAAACCCTATATCATCGGCAGGGGAAATGTAGTCGGCAAGAAGGAAAGCGAAGGACCGCTCGCATCGTATTTTGACGAATCACTTACAGACGATATGTACGGGGAAAAGTCGTGGGAAAAGGCAGAATCCAAGATGCTCCAGACCGCGATGACCAAGGCCTGCACCAGAGCGCAGCTCAGTAAAGAAAACATTGATGTCATGCTGAGCGGGGATTTGGTCAATCAGATCATGTCCTCGTCGTTTACGGCAAGAAACATGCACATTCCCTTCCTGGGCCTTTACGGAGCCTGCTCGACAATGACCGAATCCATGGTGCTCGGCTCAATGCTGATCGACGGAGAGTTCGCATCGAATGTGCTTGCGGGGGCGTCCAGCCATTTCTGCACGGCGGAGAGACAATTCCGAATGCCGGTTGAACACGGAAATCAAAGACCGCCGTCGGCGCAATGGACAGCAACTGCGGCAGGAGCTGTGGTGATCTCCGAGTCGGCGGGAGGAAACTTAGCGGTGAATATTCGGGTAACCGATGCCACTGTGGGAAAAGTTATCGATGCCGGAATCAAGGATGCAAATCAGATGGGAGCTGCTATGGCTCCCGCGGCAGTGGATACGCTGCTGAACCATCTGCAGGATACAGGCAGAGAGATTGACTACTATGACTTGGTTGTAACCGGAGACCTTGGATATATAGGAAAGGACATCATGTGCGATCTGCTTGTCGATGCAGGGCTTGATTCGAGAAAAGTGTTCGGACACTACGATGACTGCGGCACGATGCTTTTTGCAAAAGATCAGGATGTGCACGGGGGAGGAAGCGGATGCGGCTGCTCGGCTGCCGTTCTCACCGGGAGCCTTCTCAAAAAAATGGAGCAGGGAGAGTATAAGAGAATCCTGCTCATGTCGACCGGAGCGCTTCTTTCAACGATTTCTCCGTTCCAGGGAGAAAGCATTCCGGGAATCGCGCATGCCGTTGCATTGGAGGTGGAATGATGGATTATGTATGGGCATTTGTGATAGGCGGTCTTTTCTGCGTGGCAGGACAGATTCTTATGGATACTACGAAGCTGACCGCACCGAGAATTCTGGTCATCTTCGTCTTGGCGGGTGTGGTCCTTCAGGCATTTAACCTGTATGAGCCTATCGTAGAACTCGCCGGAAACGGTGCAACGACGCCGCTGCCGGGATTCGGATACAACCTTGCAAAGGGTGCAATGGAAGGTGCAAAGGACGGATTCCTGCCTGCGATAACAGGTCCGATAAAAGCAACCGCCGCAGGGGTGGCTGTGGCGATTACGTTCGGTTATATTGTTTCACTGATTTTTAATCCGAAGTCACCGAAGAGGTAACTCCGGAGGCAAAATCAAGTGTCAAGACTGTCTGCGTCAAGAAGGAATTCCTTAACTCCCATAGTGACATAGCCTTTTTCATCACGCCTTGGCTTTATGCTTTTTTCGACGAGAATGATTTTTTTAAAGGAATCAGCTGTCTTGTCGAAAGAAGCTGCTTCTTGTTCATATTTTTGTTTGTCGGGAATTGCGTAAGCTGATTGAATATAGTATTTTTTGCTGCCGAGTGTGGCAACGAAGTCAATTTCACGCTGCACACGAATTTCCTTGCCGTTTTTATCTTTCTCACGCGACTCCACACAACCGACATCTACGCGGTATCCGCGGTAACGAAGCTCGTTGTATATGATGTTTTCCATGATATGTGTACCCTCAAGCTGTCTGAAATTCAGCCTCGCATTGCGAAGCCCCACATCCTCAAAATAAATCTTGTATGGAGTGCCGATATATTTTCGGCCCTTGATGTTGTAGCGTTTGACACGCATAAGCATAAAAGCATCTTCCATGTGTTCAATGTACTTATCGACAGTATATGCACTTATTTTCTCTTGTCGCTGTGAAGCAAAAGTGTCCGCAATTTTTTTTGGATTTGTAAGAGAGGAAATGCCGGATGCAATAACATCAAGTACTTCACCGATTAAAGCCGAGTCGGAAAGATTATGGCGGGCAATAATGTCTTTTAGGTAGAGTCCGCCAATCTGAGAAACCAAATAAGTTGATTTCTGCTCATCGGTCAGCATGAGTGCGATTGCAGGCAATCCACCGTAAACCGAATAATCATCAAAAGCTTCACTTTTGTCGCCTCCTTTAAATGAATAATATTCAGAAAAGGACAGCGGCAAAACGTGGATTTCATCACCTCTCCCTGAAAACTCGGTAATAATGTCTTTGGACAAAAATTTTGAATTGCTGCCGGTGACATACACATCCATGTTGGATTTACGTAGGAAGCCATTAAGAACCGATTCAAACGCGCCTAAATTCTGAACCTCATCCAACAAGATATAATACATATCATTGTCTGTAATTTGCGGAAGAATCCAGCGCAGGAATTTTTCCGGATCCACTTTACGATTTTCGAATTCATTATCAAGTGAAATCGGATTTTCGCCTATTTTCATCAGATCTTCAGCTGAATCAAAAGCAAATTTAATAATATGGTTTTCTTTGACACCATCATTGATGAGGTATTCATAAAATAAATTATTAAGCAGATAGGATTTCCCGCATCTGCGTATCCCTGTAATGATTTTAATCAAGCCGTTATGCTTTCGGACGATGAGTCTGTTAAGATAGACATCTCGTCTGATAATTGTATTGTTATTCATTTGGAACCTCATTTAATATTTTTGCCATTTTCGGCATTTTTATTAAAAATATTATAT
Source organism: uncultured Clostridia bacterium (assembly GCA_934277695.1). Lineage (GTDB taxonomy): Bacteria > Bacillota > Clostridia > Peptostreptococcales > Anaerovoracaceae > CAG-238. The sequence continues at coordinate 29,726 of CAKQVG010000002.1, forward strand.
TTGCAAGTAAACAGAAAGTCAAGAACCTCATTGATTATTTTTGCCGCTTAATGCAAAAGCATTTACAAAGCAGCAAAAAAATGATAAACTTAAGGGATGAAAAAAATAGCAATTTATATTATGAGAATCGGTTTAAACTTCATATATGCGGTGCTCAAGATTTTTCCGACGCAGAAGAACAAGGTGATCTTTCTGAGCCGTCAGTCAAACACATTGACGCTTGACTTCAAGATGACGCAGGAAGAACTCAGGCGCGAGCGGCCGGACATCAAAATCGTTACGATCTGTCATAGGCTCGAAGGCGAGGGCAGTGGTGCCGCCGCATTCGCAAAGTCGACCCTGAAAAGCATGTATCATTTGGCGACTTCTTCGGTGTGCGTTCTTGATGCATACTGGCCTGCGGTCTCAATCCTTCACCACAAGAAAAGCCTTACGGTGATTCAAATGTGGCATGCGCTCGGCAAGATTAAACAGTCCGGATACCAGACATTGGGCAAGGAATCTGGAAGAGGAGAGGAAATTGCACGCCTCATGAAGATGCATGAAGGCTACGATTACATCCTTGCGGGTGGAAGCGCGTGGAATCCTTTTTACTGCAAGTCGTTCAACACCACAGAGGACAAACTGGTGAACTGCGGACTGCCGAGAATCGATTATCTGCTTGAGACCGAAGAGCGAAACAGAAATGCCGTGATGGAAGCTTATCCGGAATTTAAGGACAAGAAGGTGGTGCTGTATGCTCCGACATTTCGGCGGAACATCGAGCTGCGCTGGCAGGGTCTTGCGGATATCGCGGGCAAAGACAGTGATTTTGTGCTTGTAATCAAAGGGCATCCGAATCAGCGCATCGAACTTGACGAGCTGCCGGATAGGGAAGGCATATACACCTGTCCCGAGTTTTCGTCGGCGGAAGTGCTTGCGGCATGCGACTATCTGATTACAGATTATTCGGCAATTGCAATCGAAGGAGCGGTGCTCAGCAAACCGACTTACTATTTTGTTTACGACTACGAAGAATATCGCCGTAAGAACGGCATGAACATAGACCTTTTTGAGACGATGCCCGGATGCGTGTTCAGAGACGCAGACGAACTTATCAAGAACCTCAGAGAGGGGAATTATAACAGGGAGGCATTGGAAAACTATAGACAGCACTATCTCCCTGAAAATCCGGGAACTTCCACGAAACAGATATGCTCGCTTATTTTGAGCAATTTGGGATAACACGGTACATTTTAGAAAACGAGGATACGCAATGGACTTTTTTAAATTCAGCAGATGGGCAATCAAGAAGATGAAGCTTGTTCTTCTGTATTTCAGAAGAATACTCTTTGCAAAGAATCACTTCAAGTGTCCGTTCTACAAGAAAATAAGAGCAAATCTTTCCGGAGGATTCCTGGCGGATCAGTGGATGCTGTATGATTTTGATCATAATGACAGACACGAATATCTCTCGGAATTCGACTGGTACCGCTCAAGATATATCAACGAGCCGTTTGACTTTGTATGCAACAACAAGATTGCGTCGGCGGAGATTCTGAAGCAGTACGTAAGGGTTCCGGAAAGCTATATGATTAAGAACAGAGGCTTTCTTTCGAGTTTTCAGAGCGTTGCCATGGAGTATGAGGATGCGCTGACTTTGCTCAAAGAAAAAGGCAGTTACTTCTTTAAACCTTACGGCAAGGGCAAGGGCACCGGCGTGGTGATTATGACATACGACTACGAAAAGGACACCCCTTGCATCGACCTGAAACCGATAACAAAAGAAGAATTCATAAATTATCTCAAGAAGCATGACGATTGGTTCCTGAGCGAAGCGATGAAACAGCATCATTTCCTGGATGAAATTTATGACAAAACGGTAAACACGATTCGTTTCATTACCCTCAAAGACCCTAAGACGCATCAGTTTAAAGTGTTCTTTGCGGTTCAGAGAATCGGAACGAAAGAGACCATTCCCGTGGACAACGGAAGCCGCGGCGGTCTTGTTGCCAACATCGACCTTGAAACGGGCGTACTGAGCGAAGCAAGATGTCTGCACAACAGAAATGTTTACAAAGTGCATCCGGATTCGGGGGCACCGATTGAAGGCGTACAAGTTCCGGGATGGCAGAAGCTGAAGGAAGATATGCTTGCGCTTGCAAACAAGCTGCCTTATATGCATTTCATCGCATGGGACATTTTGATTACGGAAGAGGGACATTGCATTATTGAAGCAAACACTTCTTCGGGTGTCAATATCATCCAGCTTTGGGGTGGACAGCGCCACAAGGAACTCGGAGATTTTTACCGTTACCACGGAGTTATTAAATAAGGAAAAGATTATGAAATATATCATTATGGCAGACGGCAAGGGAACCAGATGGGGAAACTATCAGGACATCCCGAAACATCTGATTCAAATCGGCGGCGAGACGCTGCTTGGACGGACCGTAAGACTTTTGAACGAAAAAGATCCGGGGTGTGAGGTGGTGATTACTTCGCATGACGAAAGATACGAGTTCGAAGGGGCAAAGCGCTATGAGCCGAAGAACAACCGGCTTGAAATCGACCGTTTTACGGAAGAACTGATTGCGGATGATATCTGTTTCCTCTACGGAGATACGTATTATTCCGAAGAGGCGGTTGAGACGATTACAGCAGAGCCTGTGGATGACATTCTGTTCTTTGGCAACGCACGGGCAATCGTTGCGGTTAAAGTCGCGGACGGCGAGGTGTTTAAGCACCATGTTGACAGAGTCAGAACGCTGTTTCTCGAAGGCAAGATCGAAAAATGCATCGGGTGGCAGGTTTATCAGTCTTTTCTGAACCTTCCGTTCGGTGAGAAAAAAATAGATACCAAGTTTGTATTGCTAAAAGACGGCACAGAGGATTTCAACTCCCCTGAGGACTATAACAGGAGGAAAAGCAAATAATGGGTTTTAAAAAACTGGTAGTAAACGCATTGGCACTCCGCCCGGTTTCAAACGGATTTACCGGCGGTGAAGCGCGGCGCTGGGTGCGCGAGGTGTATAGACACAAGACAAGAAATTACGGATTCACACATGGGCAGACGAATTGGGCAATCCGCCACGGATTCATGCCGGAACAGGTGGAGAGGCTCGGCATAACGAAGGAAAATGTAGGCGACTACATTTCGGCAAAGGACTATGCGTATCTCAGACCTCTTAACGGAACGTACAGCAAATGGATCACGGACAAAGTAACGATTCATACGATTTTCAAACCGTTCAGACAGTATATGCCGCAGATGTATTATCAAATCAGCAAGCGATACGATGAAACCGTGATTATTCCGCTTGCAAAGGGCAAACTTGAGGCAAGCTTTGAAGAATTGTTTGATTTTATCAGAGAAAAAGGGGAGCTGGCACTTGCGCAGGCAAACGGGATTTCAGCTTCAACACTTGCGTATAGAGACGGCAAGCTTTTCTTTGACGATAAGGCATATGCTGAAGCGGAACTGAAAGAGAAACTTTCACAGTTCCAGGCAACCCTTGTGGTGAAAGAGAAAGTAAGAACCGGCGAAGAAGTTGACAACGGTGTTTTGAACCTTATTGTTTTCAACGAATTCGGAGACAATCCGATCATCGGCGATGCCTTTTTCGTGTTTGACGAATATGAAAAAAATTCGGTAAGAACGCTCGCACAGAGAAAGGCGGACAGCCTTGAAGAAGAAGATATCCGTGAGGACAGATATCGTGAAATCAAGGCAGAGCCTGCGGACGAGAAGAACGGGACATGGAGAGGCAGACCGATTCCGCATTGGGACGAGATAAAGGATGTTATCTATCGCCTTTGTGTTTTTGTGCCGCAGCTTGAATTTTTCGGTGCGGAAATAGTCATAAACAGTGACGGATTTAAGATTACGGCACTTTCAAACCAGCCGGATTATCCGACCTGCAAACCTTTCAGCAAGGAAACAAGTGCGTATCTTTCGAGAAAGGTTGCCCAGAAGAAAGAAGCTTTCGCAAAGGGCGGAACGCGAATCAGCAGGGGCGCCAAGAAGGTTAAATTAAAGGTTAGATCCCGTTTTGCGAAAATGTTTTACCCGAAGGGACTGGTTCCTTACCTCAGCATCCGCTGGATAAGCGATGTGTGGAAGGATTTTACGACGAACAAGGATACAACATTTGGACAGAAAATGTGGGCGTACAGACACGGATTCCTTTCGTACAGACTTTTGCAGTATGGAATTACCAAGGAAAATAACGAAGAATTCATTTCCGACTTTGAATACAAATGGCTCAGACATATCAACCCGAAGTACAGAAAGTGGATGGAAGACAAGATTACAGTCAAGTATGTATGCTCGGACTATAATGAATGTTTCCCTGAATACTATTACCATATTATCTGCAAGAACGGAAATAATAAGGTTATTTCGATGATGGACCTTCCGGAAGGATATACAAACTCGTTTGAAGATATCTTCAAGCTTGTCGAGGAAAAGGGCGTGCTTGCTCTTAAGCCGGACGAAGGCTCTCACGGAGACGGCTTCTACAAATTTACTTGTGAAAACGGAAAATATCAGCTGAACTACAAGGACGTAACGAAGCAGCAGGTTCTTGACATACTCGAAGATATTGAAAACCAATATCTTGTGACGGAATACATCAATATGTGCGATGAGTTGAAGGCCGTTTACGACGGTGCGGTTAACACGGTGAGGATGATCGTCTTCAAGAAGGACGGGCGTGAGCCGCAGATCGGCAACGCTTACGTCCGCTTTGGCTCGAAGGCAACCGGAGCGGTTGACAACGTAGGTGCGGGCGGCATGACCGCAACCATTGATGTTGCTACGGGGCATTTCCATGATGCAAAAATCGTTCACAGCAATTCCATCGAGGACTGCCCGATTCATCCGGATACAGGTGTTCCGATCGACGGATATCTGCCGCACTGGGAAGAAGTCAAGAAACAGGTGCTTGATGTTACCCGCTCGATTAAACAGCTTGAATTTTTCGGCGTAGACCTTGCGGTTACGAACGAAGGAATCAAGTTCCCGGAAATCAATCGATTCCCGGATTATCCGGCAGTGGAAAAATACACGAAATCTACGAGAGAATATTTGCTCGGAAGACTTGCGGCGAAGAAGCGTCTCTTCGGATACGATAAGAAGAAAAACAAGACGCTTGTGCACCTTCCTGAGAGGAGATAATTTTGAGTACACTTAAAGAAATTTTACAAGATCATATCGGTTATCGCAGGCAGCTGACCAAACTTGCAAAGGCAGATCTTAAGAAAAACTACAGCGGTGCGGTTCTTGGATGGGCATGGGCGCTTATCAAACCGGCAATCCTGATATTCGTGTTTTGGTTTGCATTTACAATGGGTCTTCGAAAAGGCGGCGACGTAGACGGATATCCGTTTTTTCTGTGGCTGATAGCCGGCATGATACCTTGGTTTTACATGCGCGACATGATTACCGGGGGTGCAAATTCCATAAGGCGCTACAAGTATCTGGTAACGAAAATAAAGTTTCCGATTTCCACAATACCGACATTCATAAGCATGGCGAATTTGGTTGTGCATTTCGGATTGATGCTGATTCTGCTTGGAATTTACATTGCATTCGGTTATATGCCGACGGTGTATTGGATGCAGCTTCCGCTCTATATGCTGCTGATGTTTTTGTTCTTCACGGTATGGGGGCTTTTTGCGGGGGTTCTTTCGTCGATCAGCAAGGATTTCCTGAATCTTGTCAAATCGCTTGTGCAGGCGCTTTTCTGGCTTTCGGGAATTCTCTACGACGCCAACTCCATAAATGTGGGATGGATTCGCAGCATTCTTCTGTTCAACCCGGTTACGCTTATCGTAAACGGCTACAGGAATTCGCTCATTAAGCAGGTGTGGTTCTTTGAGGATCTAACGGAGCTGAGAAACTTTGCAATTGTGTTTGTAATCATGCTCGTGCTTGCGTTATGGGCATACAAGAAATTAAAGAAGGACATCCCGGATGTTTTATAATTCTTAACGGAGACGGATTATGGCAAAAACAGTAATTGAGTTTAAAAACGTAACGAAGATTTATAAACTCTTTAAAAGTGACAGACAGCGGTTCAAGGCTGTTTTCAGCAAAAAAACAAAATACAAGAAGAAGATAGCGGTGAATGACCTGTCTTTTAAAATCGAAAAAGGCGAATCTGTTGCACTTTTCGGAAAGAACGGGGCCGGAAAATCAACCATTTTAAAAATGATTACAGGGGTGACCTATCCGACCACCGGCGAAATTACGGTTGACGGGAGAGTCGGAGCTCTGCTGGAACTCACGGCGGGATTTGACCCGGAGTTTACAGGGAGAGAAAACATTTTCTTCCGTGGACAGCTTTTCGGATTGTCAAACGAGGAGATAAAAGAACTGGAGCCGGGAATTATCGACTTCGCAGACCTTGGAGACTACATCGACCAGCCGACCAGAACCTATTCCAGCGGTATGAAAGCACGCTTGGGCTTTGCAATCAATTCGAGTGTGCGTCCGGAGATATTGATTGTGGATGAGGCACTCAGTGTGGGTGACAGTGAATTCAAGCAGAAGTGTGTGGACCGAATCAACAAAATCGTGAATGAAGAGGATGTTACTTTCCTTTTCGTAACGCACTCGACGGGCGTTGCAAAACAATTCTGCAAGCGCGGTCTTGTGCTCAGGCAAGGGAAATTACTTTTTGACAGCAACATTGATGAGGCAATCGATTTTTATAAAAGAACATTGGAAGAAGATGAGAGCAAAAAGAAGAAAGGAAAAGGGATTTTTGAACAATGAGTATTAGAGAAAAAATCAAAGGGATGCAGACTTGGAAAAAGGTTACAATCCTTGTTGTCCTGGTGCTTGTCCTGGCAGCGCTTATCGTTGGTATCGTTGTATACAGCTATATGAACAGCCTTGTGGATCAGATGCACGAACCGACTCCTGACGATTACGATTTATCGCTTGTGGATGTGGATGGGTATATTAACATACTGCTTTTAGGTGTTGACAGCAGAGACATGGACAACATCAAAGGAACACGAAGCGACATGATAATGATCGCCAGCATCAATAAGGATACTTACGATGTGAAGCTTACATCGGTATACAGAGACACGTATCTCAAGCTTGGGGATACATCGACATATGACAAGATTACGCATGCTTGTGTTTACGGCGGACCTGAAATGACGATGAAGTCTTTAAATCAGGCGATGGATATTAATCTCAGCAACTATATCGTGGTGAACTTCAAGACTGTTGCCGACGTTGTCGATGCGGTAGGAGGAATCACGGTTGATGTACAGGATTACGAAATCTATCAACTCAACAAATACACGAAGCAGACCGCAAGAAATATCGGAAAGAAGAAATATAACCTTGTAAAATCAGCGGGAACGCAGACCTTGGAAGGCGTGCAGGCAGTTTCATACGGACGTATCCGTAAGGGAGTGGGCGATGACTTTAAGCGTACCGAAAGAATGCGTATTGTTGTGATGAAGGTTCTGGATAAGGTAAAAACCATGTCCTTCGGCGAGATAAAAAGCATCATCGATATGGCAGTTCCGCAGGTTCAGACAAACCTTACGATGAACAACATTCTGGCACTTGGAATCAGGCTTCCGAGCTATTCCATTTCATCCGGTGCAGGCTGGCCTTATCAGTGGACGACGGGAACGATCAACAAAGTTTCCTATGTTTTCCCGAACGGCATGGCAAACAATACGACACAGTTCCATCAGGATGTGTTCGGACAGGAAGACTATGCCCCGTCGGCTACCGTTACGGCAATCAGCAATGAGATTATCGCAAGAATAGCCAAGGCAAGAGAAAACAACGAGCTGAAAGGCGAAAAGAAGGGCGAAAGCAAGAAAGACGATACACAGCCGACGACGCCGGAAGAGCCGGTTACACCGGAGAATCCGGACAACCCGGACAACCCAGACAATCCGGACAATCCGGGAATCATAGACGATCCGGATGATCCGAATTACAATCCGGACGGACAAGATCCGACACAGCCGACAACGCCGACAGAACCTGTCACACCGACAGAACCTGCGACGCCGGCAATACCCGATGACGGAGGAAATGCCGCAGGAAATGTGCAGACCGGGCAACAAGGCACCTAAAACGGGGCCGGAACCGGCAGAACAATTCCGGACGAATTTCAGGGCGTGAATACGCTTCTATATAAATTTTGAAAATACGAGGTAAGAAAAATGGCGAAAGAAAAATTAAACTGGGAAGACGAACAGGTAAGACATACCTACAGACATACAGCATCACATATTATGGCACAGGCAATTCAACACCTGTGGCCGGACACAAAGTTTGCAATCGGTCCGGCAATCGAAAACGGATTCTATTATGACATGGAATCCGAACACAAATTTGCCGAAGAAGATTTTCTGAAAATTCAGAAGGAAATGAAAAAAATCGTACAGCAGAATCTACCACTCGAAAGAACTGAGGTTTCCAGAGAAGAAGCACTCAAGTTCTTCAAGGAAAGAAATCAGGACTACAAGGTTGAACTGATTCAGGACCTTCCGGAAGACGCAGTAATCACAATGTACACGCAGGGTGATTTCACGGATCTTTGTGCGGGACCGCACATGCAGTCAACCGGACAGATCAAAGCATTCAAGCTGATGAGCGTTGCAGGTGCTTACTGGAGAGGCGATTCTGACAGACCGATGCTGCAGAGAATTTATGCGACAGCTTTCCCGTCACAGGAAGAACTGGATGCATATATCAACATGATTGAAGAGGCAAAGAAGAGAGACCACCGTAAACTCGGCCGTGAACTCGGGTTGTTCGCATTCCGTGATGAGGCTCCGGGATTCCCGTTCTATCTGCCGAAGGGCATGATTCTCAGAAACACTCTCATCGACTACTGGAGAGAGGTTCACAAAAAGTGGGATTATGTTGAAATCTCAACACCGCAGATTATGAAGAGAACCCTTTGGGAAACTTCCGGACACTGGGATCACTATAAAGAAAACATGTACACGACGGTTATCGACGGCGAAGACTTTGCAATTAAGCCGATGAACTGCCCGGGAAGCATTCTTGTTTACGATCTGGAACCACATTCCTATCGTGACCTGCCGCTCAGATTCGGCGAACTGGGTATCGTTCACCGTCACGAACTCTCCGGAGCACTGCACGGCATGTTCCGTGTAAGATGTTTCACACAGGACGACGCACATATTCTGCTTGCGAAGGATCAAATTCAGAGCGAAGTAACCCGTATCGCACAGCTTCTCGACGAAGTATATTCGGTATTTGGACTTTCTTACAAAATCGTACTCTCAACTATGCCGGAAGACCACATCGGAACGCGCGAAGATTGGGAAAAGGCAGAAAATGCGCTTGCGGATGCAATTACTTCCATCGGCAAGGAATATGAACTGAATCCGGGAGACGGCGCTTTCTATGGTCCGAAGCTTGACTTCCATGTAAAGGATTCTCTTGGAAGAACATGGCAGTGCGGCACGATTCAGCTTGACTATCAGCTTCCTGGAAGATTCAACCTTGAATATACAGGTTCCGATGGACAGAAACACACTCCGGTTATGATTCACCGTGTTGTATTCGGCTCCATCGAAAGATTCATCGGCGTAATCACAGAGCATTTTGCAGGCAAATTCCCTCTGTGGCTGGCTCCGGTACAGGTAAAACTTCTGACAGTAACGGAAAAATTCGTTCCGTATGCAAAGGAAGTTGCCGAAAGACTCGAAGCTTGCGGCATCAGAGCTGAACTCGACGACAGAAACGAAAAAATCGGTTATAAGCTCAGAGAAGCAAGAAACCAGAGGGTGAACTACATCTGCGTAATCGGCGAAAGAGAAGCCGAGGCAGGAACATTAACCGTTCGTTCCAGCAAGGCCGGCGAACTCGGCGAGATGTCCGCAGAAGAATTTACCGAAAAACTGCTTGAAGAAATCAAAACAAAGGCGATGTAAGAAAAGAAACGTTGTTGAATTGAAATGGAGAAGTGTCAGCTTCTCCATTTTTGAAAGAAGAGGATAGACTGTGGATTTAGGTTTTTTTGCAATCAACCATGAGAGGGAAGCAACGCTTCTGAACGAAGAAGTTCTCAAATATACGAGGAATGACACCCCAAAAGTCCGCTGGTACGGCAAGGGAAATGTAGAAAACGGGGACATGGTACTGTATTTCGGCAGACATGCGTCGGAGTGTATCGGCGAAAACAGGCTCGAGCAGCGCCTTATGTGTGGCGGTGCATGGAGCATTATACTTTTTCGATACGAGAATAAGGATTGCCTTCCGCTTGTAAAGCAATTTGAACTCTCCGAAAACGAGTGCAAGGCCGAGATGCTTGTGGATGTGGTGTTTTCGGAAGAGCATGTATGTGTTGAAATTACGGAGAGAGAAACGGTACGCATCTCGATTCACCGGCAGAGCTACGAACGAAAGCTTGATGAAATCGGAGAAGGTCTGCTACTCTTGATTCGCAGAGGTAGCATCCGATTCTTCAGCAAGCCGCATAACACAAGTGCGGAGCTCAGAGAAATTCTTCAAGGAAAACCGTTTGCCGGATACATCGAGGGGGAAATGTCCGCAAAAGCGGAAGAATTCTTTGCTGAAGGCATTTTAAATGCGGCGGAGAAGCTTACCGGCCCCGAAGATTCCGTTGCGTTCTGCAACATCAACGGCAGAGCGGCTGCGGTTTCAATGCTTTCCGCCGATGCAGCGAGGCTGGGCGGATATTCCGCAATCTATGCAATCGGAGACGAGAAAGAATATCTTGATTTTATTCGAGAAAAAACGCAAGTATATGATTACCTCTTTCATAATGATGAAATTAAAATCGGAAAGAACGAGTTGAGCTGTGAAGCAAGACTTCGCGGTGACGGTGAAAACATTGCGGAAATAAACCGAAATTTGGAAAAAGTCTGCCGCAAGAATGTAACAATCGTGCTCACAGGTGAAAGCGGAACCGGAAAAACATTTCTGGCAAAAGAAATACATAAAAACAGCCGTAGGTCGGAAGGTCCGTTTATAAATGTTAACTGCGCCGCGATTGCCTATAACCTTATTGAAAGCGAACTCTTCGGCTACGAGGACGGCGCGTTTACGGGTGCAAAAAAAGGAGGAAAAGTCGGATATTTTGAGCTTGCGAAGGGCGGAACTCTTTTTCTTGACGAAATTTCAGAACTTCCTTTGCTGCTGCAGGGGAAGCTTTTGGAGGTTTTGCAGGAGGGCACATTTTATCGGGTAGGTGGTGTAAAAAAGATAGTAACCGATGTCAGACTGATTGTTGCCACAAATCGAAACCTTGAGCGCATGGTTAAGGAGGGTCAATTCAGGGAAGACCTTTACTACAGAATAAGCGTATTTCCTATAAAACTTCCGCCTCTCCGTGAAAGAATTGAGGACCTATACAGCATAATCGAGGATACGCTTCCGTCAATCTGCGAGCGGCTGGAAATCGAACCGCTGATGCTGACGGACGAAGCACTTCAAAAGATGAAACAATACCAATGGCCAGGCAATATACGCGAGCTTGAAAATGTTTTGGAGAAAGCGGCGGTTATATCCGAGGGAAACTTTATTCGTGCAGAAGACGTTATTCTTGATAATAATGTGGCGGGAAATCAGATTTCAAAAAACTTGAAAGAGAAAATGAGAAGCTATGAGAAGGAACTGATCCAGGCGGCATTCGTGCAATTTGCCGGAAACCGAAAAGCGGTTGCGGAGCACCTCGGAATCAGCAAAACAAATTTGTTTGAAAAAGTACATCAATACGGAATAGATGAGAACCCGGAGGAGAAGAAAATATGAGATTACCGGACAGGATTCGCGAGCGAATCGGCGATTTGCAAGGGGAAATAGGGATATATTATTATGACTTCAACCGGGATACAAGTTTTTTTGTGGGGAACTGTGATGTTTTTCCTTCGCTCGGGATTGCAAAGCTTGTTCTGATGATTGAAGTCTTTCGTCAAGTTGAGGAAGGGCTTATTCACCTTGATGATACTTATGTTTTGGATAAGAAGCCGCCGTTTGCGATTCCCGAAAACGAATATGAGGCTACGGTGGGCGTGCTCGATTTCCTGCACAAAGGCATGGAGGTGACCATAAGCGATTTAGTGTATCTGATGATGATTATAAGCGACAACTCGGCTTTTAATATCTTGCTCTCAATCGTGGGCATGGACAATGTGAATGATACAATGAAGAAGCTCGGTCTTACGAAGACAAAGATAAGATGCATGTTGTTCGAATGGGATGATATCGATCCCCAAAAGGACAATTATCATTCGGTAAGAGAAATCGGAAGTCTCTTGCGCAGAATTTACAAGAAGCAATTGATTTCTACAGCGGCAAGCGAGCAAATGCTTAAAATTCTGTCATATCACCAGAGAAGGGACATTCTTTCTTCGTTTTCAGACAATGGAATATCCGTTGCGCAACAGACGGGATTTGACATTACATCCCTTCATGCAGCTGCGATTATAATGACGGATAATCCGTTTGTACTATGCATGAGTACAAACAAAATTTCCGCAAAACGCGCAGAAGGCATTATGAAAGACATTGCGTGCATGTGTGGAGAGGCAAGCCAAAACGCAGAGTAATTCGTTCTGAAAAAAGGACGAAATTCTAAAAAAAGAACAAAGAAAGCGGGAGGAAACATAACTTCTGCTTTTTTTAACGCTTTTATGGCTGATTTTTATTTTTTTTGTCATAAGAAAATGTGGCACGAAATTTGCGTTAAAATTTTGCGAAGAAATAAAAAAAGAAAGGAGGCAGCCGAATGCAGTTCATTGACATGCATTGTGATACATTGCTTGAATGTTATCTTCAAGATAAACCGCTGCGTGAAAACGATCTTCAAATTGATTTACAGAGAATTAAGAAAACCGGAGGCATGATGCAGTTCTTTGCGGCGTTTCTGATTTCAGGAGAGGCGGCTCAGGAGGAAAATGTCACACTGACACCTTACGAATTGTTTTTTAAGATAGAAGAACTCTACGAAAGGCAGCTTGCTCTGAATAAAGATATCGTTGCACCGGTAAGAAAATTCTCGGATATAGCGGAAAATGAGCGCACAGGAAAAATATCATCACTGCTTACGATTGAAGATTCTGCACTTTTGGAAGGCAAAGCAGAAAGACTTCAACCGCTGTATGATAAGGGTGTCAGACTTATGACATTACTTTGGGATAATGAAAACTGCATCGGATTTCCTCGAAGCGATGACGAAACCAACCATCGCAAGGGGCTCAAGAAATTCGGCATTGAAGTTGTCGAGAGAATGAATGAACTTGGAATGGTAGTGGATGTTTCGCATATGTCCGAAGGCGGATTTTACGATGTTGCACGGCACAGTAAAAAACCTTTTGTTGCTTCACATTCGTGTGCAAGGGCATTGTGTGATCATTCGAGGAATTTGACGGATGAACAGCTGAGATGTATTGCTGAGGCAGGGGGAGTTGTCGGAGTCAATTTTTATGCACCGTTTTTGAAAAAGAATGCCGGTGTTTCCAAGAATGACGATATCATAGCACACATAAAACATATGGTCAACATCATGGGTGATGAATGTGTGGCGTTTGGATCCGATTTTGACGGGATTGACTGCAGCTTGGAGATGAGAGATTATGAAGGTTTTAAAGGACTAATCGCAAAGCTTGAACAGGAATTTTCGTCGGAAACGATGGAGAAAATCTGTTACAGGAATGTTATTCGTGTCTTAAAAGAATGTATATAGGAACAGGAGGACAAAATGGATAAGAAGAATCACGAAGGCAGCTTTAAAAAAGCTATCGGTCCGTTCAGCGGCATAAGTATCGTTGCCGGCATGGTAATCGGATCCGGTGTTTATTACTTAGGCAGTTATGTATTGGAAAGAACCGGCATGAGCCTCGGATGGTCTTTGGTGGCTTGGATTGTCGGCGGACTTATTACAATTATTTCAGGTCTTTGCTTTGCCGAACTGGGTGCAAGCATGCCGGTGGCAGGCGGACAAACGATTTATCTGAGCAGAGCTTACAGCCCAATGTGGGGATTTTTGAACGGATTTTCATGCTTCCTGCTTGTTGGCTCAGGTGGTGTTGCGGCCCTTGCAATGGCGGCTGTAACTGCTTACAGAACAGTGTTTGAAATCAGTGATGTTATGGTTAAAGTAATAGCAATATTAATCATACTGGTTTTGATGACTATAAACCTCTTGGGTGTAAAGGAAATGACGCTTTATCAAAACTTTTCCATGGTAATCCGTTTAGTTCCGATCATCCTGATTATCATCGTCGGTCTTGCAACCGGTGAACAAAATCCGGACCTTTCCCTTTCCTTGGTTGGAACAAGTGCAGAGGGCGGAAACGTAATCAGCGTAATTTCCATGATTGGATTTGCAACCTTTGCATCGATGTGGGCATACGACGGATGGTATAACTTGAATACCGTAGCGGAAGAAATGCGCAACCCGAAGAAGGACCTTCCTTTTGCGATTATCGTTTCCCTTGTGGGCGTAACGCTCATCTACACTTTATTCTATCTTGCCGTATATAAAGTGCTTCCTATGCAGGATATCGTAAACATGATCAGCGACGGAAATCTGTATCTCGGAAATGAAGTTGTTGCAAGAACACTCGGAGGAACGGGAACTTGGCTCGTTTTGATTTGTATGACAATCGGTATTGTAGGCTCCGCGAATGTAAACACCCTTTGCGACCCTCGTACCTATTATGCAATGGCTCACGAAGGTTACTTCCCTAAGGTTTTCGGACACTTAGACGAAAAACACGGCGTACCTAGCTATGGCATCATGATTTCTTCCGGAATGGCAATCCTTCTTGTTATCTTTAACAGCCTTCAGGACTTAACAGACATGTTGATCTTTGCAACATCGATTCTGAATGCGATGACCGTATTTGCGGTTTTGATTATGAGAAAGAAATATCCGGATTTAGAAAGACCGTATAAGGTATGGGGCGGAAAGGTTACCATCGTTATCACATGCATCGCTTATTTGATTCTGATGGTTAACGAACTCCTTGATGCACCGAAGTCCGGTCTCATCGGCATCGGCGTTATGGTAGTCAGCGCAGGCGTATACTTCTATTTCAAGAAGAAAAACGGCGGAAAAGAATATCAGGGCGAAGGTATTGAATAAGGAAACGGAAAAACAATGAGATATGAGGATTTAAAATATCTGGCAGTTCCACTGCCCGAAGCGATTGAAAAAGAAAAGTGGGGCGGCTACTTTGAAAATGCAAGAAAACGAATCAACGAATATTTGCAGGACGAGAAAACAGACTATGCACTGCACTGCCGTCTCGAACTGGAACTTGGAAATCTGCGAAATCTCGAATCGCGTTATGTCATAACTCCGGAAGAAGCTTTGCAGATTATGAATGAGCGAATCCCGGATATGACGAGCGACGAACTTGAAAAGCTTAGGATGGAAGATAAGGCGGATTGGATTTATGTAAACGGTGAAGTGAGATATATCGACTGCTTTGACGCAACGCTGTATAAGGTTTATCCTGAAGTATGGAACAGGACAAAAGAAGGGGACACGAGCAATTATGATCTAATCGAAGATTATATTCACAGCAGAACCGACGGAGAAAGCAGTACGGCTCATATCCATATCAGGCATGAATTGGAAATTGCGCCAAAAGCATTGAGAGAAGGAAAAGCCGTCCGCGTGCATATGCCGATTCCAAGAGAACGGAGCGGAATCACAAACTTCAGATTGATAAAATGCTCACACCAACCCGCAGCCGTTTCGGGGGAAGACGATGCCCAGCCAGCCGTTTATTTTGAAGAAACCGCCAAGGCAGGAGAAGTGTTTGCACTGGAATATGAGTTTGACTACACGGTAACTTACCGCAATCTTAATCTGCTGCTCGATAGGCCGGCGTATTGCACAGACGCAGACTTGTCTGCAGAGGAAGAGCGTGCATTTGCGCGGGAGAACATGCAAGAAGAGGTACCACACATGATGTTCACGGCGCAGCTTAAGACCTTATGCAAGGAAATTGTAGGAGCGGAGACCGACGATTTGCGCAAGGCAAGAAAGATATACGATTATGTTACGACGGAGACGGACTATCGTTTTGTTCGTGACTACGCAAGCATCGACAACCTTTCGGAATACTGTGCGCTGAACCGCAGAGGAGATTGCGGAGTTCAATCCTTGTTGTTTATTACACTGTGCCGCATCGCAGGGATTCCCGCACAATGGGAATCGGGATTGGAGGCTGCTCCTGACTACGTAGGCGAACATGATTGGGCAAAGTTTTTTATACGCGGAATCGGTTGGCTTTATGCGGATTTGGCATGCGGTGCACTGGCATATGTGCGCAAATCGTTTGACCGGTGGAACTTTTTCTTCGGAAATGTGGATCCTTACCGAATTCCGATTAATGATCGTTTTCAGTGTGACTTCGCAGTGAAGAAACAGCATTGGAGATTGGATCCGTATGATAATCAGTGCGGTGAGATTGAATATGACGATTGCGGAGTTTACGGAGATGACTTGGTGTATCGCTATATACCGATAGATATTCATATTAAATGTACCTAAAGAAAGGCGAATTTTGGCGAAAAATGTCGAAACATTTTTCGCCATTTTTCTTGTTTTTATGACATAATTAGGTAAGAAATGGAACGCGCCGAAAAGAGAAAGAATGGGGTGCCGTATGGAGAAATTTTTACCTGTTGTGAATCGCAAAGAGTGCTGCAAAGTTTGGTTGGATGATGTTGTTTATATTGAAAATGAAGGCAGACGCGTGAAAATTGTTACGGATGAAAAAGAATTTTACCTTTACGCAAAAGTTTCGGATCTCAGTCCTTATTTTGACGGTGATGAGCGTTTTTACCCGTGCATGAAAGGAATGATTGTGAATTTCGATCGGGTAAGTTCCATGAAAGATCAGATTATATACTTTAGAAACGGCATGCAGTACATGCTCGGCCGCACGAATTATCTCAAGACAAAGCAGACGTTTGTAAACTACATGACAGCTAAGAAATTTGATTGAAACGGTGACCAAAATATAGCACAAAACCCTTGCAATTGCGAGGGTTTTATTGTATAATGCAATGTGGTATGTCGATTCGGTATGCCGCGTAAATAATTTAGCACACCGCTCTTATGAGATGGTTGCCGCGACTTCCTGAAATAAGGATGCAAATCGGTCTTTAACGGCATGATATCCGTGCACAGGTGGAGGCCGGCAAGCGGTATTTTACTCGCAGGCGGTGGAAGAAGAAACCAGGAGGAATTTAAAATGGCAGTAATTTCAATGAAACAATTACTCGAAGCAGGTGTACATTTCGGACACCAGACAAGAAGATGGAACCCTAAGATGGCTCCTTACATTTTCACAGAAAGAAACGGAATCTACATCATCGACTTACAGAAGACTGTAAAGAAGATTGACGAAGCTTACGACTTCATGAGAAGCGTTGGCGAATCCGGCAAGCCGGTTCTTTTCGTAGGAACAAAGAAGCAGGCTCAGCAGGCAGTTATCGACGAAGCAAACAGATGCGGACAGTACTATGTAAGCGAAAGATGGCTCGGCGGCATGCTCACAAACCACAAGACAATCGCTAAGAGAATCCAGAGATTAAACGACATTCGCAGAATGGAAGAAGACGGAACTTTCGAAAAATTAGCAAAGAAGGAAGTTATCAAGCTCAGAGCAGAAGCTGAAAAGTTAGAAAAGTTCTTAGGCGGAATCAAAGACATGAAGGGAATGCCGGGAGCATTATTCATCGTTGACCCTAAGAAGGAAAGAATCGCAGTTAAGGAAGCAAGAATCCTTGGTATTCCTATCGTTGGTATCGTTGATACAAACTGTGACCCGGACGATGTTGACTATGTAATCCCTGCAAACGACGACGCGATCAGAGCCGTTAAATTAATCGCAGGCAGAATGGCAGACGCTATCATCGAAGCAAATCAGGGCGAAAGCTTTGACGAAGGAACTCCGGAAGAAGCAGCAGAAGCTGCAGAAGAAACTGCTGAAGAAGCAGAAGAAACAGTTGAAGAATAATTTACGTGTTTTAACGAGGAGGAAAAAAGAATGGCTGTAACTGCTCAGATGGTTAAAGAATTAAGAGAAATGACCGGTGCCGGCATGATGGACTGCAAGAAGGCATTGGTTGAAGTTGATGGCAACATCGAAGCTGCTGTTGACTATTTAAAGGAAAAAGGACTTGCTAAGGCGGCTAAGAAAGCCGGCAGAGTTGCTGCAGAAGGTCTGGTAAAGATCGCTTTCACTGACGATCACAAGACTGCTGCTATCGTTGAAGTAAACTCCGAAACAGACTTCGTTTCCAAGAACGAGGAATTCGTAAACTTCGTAGACGACCTTGCAAAACTTGCATTAACAGCAGAAAACAACGATATCGAAGCATTCAAGGCTATGGCTTACGAAGGCTCCACAGTTGCAGATGTTTTAACTGCTAAGATTGCGAAGATCGGCGAAAACATGTCAATCAGAAGAATCGAAAAAGTATCCGGCGACGTTGTTGCTTCCTACATCCACGGCGGCGGCAGAATCGGCGTTATCGTTGTAGGTAAAGGCGAAGCTACAGATGCTGTTAAAGAAGCTTTAACAAATATCGCAATGCAGGTTGCTGCAATGAATCCGCAGTATGTAAGCAGAAACGACATTTCTGCAGACGAACTTGCTAAGATTAAGGAAATCACGCTTGAAAGTGCATTAAACGACCCGTTCACACTTCCGAAGCCAATCTTAAACGAATTGCTTGACAAGGCTGTTAACGGCGTTTGGGGAGCTGAAGATGTTGCAATCTTAGAAGAAAAGAGAAACGACAAGAGCTTCAACTTCAACTATTTACCGAACTTCCTTTCCCAGGAAGCGAAGGCTAAGCTTGCTGAACTTGCAGTTGCTGATAAGGAAGCAATCACTGCAAACAAGATTTTCCATGGTCTTGTAGATGGTCGTGTTTCCAAGCAGTTAAAGGATATCTGCCTGCTTGATCAGACTTATGTAAGAGCAGAAGACGGTAAGCAGACAGTTGCGAAGTACCTTGAATCCGTAAGCAAGGACCTTTCCCTTGCTAAGGTAGTACGTTTCGAAGTAGGCGAAGGTATCGAAAAGAAAGAAGAAAACTTTGCTGAAGAAGTAGCTGCTCAGCTGAAATAATTCGCAAAACAGCTTAAATAAAACCGCTCAAACAAAAGAGCAAAAAACCAAAAAATCGTCAACAACACTAAACCTCGTAAAGTCATTATGGACCTTACGAGGTTTATCTGTATGATGAAATGAAAGATGAAAAAACACAAAATATAAGTTGAAAGGAGAGAAAAACGATGGTAAAAACAGAAATTTTAAATGTAAACGGAAATGAAGTTCAGGGCGTACTCATTCATTCACCGGGTGGAGAAGGACATCCAAATATGATTGTTCTTGTCTGCAAACACGGTTAAAGCGGTATTACCTGAGGCAGAAAAACTCGGCATCAAGATTGGAATGAGTGGAGCGGAAGTCTGCGATATTCTCAATAAATAGTAACTTAATTACGGTATCACACAAAACCCCTGCAGGCCTTTCGCTTCGCAGGGGTTTTCAAAGTAATGTTTTATTCTATTCAAGCACACCGGTCAGATAGGCGTTCAAAATGTTTTGCGGTGCATCATAGTAAAAACTGCTGTTAAAATCTTCGATTTTTTCACTTACGAAGGAGTGATAAGCTTTGAAAAGCGCAGGAATAATGTCTATTTGCGTTTCTTTTGAGATGCCTAGAATGAGTCGTTTAAAAACTTTGCCGATATCCCAATGGGAAGGGAGTGCGTATTTCGTCCGCCCGACACTATCGAAGTTCCCTTCGGTGATTTTTGCCTCTTCTATAAAGTCATCGCTGACGCGGTCAATATTATCACTATGATAAACATCCGCTAAATTATAAATCTTAGAGATACGATCCTCTCCGAGTGCATCGACCACATCCTGTCGTCTGTTTTTTGTTTTTCTTGCAATATAGTCAATGAGACTGCAAGTGTAAAACAAGTCGTTTGCTTTTGAATCTTCGCGTCCCGTCATAATTTCATTTCCTCACTTCCGATAAATGTCAAACAGTCTAAGGCTGCATCTGTGCAAAAATTGATTTGATGTGTTGGATATTTGAATTTTGCCATGGTCCAAAACTGGTCTCGGGTAATAATGCCGTCTATGTAGTCGGCAATGAAATTATATATTTGATCGTTTGCCATAGCGCCGATGACGATGTCATAATCGTGGGCCTTTCCGTGTCGGCAATTGATAATAAAATCTAACCATTCTTCCGTCATTTCGCGAAACTCAAGAATTTTCAAATCCGTATTCAGACGCACAGTGTAAGTGTTGACCACAGGAGAATCATAGCGCTGAGCCCAGCGCTGTGCCTGCTCACGCAAAATGGTACAATAGAAACCGGGACCGAAGTCTTTTGTATTTCGGCCGATTCTGATTTCCGGATGCTGAATGGTCATATTACTGCCATGATATACGGTCATTTTACCCATAAGTCTTACATATGTCCTTTCTTTAAAGTAATTACATCATAACGCAGTTTTTTTGTATGGTCAAGCGTTCTCGCTGCTTTCCCGTGCAGCGGGGCTGATTTCAATCCCGTTTACGGTAATTCCGTCCTCTACGGGAATTACCAGGCAGGTTCTTCCGTCAACAACCTTTGTTTCAATCAAATCGGTGTATTCGGGGTCAACTGTGATTTTTACCTGAGGGGTAGTCATCTCGAATTTCTTGGTCTCCATCACATTAATCGGGTTCAGGGCCGCGGATTTGCCGAATTCACGACGGCAGGCTTCGTTGAATGCGCTGACTTTTTCTTCCGGAATGCCGTTTGTCTTTAGAATGTCATCCACATCCTCCACTTCGATTTCCGGAACTTCAGGGTCATTGCTTTCCTTATGAAGCTGCAGGCGTTCGCGCAGCTCGCTGTGAACGGCTCTGACAACCTCCAGACTGCAGTCCTCGCCCAGGGATTCACAAAGCACGCCGCTGAAGGTGTTTTTTTGCGCTCCTGCGGACATCGGAATCTGCTCCGTGCGGAAAACGCCCGAAAGAAAATCTTCGTGAATATCGGAAATCGCACGGCTGTAATAAAGGGCGTTGTAGATATTCGTGCTGCGGTCATCGAAGGCAGGAAAGAGGAACCCAAGCTCCGGCGCACCAAGCACATGGCCGGTGGAGGCGCCGCGGAAATTATGCTCATCAGCCATATAGCGCAGAGAAGATTTTGCGTCTTTGACCGGGCAGATACAGCAGAGTATATAGTCGAAGACTTCACCTGAGCCCTCCTCGAAAATCTCGTCATCACTGCCCTTGAACGGTACATCGTAGGAATCGGAAGCCAGCAGGATCACATAGCTGTCATCGCCGAAATCCAGCGACTCGATAATGCGGCGATAGAGTGTGTCGCGAAGTGGCTCATCGCGAAGATGGGAGCTGCGGAGTGCCTGCAGCAGACGATGCTCGTCGCTGTTTTCGACTTGAGATGTGCTGAACTCAATGTCGAGCAGGTTTTTTCCGAGCGTGCCGGAAAGGGTTTTCTTTAAAAGCTTAAAATACAGTTCCGCTTCTTCCTGCTCCATTAAGCCCACGGACAAATCGAGCGTCGTTACGATTTCGCGCGCTGCGTTGACATAGCAGCCATAGATACGGCTGATGCTGTCTTTTTCGAGGTTAAAGCGTTTCTTGATTTCTCTGACTTCTTTCTGATTCATATATTTTTATTTCCTTTTCTTTTCGTTAGTCATGCGGCCTGCATTGTCTTCTGCAAAGCTATGCCACTCTATTATCTTACTACCTGCGGGAGGCCTGCGTCAACGATTTTTGTCCGGAGAAAATGATGCGTGCTTGTATCTTTTCTGTATTTAAACTATAATAATGAGGAAATATAAGGGGGCAGGGAGGCAAAATGAAAAGACAGGTAGAAAACTTGCGCGCAAAGATGCGCGAAAAAAAAATAGATGCCTATATCATTCCGACGACCGATTTTCACGGCTCGGAATATGTAAATGATTATTTTAAATGCAGGGAGTTTGTGTCGGGCTTCACAGGCTCTGCCGGAACGCTTGTTGTGACAGCAGATGCGGCGGCGTTATGGACCGACGGAAGATATTTTCTTCAGGCAGAGAGCGAGCTTGCAGGAAGCGGGATTGCGCTCATGCGCGAAGGCGAGCCGGGGATTCCTGAAATTACCGAGTGGCTGCGGCAAAGACTGACAAGCAGCGCAGCACAGACGGTTGGATTCGACGGATGCGTCGTATCTGCGAAATTCGGCGAAAAGCTTAAAGATTTTTTCCATGTGGAAGCGGAACTTGATCTCGCAGATGAAATCTGGGCGGAAAGACCGGAACTTATGGCTTCCGAAATCTATCCTCTTGCGCCCGGCGTAACAGGAGAAAGTTCAGAAAGCAAGCTTTTACGAGTGCGGGAAGAGATGCGAAAAGCGGGTGCAGAGGCGCATATCATCACTTCGCTTGAGGAAATCGCGTGGCTTTTCAACCTGAGGGGAAGGGATGTTCTGCATACTCCGGTTTTTTATGCCTTTGCACTGGTTGAACTTGAAAAGGCGAGAGTCTATCTTTTGAACGAGGGCAAAGATACCAAATCGTTATTTGGCGATGAAATTGAAATCAAGCCATACACAGCGATTTTTGACGAGCTTAAAACGCTAAAGGCGAAAAGTATAATGTATGATGAAAACACAATCAGCTACAGGCTTTTCGAGTCGATTCCGCATGGCTGCAGGGCAGTTAAGCGCGAAGATCCTGCGATGCTGATGAAGGCGGTAAAAAATCCTACAGAAATTGCATGCACCAAGCAGGCGCACATCAGGGACGGCGCGGCGGTTACGCGATTCATAAAATGGCTGAAAGAAAATGTCGGTAAAGATGAAATAACAGAAATCTCAGCGGAGGAGTATCTTGCGGAAGAGCGCAGACGAGAGGGCGCATACGACCTCAGCTTCGATACGATTGCCGGATACGGCCCTCATGGTGCAATTATCCACTACGAGGCAGCTCCAGAGACAAATGTGCAGCTGAAACCTGAGGGGTTTCTGCTTGTCGATTCGGGCGGGCAGTACGAAGACGGCACGACGGATATTACCCGCACCATTGCACTTGGGCCTCTAACGGAGGAAATGAAGCGATGCTATACTGCCGTTTTAAAAGCGCATATCGCTCTTGCGACGACGGAATTTGATGCCGAAACCACAGGGGCGCAGCTGGATGCGATTGCAAGAAAGCCGCTGAAGGATGAAGGGCTCGACTACAAGCACGGAACCGGGCATGGAGTGGGTCATATGCTGAGCGTGCACGAAGGTCCTGCAAGCATCAGTCCGCGCGGTGTGAACTGCCATATTCTCCCGGGAATGATAATGAGCAATGAACCCGGGGTATATCTGGAAGGAAAATTCGGAATAAGACTGGAAAATGAAATACTCTGCATAGAGCTTGAGAATGGGAAACTCGGATTCGAAACCATAACACTTTGTCCGTTTGAGCGGGAGGCGATTTTGCAAGACATGCTTACAGAAAAAGAACGGGCATGGCTGAATGAATACCATGCCCGTGTGTGCAGTAAATTATGAACCTGATTATTTTAAATCTTCTTCAAGTTTCGCAAGTGCGTCGGTAAGTTCCTTCGGCATGTGGTCGAATTTTGCATACCAGCCCTTGATGCCTTCAAGCTCTTTCTTCCAGGTTTCCTTGTCAACCGTGAGAAGCTCGCTTAATTCTACATCGCTGAGGCTGATGCCTGTGAGATCCAAATCCTCCGGACGTGGCACGAAGCCCAGCGGTGTTTCACTTGCGGAAACCTTGTCTTCGCAGCGATCAAGTGCCCAAAGCAGGGCTCTGAGATTGTCGCCGAAGCCCGGCCAGATGAAGTTTCCTTCATCGTCGGTACGGAACCAGTTCACATTGAAAATCTTAGGTGGATTTGTAAGCTTGGTTCCCATATCAAGCCAGTGCTGGAAATAGTCGCCCATGTGGTATCCGCAGAACGGGAGCATTGCCATCGGGTCGTATCTTACAACGCCGACCGCACCGTTTGCAGCGGCGGTCGTTTCCGAAGACATCTTGGAACCGATAAATACGCCGTGTTCCCAGCTGCGGGACTGACAAATCAGCGGTTCGGATTTCGCGCGGCGCCCTCCGAAGATAATCGCGCTGATCGGAACGCCTTCGCCGGTGAAAAATTCAGGGGCGATGGAAGGGCAGTTTTCCGCAGGCGCAGTGAATCTTGAATTTGGATGAGCACCCTTAACGAAGTCTTCGCCTGCCGCCTTCTTTGCCTGTTCTTCCTGACCGTTCCAAGGTCTTGCCTGCCAGTCGAGACCGTTTGCAGGAGCCGGCTGATCAAGGCCTTCCCACCATACGGTGTTGTCATCAAGATTTCTTGCAACGTTTGTATAAATCGTATTTTTCTTTGTTGTCATCAAAGCATTGTTGTTTGTCTTTGAATTGGTTCCCGGAGCAACACCGAAGAAACCGTTTTCCGGGTTTACCGCGTAGAGCCGGCCGTCGTCGCCAACGCGTAGCCATGCGATGTCGTCACCGATGGTGTAAACCTTGTAGCCTTTTTCCTGTAAATGCTTAGGCGGAATCAGCATAGCAAGGTTTGTCTTGCCGCAGGCACTTGGAAATGCCGCGGATATGTATTTCTTTTCTCCGTTTGGAGCTTCCACGCAGAGAATCAGCATGTGTTCTGCCATCCATCCCTCACGCTTGCCGAGAACGGAGCCGATGCGAAGCGCAAAACATTTCTTGCCGAGGAGAACATTGCCGCCGTAAGCGGAGTTGATGCTCCAGATTGTGTTCTCTTCCGGGAACTGTGCGATGTATTTGTTTTCCGCATCGACCTGAGCCTTTGAATGTAAGCATTTTACGAAGTCTGCCCCTTTGTTGAGCTCTTCGATTACAGGGTCGCCGATGCGTGTCATGATATTCATGGAAAGGACCACATAGATGGAGTCGGTGATTTCAATGCCGATTTTGGAGAATTTGCTTCCCACAACGCCCATCGAATAAGGAATCACATACATTGTGCGGCCTTTCATGGAGCCGTCAAAAAGCTTACGCATTTTTGCGTACATTTCGTCCTTCTGAACCCAGTTGTTGGTCGGACCGGCATCTTTTTCTTCTGTCGTGCATATTACGGTTCTTTTTTCGTCTCTGGCAACATCTTTTGGGTCTGTACGGTAATAGTAACATCCCGGGAGTTTTTCCTCGTTAAGCTTAATCATTTCGCCCGTTTCAACCGCCAAAGCGCGAATTGCCTCAAGCTGTGCTTCGCTGCCGTCAATCCATACGATTTCGTCCGGCTTTGTCATGGCGGCACACTCGGCCACCCAGTCGGTTACTTTTTTGTTTTGAACCTCGATCATTTCATTTCCTCTCTTATATTAAACTATTTAACGCTTGCTTCTAAAGCGAGTTTCATCATGTTTGTAAAAGAATTCTGTCTTTCTTCGACGGTGCTCTTCGCACCGGTAACAAAGTTGTCACTTATGGATATGATGGAAAGTGCGTTGACATTGTTGTATGCTGCGTTCATGTAGAGCGCCGCGGTTTCCATTTCAACGGCCTTCACACCCATTTTTGCCCATTTTTTCCACCAGTCGCCGAATTCATAGAAAACATCGCAGGTAACTACATTTCCGGCTTTGAACTCGATTCCGGTTTCGTTTGATGCGGCATAAACTTTTTTGACGAGTTCCCAGCTTGCACTCGGGCTGTACTGTCCGGGCACGTCAAAAGCGTGCTGATAGTTGGAATCAGTGGATGCTGCAAGGGCGAGGAAAACATCTCCAAGCTCAAGTTCATCCGTAAAAGCGCCTGCGGTACCGATTCGGATAAGATTCTGAACACCATACTCCGTGATGAGTTCCCAGGAATAGATTCCCATGGACGGCATGCCCATACCGCTTCCCTGAACCGAAACGGGAACACCTTTGTAACGGCCGGTAAAGCCGTACATGTTGCGGATGTCGGTGTAGCGAACCGGCTCTTCCAAAAAGTTTTCTGCAATAAATTGGGCTCTCAAAGGGTCACCCGGAAGCAGAACGGATTCTGCTATCTGGCCTTTTGAGGCAGCAATGTGTAATGACATGATTTGCTCCTTTCAAAATTGCGTAATTCATCAACAGTTATTTATATTGTAACACCGCATTAGGACTGTTTTCCAGTACTTTTTTACCGATTTCCGCGGTATTGCGGCTTATTTTTACCGTTTCAAGATCCGGACAGTCTGCGAAAGCTTCATCTCCTATGGAAAGGAGGTTATCCGAGCCCTCAAAATGCACGATGGAAGACCCTTTGAACGCTCCGTCTCTGATGCGGATTACGGAGGTCGGAAGGACAACTTCCTTCACATATTGATTGTTTCTGAAAGCAGTTTTTCCGATTTTTTCGACTGCCAGAGTCCGCTTGACGTTCGTTTCGCGTAGCTCGTCCGTAACTTCGGCCTCGATGCTGCTTGGAATTTCAACCTTGGCGTCGGTGCCGAGATAGGTTTTGATTGAGGCGGATGTCTCGAAAATATAATACTCGAAGTCACCGTGGGTTTCGAGGCGGAACTGCTTATGAGCAATGCTGGAGCTTTCGTTTACATCTGTACCGAAAAGCCGGTCGATGGAAGAACCGAGGTTTACGGCATGAGAAGCCTTAAAGAGTACAAGGTCTTCCGGCTTTACCACAGTACGGATTTCGTCTTCCAGTTTTGCCCTGTCAGCAAAATATTTGGATTCTATGCCAAGCTTTGCAGCTTCTTCGACCGTCAGACGGATGTTGATTCCGTAGGTAAGCAGAAGATCTACCTTGTGCTTTGCAAGAACGCTGGCAATTTGACGGTGCGTTTCTTCGCTGATATCGCCAAGTGCCAAAATGTCACCAAGCACGGCTATGCGTCTGCCGCCGTTTGCAACAGGAATGTCGTCCATCGCGGCAAGGGTGTTTTCGATTGCCATAAGAGAACTGTTGTAACAGTCCGCAAAAATATTGTATCCGCAAGGGTGGATGATGTTCTGGCGCATACCGGAAGGGCGGTATTCCGCAATGCCTGCGAGGATTTCTTCCGGCTTGAGGTTAAGAGCCCTGCCGACAGCGTAGGCGACAACGGCATTGAGAACATTGTGCTCTCCGGGAACGAAAACTTCGGCATCGTGTTCCTCGCCGGCCGGCTTGTCTACGACGGTAAAGCGAAGCCCTGCTTCGTCTGTTTTTTCAATGTTTTTTGCATAGTAATCAGCCCCTTCGTTTCGCAGGCTGTATGTGATGACCTTCTGCGTGAACGGATGGGACATCAGAATTTCGTCGTCATAGTTTACAAAAGCAAGCCCGTCAGGCTTTCCGTAGGTGGAAAGGGAGAGCTTATCCTTTGACAGTTCTTCACGGCTGCCGTAGCTTTCCACGTGAGAAACCCCGATGTTCGTGTAGACTGCCATATCCGCTTCGAGCTGCTTTGCCGAAATTTCAATGGTACGCGGCGCAAAAGCGCCGACTTCCTGCAGATAGACATTCGTCGGACGTTTGAGTTTCTGAATGTTCCTGGTAATGGAAAACATGGAATTGTTATTTCCTTTGGAAACCAACGGATTTTTGTAATGCGCACGCAGCACAGCCTCAATCATTTCCTTCGTTGAGGTTTTGCCGACGGAACCGGTAAGCGCGATAACTTTCGCTTTATGTATGGAACGGATGTAGTGCGATGCACGAATGTAGGCATCTGTGATGACACTGCTGCCGTCTTCATTTGTGTCGGTAATCAGCAGCGAGTTTTCAAAATCACAAGGTTCATTTGTGATAATGCAGAGACATCCGGTACTGAGTGCGAGCTCCAATGGGTCGCCTGTATAACCGGAGGAAAGCGGTCCGACCTGCCAGTACATGAAGACCGAGTCCGGTGTCAGCCTGCGTGGATCCGCGGTGAAATCACTGACAGGGTGGTCTGCAAGTGCTTCAAATTTTTCAGGGAAGGCAAGCCCTGCGATTTCAAAAAAACGCTTCAATGTAAGCTGGCGTTTCTCTTTATAAGCTGCGATTGCGGCTTCCTTTTCCGCGTGTTTGCGGGCTGCTTTCTGCTCTTCGGTTTCCGTACTGCGGTTCTTTGCTTTTTTTCCGAATAAAATCATTTGTGCATCGATTCCTTTCTTTGAAAATTCGGGGGAATACGCGCAGGGCGCTCCCTCGGCAGGGTATTCCGTATGAGAAAAAAACCATGGGAGACACATCCATGGTTTTTTGATTGCTCATGCTGTGCATTTAACTTATGCACGGGTGGGGACGGGTGAGACTTATTTTGCTGCCTTTGCAGCGTTGAATCTTTTCGTTAATCTGGAAACCTTTCTGGACGCAGCGTGCTTGGAGATAGTTCCCTTAGCAGCAGCCTGCATCAGTTTCTTTTCAGCAAGATGAAGCTTTTCAGCAGCAACTTCAAGGTTACCCTCAGCCATTGCAGCTTCGAAGTTCTTTAAAACAGCCTTAAGATGATTCTTAATTCTTCTGTTTCTTGCAGTTTTCTTGTCGATAACTCTGATTCTTTTCTTTGCGGATTTAATGTTTGCCATGTGTTTTTCACCCCACTTTATTAAAATTTTCATGCTTTCCGAATGCCGCGTATGACGCCCGGAAAAAGACATAAATTCGCAACTTGAATTATATACGAATAATGTTGAGATTGCAAGGGGAAAATAGGAAAAAGCGCAAAAGATTTTGGATGAGACCCGGCGGCATCTCGGCCTCGGGGCACGGCAGACTGCATGAGAGGATTGACGCCACCGCAGCTTCGGGGCGCGGCAAAAGAAAAGTTGGACATGGGGTGCGTGCTGGCCGGGGTGTGCAGTGCAGAAGAAAAGTTGGACAAAACAAGGCAATAAGCGAGAAATTACAACAAATGACGCTCACGGTGCGGAGAACATGTGTCGAAATTTGTCGAAAGTTGGATTTTTCAGCTAAGCGGAAAAAAAGTCCAATAAAAATGACGTTTGAGAGACATATTTCTTGGACTTTTTTAAAAGAAGAATGATTTTGTACAACTTTTCGCAAAAATTACACATTATACATCTTGAAAGAGGTGAAAAGAAAGATTGCATGCAAACTGAGAGGAGAATACGAAGAAATGAATTACAGAACAGACCTTGCCGTCGAGCTTGATGAGATGCTCACGGCGGCATGCCGCGGAAGCCACGGAAGCAGCGGGGCAGAGGCGGGTGCGCCCGCCCGCAACATAACCGGATATATCAAAAAACAGTCGCAGGTTGATGAGGACATTTCGGTCATCGATATTGAAATTACAGACGAAGAAGGCGAGCACGCATTCGGAAAACCCAGAGGACGATATGTGACGCTGGAAGTTCAGGGCGTCATTGAGCAAAGGAACGGCATAAAGGAGAGAGCCGCCGCAGCTTTGGCGGATGAGCTCGCCAAATTTGTCAAGCATGATTATTATCTCAGGGTGCTCGTTGTGGGTCTCGGAAACGAAAAGGTGACGCCGGACAGTCTGGGACCGCACACAGCAGACAAGGTGAAGATAACGTCGCACCTTTTTGAAATTTTTGAGTGTGACGGGGACTGGGATTATTCAAATGTGTGCGGCTTCAACCCCTCCGTCACCGGCATAACCGGGCTTGAAACCGCAGAATTGATAGACAAAGTGGTTTCCCTGGCGAGGCCCGATGTGGTCCTCGCCATCGATGCCCTTGCCGCAAAGGACATCAAGAGACTCAGCACGACGATTCAGATCTGCGACACGGGCATCATGCCCGGAGCGGGCATGGGAAACCGCCGCAAAGAAATCAGCAGGAAGACGGTGGGCTGCCCGGTAATCAGCATAGGCGTTCCAACCGTAATCGACGCGCGCACGCTTATCATGGATGCAGCCGAAGAAATCAGTGCAGCCGGCGGCGTCACAGAAATCAGTGCAGCCGGCTGCACGCAGGACAAACTGCAAAGTTACCTTGAGGAAGGCAGCTTTGACATGATCGTGACATCCACGGACATCGACGAAATAATCAAGGATTTTGCCGACATTATTTCAAATGCCATAAATATAACCCTGCATCCCGGCATATATTCTAAGGTGAAATAAAGCCGAAGGGGAACATCCCCGAAGGAAAATAAAGCCGGAGGGGAAAGACGAAATGAAAAAAAACTTCGCAAAATTTGTGTTGACCATATATGTTCTGAGCACAGCAATATCCTATGCGATCATCCCGAAGGCAGAGATGGGCGAAGGATTTGCGGCAGCTTTTGCGGAGAAAAAATCCGAAATGAATCCCACCAATTTCGGCATAATGTGCATTTCAGCGGCCTACCCAAACATCGACATCAAGTCGGTCAAGGCTCAGGGCAGCACGCAGGAGGGCGGCATAACGCAGGCGGGAACAAAACAGCCCGCAACGCAGGGGAACGGCACAGGAAGCGGAAGCACCGAAAAGTCGAATGTGGAGGTGGTTGTGAACGACTCGGATAAGGACACTAAACCGCGCGTTTTCGGCAAAGACCCGGTGGTTCTGATTGTCCACACCCACGCGACAGAGTCCTATCTTCCGTCATCCGAGGGCAACTATCACCGCAAGGGCAGACTGAATACGGTAAGGGACGCGGGGGATGTTTTGGCAGAAACGCTTGACAAGGAAGGAATCCCATGTGTTCACGATTCCACCCTCCACGACGAAAAATCCTACAACCAGGCATACAGCCGTTCCTATGAGACAACAGAGGCTCTGCTCAAAAAATATCCGAGCATCGAGTGCGTCATCGACCTGCACCGAGATGCGGTTCCGGGCAAAGTATCGGTTGCCACGGTCTCCATCGGCGGCAAAAAGTGTGCGAAATACTCCTATGTCGTGAGCAACGCCGTGGAAACATACGCGAGCAATCTGTCTTTTGTGCGCAAGATGAACGAGACTGCGACGAAAAATTATGACGGATTTACGGGAAACATTCTGGAGAGGGGCTACCGTTACAATCAAAACCTTTCCTCTAAATACATGCTCCTTGAAATCGGCTACAATCGAAACGATATCGAGGAGGTACGCAATACTGCGGAATACTTCGGAAAAATACTGGCGGAGACGCTCAAGAAAGGAAATTAAAGAGAAGAAAAATGAAAAATTTTTGGGAATGTGTGCTGATTGCGATGCTTTTTTTCGCGGCGACAACGGCACTTTTGCATGTGGATGAACAAGCGGCACGAAGATGCGGATATGAAGAAGCATTTTCGGCAAAAAAAGTTGAAATTTTCCAACATATGCATTAAAATATACTATGAGTAAATATGCTCAAACGAAAAACATAAGAAAAAACAAAATTAAAGACAACAGAGGAAAACACAAGTATGGATTATCAGAAATATATAAGAAATTTCAGCATTATCGCGCATATCGACCACGGCAAATCGACGCTGGCGGACAGGCTCATCGAAAAGACCGGCCTTGTTGCGGAGCGCGACATGAAAGAGCAATTTTTGGACAATATGGACCTGGAAAGAGAGAGGGGAATCACCATCAAGCTGCAGACGACTCGTCTTGTATACAAGGCAAAGGACGGCAATGAATACATTTACAACCTCATCGACACCCCGGGCCACGTGGACTTTACATATGAGGTTTCGCGTTCGCTTGCGGCATGCGAGGGAGCGGTGCTTGTCGTGGATGCAACGCAGGGCGTGGAAGCACAGACACTTGCGAATGTGTACCTTGCGCTGGACGAAAATCTTGAGATTCTGCCGGTACTGAACAAAATCGACCTTGCCTCGGCAAGACCGGATGAGTGCAAAGAAGAAATCGAAGAAATCATCGGCCTGGATGCCCAGGACGCACCGCTGGTATCCGCAAAGACGGGACTTGGGGTCGAGGAACTTCTCGAACGCATCATCGATGCGATTCCGGCACCGGAGGGCGATGAAAACGGCAAGCTCAAGGCACTGATTTTTGACTCAAAATACGATAACTATCTGGGCGTAATCATTTATGCCAGAATCAAGGATGGCAGCGTGAAGAAGGGCGACATCATACGCCTCATGGCAACGAACAAAAAATATGAGGTTACGGAAGTCGGAATCTGCGCACCGAATCTCATCCCGACCAAACAGCTCAAGGCCGGCGAGGTAGGGTATATCTGTGCTTCAATCAAACAGGTCGCCGACGCCAGAGTCGGTGATACCATCACACTTGACGCCGATCCTGCGGACGAGCCGCTTCCGGGCTACAAGAAAGTCCAGTCCATGGTTTACTGCGGAATCTACCCGGCAGAGGGGGAAAAATACGAGAGTGTAAAGGATGCGCTCGAAAAACTTCAGGTTAACGATGCAGCGTTTAACTTTGAGCCGGAGACATCGCAGGCACTCGGCTATGGATTCCGATGCGGTTTCCTGGGACTTTTGCACATGGAAATCATCGTCGAAAGACTGGAAAGAGAATTCAATCTCGGCGTTATTACCACATCGCCGAGCGTTATCTATAAGGTTGTAAAGACGGACGGCACGGTTGAAATGCTTCAGAATCCGTCGAATCTTCCGACACCGCAGGAAATCGATCACATTGAAGAGCCGATGGTAAAAGCGAACATCATGATTCCGAACGATTATGTGGGAAGCATTATGGAACTTTGTCAGCAGAGAAGAGGCACGATGCTTCATATGGAATACATTACGCCGACCAGAGTTCAGCTGCATTATGACATGCCGCTCAACGAAGTTATTTACGATTTCTTCGACGCACTGAAATCCAAGACGCGCGGCTACGGCTCACTCGAATACGAATTTGACCGATACGAAAAGTCGCAGCTTGTAAAGCTCGACATCATGCTGAACAAGGAACTTGTGGACGCATTCTCCATGATTGTGCACGAGTCCGAGGCTTATCAGCGCGGCAGATTTGTCTGTGAAAAGCTCAAAGGAATTATTCCGATGCATCAGTTTGAGGTGCCGATTCAGGCGGCAATCGGACAGAAAGTTATTGCCCGCGAGACCGTAAGGGCATACCGTAAGGACGTAATCGCAAAATGCTACGGCGGCGACATTTCCAGAAAGAAGAAGCTGCTCGAAAAGCAAAAAGAAGGCAAGAAGCGCATGCGTCAGTTCGGAACGGTTGAAGTGCCGCAGGAAGCTTTCACGGCAGTTCTCAAGTATGACGACAACAAATAGCGGCAGGAATGCCGCGGCGGATGAATAAGGCAAAGTAAGAATATGCAGACAGATAACACGAGAGGAATCTACATTCATATACCGTTTTGCATGAGCAAATGCCCGTACTGTGATTTTTACTCGGTGCCCGGCGCGAAGCCCGGGAAGATTGAAGCCTTTGCAGCAGCACTGGAAAACGAGATTGATTTTTATGCGGAAAGATATGCCGAAAAGACAATCGAAAGCATTTACTTCGGCGGCGGAACGCCCGGACTTCTCAGCGAAAACCGGTTTGCGGGCCTTATGGATGCTCTGCGGGCGAAATTCAGGTTCGAACAGGATGCGGAGGTGAGCATGGAAGTGAACCCAGCAGCGGTAACTGAGGACAAGCTGCGTGCGTTTCGCAAGGCGGGGCTTAACCGGCTCAGCATTGGCGCACAGTCTTTTGACGATGCAGTGTTGAAAATTCTGGGGCGAATCCACAAGGCAGGGCAGATTACAGAGACCGTAACCGCTGCAAGAAATGCGGGAATCGACAATTTGAGCCTCGACTTGATGTTCGGCATTTCCGGGCAGACGCTCGAAAGCTGGGAGAAGAGCGTGGAGGCGGCGATCGCAGCCCGCCCCGAACATATATCGCTGTACAGTCTCGAAATCATGGACAACACAAGGTTCGCAAGGGACTGCGACAAGGGAATCTATCCTCAGACCACGGAAGAGGATGACAGGAAAATGTATAAAATTTCCCTGGAAATGATGGATGCGGCAGGATACAGGCAGTACGAAATTTCCAATGCCGCAAAGCCGGGATACGAGTGCAGGCACAACCTGCGTTATTGGAGCATGGGAGAGTACATGGGACTGGGTCCGTCGGCCCACTCCTTTCTGAACGGAACCCGTTATGCGAACATCCCGGAT
Organism: uncultured Clostridia bacterium; assembly: GCA_934277695.1. Lineage (GTDB taxonomy): Bacteria > Bacillota > Clostridia > Peptostreptococcales > Anaerovoracaceae > CAG-238. The sequence goes on from CAKQVG010000002.1 coordinate 63,758, forward strand.
GTTGACGCGTACATTCTGAGCGGCGGGAAACCCGAGGTGTGTGATTATACGGTCAATACGCAGAGCGATAATATAAGTGAATATATTTTTACGGGACTTCGAAAAACCGCGGGAATTGACAAGGCGAATTTTCGCGACAAGTTTGGCAGGGATATATGGGATTTTTATCCGGAAGAAAAAAAGAAATTTACCATTTTTGTAAGCGGAGGATTCGCCGAAGAAGATGAAACTTCGCTTCGGCTTACCCGCAGAGGAATGGATATTTCAAATAAGATAATGATGATTTTTGTCTGAAAACCGGCAAGAAGAAAGGATGGCAGTATGGGAAAGTACATAATGGCGCTCGATCAGGGAACAACAAGTTCAAGATGCATACTCTATGATAAAAAAGGCAACATCATAAGCTCGGCACAGAAGGAATTTACGCAGATTTACCCGAAGGCGGGCTGGGTGGAACACGATGCCATGGAAATCTGGTCGACGCAGATGGGAGTTGCCCAGGAAGCAATCCTCAAAATAAACTGCACGCACGAAGACATAGAGGCCATCGGCATCACAAACCAGCGCGAAACCACCGTGGTATGGGACAAGGAAACCGGATTGCCCATTTACAATGCAATCGTATGGCAGTGCAGGAGAACCGCAGAATACTGCGACAGCCTCAAGGCAGAGGGATACAGCAAGAAAATCAGGGAAAAGACCGGGCTTCTGATCGATGCGTATTTCAGCGCAACCAAACTGAAATGGATTCTCGATCATGTTCCGGGGGCAAGAGAAAAGGCGGAAGCCGGACGGCTTCTTTTCGGAACGATTGAAACATGGCTCATCTGGAAACTTACAGAGGGCAGAGTCCATGTCACGGACTATTCCAATGCTTCGAGAACCATGATGTTCAATATCAACACGCTCGATTGGGATGATGAAATCCTGAAACTTCTCGATATACCGCGCTGCATGCTTCCTGAACCAAGGCCGTCAAGTTGTATTTACGGCGTGTCGAGCGACAATGTTTTCGGCGGCCCGATCCGAATCGGCGGAGCTGCGGGAGACCAGCAGTCCGCACTTTTCGGACAGACCTGTTTCCTGCCGGGCGAAGGAAAAAACACCTATGGCACGGGCTGTTTCCTGCTGATGAATACGGGTGAGAAACCTGTTTTCTCAAACAACGGACTGGTGACGACAATCGCATGGGGCATAGACGGCAAAGTCTATTATGCTCTGGAAGGCTCGGTTTTCGTGTGCGGTGCAGCCATTCAGTGGCTCAGGGACGAAATCGACATCATGGAAAAAGCCTCGGATTCCGAGAAAATGGCGCTTTCCGTGCCGGATGCAAACGGCCTTTACGTTGTTCCGGCTTTCGTCGGACTCGGAGCACCTTACTGGGATCCGTATGCAAGAGGTGCGGTGCTGGGCATTACAAGAGGCGCCAACAAGAACCATTTGGTAAGAGCAACGCTCGAATCGCTGGCATATCAGACCAAGGATTTGATAGACGCGATGTCCGAGGATATGGGAAAAAGCATGCCGGCACTCAAAGTGGACGGCGGTGCGTGTGCAAACAATTTCCTGATGCAGTTCCAGTCGGATATCCTGGGATGCGAAGTGGATCGTCCGCAGTGCATCGAAACAACCTCACTGGGAGCGGCATATCTTGCGGGGCTGGCAACCGGATACTGGAAAAACAAAGAAGATGTCCTGGAAAACTGGCAGGTTGACAGGAAATTTATGCCGAATATGGATGAAGAAAAGAAAGGAGAACTTTTGAACGGCTGGAAAAAGGCAGTAAACTGCGTAAGAGGCTGGGCAAAAGAATCATAGCATTTATGGGAGAAACGATAAAACAAAGAGACTATATGTTTGACACATTTCGCGGTCTGCTGATGTGGTCAATTCCGATATCGCATTTTACAAGGGTGGCAGGAAATTTCTCACAGGACTCACTCGGAGGCGTTATTTACATAACCATCAATGTTTTTGTAATGCAGGCGTTCGTGTTCCTGTCCGGCTATTTTTCGAAAAAACCCGACCGGTCGAAGGAGACTTCATTCCACACATTTATGTGGCCGTATCTTCTCGGAATCCCGTTTTTCTATTTGGTCAGACTGTTGATCTTCGGAAACGCCAACTGGAATCTTGATCAGCCTCCGTTTGCACTGTGGTATTTGTGGGCACTTTTCTTCTACAGATACTTTACAAAAGAATGGATGAAGATTCCGTACATATTGGAACTGAGCATCGTTGTGTATATTTTTGCAGGGCAGATTCCGTTCCTTACGGGCATCCTGGGACTCGGCAGAATGGTTTCCTACTTCCCGTTCTTTGTAATGGCCGTTTACTGCACGGGTGATCAGCTCAAGAAACTGCAATGCCTCAAGAAAAGGCAATGCATGCTCCTGGGAGCGGTTTTGATGGGCATTTCGTGTATTCTGGCATTTTGCGTGCCTCAGCTTCCGGTGGGTTTTTATCTGCTTAAGACGACTGCAGGGAACCTCGGAATTCCGTGGTATTGGGATATATTCGGCAGAATCATGGTGCTTTTCCTCGCATGGGGATGGATCATCCTAATGGTCAATATTCTGCCAAGTAAGAAAAATTATCTGGCATATGTTGGCATGAATACAATGCCGATATATATTCTTCACTTAATTGTGAGATACTTAATAAAGGTACACGGCATTGGCTTCGGAATCATACCTGTTGACAATCCTGTAATCTATTATTTGCTTATTATAGGTCTGGCTTCGCTTTGCGCGGTGGTATTTTCATCAAAGCCGGTAGCAGCGATTTACGATTTCGTCGTGGAAGGATTATGGAAAGTCTTCCTTTGGCTCCTCGCTCGAATCGTGGATGTGCTTGCACTGGTACATAAACCGGTAAACGCGCTTAAGGAGTGGACACTTCGTACAATAGGAGGTATTGGGGATAAATGATCAAAAAATTGATAAAGTATGTGGGCGAATACAAAAAGCCCACGATACTTACCCCTATCTTTGTTTTGCTGGAATCAGTAATGGAAATACTGATTCCTCTTTTAATGGCAAAACTTATCGATGACGGTATCGATATGGGGGATATGAATGTTATTGTAAAATATGGTTTGATTTTGCTGGCAGCGGCACTTCTGACCATGTTCTTCGGCTCTGCGGCCGGCATAACCGCTGCCAACGCGTCGGCGGGGTTTGCCAAAAATGTAAGAAGGGGAATGTATTACAAAATACAGGAATTCTCATTTGGAAACATCGATAAATTCTCGACGGCAAGTCTTGTAACGCGACTGACCACGGATGTATCCAATGTGCAGCAGGTCTTTCAGATGATGACAAGAATCTGCTTCCGTGCGCCGGCAATCCTTGTATTTGCACTGATTGCGGCATTCAGCGTGAACAAAGAACTTTCGCTGGTATTCCTGCTCAGCATGCCGGTTCTGGGTGCGGGCATTTTCCTGCTGATAAGCCGCGTACAGCCGATTTTCGAGAGAGTTTTCAAAACCTACGATAAATTGAACAATGTCGTGCAGGAAAACCTCTACGGCATGCGGGTGGTAAAATCATTTAACAGACAGGAATTTGAAACCAAAAAATTTACTGACATTTCCGGAAGCATTTACAAGGATTTCTCAAAAGCCGAGAAAACCATGGCATTCGGAATGCCGCTCATGCAGTTCTGCATGTATGCCTGCATGCTGATCATATGCTGGCTCGGTGCACGAATGATCGTCGCAAGCGGAAACAATGAGCTTCTCGGACTTACCTGCGGGCAGCTTCTCAGCATGATAACCTATTCGATGCAGCTCTTAATGAGCCTTATGATGATTTCCATGATTTTTGTTTTCATCACGATGTCAAAGGCTTCGGCAGAAAGAATCGTGGAAGTTCTCGACGAGGAGAGCGACTTGCACAACCCGGAAAATCCGATTACGGAAGTTGCAAGCGGGGATGTGGATTTTGAACATGTGGATTTCACGTACAAAAAAGATTCAGGCAAAAAGGTTTTGGATGATATAAACCTTCATATAAAATCCGGCTGGATGGTAGGAATCCTCGGCGGAACGGGCTCGTCCAAATCCAGTCTGGTACAGCTCATTCCAAGGCTTTACGATGTTTCCGCGGGGTCTGTCAAAGTGGGCGGAAGAGATGTAAGAGAATACGATATCGAAAGCCTTCGCGAGCAGGTTGCGATGGTGCTTCAGAAGAATGTTCTTTTCTCGGGAACCATTAAGGAAAATCTTCGCTGGGGTGATGAGAATGCGACGGACGAAGAACTCATTCATGCCTGTAAGGTTGCGTGCGCGCATGATTTTATCATGGGGTTTGAAGACGGATACGACACGCATATCGATCAGGGCGGAAGCAATGTGTCCGGCGGGCAGAAGCAGAGACTTTGCATTGCAAGAGCGCTTCTGAAAAAACCGAAGATACTGATTCTTGACGACTCGACAAGCGCCGTTGACATGAAAACGGATGCGATGATTCGAAAAGCATTCCGGGAGGAACTTCCCGACACTACAAAAATCATAATCGCGCAGCGAATTGCATCGGTGCAGGATGCAGACATGATTATCGTTATGGACGACGGCAGAATCGACAGCATCGGAACGCATGAGCAGCTCATGAAATCCAGTCTCATCTACCGTGAAGTTTATGAATCGCAGAACAAAGGAGGTGAAGGCGATGAGCAGACAGCCGGCAACTAAACCGATGGGCAGAAACAGAGGCTTTGCACCGGGAGGAAGCCTGAAAAACATGGACTCCAAAACCCTGAGACGCCTTCTTTCCTATCTCGGAGAATATAAATTAAGATTGATTTTCGTTGTAATCTGCATACTGGTAAGTTCGGCTGCAGGCGTGGCATCGTCCTTGTTCCTGCAGACGCTGATTGACGGATATATACAGCCGCTGCTTCTCGAAGCAAATCCCGTATATACCGGGCTTCTGAAAGCAATTGCGGGAATCGGCCTTGTGTACCTGGCAGGTGTTTTGGCGGGGCTGTTTTACAATCGAACCATGGCGGTCGTTTCGCAGAAAACGCTCAAAGACATCCGTGACGAAATGTTCGCTCACATGCAGGAACTGCCCGTTTCTTTCTTCGACCGAAGAACGCACGGGGAAATCATGAGTTATTATACGAACGATACGGACACGCTCAGGCAGATGCTTTCACAAAGTTTGCCGCAGCTTTTTTCGTCCGTTGTGACGATGATTGCCGTGCTTGCGTCGATGATTCATCTGAGCGTATGGCTCACGCTCATCGTGCTTGCTTTTACGGTATTGATTCTTTTGATTGTCAAGAAAATCGCCGGAAAGAGCGGAGGCTATTTCATGGCGCAGCAGACAAATCTTGCAGATGTCAACGGCTATATAGAAGAAATGATAAACGGCCAGAAGGTTGTCAAAGTCTTCTGCCATGAGGAAAAAGCATGTGAAGTTTTCGATGGGAAAAACGACAGACTTCGCGAAAGCGGGGCAAATGCAAACGGCCTTGCGAATATGCTCATGCCTCTTATGGGAGCGCTTGGATATGTACTTTATATCATCATTGCCTTTGCGGGCGGTGCTATGGCCATTGCCGGCGTGAGCAATTTGTCAATCGGCGGGGAACCGGCACTGACGCTCGGCACGATAGCAGCGTTTCTGACACTTTCAAGAAACTTTGTGAATCCGATTGCACAGGTTTCTCAGCAGCTCAATTCGGTGGTAATGGCACTTGCCGGAGCATCCAGAATCTTTGAATTCCTCGATATGCCGCCGGAGGAAGACCACGGCACCGTGACTCTGGTAAACGCACGCGAAGATGCAGAAGGAAATCTGACGGAATGCCGGGAGCATACAGGAGTATGGGCATGGAAAGACGGCGGCAGGCTGATAAGAATGCGCGGCAAAATCAATCTGAAAGATGTGGACTTCGGATATGAAGAGGATGTCATGGTTCTGCACGATATAACGGTGTATGCCGAGCCGGGTCAGAAAGTGGCGCTTGTGGGTGCGACCGGAGCCGGTAAGACGACCATCACAAATCTGATCAATCGATTTTACGACATCGATGACGGCAAGATTCAATACGACGGAATCAATATCAACAAGATCCGAAAAGAAGATTTGCGCCGTTCCCTGGGAGTGGTATTACAGGATGTTAATTTGTTTACAGGAAGCGTAATGGAAAACATCCGATACGGCCGGCTGGATGCGACGGATGAAGAATGTATACAGGCAGCAAAACTGGTAAACGCCGACGGCTTTATATGCATGCTGCCGAAAGGATATGACACCGTGCTTGAGGGCGACGGCAGCGGACTGTCGCAAGGTCAGCGCCAGCTGATTTCCATTGCACGTGCGGCGGTTGCCGACCCGCCGGTTATGATACTGGACGAGGCAACCTCTTCCATCGATACGCGTACCGAAACCATCGTGCAGCGCGGCATGGACAATCTGATGAAAGGAAGGACGGTATTTGTAATCGCCCACAGACTTTCAACCGTGCGAAATGCCGATGTGATAATGGTTATGGAAAACGGACGAATTATCGAAAGAGGCAATCACGAGCAGCTGATTGCCGAGAAAGGCAGATACTATCAGCTCTACAACGGAGCATTCGAACTGGAATAAGGCTAAAGAAAAATCGGCATCACCCTTTGGGTGATGCCGAAAACTTTTCAAAACCTTTATTTGTTATTTCTGTTATAGAATCTCAAACCGACCACAATAACAACTGCGAATACGATCAAGTAGAATACGATCGGGCAAGCAAATCCGCCTGCTTGAGCTGCCGCCTGGTAAGGCTGGAAGCCATGTGCATAGAAAGCAGCGATTACCATGAATACGCTTCCGCAGATACCCAGAATCGGAGCAACGTAGCGCTTCACGGTTCCAAGATCCGTGGCATGCTTCATAAACATTATGAAGATAGGAATATACAAAGCATATATCGTTACGATCGGAAGTTCGGATGAGTCGAATCCGAAAATACCGAACCAGTTGAATCCTGCAAGGTTTGAACCGTAGAAGAAGAAGAACCATACGCCGCAAAGCAGAAGTCCGAAGATGGACGCATTGTTCGGCATGTTGGTTACATTGTCAACCTGAGAGAACATTTCAGGATGAGGACCTTCTTTTCTTGCTGCAAGGGAGTAGATACCTCTTGTACATCCGAGCATCAAACCGTTGAGAGTTCCCATACAGGAAATTGCTACGAATACATTCAGAATGTTGCCGAAAGCATTTCCGAATACGTTCGTGTAAGCAACGGTTGCACCGTCAGCCATAAGAGTTTCAACAGTTGCACCGCCTGCAACGCCTATGTAATAGAAAAGATAAATTGCAACGATGATGATGCCGCCTGCGATTAAAGCAATCGGAAGATTTTTCTTCGCATTTTTAAGTTCGGCATTGATGGATGTCGCGATAATCCAGCCTTCGTATGCGAATGCTGTTGCAACGACTGCACCGAACAGAGGATTTCCGTCTGTTGCAGCTCCCGCATAAGCGAGGTTTTCCATAAGAACGCCGTTGTCGGATACAAGTCCCACGATGATGCCCACTACTGCCATGAGTACAAGCGGTATGAGCTTGATAACGGTAGTTGCAACCTGGAAGTGACCCGCAATCTTAGGGGAAAGTGCGTTGATCGCATAAGCAGCGCAAAGGAAGAATAATGACAATGCCATACATTCAGGACCTACCACGCAGCCGCCCTCTGCCGCAGGAATCACCAATGTAAATGTATCAGGGAAAGCGGATGTCAAGAACACCAATGTATATCTTGCGGATAACCATGCCAATACAGAAGTTAAAGTAGGGTAGTAAATGATTGTCATGAACCAGCCTACAATATATCCGTACTTCGTGCCGACTGTAGCTTCCGCATAGTCTACGATACCGTTAACCTTTTCATACTTTGTGGCCATGATTGAGAATGCCCAGATGCAGCAAAGCATGATTGCGCCGCCGATGAGCCACGCCCAAATACCCATAACCATGTTTCCTTCAGTCTTCTGAAGAATTGTCTGTGCTTTGAAGAATACGCCGGAACCTACAACTATACCTACCACCATGCAGATAGCTGTAATCAGACCGTACTTTTTCTGAAGACCATTTTCCATTTTTCTTTTCTCCTTATAATAAATTCAGAATACTTTATTCATGCTATTTTCAGAAAATTATACAAAATCACAAAAAAATATTATTTTTTTAATGAAAAAAACTCATTTACGAAATAGCATAGACTAATTTTACCATATTTGTATACAAAGCACAAGCTTTTTCTAAAAAAACACGCGATTTTTGCATAAAAAATAATCATGCATACAATTTTCGAAATAATGTGTTATACTATAGGAGGATTTGAAAGATTGAAAACTTTTTTCTTAGGAGGGTATTATCTATGAAACGACGCACATTGCTTGCATTGTGTCTCACGCTTGTACTTACGGCGGGTTTGATTCCTGAGGGGGCATATGCGGAAACGACCGGCATTGAAACGGTTTTTCCGTCGCAGAAAGAAATTGTCGAATTTGCACAGGAACATCCTGTCGGGGAAACGTATTTTGACAGAAACGGTAAAATGCTTAAGGAATACAGCATCGGTTACGAAAAGAAGCCGGTGCTGAAGAAGCCGTACAGTGCGGGAGAACTGAAATCGGAAGAGCAGGTTCGTGCTTTAAATACAATCAGACTGATTCGATATGCGGCGGGGCTTTCTGCGGATGTTTATCTGTTTGACCCTTACAGCGATATGGCGCAGTCGGCGGCATTGGTTAATTATGTGAACGGCAAAGCATCCCACAGCCCGAAGAAGCCCGCGGGCATGGACTCCACGCTTGCGGCATTGGGAATACAGGGGTCCAAAGACTCCAATATAGACAGGACATCGTGGCAGAACAACAGCCTGAAGTCTTCCATATTATATGCATGGATGTACGACAGTGATTCGGCGAACATCAAAACGCTTGGGCACAGAAGGTGGATCTTGAATCCATCGCTTGTGATGACGGGATTCGGATCGGTTACGGGTTCCAAGGGGACATGCAATACCATGTACATAAGGAACCGAACGCGCGATGATATCGAACCGACGACGATCTGCTGGCCCGCAAAGAATACGCCGCTGTCCTTCTTCGACCCGAACTCCGCATGGAGCATCTCCGTAGATGAAGAGATCAATGCGGCTACCGCGGTGGTTTCCGTCCTCCGGATGCGCGATTACAAAACATGGGTGTTCAGTTCAGTTTCGGCAAAGGGCGATTTTTACGTAAACAACCAAAACTACGGGCAGAAAGGCTGTATTATTTTCAGACCGGAGGGGATGGGTGAAATTCTTCCGGGCGACAAATTCGTAATCTATGTTGCATATAATAAGAAGAATGTAAGCTATGAAGTGAATTTCTTTGATTTGGAGCATTATTATTCCACAGCTGCACCGAAAATCTCAAGCTTGAGCATCAGTCCGGCGGATAAACCTGCAGTCGAGTGGAATGATGTGAAAGGAGCAGAGTCATACGATCTTTACCGCAAAGCTGCCGGAGGCAAATGGAAACTTATTTCACAGGATTTGGACGAGCCGTATTTCGATGATGCCTATGCGTCGGAGGGAATTCAATACTATTATCGGGTGACAGCCAAGAAAACCGTAAACGATACGGTGTACGAAAGCTATCCGTCCAAGGCGAAAAGCATAACGGTAAAACTTGCGAAACCTTCCGTATCGGCACTGACCTCCTCGTCGGGCAGGAATACTTTGAAATGGAAGTCCGTCAGCAAGGCAAGCGGATACAAGGTATACCGCAGGGTTTCCGGAACATCCAAGTGGAAGCTGATCGGAACCACGAAACTCAAGAGTTATATCGATAAGAAAGCGGTTTACGGAACAAAGTACGAATATCGAATCCGTGCATACCGCACAACCTATAAGAATACGGTTTACAGCAGCTATTCTGCGAAGAGGACTGTTCAAACGAGATAACCGCGAGAGAAACATATACAAAAAGAGGCTTGATTGGTGAATACCTCTCTTGCCTCTTTTTTGCTTTCATCTCTCCGGGACGCCGCGGTACCAATCTCACAGACATTCTCATTCTTGAAAGCTTTTAAGGATTTGAATTTATCCGCTGCCTCTATCGCTCGCAAATTTCATGTTTCAGACACCTATGTGCTGAAAGTCTTTGATCGATTTGTCAACATGAAAAGACTTCCTCTTGGTGAAATTTTGAGTGTTGACGAGGTGCACCTGAAAATACCGGGAGAATGCGAATACGCTTTGGTTCTCTTTGATTTCACCTCCAGACAGCCCATAGACATGATTCCCAGCAGGCGGCAAAGCGTAACCTTTCCAACCTTTGCATCTATCGTCGATACAAAGGTTGGAAAGGTCAGGCCTTCCAATAGTCCGACCGAATCACTGAATCGCAGACCCAAAAATCAGCGCATTAAAAAACAGTGGCCGTAAAATGACCACTGTTTCATGCTAATTGGCGTCAGCCCCCACGGACAGACCCTGAAATTTGCCCCCACTCTCGTACCCTACGAAAGTTTGACTGCACCATAACGAACTTTATTTCAAAAGACATACACATTCTTCGCCGTCATCGATTTCCGGAACTTTTACAGCAATCCGTTCGGATTTGGAAGTCGGCACGTTTTTTCCGACGTAATCGGCACGAATCGGAAGTTCGCGATGTCCGCGGTCAATGAGTACGGCAAGCTGTATGCTTGCGGCTCTTCCGCATGCAGATGTCGCATCCAAGGCAGCCCTTGCCGTGCGGCCCGTATAAAGCACATCATCGACGAGAACCACATCCATACCGTTAATATCAAACGGAACATCGCTTCCGGAAATCACCGGGTCGGGCTGAATTTCGCTCAGGTCATCACGATAGAGCGTGATATCAAGCTCGCCTACGGGAACGGACACCCCTTCGATTGCCTTTATGTTTTCGGCAAGGGTATGTGCAAGAGGAACGCCTCTGCGTCTTATCCCGAGCAGGACGATTTTTTCCGCTCCGTGATTATGCTCGATAATTTGATGTGCAATTCTTTTGAGAGCACGCTGCATATCCGCAGCGTTCATTAATTCTGATTTTGTATTCATTAGTATTTTCCAAGGGAGGATGCAAGTGTTTCATCCGGTTCTTCTACGAAGTGGTAATCTTTACCCGGAAGAACTGCGTTAAGTACGATACCAACGATGGATGCAACAGCAAGTCCTGTCATATTAATTGTGATATCTCCGATTACGATTGGAATTCCGGCAGCTTCGGAGAAGTTGATTCCTACCGCAAGACCAAGGATGATAGCAGCAACGATTATGTTTCTGGATTCCTGGAAGTTTGTCTTGTTTTCTACAACGTTTCTCACACCGATTGCGGAGATCATTCCGTAAAGGATGATGGAAACACCGCCGATGGTTGCAGCCGGCATTACTTCGATGATTGCCGCAAACTTCGGACAGAAGGAAAGCAGGATTGCATAGATTGCAGCAAGCTTGATTACGAATGGGTCGTAAACCTTCGTGAGTGCGAGCACGCCTGTGTTTTCACCGTAAGTCGTGTTTGCAGGCGCTCCGAAAAGTGCTGCGATGGTAGTTCCGATACCGTCTCCGATTAAGGTTCTGTGAAGTCCCGGATCCTTAATGAAGTTCTTGCCTACCGTACCGCTGATTGCGGAAATGTCACCGACATGTTCCATCATGGTTGCAAATGCAATCGGAACGATCGTGATGATGGATGTGATTACCATGCCCCAGTTTGTATCACCGTTTGTGAATACGGAGAAGCCTGTGTTGCTCCAGATAACCGGAAGTCCGAGCCAGTCAGCATCTTTCACAAGTGTGAAGTCTACATTTCTGGTAACGGCTGCGACCACATAGGATGCGATAACACCGAGAAGAATCGGGATAATCTTGATCATGCCTTTGCCCCAAATGTTGCATACGATTACAACTACGATAGCAACAAGAGCAATCCACCAGTTTGTGCTGCAGTTATTAATTGCGGAAGGCGCAAGGTTTAAACCGATTGCAATGATGATCGGACCTGTAACTACCGGTGGGAAGTATTTCATAACATTGGACGAACCGCATGCTTTGCAGATTGCGGAAAGTACCAGGTAAAGAAGACCTGCACATGCAACACCGATACATGCGTATGTAAGTGCAACGCTTTCGGTCATTCCCTCTGCAACGCCGGCTTCCTTAACAGCAGCATAACCACCGAGGAAAGCGAACGAGGAACCGAGGAATACCGGAACTTTATTCTTTGTAACAAAGTGCATGAACAGAGTCGCAAGACCTGCGAACAGAAGCGTTGCGGAAATGCTGAGTCCTGTAATAATTGGAACGAGTACTGTCGCTCCAAACATTGCGAACATGTGCTGAAGACCGAGAATCATGGTCTTTCCTGCGCCGAGCTGGCGCGCGTCGTAAATTGGCTGATGATTATTCATTTTGTCCTCCTTAAATATGAAAATGGATTTCAGAAGGAACATCTTAGATTTGTAAAATCCGCCCTGCAGAAAAAGCATGAAAAAAAGGCTTACCCACATGGCAAGACCTCACGAAACAAATCCCTATGCAAACAAAACGCAAGGGATGCTTATGTCAATCTTGCCGGTCTCTCTGTACCGATTTAAAGATGTTCTTTTCTCTCCGTACACTATAAATGAATTATGGACTTTTGTCAAGAAAAAATGTATAATCTTAAAGAAGACAAAAAGTAGGGCAGAAAAGAGGTAAAAAACAAATGGCGGATTTAATATTGTATTTAGGAATTACTCTTGTAGGGTATTTTTTTGGTGCTAAATTCAATAACAAAAAAGCAAAATTCTTTTGGATTGGGACCGTACAGACGGTCGCAATTGTTGTTTTGGTTCTTTTTATGGGAATGCGCATGGGAGCAAACCGGGAAATAACCGAAAATATTGGTGCAATTGGGATTTACGCATTGGTTATGACAATATTTACAATGGTATTTTCCATTTTGTTTATTACAATTACCCGAAAGATTTTCGGAATTGACCAAAAGGGATATATGCGGAATCATATAAATCCACCAGAAGAATGCGAGAAAGAACAAGAGGAAGTGCTCGAAGAGATTAAGACCATAGAGAAAGAGGAAAGCAAAATTGATAAGATGACTTTTTTTATTATAGGTGCAGTTATAATAGGAATGCTCATCGGATATTTCTGTATACGGCAGGCCTTTGGGGAAAACATTGAGACCTTTGAAACATGGGCGGGAATGATTATCAAAGTAGGACTTTGCGTGCTTCTTTTCTTTGTAGGAATCGACTTAGGGTTTGAAGGCACGGTAGTGGAGAATTTCAAAAAAGTAGGCATAAGGATTTTTGCTTTTCCACTGGCGGTTGTACTTGGAACACTGATTGGTGCAGCAGCTGCAGGCATGCTTATGGGCATTGAACTGAAATTAGCACTGGCAATAGGAGCAGGATTCGGGTGGTACACGCTTGCACCCGGAATTATTATGGAAGCAGGATATTTGACAGGAAGTGCAATTTCGTTCCTGCATAATGTCATGAGAGAGTTTTTCTCAATATTGCTGATTCCGTTTGTGGCGGCCAAAGTGGGATACATAGAAACCTGTGGGATGCCCGGAGCCGCAGCTATGGATGTGTGCCTCCCGATTGTGGAACGCTCCACAAGGAGTGAAATAGCGATTTATTCGTTTGTTTCGGGTGTTGTGCTGAGCATATTGGTGCCGGTATTAGTCCCTTTGTTGGTATAGCATACATAATAAGGAAGAATATCGAAAAGGCGATGGCTGACATAATCTTGTCAAACACCGCCTTTTTTGTGTGCTATACGAATACAACCTGCACGTTTCTGCAATTTGTCAGATATACTATAGATGCATAGTTGATTCCGAAAGAAAGTATATCCCCCACCCTTATATCTCTTTCAGCATCTTCTATGTCGAGGATTGTATGATCACTCGAAGCTCCAATGACCTCAACGCCTTTGTCCTTCGGAAAGATTTCATCAATGCTGCCGTAGTCAACCTTACCGATTGCAAGTAATGCACGTTTTCTCATGCCACGGTCCACATAAACCGGCTTATGACCAAATGCATCGATTGTAATCGATCCTACCGGATGGGAAGGTTTTGTCTTTACCTCGATAACTTCCGCTTTCATAGTGTAAACGTCTTGATGCATATTGCTCATATCGTAGCCATAGAACACATCTAGGTCTCGTGCCAAGAGAATGCCTTCACCTACTCTCAACAGGTTAATTCTCTTTGGCATATCATCATTGAAAATGCGAGGAAGACTCGTTGTTGCACCTCCGGAAATATATTCCAGTTTCCTTCCGATTTTTGCTTCAATCTTTTCTGCGATGTCAACCAGTTTTTGAAGTTTATCCGCAGTTGCTTCTATGGAACCGTAGCAGCCGAGATTTGTACCTACGCCGCCCAGTATGAGGTTAGGCATGTTGTTTTCCACTTCAACGGCAGTTTCGACCATTTCATCCTTGTCCCAAAAACCTTCGCGAAGGTCGCCGAGGTCAGCCATAATGATGACTTTGTGCTGTTTACTCTGCTTGCAGGCTTCTTCGTTCAAAGCCCTAAGAACTTCAAGTTCACTGTTAAGGCTGACATCTGTAATTCGGATGACTTCCGGAATCTCGCTGAGCATCGGAATTCTCAGAAGGAGTCTGGGAAGATGTATTCCAAAATTTTTAGCATCTTCGAGTTGTTCAAGCCTAGAGGAAGCGATTAAGGAAGCACCTCCGTCTTCGAAACATTTTGAACACTCGGGGATGCCGGTCGTACCTTTCATAACTCCGGCAATCTTAATGCCTTTTTCTGCACATTGCTTTACAACTGTGGCTACGTTTTCTGTAAGATACTTAAGGTTTATTTCGATTCTAGGATATAACTGTTTTACCATGTTTGCCTCCATTTTCACTAAAATTTTAATATAATCATAGTATCATTTTAACACATAATGAGATATTTTGCAAAAAAATAATGCTTGCAAAACCGGGAGTTTATGCTAGACTAAAAAATAGAAAATGCTATTGGAAGATATAGGATTTTTTGAAAGGGTGAAACAATGTTATTGGTAATATGGTATTATGCATTGATGATTGGATGCTATTTTTTGGCGTCAAAACTCAGAGACAAAAAAGAGAACCTTGAAGGCATAGCGAATAACGGTCTTACCGCTATGATGTACTTCATTGTATTTATAATGGGCATCCGAATGGGCTCAAACGAGCAGATTATATCAAATCTCGGAACCATCGGGATCCAAGCTGTTCTGATTTCCGTTCTTACCATTGTCTTCAGCATGCTTTTCATTACCGTTATGCGTAAGGTGATGAAAATTGACAAATATGGGGACAGCATCCTTCGTCTGGAGGATAATACTGCAGAAATGATGGAGGTCGAAGAACTCCTTGAAGAAAAAGAAGATGCGAAGTCGAATGAGAATTTGAAAACGACATTATACATAACTATAGATGTTGTTATCGCGATGCTTATAGGGTATTTTGTCATTCGATCAGTATTTGCCGATGATTATGAAGTCTTTGATAATGTGACTTCAAAGGCAATTGTGGTCGGTCTAAGCCTAATGATTGGTCTTGTGGGCTTCAGCCTCGGACTTGATGGAACGGTTATAGCCAAGCTGAAAGAAACGGGCATAAAGGTTCTTATCGTTCCAATACTCTTCATACTCGGAACGACCTTTGCGGGAGTGATTTTCTCGTTGATAACAGAATTCAGCATGAAGGAAGCACTTGCGATCTGCTGGGGTTTCGGGTGGTATACTTATGCCCCGGGTGTAATCGCAGAGGCCGGTTACGTAATCGCCAGTGCTGTTTCGTTCCTGCATAATGTCATACGCGAAACCGTAGGCATCATCGGAATCCCTCTCATTGCACAAAAAATCGGATATCTCGAAGCGACCACCGTTCCGGGTATCGCTTCCATGGATTTATGTATGCCTATCATTGAAAGATCGTGCAGGCAGGATACCATTGTGTATGGCTTCTGCAACGGGCTGTTGTCATCGCTTGTATGTTCCTTTATGGTTCCGATTATTATTACGTTGTAAAAGAAAAAAAGTTGTACTTTTTAAGCGATAACGCTCAAAGGTACAACTTTTTGAATTCATACTGTTATGCGATTTAGCTGAAGTATCTGAACACACCTCTCACCTTACCGAGAATGTTTACATCCTTTACGAGAATCGGGCTCATCGTGTGGTTTTCAGGCTGCAGTCTGATATGATCAGCCTCCTTGTAGAAAGTCTTAACGGTCGCTTCGCTCTCAAACCCGTCAATCATCGCAACTACAATTTCACCGTTGTGCACATCGACGGTCTGCTGGACAAGAATAAGGTCTCCGTCCATGATTCCGGCTTCAATCATACTTTCACCGCGAACTTTAAGCATATAGTTCACACCGCCGGCTGCAAATCTTGCAGGAACAGGGAAAGTGTCTTCAATGTTCTCTTCCGCCAAAATCGGTGTACCTGCGGCTACTCTGCCGACAATAGGAATATCAACAACCTCACTTACGGAGGAAGCACTGTCCGGAATATCGGAAGAATATCCGTGTGCTGCCTGCGTGTGACCGCTTTCATCCGAAGGATCCACAACCATCAGAGCACGGGGTTTGGAAGGGTCTTTCTTAAGATATCCCTGCCTTACGAGGCTCTCAATATCCTTGTGAACGGTTGAAGTGGACTTAATGCCAAGCGCATTGCAAATCTCACGAACCGTAGGAGGGTAACCCTTGGTTTTAATCTCAGTTTTCATATAATCAAGAATCTTCTGTTCGCGCTCTTTTAACATGATGTTCTCCTCTCACTTTTTATTGAGAACATTGTAGCATATTGCGAACAAAAAGTAAACAGGTGTTCTGAAAAATATTTTTTCTGTTTCCCAAAATATTGATTGACAGCGGGCTCCCATTGAGGTATACTATTTCAGTAATGAAGAAGAAGTTATCCGCTTCTCACCTGTGAGGTCGAGTCACCGGCATGGGTTGATATGTTGAAATCAGTGTGCTTACGGCACATTTATGAGCGGATACTTCCTGTATCCGCTTTTATATTTTTAGGAGGTGCACCATTAGTAAGGAAAATTTGATCAACGAAGAAATTCGTGATAAGGAAGTAAGAGTCATCGATTCGGACGGAACCATGCTTGGCATCATGGCAACAGAGCAGGCATTGGATTTGGCAACGGAGAAGAAGCTTGACCTCGTCAACATTTCACCGAACGCAAACCCGCCTGTCTGCAAGATACTTGACTACGGCAAATACCGCTACGAACTTCAAAAGAGAGAAAAAGAAGCAAAGAAGAAGCAGAAAGTAACCCAGGTGAAGGAAATCAGATTGAGCACTTTCATCGAGGATCATGACATCCAGGTTAAGGCAAACACCGCTTCTAAATTCCTTAAGGATGGAGATAAAGTTAAGGTAAGCCTGAGATTCAGGGGAAGAGAAAAGGACTATTCCGCACGCGGCATGGAAGTAATGAATACTTTTGCGGACATCGTTTCCGAAGTCGGCGTAATAGAGAAGAAGCCTTTGTTTGAAGGCAGAAGCTTAACAATGGTACTTGGACCTAAGAGCGATAAATAATTTTAGGAGGAAAAATCATCATGGCAAAAAATAAGATGAAATCCCATAGAGGAGCATGCAAAAGACTTAAATTAACAGGATCCGGCAAGATTAAGAGAAATAAGGCATACAAGAGCCATATTCTTACGAAGAAAAACGCTAAGAGAAAAAGAGGCTTAAGAAAAGCTACTATTTTAACTAGCGCTGACTTAAAGAGAATGCTTAGATCTATGGCAAGATAGTTTGAAAGGTTACGGAGGTAAGAAAAATGGCAAGAGTTAAAAAAGGCGTAAATGCGCATAAGAGACATAAGAAAATTTTAAAATTAGCGAAGGGTTTCTACGGTTCCAAGAGCAAAGTGTTCAGAGCTGCGAACCCTGCAGTTATGAGATCCTTAAGATCCGCATACGTAGGCAGAAAGTTAAAGAAGAGACAGTACAGACAGATGTGGATTGCAAGAATCAACGCTGCTGCAAGAATGAACGACATCAGCTACAGCAGACTCATGGACGGCCTTAAGAAGGCAGGCATCGAAATCAACAGAAAGATGCTTTCCGAAATGGCTATCTACGATGCGCCGGCATTCGCTGCACTTTGCGAAACAGCTAAGAAGACTTATAAATAAGAATGACTTCAGCAGAGAGCTTCGGCTCTCTGTTTTTTTAAAAAAAATTTAACAAAATAAAGCAGAAAAGTGTTGACGGGAACTGCTTGCGATGCTAAGATAGTGCTAATATATCGCTAAGACATTGCTAAAATTTTGAAACGGAGAAACAGTATGGCAGCAGCAGTAACGGCAGGAATTATTTTTGTTTTGATGTTTGTGCTTATCGTAACCGAAAAGATACCAAGACATCTGGCCACGATCGGATGTGGCATATTAACATTGTTCGTTGTGTTCGGATTTTGCATGAAGGATTTTAGTGCAATTGCCTGCACATTGAATTTCGAGGAAATATTTGCACCGGAGTTTTGGTATCATCTCGGCAAGAGCGAAAGCGTCTCGTCGGGAATCAATTGGGCTACGATATTTTTTATTGCCGGAATGATGGTCATGGTTGAAGGCATGGCAGACAGCGGTTTTTTCAAGTATTTATGCATGAAAATTGCGAGGTTTGCACATTACCGGGCTCTCAGGATTTTTGTGGCATTTATGATACTTTCGGCATGCTTGTCGATGTTCATTGACAGTATAACGGTTATTTTGTTTTTGGCAGCAATTACCGCGGAACTTGGTCTGCTGCTTTCATTCAATCCTGTTCCGATGATTTTGGCAGAGATTTTCTGTGCGAATCTCGGGGGAGCGGCGACGATGTGCGGAGATCCGCCGAATGTAATTATAGGAACTTCGCTGGGATACACGTTCGGCGATTTTATAGGAAATACGGGAATTATCGCGGGCATAAGCCTGGTGGTGACAGTTATATATTTTGTGCTCATTTCAAGGCGCGAACTTGTGAGCAAAACAGTTAACTACGAAGAACTTTCGGACGATCTTGATCCTAATGCGGCCATAACGGATAAAAAAGCTTTCGTAATAAGCATATGCATTTTTCTTGTGACCGCTCTGCTGCTCGTAACGCATGCGCAGACGGGTTTTACGGTGGCACTCATCGGAGCGTTTGCGGCGGTAAGCACGATTGTTTTTGCCGAGAGAAAGACCGTGGAACTAATCAAGCGGGTTGATTATAAAACATTATTGTTCTTTATCGGATTATTCATCGTAGTGGGTGGACTTGAAGAAACCGGCGTGCTTGAAATGATTGCAAGCCTAATCGGGAAGATGAGCAACGGCAATGTGTATGTGGCAATAGGCATCATTCTTGTCGTATCCGCCGCAGCAAGTGCTTTTGTGGACAATATTCCTTTTGCGGCAACCATGATTCCGATTATCAAGTCGCTCGCCGTATCGCAGGGGATTCCGCTTGAAACCTTGGCTTGGACGCTTGCACTGGGTACGGACATCGGCGGCAGTGCGACACCGATTGGAGCCTCGGCAAATGTAGTGGGAGTGGCGATCTCCGCAAAACACGGAAATCATATTTCGTGGAAGAAGTTCTGCGGATACCTGGCACCGGCAACCGTGATTGTGATTGCAATGTGCATGGTATATTTATTTGTCAGATACCTATAGAATAGTGTATGGGCGGGCTTTGACCCGCCTTTTTTTCTTTTTTTTATCCGGCGGTTATGATATAATATAAATACCTATGCGAAGGAGGAAAATACGATGGCATATGCAGACCAATTATATGAAGTTGTGGATCAATATTTTTTGCAAATTGTAATGCCTTACGGTGTGAAGAACGGTGAGGCTGCCGTGTATTTAAAGAAATTCACACCTTTTAAGAAGAAAAATTTCGACGAATATGTTCAGGCATATAACGACTATATGAATGCTGCCGAGGCACTCAGCATGGACGGCATTGAGGTTCCGGAAGACGATGAAAAGGCAGTTTATCTTAAAGAGTGCTTTAATCAGAGCCGGAAGAGTTTTGCGAAGCTGTGCAAAAGAAATGCCGAGTTTTACGGGTTCCAGAACCGTAAGGCGCGGCATGAAAATATCAGCGCACAGGAACTCAAGGAAATCTTTGTTGCACTCCAGGCGAGCATGAACTCGGCGGGGCGTGACGTAGAAGCTCTCGAGAAGGCATATAAGGAACTTAAACTTGAAACAGATCCGGAATATGCCAAAGCGGTAGCCGAAGGAAAGGAAAAAATATGACGGAAATGATGTTGCTTTCTGTTCTGACGGGAGTCTGTCTGGTTGCGGCAGTCGCCGCAATTGCCGCACTGATTAAGGCAGGTGCGCTCAGCAGGCAGCTTGACGAGTTCAAAAAAAGCGATCAGAATACGACAGCCATGCTTCAGGCCTTCGGAGAACTGATTTCCAGGAATCAAAGAGACAGTGCCGAAAACATGGACAGAAGGCTTGCGGACATAAATACGCGTTTTTCGCAGATGGCGCTCGAAAACAACAGACAGCTCGAAGAAATGCGAAGGACCGTTGACGAAAAGCTGCAGAAAACGCTCGATGAGCGAATCACGCAGTCTTTTAAACTTGTAAACGACAGACTGGAACAGGTATATAAGGGCCTCGGTGAGATGCAGAATCTCGCAGTCGGCGTGGGAGATCTCAAGAAAGTTCTTTCCAATGTAAAGACAAGAGGCATCCTCGGTGAAGTGCAGCTCGGCGCAATTCTCGAGCAGATTCTTGCACCGGAGCAGTACGCGGAGAATGTAGTTACGAAATCCACAGGTGCCGACAGAGTGGAGTTTGCGGTCAAACTCCCCGGCGACGACGAACGCACGGTATGGCTTCCGATCGATGCCAAGTTCCCTGCGGATTCCTACAGCAGGCTTGTGGATGCTTATGAACTCGGAGATCCGGCGGCAATCGAAGAAGCCGCTAAGAACCTTGAAAGGGTCATTAAATCCGAAGCGAGGGATATCCGCACGAAGTACATCGAACCGCCGTACACTACGGACTTCGGCATTATGTTTCTGCCGTTTGAGGGGCTCTATGCGGAGGTCGTAAGACGCGGACTGCTGGAGGTGCTGCAGCGGGAGTACAAAGTCAATATCGCAGGTCCGACAACCATGGCGGCGCTTCTTAACAGCCTTCAGATGGGATTTAAGACACTTGCGATACAGAAACATTCCGGAGAAGTTTGGGAAGTACTCGGTGCCGTCAAGACGGAATTTGCCAATTTCAGCAAGGTTTTGGGGAATGCGAGAAACCGCATTCGAATGGCGGATGAAGAACTCGAGAAACTGATCGGAACCAGAACCAGGGCAATTGAAAGAAAACTTAGGGGAGTGGAGAGCCTCACAGCTGCAGAAAGCGTGGATGTGCTGGATCTTCCCGATTTATCGGATATATAAGGGGTGAACCGGAGATGAAAATTTTTGCAATCGGAGACCTGCATTTATCCATGGGAGAGGACATTGAAAAACCGATGGACATCTTTGGGGGAGAGTGGGTCGGTCATGCGGAAAAATTATACAACAATTGGACGAAATCGGTAACGGACGATGACATTGTAATCGTCTGCGGCGACATTTCGTGGGGGCTCAGACTCGACGAGGCCGTCGCGGATCTTGAGTGGATTCACAATCTGCCGGGGACAAAGGTGTTTTTCAAGGGGAATCATGACCTTTGGTGGCAGTCCGCAGGCAGGCTCAATAAAATGTACGATGACGGAACGATGAATTTCATGCAGTGCAAGGCATATATTGCCGGAGATATTGCGATTTGCGGAAGCCGCGGCTGGATATGCCCGGGCACGGACGGATTTTCCGAGCATGACAGAAAGATATACGACAGAGAGGCTGCAAGGCTGAGACTGTCGCTTGAAGAGGCCAGAAAACAGGGCATCAAAAAAATAATAGGGGTTCTGCACTACCCGCCGACGAACGACAAACATCAGGCATCGGATTTTACGAGGCTGATGGAAGAATACGGCGTGAAAACATGTGTGTACGGACATCTCCACGGAAAAGACGTGTTCCCGAACGGATTAAAGGGTATATATAACGGTGTAGAATACAGATTGGTATCGCTTGACTATTTGCAGGCAAAGCCTGAGGAGGTAAAAATATGAAAAAAGTGATTTTGGTGGTAACAGACAGTTTGGGCGTAGGGCAGATGCCGGACGCAGACAAATATGGGGACAAGGGCTGTGACACTTTCGGACATATATGGGAGAAAAACGGCGGTCTTAATATCCCGAATCTTCTTTCCCTCGGATGGGGAAACATAGACGGAATTCTGGGAGGCAAAATCGCAGTGCCGGAGCCGAAGGGCTGCTTCGGAAGACTGGCGGAACTTTCCGTGGGAAAAGACACAACCACGGGACACTGGGAAATAGCAGGACTTAAGACCGAAATTCCGTTTAAGACTTATCCGAACGGGTTCCCAAAGGAATTCATGAAGAAATTCGAAAAAGAAATCGGTGTCGGCTGTCTGGGAAATTACCCGGCAAGCGGCACGGAGATTATAGAAAAACTCGGGCCGGAGCACGAAGCGACCGGAAAGCCGATTGTGTATACGTCGGCGGACAGCGTTTTTCAGATTGCGGCAAACACAGCAGTGATCCCGCTGGAAAGATTGTATGAAATCTGCGAAACAGCAAGAAAACTTCTGGTTGGCGACTGGGCTTGCGGAAGGGTCATCGCAAGACCGTATATCATCAATGAGGAGGGCAAGCGCGAGAGAACCTCTGACCGCAGAGACTACTCCGTTACTCCGCCTGCGGACACGATTCTTGATGCAATCAAAAACGCCGGCAAGATGGTATACGGCGTCGGCAAAATCGGCGATATTTTCAATATGAAAGGGCTTGTGGAGTCGGTTCATACAACAGGCAATATGGACGGCATTGATAAGACCATTGAAGCGATTAACATGGGCTTTGAAGGATTTGTATTTACAAACCTCGTAGACTTCGACTCGAAGTACGGTCACAGAAGAGACCCGATCGGTTACGGCAAGGCAATCGAGGAGTTCGACGCAAGACTTCCGGAAATCATGGATGTCATGGGGCCTGAAGATGTGCTGATGATCTGCGCGGATCATGGAAACGACCCGACCGCACCCGGAACGGATCACACGAGAGAATACGTTCCGCTGATTGTATACGGAAAAGAATGCTGCGAGGGTGTAAACCTCGGCACCAGAAGCTCTTTTGCGGACATCGGCGCGACGGTATGCGACCTCTTGGAAGTTAAGCATAATGCAGTGGGAACAGGTTTTAAAGATTTAATTATAAAATAGGAAACAGGTGAGACATTATGAGTTACAATATGAATGATATCATCTACAAGAAAAGAGAGGGCGGCAAGCTTTCAAAGGACGAAATCGAGTATTTTATCAAAGGCTATGTTGCGGGAGATATTCCCGACTATCAGGCATCGGCACTTTTAATGGCGATCTTTTTTAGGGGTCTCGACCGTGAGGAAACCTTCCAGCTTACGAATGCTATGCGCTATTCGGGAGATACCATCGATCTTTCGCCGATTAAAGGTGTGAAAGTTGACAAGCACTCGACCGGCGGCGTCGGCGATAAGACCACGCTGATTGTGGCACCTTTGGCATCCGCATGCGGCGTTCCGATTGCGAAGATGAGTGGACGCGGGCTCGGTTTTACGGGCGGAACCGTAGACAAGATGGAATCCATCCCGGGCTTCCGCACATCGCTGGAACCGGAGGAATTCCTAAATCAAGTAAATGAGATCGGAATGGCAGTAATCGGTCAGACGGCACACATTACGCCTGCAGACAAGAAGCTCTATGCGCTCAGAGATGTTACGGCAACCGTTGACAACTTCGGTTTGATCGCTTCTTCGATTATGAGCAAAAAACTTGCAGCGGGAAGCGACGCAATCGTGCTTGATGTCAAGGTCGGAGACGGCGCGTTCATGGAAAACCTTGAAGACGCCGTTACGCTGGCAGATTTGATGGTCGATATCGGACGCAATGCAGGAAGAAGAACCGTTGCAGCGATTACCGAGATGGGACAGCCTTTGGGATGTGCAGTCGGCAATGCACTTGAAGTTATAGAAGCAATCGAAACGCTGAAAGGCCACGGACCGGAGGACATCACCGAGCTTGCAGAGAAACTGGCAGGCATTATGATTTACCTCGGCGGCAAGGCAGAAACGCCGGAGCAGGGACATGATATGGCAGATGATGCGCTAAGGAGCGGCAAAGGGCTTGCACAGTTCCGTAGATTTGTGGAAGCACAGGGCGGAAATCCGGCAGTGGTTGAGGACTACTCCCTGTTCCCGCAGGCAGCGCACGAACTGGAGCTTAAGGCAGAAACAGACGGATATGTTGCAAGGATTGCGGCAAGATGCATCGGCCTTGCTTCGCAGCACACCGGAGCGGGCAGAGCCACGAAAGAAGACATCATCGACCTTTCCGCAGGCATCTATGTGCACAAGAAGGTCGGCGATGCGGTAAGCAAAGGCGACATCCTCGCAACTTTCTACGGTAATGACGCGGCGAAACTCGACAATGCGATCGAAGAGGCACGCAAAGCCTTTGTAATATCACCGAAAAAGGTTGAAAGACCGAAGCTGATTAAGGAAATTATCGGGCTGTAAAAAACAAAACACCAATTCCCTTGTTTTTTTGAGCGGACACGGGTATAACAATATCAAATACGATTTAGTAAATCACGGTTAGATATTTGAGGTTTTTTTATGCTCATAGGCAGAGAAGAAGAACTGAAATTCTTAAATGACCGGTATCACAGCAAGAAGGAGGGAGTGTCCTCATTTTTGTCTGCCACCGCGAAAGTTTGGTTATCCCGATAATCCGCTAGGCAGGACCTAGCGGATTATCCTTGTTTTTTGCTACGGTCTTCCGAAACGCTCAAAACAAAATGTAAAAATATGTATTGACAATATATGCCATTCAATGTAAAATATTACAAAGAATAGCGCTGTTCTCCAATCATAACACATAAGGAGGACTTAGAATGGGCAAATACATATTCGCCAACAAGTTGATGTTTGCAATCATAATGCGAGATCCTATCGCATGTAAGAAATTCATCGAAATGATTTTTCCGGAAAGAACCGTAGAAAAAATCCTATTTCCAAACAAGAACGGAGAGGACGGCGGTACTGCAACGATAAATGAAATCGCCGTTGAGGTTGAAAAGACGATTATTACCGGAATTGCTTCAAAGTCTGTGCGGCTGGATGTGCTGTTTAAAGGGGATGATACGGTTTACGATATTGAGATGCAGCTTGAACCGGAAGACGAAATCGCAAAGCGAAGCCGTTACTACCACATGGCAATCGCCAGGAACTCGCTAAAAAAAGGAGAGACTTATGACAAACTCAAAACCGGGTATGTCATCTTTGTGTGCTGTTTTGATCCTTTTAAGAGGGACGAGCCGGTGTACCGATTTGAAATGTATGATAGAAATTTACAGTTGCAATTAGGCGATGGGTCAAGTACAATTATCTTAAACACAAAGTGCTCGCGGAGCAAGACTCCCGAGGCATTTGAGGCTTTCTACAACTTTGTGAACACGGGGAAGGTAGATGAGAAAAGCGACTTCGTGAAATATCTGAGCAAACGAGTGGAAGAAGCCAATGAAGATGAGGAGGTTGACCGCATTATGACATTGGATGAAGAAATGAAGGTGCAGTGGGAGCGAGCGATTGAGAAGGGCAAGGAACTTGGATTCAAGCACGGCGAGGAAATCGGATTCAAGCAAGGCGAGGAAATCGGCCGTGCCAAAGGCGAGGAAATCGGCCGTGCCAAAGGCGAGGAAATCGGCCGTGCCAAAGGCGAGGAAATCGGCCGTGCCGATAAGCAGCGTGAGATTGCAAAGAAACTTAGAGAACTTGGAATTTCAATTGAGAGTATATCCGCCGCAACCGGTCTGATGCCGGACGAAATAAAAAACATATAAACACGGGGTACTGCCATAATGCCCGGACAAAAAAGACCGTCGATAAAAATTATTTCGGGAATTGGAGATGAAAATGGGAAACCCGGCAATCGGTATTTTGCATAAAAATCCGGAAGCAGACTTGAATCAGGAGTTGCTTAGAAGATACAGAGGAAAAGTGGAACCCAAATCGTATAATTACAATCTCTTAGAACAGTATTTGGACGAGAATTTTGATTACAAAGAAAGAATTGTTGATGGTTTGGAACTACAATTTTTTAAGGAAAGTTATGAAGCAAACTGCCCTGAAGGGGTTGGGTTTTCACCGATTTCGTTCCTTATTTTGGAAAATTCCAAAAGTGAGCGGCTATATTCCGCACAATGTGATTCAAATGAGATTACGCTTACTATCGAAAAAGAATCAGGCTTTTTCAGTACGGACTCGTGGGTGCTGCATGAAGAATTATTCCTCGCCCGCGGCGTAACGCAGGAGGACATAGAAAGTGAAAACAGAAAACTCTTAGACTATCTGTTTTATTTGGACAAGCATAAGAGCGGCAGGGCACAGATTGGTCCGACTGCGGAATAAACTAAAAGTTATATTTAAAGCAAAAGCCTCATATACTTTACCACTAAAGGTGAAAGGGTGAGGCTTTTTTATGTGGAAAAAGATAGTATCGAGTCTTGTGGGGGTAAGCTTGATTCTCTGCGGATTCGTCGGACTTTCACGATTAGGAGAAAAGCTGCCGAAGCAGGAGCCGATTGAAGTCGAAACCGTAAACGATGTGCCGAGCCGCGATAAAGGGCCGCAGGCAGCCTTCAGCGTCGAAGCAAAGGGCGCGGTTCTGATTGACGCGGAGAGCGGAGAGGTGCTGTTTCAGCAGGATGCACATAAGGAGCTGCCGCTTGCGTCCGTGACGAAGGTTATGACGATGCTGCTCGTGATGGAGTCCGTGGAAAACGGCAAAATCACCCTAGATGATGAAGTTACGATTTCAGAACGCGCCGCTTCCATGGGAGGCAGTCAGATGTACATGGAGGTCGGTGAAACGCATCCGGTGCGCGAACTGATGGAAGGTGTTGCGATGGCATCCGCCAATGACGGCTGTGTGGCACTTGCCGAATATGTGGCAGGCAGCGAAGAAATTTTCGTGGAGCGCATGAACGCCCGCGCGAAGGAACTTGGGATGGTCGATACGCATTTTGTCAATACGAACGGACTTCCTGTAGCAGATCACTATTCCAGCGCATATGATATAGCAGTCATGTCGAAACGTCTCTACAGCTTCGAGGAAACTCACAAGTGGTTTACCACCTGGCAGAGCACGATAACCGTGGGCCTTCCGGGCAAAGAGAAGGAGTTCGGACTGACGAATACCAACAAGCTGATTAAAGCTTATCCGGGCTGCAACGGCATCAAAACCGGGTTCACAAACGACGCAGGCTTCTGCCTCAGCGCATCGGCAGCCAGAGACGATACGCACCTGATTGCAGTCGCACTCGGCTGTCAGACTTCCAAAATCCGAAACGCGCAGGTTGCGAAACTGTTCGACTACGGATTTGCCAACTATGAGACCGCGGTGGTTGCCGAAAAAGGCGATATCGTGGGTGAAATGCGGATCGCACACGGAACACCGGAGACGGTGCACCTAGTGGCGGGAGAAAAGATGACAGCACTTACCGCAAAAGGAGAAAAAGATGCTGTTACGAGCGAAATCTCACTGAACGAAAATGTTCCGCTGCCGCTTAAGGCAGAGGAAAAAGTCGGAGAAATGGTAGTGTATAAATCAGGAACCGAAGTCGGACGGTATCCGGTTTTAGCAGAAAAGAGTGTCGAAAAGGCAAGCTTCAAAGACCTTGCAATACGAAAAATCACAGGCTAGAAGAAAAGCCGCCGGGCGGGCTGTTACATGCGAAAGAGGAGGTAAATCAAGTGGAACAGGAATATATTCTGTCATTTTCATCTTTTTACAAAGCGGCATATGCCGAGGATATGCTTGAAGAGAGCGGAATCCGCTCGACCATGAAAAAACTGCCGCCGGAGCTTATCCGATCATGCGGAACGGGGCTCTATCTGCGAAGCAGTGATATTGAAGAAGTGCTGCGGGTGTTGGACAATAAGCAAATTGTGCCGCTTGGCGTTTTCCGCATAAAAAGAGAGGGGAAAAATCGCAAGAGCTATATAAGAGTACGGTAGCATACGAGGTCTGCCGAGGTGAAGAGTCGTTCTACGGACACCTCAGGCAGACCTTCTTTATTGCCGGCAGAAGGAGAGGAGTGTCAAAATGGAAGAAAAAATCAAAATTGCAATTGTCGGTTACGGAAATCTGGGAAAGGGTGTGGAAGCTGCGGTGAATGCAAGCCCGGATATGCGGCTGACAAATATTTTCACAAGGAGGGCACCGAAAGCGGTTGCAATTCGGACAGCAGGGGTTGAAGTGCTCTCTACAAAACTTCTGGAGAAGGCAGAGGCGCAGTTTGAGAAGCCGGATGTACTCATCGTGTGCGGCGGGTCGGCAAACGATCTGCCGTGGCAGAGTCCGAAATACGCAGGACATTATAATATCGTTGACAGCTTCGATAATCACGCAAAAATCTATGCGCATTTTCAAAACGTAGATGCGCAGGCAAAGGAAGGCGGCAGACTTGCAATTATTGCGGCGGGCTGGGATCCGGGTCTGTTCTCCCTTAACCGTATGCTGGCGGAAGCCCTTTTGCCGGATGGCAAAACATATACCCTTTGGGGCAGGGGAATCAGCCAGGGTCATTCGGACGCGGTTCGCTCAATCGAAGGCGTACTCGATGCACGTCAGTACACGATTCCAAAAACGGATATTCTGGAAAAGATCCGTGCGGGCGAAATATCCGAGGCATTTTCAAACGAGCAATGCCATCAAAGGGAGTGTTTCGTGGTTTGTGGGAACAGAAGTGAGCAGGAAAGGATTCGCCGCGAAATCTTACATATGCCGGATTACTTTGAAGGTTACGAAACGGAAGTAAATTTTATCAGTCAGAAAGAACTGCAGGAAAAGCACTCGAAAATGCCGCATGGCGGAACGGTTATCCGCGTCGGAAAAACCGGAGAAGAAGGAGACGAAAACAAAGCAGTCTATGATTTTTCTTTAAAGCTGGATTCTAACCCGGAATTTACGGGTGCTGTTCTCACAGCGTATGCACGGGCTGCATACCGGCTTGCAGCAAAGGGAGAATCCGGATGCCGGACGATTTTTGACATTTCGCCGCTGCTGCTGTCACCTTATGGGCAGGAATTATTAATAAAAAAATTTTTGTGAGGGAAAAAGACTTTTCGTGCAGGCCTTTTTATGGTAGAATAAATAAGATTGAAGAGAACAAAGAACTTTTCCCGGGAGGTAGCGGATGAAACCCATATACAAAAGAGTTTTACTGAAAATCAGCGGAGAGGCGCTTGCAGGTGAGCAGCGTTTCGGAATCAACGAAGAAATGACCCGAAAGGTTGCCAAGGAAGTGAAGGAAATTCACGATCTGGGTGTGCAGGTGGCAATCGTTGTCGGCGGCGGCAACTTCTGGAGAGGCAGAACCAGCAAGGATATGGACCGCGCGACGGCAGACTATATGGGGATGCTGGCAACCGTGATGAATTCGCTGGCGCTTCAGGACGCATTTCTGGCGCTGGGCGTTGACGCGAAGGTACAGACCGCAATCGAAATGAAGGAAATCGCAGAGCCGTATGCAAGAAGAAGAGCACTCAGCCATCTCGACCACGGCGATGTGGTAATCTTCGGAGCAGGAACGGGAAATCCGTTCTTCTCAACTGACACAGCAGCAGCGCTTCGAGCTGCGGAAATTGACGCAGATGTCATTTTGCTGGCAAAGAATATTGACGGCGTTTATGACAGCGACCCGGCACTGAATCCAAAGGCTGTGAAATTTGATGAATTGACGCATATGGAAGTTGTGGAAAAAGACCTCAAGGTGATGGATTTGACGGCCGCAACCCTGTGTAAGGATAACGGAATTATGATTCATGTGTTTGCAATCGCCGAGGACGGAAATGTGCTCCGTGCTATTCAGGGCGAGAAGATAGGAACGATTATAAAGTAGGAGGAAAAGATGGAAACCATTAAGAAAAATCTTGAAGAAAGAAGCAGGAAGACAATATCGATTTTGAAAGAGGACTTAAACACAGTCAGAGCGGGAAGAGCAAACCCTGCGCTCCTTGACAAGGTCATGGTTGATTATTACGGTTCACCGACACCGCTTAAGAACCTGTCGAACATTTCGGTTCCGGATCCGAGAACTTTGATGATTACGCCGTTTGACCCGAAGTCCATCTCGGAAATCGAAAAGGCAATCAATATTGCCAATATCGGAATCAACCCGTCCAACGACGGTAAGTGCGTGAGACTTGTGATTCCGCAGGTTACGGAAGAAAGAAGAAAAGAGCTCACCAAGACGGTTAAGAAAATGGGCGAGGACAGCAAGGTTGCGGTAAGAAACCTCAGAAGAGAAGCAAACGACGAACTGAAGAAACTTGAAAAGAACCATGAGATTACGGAAGACGAGCTGAAGAAGGCATTGGACGATGTTCAGAAGGCAACGGACAAGACGACGAAGGAAATCGACGACATCATCGCAGCGAAAGACAAAGAAATCATGGAAGTTTAATTTTGCCTTTTTGCGGAAAAATATTAAGAAGAAATGATTGTGTGGCTGTGCTTTTGCAGCCACACTCTTTGTAGGAGACAGAATGAGTGAATCAGTGAAGATTCCGCGGCATGTGGCGGTCATCATGGACGGAAACGGCAGATGGGCGGAAAAGAACAAGGTAACAAGGCTCAGCGGACATAATCAGGGTATGTATACCATGAAGGAGATTATCAAAAGGGCGGATGTGCTGGGCATCAAGTATTTAACGGTATATGCGTTTTCAACCGAAAACTGGAAGCGTTCGCAGGAAGAGGTGGGCGGAATTTTCAATCTGCTCGTTAAATTCGTGGGAAGCGAGCTTGCGGAACTTTCAGCAAACAATGTAAAGGTGCATATGCTGGGTGACTATGAGAAGGTGCCGCAGTCTGCGGTTAAGAGCATTGAAAAAGCTGTGAATGCGACGAAGGACAATACGGGGCTGCAGTTCAACATCGCGCTGAATTACGGAAGCCGTGCGGAAATCGCAAGGGCTGCCCGCCGAGCAGCGGAGGAAGCAGCCGCGGGACGGATTAACACAGAAGATATCGATGAGGAAATGATTTCAAGATATCTGTATACAGGTGATGAGAACGGCAATATCCCCGATCCGGATTTGATTATCAGGACAAGCGGAGAACAGCGTCTGTCAAACTTTCTGCTTTGGCAGGCGGCATACAGTGAATTTGCGTTTACGGATTCGCTTTGGCCGGATTTCAGACCGGAGGAGTTTGAAAAAATAATCGGGGAATTTTGTCACAGGAGCCGCAGATTCGGCGGACGGAAAGGATAGAGGTGAAAAACATGAAGACAAGAATCATTTCGGCATGCATCATGCTGCCGCTGATTGCCCTGGTATATTTCGGCGGATACCTGCTGATGGCAGCCTGCATCGTCGTAAGTTTTATCGGTGTTCACGAGTTTTATAAAGGATATGAAGCAGTCGGCAGCAGACCGGCATACGGACTTGCCTATGCGGCGATTGTGCTGCTTTACGCAGTGGAAATCCTTGCGCCGGGAATTCCGTCTTTGATTTTGCTTTGGGTTGTGCTTGCGGTTATGGGGTCGATGATATACGGATTCAATGTTGAGGAAAGAAAACTTGAGGATATGTCAGCAACTCTTCTTGGAATTCTGTACTGTGTACTTTTTCCGTTCCACATTGTGCTGATCGACCGGAGCGAATACAGCATCCTGATATGGCTTGTGTTCCTTGCATCATTCGGAACGGACATTATGGCGTATTTCGTGGGAATGGCAGTCGGAAAGCATAAGCTTTGTCCGCATCTGAGTCCGAAGAAGAGTAAAGAAGGCGCGGTCGGCGGTGTTTTGGGAAGCATTGTTTTTTGCGGAATCTTTGCATATCTCGTCGTTCCGGACATGATGACGGAATGCATGATTATTTCGGTGGTTGGAAGCGTGGTAGCACAGTTTGGCGACCTTGCGGCTTCGGCATTCAAGAGACAAATGGGCATCAAGGACTACGGCAGCCTCATACCGGGACATGGCGGAATTCTGGACAGATTTGACAGCGTATTCTTTACGGCACCGATGGTGTATTACTGCATTCTGTTTGTAAATGAGGCGCAGAAGGCAATGCCGGTTTTGCTGTAAAAAAGGGTTTAGTTGGAGAAACAGATGAAAAAGATTACTGTATTGGGAAGTACCGGCTCCATCGGAACGCAGAGTCTTGAGGTAATAAAAGCGCATCCGGACAGGTTTCGGGTTGAGGCGCTGACCTGCGGAAAAAACAAAAAGAAGCTGGAGGAACAGATTGAAAAGTTCAGACCTGCCTTTGCGGTCACAGAGCGTGAAGAGGACGCCCACGATCTTATGCGAAAGTTTCCGCGGACGGAGTTTTCATGGGGGGAAAAGGGTCTGATTGAAGCAGCTGAGGGTGGCTGTGACATGGTTCTCAACGCACTGATGGGAATGCGCGGACTTGCGCCGACCTATGCGGCAATTCAGGCAGGAAAAGACATTGCGCTCGCAAACAAGGAAACACTGGTTGCCGGAGGCGAACTCGTAATGGATGCAGCGGCGAAAGCGGGAGTAAAGCTTCTGCCGGTGGACAGTGAACACAGCGCAATTTTTCAATGTCTGGAAGGAAATCAAAACCGACCGATTAAGAAAATTCTTTTGACGGCAAGCGGCGGACCGTTCAGGGGCTATACGAAGGAACAGCTTGAAAAAGTGACGCTGGCGCAGGCTCTGAAGCACCCGAAATGGAACATGGGTGCGAAAATTACAATCGATTCGGCGACGATGATGAACAAAGGGCTTGAGGTGATTGAAGCCAGGTGGCTCTTTGATCTGGAAGCGGAAAAAATACAGATTTTGGTACATCCGCAGAGCATCGTGCATTCCGCAGTGGAGTTTATGGACAATTCAGTAATCGCGCAGCTCGGCGTGCCGGATATGCGGATTCCAATCAGTCTGGCGTTGGGCTATCCGGACAGGCTGAAAAACGGGGAACGCGAACTTGACTTTTTCGGTGAAGGATCGAATCTGACTTTTGAAAAGCCGAATCCGGAGGTGTTTGGCTGTATTTCGCTGGCATATGAAGCGATTGCACGGGGCGGAAGCTGCCCGGCGGTTATGAATGCGGCAAACGAAGTTTTGGTTGCGGCGTTTTTGGAAGAGAAAATTCGTTTTGTGGACATCGAAAAAACACTTGCATGTATTCTCAATGCACATAAAACTGCATATAATTTGGATTTAGAGGGTATTTTAGAAATCGACAAAGAGACGAGAAAATTAACGAGGGAGATTTTATGAAGACAGCAATTCTTGCGATTATACTGTTTTGCATTATGATTTTTCCGCATGAGCTGGGGCATTACATCGCAGCGAAAAAATGCGGAGTCAAGGTCAACGAATTTGCCTTCGGCATGGGACCGGTGATTTGGAAAAAGCAAAAAGGAGAGACGCTGCACAGCATTCGTCTTTTCCCAATCGGCGGATTCTGTGCGATGGAAGGCGAGGACGAAGACTCGACCGACGAGCGGGCGTTCGGAAAAAAGAAGCCGTGGCAGAAAATTTTGATTCTCGCGGCGGGCTCACTCATGAATATCGCATGTGCAATCGTAATCATGTGCCTGGTTGTCGGAATCCGTGGATTTACGACGACCACCATCGGTGAGGTACAGGCAGGAAGTGCGGCGGAGGCTGCGGGACTTACGGCAAATGACAAAATTATAAGCATTACGACCGACAAGGAATACCGGATTGATGACTGGTCACAGATTTCTGAGGCACTCGGCGGCCTCTCGGAAGGTGAATCCGCTTCTGTGGATTACGAAAGAGACGGAATGCTTTACGGTGCGGAGGTAAGGCCGACACTTGCGGAAGGCGTGGACGCACAGGGAAATAAGGTCAGCCACTATGTGCTGGGTGTAACGTGCAAGATCAGTCACAGCCCGTTCAAAGCTGTGGTCGCGGGCGCGCAGTCGACCTGGGGGATGACAAAGATGATGTTCTCGGCACTCGGACAGCTTTTTACCGGCAAAGCAAGTCCCGATGAACTCACAGGGCCTGTCGGGATGGTGCAGATGGTAAGCCAGACAAGTCAGTACGGATTTTGGTATTACGGATTCCTCACGGCGCTGATCTGCCTCAATTTGGCAATTATAAACATGCTTCCGCTTCCGGCACTGGACGGCGGCAGAATCATTTTTGTGCTTTACAGTGCGATTACCGGCAAAGCGGTGAGCGAAAAAGTTGAGGGAACTATTCATTTCGTTGGACTGGCACTTTTGATGCTACTCATGGTATATGTAACATTCAACGATGTTGTAAGAATATTCGGTTAGGTGTGATATGAAAGAAACCAAGAAGATAAGATGCGGCGAACTCTTCATAGGGGGAGATGCGCCGATTACGATACAATCCATGACAAATGTGGATTCACGCGATGAAAAAGGCTTGCTAAGACAGATCGACAGACTCTGTGAAGCAGGATGCGACATTGTCAGAATCGCTGTGCCGGACATGGAATCGGCAGAGGTGTTTTCGCGTGTGCGGAAGAAAGTCCCATGCCGCCTGCCGCTTGTTGCGGATATTCATTTTGATTACAGACTTGCCCTGGCGGCGATTAACGCAGGGGCAGACAAAATCAGAATCAATCCGGGCAATATCGGAGAGCGTGAAAGACTGCGTGCAGTCGTGGAAGCGGCAAAAGAGCATGAAATCCCGATTCGCGTCGGTGTAAACTCCGGATCGCTTGAGAAGCCGATTCTTGCAAAATACGGCCGTGTGACGGCGGAAGGCCTTGCAGAAAGCGCAATGAACAACCTGAGGCTTATCGAGGAATTCGACTATGACAAGATGGTCGTATCGATAAAGTCTTCGGACGTAAAGCTTAATTACGATGCACACCGAATTCTGGCATCGCAGACGGACTATCCGATTCATATCGGAATCACAGAGGCCGGGACACTCGAAAGAGGCAAGGTGAAATCCGCAATCGGAATCGGAGCCCTGCTGCTTGCGGGAATCGGCGACACGATGCGCGTTTCCTTAACCGCAGATCCGGTCGAGGAAGTAATTTTTGCAAAAGAAATTTTGAGAAATGTCGGACTTCGCAAGGCAGGAATCGACCTGGTTTCCTGCCCGACCTGCGGACGAACGAAAGTCGATTTGCAGGCGCTGGCGGCAGAAGTTGAGAGGCGGCTTCTCCCACTCTCCGAAAAACTTGAGAAATCCGGAGAAAGAAGCCTCAAAGTTGCAGTGATGGGCTGCGCGGTAAACGGTCCCGGCGAAGCAAAGGAGGCAGATTTCGGAATCTGCGGCGGATACGGCAGAGGTTTGCTTTTCTCTAAGGGCGAAATCGTAAAAGCGGTATCGGAGGATCTGCTTGTTGACGAACTGATTAAGATGATAGAGGCGAATATATGAAGGATCTGATCCGTGGGAGCATCAATTGGGATGCCCTGGGTGGACAAAAAAGTGAATACCGTTTCGAGCTCGGAAAGGCCGTGATTCACAAGGATACAGGGGTGCTGGATATACCGGTGCGCCTGAATTTTGTCATGCCTTTTTTGGATTATGAGAAAATAAAGGCAATCATCATCCATAAGCTGGATCTCATCACGGATGTGAATTTTATTTTTGATTACGAAAATCCGGTGCTTGAGGATGAAACCCTTGCAAAGCTTTTTCTGCCGTACATGATTGAAGAAGTAAACGGCGAATATGTTTCCATTACCAAGATGATTGACGAGAAAGAAGTCAAAATCGAAGACCGCATGGTTACCTATTATGCTCTGGGTGATTTTGCCGCGCAGCAGCTTAATGACAGACTTGCCCGCAAATTCAGCGAAATACTCAGGGAAAGGCTTGGCTTGCATTTTGAGGTTCGGTTCGAAAACAACACGCAGCGTTTTGAAGAAATGCATAAATTTTTCCGCGAAAACGAGGGAAAAGAAATCGAACAGACGGCACGGGAATACCGCGAAGAGGTCAGAGCGCGTGCCGCAGCAGTACAAAAGCAAAGCGAAAAAAGCGCAGGC
This sequence comes from uncultured Clostridia bacterium, assembly GCA_934277695.1. Lineage (GTDB taxonomy): Bacteria > Bacillota > Clostridia > Peptostreptococcales > Anaerovoracaceae > CAG-238. Next base: position 99,923 of record CAKQVG010000002.1, read on the forward strand.
GGCGGATTTCAGCCAAAGGGCGGTTTCGGAGGAAAAGGCGGCGAAGGCGGCTGGAAGCGCAAGGAGAAGGAGCTTCCTGCATCCGGAAACCGCATTATGGGCCGCGATATACCGGGCGGCAAAACTGTCGAACTCAGAGACATCGACCCGAAGATGGGAACGGTCGTTGTCGAGGGTATTTTGTTCAAAATCTCGGAGCGCCTGATTAAGAACGGGAATCATCTCGTATCGCTTCTGATTACGGATAACAAGACGACCGTCTGCACGAAGGCGTTTGTGACTGAAGCCAAGTGGGGCGAAATCAATGATCTGCTGAAGCCGGGCGATGCGGTCAAAATCCGCGGCGAGGTGCAGTGGGATACCTTTGAGAACATGAACACGATTATGTTCAAAGACCTCGAAAAAGCGGACAGAGAAATCGGCCGCGAGGATACCTGGGAAGACGGCAAGCGCGTCGAGCTTCACATCCACTCGAAGATGAGCCAGATGGACGGCTTCAACGAAGCGAAGGACATCGTGGCGCAGGCGGCGAAGTGGGGACAGCCGGCGGTTGCGGTTACCGACCACGGCGTGGTTCAGGCATTCCCGGACTGCGCGGCAGAGGCGAAGAAGCAGGCGGAAAAAGGCCGTCCGATTAAGGTGATTTACGGCGTGGAGGGCTATGTCTTTGACGATGCGGACTGCATCGACGAAAACGGAGAAATCGACTACAAAACCAAGCCGACGAATCACATCATTATTTTAGCAAAATCACAGGAAGGGCTTAAGAATATCTATAAGCTGGTGTCCTATTCCCATATTAACTATTTTTATAAAAAACCGAGACTTCCGTGGTCGGTGATTGAAGCACACCGCGAGGGCCTGATTATCGGCTCCGCGTGCAGCTACGGAGAGGTTTTCCTTTCCATGGTCAAGCGCGTTTCGTACAACAAAAGAACGCATACCCGGCATATTACCGAGCAGGCAAGTCCCGAAGAGCAAGAACGCATTGCTTCCCGCTATGACTATCTGGAAATCCAGCCGGTCATCAACAATCGTTTTATGTTGGAAGAGGAATTTTATCTGGACGGTAAGCGTGTCGAGACAGAGGATGACCTGCGTGCCATCAACAAAAAAATTGTAGCCCTTGCGGACAAGCTCGGCAAGCGCGTCGTGGCAACGACGGACTCCCATTATACGGAGCCTGACGATGCAATTTACCGAAACATTGTCATGGCGGGCATGGGCTATGACGATGCGGAAAACGGCGAAGGCCTTTACATGAAGACGACCGACGAGATGATGGCGGAATTCTCCTATCTGGGCGAACGTGCACGCGAAGTCGTAATTGAAAATACGAATTACATAGCAAGCCTTGTGGACGGCGAAATCCGCCCGGTTCCGGCAGGAAAATTCCCACCGAAGATTGAAGGTGCGGAGGATACTCTGCGAAACACCTGTATGGAGCGCGCACACACGCAGTACGGCAATCCGCTCCCGAAAGAAATCGAAGACAGACTGGATATTGAACTGAATTCCATCATAAACAACGGCTATGCGGTGATGTATGTCAGTGCGCAGATGCTTGTAAACAAGTCTTTGGAAGACGGCTATCTGGTAGGCTCCCGAGGCTCGGTAGGCTCATCTTTTGCGGCGACGATGGCAGGAATTACGGAGGTAAATCCGCTCGACCCGCACTATCTGTGCCCAAACTGCAAAAAAATCATCTGGGGCGATATGCAGAAGTATGACTGCGGCGTCGATATGCCGCCGATGGACTGCCCGGACTGCGGCACACCGATGAAGCGGGACGGCTACACGATTCCGTTCGCAACCTTCCTCGGCTTCAAAGGAAACAAAGAACCCGATATCGACCTTAATTTCGCGGGCGAATATCAGCCGCAGGCGCATAAATATGTCGGCGTGATTTTCGGTGATAAAAACGTTTTCAAGGCAGGAACTGTAGGCACGGTAGCGGAAAAGACCGCTTACGGCTATGTCGCAAAATATTTTGAAGAGAGAAACATTCCTGTAAATAAATACGAGAAAGACAGACTTACGCAGCACTGCACGGGGGTAAAGCGGACGACGGGCCAGCACCCGGGCGGCATCGTAATCTGTCCGGACGACCATGAGATCTTTGAGTTTTGTCCGATTCAGCATCCGGCAAACGATGTGAACACGGACATTATCACAACGCATTTCGACTACCACAAAATCGACGAGAACCTTTTGAAACTCGATATTCTCGGTCACGATGTGCCGTCCATGATCCGTCAGCTTCAGGACATGACGGGTACGGACCCACTGAAGATTGACCTGACCGACCGAAAGGTGCTGAGCATTTTCAACGGAATCGAGGCGCTCGACATCAAAGATCCGGACTATAAATTTACGCACGGCTCTTATGCGATACCGGAATTCGGAACCTCGTTCACGCGGCAGATGCTCGACGACACGAAGCCCGATAAATTCGCAGATCTTGTTCGAATTTCAGGATTTTCGCACGGCACGGATGTGTGGCTGAACAACGCGCAGGACTACATCCGCTCCGGAACAGCGACGATGCGTGAAGTTATTTCAACCCGAGACGACATCATGAACTATCTGATTTTGAAGGGCGTTGAGAACGAAACCGCGTTCAAAATCATGGAAATCGTCCGTAAGGGAAAGAAAGACCTCGACGATGAGCAGGTTGCGGCGATGAAGGAGCACGATGTTCCCGACTGGTACATCGATTCCTGCAACAAGATTAAATACATGTTCCCGCGCGCCCATGCGGTTGCCTACACGATGATGAGTTTTCGTATGGCGTGGTATAAGGTTTACTATCCGCAGGAGTTTTATGCGACCTATTTCACAACGAAGGTTGCAAACTTCGACGCTGAGACGATTCTGAAAGGCAAGGATGCGATTTTGGCAAAGATGGAGGAAATCGATGCGAAGGGAACGAATGCGGCTCCGAAGGAAAAAGACGATTATACGATCTATGAGGTTGCCTATGAAATGTATGCCAGAGGTTATGAGTTTACTCCGGCAAGGCTCGGCAAGTCGCTTGCGACGAAATTCAGCGTGGATAACGGCAAGGTTCTGCTTCCGTTTGTAGCGATAGAAGGCGTGGGCGAAAATGCCGCAAAGGCTTTCCAAAGCGAATATGAAATCAAGGAATTCGACACGATTGAAGAGGCGGTGAAGAGAGCGAAGCTGAACAGAACCGCTGTGGAAGGTCTCCGAAATCACGGCGTTTTCGAGGGGCTTCCGGAAACCGACCAGCTCAGCATGTTTTGATTTTTCCGATGAGACTGCAGATGCCGAAGGCGAGCAGATCCGTCACCACGATAGTCGCGCCTGCAGGCGTTGACAGGATGATGGAAATCAAAATTCCGACTGCGGAAGTGACGACCGCATAAACGGCAGCGCAGACGATAACCTGACGGAAGGTGCTGAAAATCCGCATGGCGGAAAGCGCCGGGAAGATAATCAAAGCCGAAGTCAGGAGCGCGCCGACGAGGTTCATCGCAAGCACGATGACAACCGCCGTGGTAATTGCAATCAGCAGATTGTAGGCAGACGCGTTGACACCCGTTGCGCACGCAAAACTTTCGTCAAAGGTAACTGCAAAAATCCGATTATAAAAAAGCACAAAGATTAAAATAACCACAATCGACATGGACACGCAGAGGATAATATCGCTCCCGGTCAGTGTCAAAATCGATGTAGAGCCGAAAAGCGTGCTGCATACATCACCCGAAATATTGGCAGATGCGGAAAAAAGATTCAGCAAAAGATAGCCGAAGGCCATAGAGCCGACGGAAATCATTGCGAGCGCCGCATCGCCTTTTATTTTTGCGTTTTGTCCGGTCTTCAGAAGAAGCACCGCACTGATAATCGTCACGGGCATGACGATGAGAAGGTTATTGCTCACCGACAAAACCGCCGCGACAGCCATTGCGCCGAATGCGACATGCGAAAGCCCGTCTCCGATGAACGAGTAACGCTTCAGAACGAGTGTCACACCGAGAAGGGAGGAACACAGCGCCGCCAGGATGCCGGCGATAAATGCGTACCACACAAAGGAGTACGAGAAGAAGTCACTAATCATGTTTATTAAATTCATCTCTTACTGACCTCCTTGGTTTGATACTGATTCTTTCCGCGCGGCTGCAAAGCGGCTCGTCCACGAAGTTTGAAAGACGGAACCTGCCCTTCAGCGGAGTCTGCACATACTCTTCCTTGCTGCCGAAAAACTGCATGCTGCTTCCCATGTGAAGAATGTGGCTGGCGTATTTGACAGCGGCTTCGATGTCGTGGGAAACCATCACGATTGTTATATCTTCTTCGCGATTGAGCTTTGCGATAATTTCGTACATTTCTGCGGAAGCCGCCGGGTCAAGACCCGCAATCGGCTCGTCCAGAAAGAGCATCTGCGAGGTGGCGCAAAGCGCTCTGGCGAGCAGAACTCTTTGCTGCTGACCGCCGGAAAGGTTGCGGTAGCAGTGGTTTCTCTTATCGTAAATTCCGAGTTTTTTCATATTGTCAAGCGCGGCCTGTTTCTGCACGCGTGAGTAAAACGGTTTAGCGCCCAGGGACGCCAAAAATCCCGACAGGACGATTTCCTGCACGGATGCGGGAAAATCCTTCTGCACCGGTGTCTGCTGCGGCAGATAGCCGATTTGGGCGCGCGACATCCCGTCCGAAAGGACAACCTCCCCGGAAAGCGGTTTTTGCAGACCGAGAAGTGTTTTCATCAGTGTGGATTTGCCAGAGCCGTTTTCGCCGACAATGCACAGGTAGTCGCCTTTGTTGACCTGAAAATTGATGCCCTCGGACACGACGATGCCGTCATAGCCGAGCGACAAATTATTTACAATCAGCTGAGACATTCGGAAATGACCTCCTTGTTTTGTTTCATTGCGTTCAGATAGGTAAAACCTCCGGCAATGTCTTCGGAGGTTATGGACTGCAGAGAGTCGAGCTCGCAAATCTTTACATCCTGCTTTTTGGAAGCGCGGATGATGGTTTCTGCGAGATTTTTTTTGCTGTTTTTGAGAATCACGATGTGCGAAAGCTTGTCCGTGATCAAATCATCGGCAAGGTCGATAATCGTCTCAAAGCTTGCCTCGGTTTCCGCTGAGCAGCCCGGAAAGGCCGCGTGACAGTGGATTCCGTAGTCCTGCGAAAGATACAGGAAAGGGAACCGGTCGGCGAACAAAAGCACATCCCCCAAGGCTCTGCTCACAGCCTGCTCAACCTCTGCATCAAGCGCCTTGAGCTGCACTTGGTAGCCCGACAAGTTCTTTCGATATAAATCCTCGTTTGCGGGGTCAAGCTGCGAAACCGCATCTGCAATCCTTTCGCAGAACACAGGCGCCATCTTCAGCGAAAGCCAGATATGCTCGTCCGCTTCTTCGTCATGCTCGTGTCCGTGCAGGTTCGCGTCCTCGTCTTCATGTTCGTGCTCATGCCCGTGGTTGTGATCGTGCTCTTCCTGCTCATACGCAGGGAAAAGCGCAGGATTCCCTTCAAAATACTCCATCAGCGAAAGCACGCTGATGCTGTCCTTCTTCGAGGAAGCGGTCGCCTTGTCAATCCAAAACTCCGAAATTCCGCCCGTATAAATCAAAAGGTCGCAGTCTGCAATCTGAACCATATCCGAAACGGAAGGCTGATAGCTGTGCATATCCACCCCACTGGTGTTGAGCAGACGGAGTTCGATTCCTGCCGGGTTATCGCCCAAAACATTCCGTGTCCAGTCATACTCGGAAAATCCCGCGCAGAGAATCACCTTGGAAGGATTCTTATTATATTGTCCATTTATATCGCTCTGCGCACAGCCGGATGTCAGAATCAGCGTGACAGTCAGGAGGAGCGAAAGCGCGAGTCTGTATTTTTTTCTTTTCATGACTTATATATTGTATCATTTCGCGGGGAAAAATACAAGCCGCGCGCCTCATACGGAAACCGGACCTGCGATTACATGCCTGCAGACCTTTAGATAGCGGTTCTCATCCGGACACGAAGTCCATTTGATGAGACTGACCTCATTATAAATAATTTCCAGACAGGTGATGGTGTTCGGGTGTACGCAGGAGCCGCTGTTAAAGTATTTGCCTTTACTTGCAGGCGAAGCGGCGGTGCCCGAAGGAATGGTCGGGCGGTGGGTGTGACCGGAAATCAGGTTTGACTCGTGCGACGCCGCCCAGTCCGCCATGCGCTCTTCGACGGCTTTTCTTTTTTTGTAATTGCGCGCCGAGCTGGTCGGATCTTTAATTCCTGCAAGCTCGAGCGGCTTCCAAAGATAGCGCACCATCCACCGCGCCGCCTTCCAAAACTGGTTATTCAGAGGGTCCACCTGATGCCCGTGAATCAGATTGAATTTTATATTTCCGCTGCCGTCGCAAATCCGAACGGCAGGAAAACACGGAGGCAGAGAAGGAGAGAGCGGCATTTTGCGGCTCTTTGCCATATCGTGGTTACCCCAGACCATATACATTTTCCCGTCCAGCATAAAAGGGAGAAACTGCTGAAAGATATCGGCATGGATTTCTTCGATGTCCGAGAATTTTCGGTTTTCCCACAGCTCATCGCCGTCGCCGAGCTCTATGTAGGTGAAGTCGTTTTCACGGTAATAGCCGAGTGCAGCCTGAAAAAGCGTCTTGTTATTCAGAAAGCTATCATTCCATGTGCCGTTTCCGCGGTGACAGTCGCTGAAAACGACGATGCGCGGATGCTCATCCTGGTTGATTTCCTTGGCAGAAGCGAGTGCTTTGTCAATCTGCTTTGCGTAGAATTTTTTGCCTGCGGACATAAAAAACCTCCCGATATACTTTTTTTCAGTATATGCGGGAGGGTGTGTATCTGTTATTTTGCAATCTTATAAGTTACATTCGACCACGGCGAGTAAATCTTCTGACCGCCGATTTCTCTGTAGGCGCGCACCTTGTAGTAATAACGGGTGCCTTTTTTGATATTGGAAGTGTTTTTGAACTTCTTTCCGGTCGTGCTCTTCAGAAGCTGATAGCCGCCGGTTTTGGAATTGGACTTCCAAAGCTCGTAACCGTCGATTTGAACGCTATCGATATCAAGGACTGCTGAGCTGCTGCTCCAGGTCAGGTTCATGGCACCTTTGGAAGCGGTGGAAGATGTCTTAACCGTGAGCTGATTCATCTGTTCCGTTGCTTCCGTACGCTGAACTTTCATTGCTTCGTAATTCGCAAGGATTTGTGAATATTCATAATCGGAAACCATGCTCTTTGCCGAGTCGCTGAAGAGGGCAGACCATGTTTGCTGTCCGACATTTCCGGTGTTTGAAATATCATGCATTACCTGGAATTTGATAACTGCGGAAACGAGTTCGTCCGTGTAGGAAGTTTCTTCGCCCACTGCGGTTTGGTCATACCAATATCCGTACGAATTGCCGTTCGGGTTGTAGTAACCCAGTTCGTTCAGGCGTTTTGCCGCCGCGCGGATATAAGGAAGGCGCGAAGATCTTGATTCGCCCGGAGCCAAATAATATTTGTAGCTGTCCGGATTCAGCACGAAACGAATGCTGTAGCCGGATGCTTTCGGTGTGAAATGGTAGGTTGTTTTCGTCGAAAGCCTGCTTCCGGTCGAGGCACTGTAAACACCGCCGAGCTTGTAGCCGATGTCCGGTTTGGAATACAGCGACAGGCTGCTGTTTGTATAACGGGTATCCAGCGTAAAATAGAAAGTCCCGTTATCGCCGGCTGTGAATGTACGATTCTGACCGTTCACATAAAGCGTGAGATTTTTCATCGGGTTGTACTGCGCCCGGACATAGCTGAGCTTATAACAATTGCTTAAATCAACGCTCGTCAGTTTGTTGTTTTGCAGATAAACGCTCTTCAATGCAGGAGAGTTCGACAAATTTGCTGTCTCATATTTATTTCCGTGTGAGGAAAATACTGACATCTTTGTAAAGCCCGGCAGATTGAGATCTCCCGTGAAACCTTTGTTGCTCCACTGAATCTGGGTTGTTTTGCCGCGGCCGTTGGTCATGAAGTGGGACTTGGTTCCGTCTCCCCATGTAGCGGTATCATAAGCGGAATACGACGAGTTCATCACGGTTCCGCGTGTCTTATAGGAATCGCCGACAGGCTGTTCGAAGAAGCCGCGCAGCATTCCCATTTCATATTCGTCATCGATATATTTGCCGGCTCTGTAGTCCGGGTAGATATTCATGTATACATGGCTGGTTGCAACCTGATCATCCGAGGCATCAAAATATGTGTAGTTTGTCAGCCCGGTGTAAGTCCATGCGCCGGTAGATTTGTTGTATTTGTTGGTGGTTCCGACCGTAGGGTCGACAAAAATCCATCTTCCGTTGACATACGATTCTGCCCACCAGTGGTCGCGTACATCAATATTGTCTTCCGTAAGCCAGTCGTTGGAAGGCACCGCGAGGCGATGTCCGTAAACGAATCTGGTCGGAATATCCTGTGCGCGGGCGAGTGCAAGATAGATTGCAGAGAAACCCTGGCAGGTGGTGTGAACACGCCCCGAGACGCTGTTTGCACTGCTGAGCCCGTTTTCGTAATTGTAAATATTGTCATAAGGATCCGCATACTGATAAGAGTGCGTTGAAAAAGCCACGGAATCGTAGTAAAAGTTCTTTGCCGTGTATTCATATATTTTGAGAAGCTTGTCGTAGTCTGTGTAAGCACCCTGTGTAATGCGATCGGAAACGCTTTTGATGTAGTATATTTTGCTGGAAGTCATCGTTGCGTAAATATTTGTGGCAGGATTTCTGAGCACAAAGCGGATGTCTTCGAGCGTATCGTCCAGGTAGCGGTCGGTGCTGTAGAGTGCGCCGATGTCCTTTACATAATCGTTGTATTCGATGACGTCCTTGTAGCGCAGGATTTTCACTTTGCCGCCGGTGACCTTAATCTCCATGTTTTTGTAAAGAACACCGCTTGACTTATAGTTCAGAGTTTCGGCATCAGCCGCCGTCGCACACCGTCTGAGGTAAAGATTGTAATACCCGTTCGGAACATTGAAGCGTTTCATGTCAAGATAGTAGGTGAAACCGTAGAGCGGGGTGCCGTCGCTCGCATAGCTTTGAGCAGCATCCACAAAAATGTCAAGATCGATGTCCCCCTTGTTTTCACCTACGCGATAAAGTGAAACACGAAACAGAGATGTTTCAAGAGGGGTCTTGTAGTTGACTTTCAGAACCGTGTCGTCCGTAACATAGGCTCTGACATATTCTTTTTCAAAATTGTTCGTAGATTTGAATGAGGTAACCTGAGAAGGCCAATTTACCTCGGAAAGTGCCGCGAAGGCGCTGTCTATCGGTACGGCGGATACCATAAGTGCCGCGGCGAGCGCGGTCGAAATGAATCTCAAAATCCTTTTTTTCATGATGATACTCCTGTTGTGATGTTATTTTTCTTGGTAAATGCTGTCTGCCGCAGCCTGTGCGGACGAGTAGGCGAACTGAAGATTGTAGCCGCCGGTGTCGCCGTCGATATCGAGGACTTCCCCTATGAAATAAAGTCCCGGATATTTTTTGCTCTGCATTTCAGAAAGCGCGATTTCATCGAGTGAAACGCCGCCTGCAGTTGCCATCGCGATGCTGAAGCCTCCGGTCCCTGAGACTGTAAAGCGCATCGCAGCAAAAGCTTCGGCAATCCGCTTGATTTCGCCGCCGCTGAGCTTGGCCGCCGGTTTATCAGACACATTTATCCTGTCTAAAACTGCTGAAATAAATTTTTTAGGCAGTAGATAGTTTTCCCCGATGCATCCGGAAATCATTCTGCGGTTTCCCGGAAAAATTTCCTTCAGATAGGAAAGCATATCATTTACAGTATAGGGGAAAATGAAGTTAATTTCAAGCCCGCAGCCGTTAAAAATATTTCTGGAATTATTCAAAATTACCGGTCCGGAAAAGTTTTTATGCGTCAAAAGCAAGTCGCCGCAAGGGTGAGCAAGCTTTAATGCTTTTTGCGATTTCGGCTCGAAAACTTTTATTTCGACATCGTGAAAACCGATACCGGAAAGCGTCGTAAACGGATAGTTTTCGACGAAGACCGGAACCAGTGACGGTTTCGGCGCGCATACCGTAAGCTCCGGAAAATCCCGTGCAATCACCTTGAGAAGCGAGCCGTCGGAGCCGCTGGCCGGGTAGGAGCTTCCGCCTGCTGCAATGACGAGACTGCGACAGCTATAGACTTCGCCGTCCGCAGTTTCGATTTGAAACCGCGCCGCGCCGCAGTCCATGCTGCCTGTATTTTCGAGCGGCGTAATCCGGGTGGCCTCCGAGACCGTTTTGATTTCGACGCCGTTTCTTTTACACCTGCGGACAAGTGCGCCTTGCACATCTTTTGCGCACAGGGAAGCAGGGAAGATTTTGCCGTCTTCACGCTCCGTGGTCGGAATCCCGAGCTCCTGCATGAAATCACAAAGCTCTCTATTATTATGCCTGTAAAGCACAGTTCGGATTCGTTTTCCGTTCTGCCCGTAGCATGACAAAAACTCCTTAATCGAGCCGCCGTGCGTCAGATTGCACTGCCCGGAGCCTGACATAAGAAGTTTCGTGCCGATTCTGTTTGTTTTTTCTAAAATCAGAGTGCGCCCGGCATCGCCGCCGGAAACGGGACAGGCGGCCCCGAAGAAGAGACCGCCTGCGCCTGCACCGATTACAATCGTTTCATAATATCTTTCTCTCTCCATGCCTTCTATATTACACCGATTTCGTGCAGGCATGCAAGTGTGTTTTTGTCCAAACTCATAACCGTAAAAGAAAGAGTTCCTGATTCATAAATGCTCTTTCCTGTTTTTTCCTTGATATCCTTTTTCAGAATACTTACGGTAATGTTCACATCGTAAACGCGGGTATTGCCGGAAAGATTGATGCGTTTGAGAATATCCATGTAGCTTCTGCCGCTGATATCGGCATCCTTTGCAGCAATTAACTTTTCAAGCTGCTTGCGGCTGATGGAGAAACTGTCTTCTCCGTTCTCCTCGTAATCTTTGGAATTATCCGAGTAAATGCTGAGCATTGCGCTGTCGAAGCCGGACAAATCAAGTTTATCGGACAGCGTATAGTAGGATTTCCAGTCATCCGTACAAACAACTCTGTTGAGAAGATCAACCGTGGTATCATCAAGCTTAACGAAATATCTGCGGCTGAACGAAGTGCCGTTTTTCATTTTATATAGGAAAGAAATGTTTTCTACCCCGTATTCTATGTTTTCCCCTTCGCGCAAGTAAGAAGAAGAGTCATATACAGTGGCTTCGTGCTCATAACGCTTGTTTTCCACAATATATTTTTCAAGTTCATACATCGCTGAAATCACATTTGCGTCATCGGACATTACCGGCTTGCGTTCTTTGTTTTTCAAGAGTAAATTTTCGCAGTAGCTCGAAATATCGTAGCCCACGCGGAAAGTCGCATCTGAAAGCTGCACAGACTGTATCTTATCCTCCTTTGGCAGACGTTTCGAAAATCCGCTGATATCAAAGACCGTCATACCTGTGAACAGTGCCGCAATGACCAGATAAATGCAGAGGGAAATCAGGTTGTGTTTCTTGAAAACCTTGACAGATCTATCGATGATGATCTTTACAACGAAGAAAGTAATCAGTGCGCCGACCGCCATGCCGAATACGAGCATGCCTTTCGTGCTTGCTGCCATATTGTAAAAAATCCATCCGAAGGCGGTCATTCCCACGAACACAATCAAATAAGTTATGATTTCTTCCGTAACCCTGAAAATCATGGAGTCGCCGACTTTCTCAAGCTTGGCTCTGCCGTACGCAAAGCGCGCGAGCGCGAGCATCAACACCCCTACAAGCAGGTAAGTCAGCTCCAGATGAAGTCCCGCATTTACTCCCCAGCCGAAAACAAGGCGGATCAGCGGATTTGCGTCCGTCATGAGGCTTTCCATGAAATCGCTCATGCCGAAATATCCGAGAAGGAAGCTGTCGCAAAACGCATTGATAATAAAAATCATCAGCGGAAGAATGACGAACATCACTCCCGAAAGCAGAACCTGCATGATGACGGTTCCGACCAAAGTTCCCGCAAGCACAAACATTCCGTAGAAGAACGTCATGATAACCAAGGAATCACCAAACCAGCCGAACACGGCGGACGCTGTGTATACATTGTCTTCCGACGTGTACGGAATCGCCGAAGAAGTCACATCCGGAGCGACTTCCTTCATAAAGCACAGATACAGCAGCGCCATTACCAAAAGCGGAAGAATACACATGAGCCAGCCTGATGCCACCTGCGAGTTGAAAAGTCTCGACTTGCTGTACGGCTGTGCGTGCATTGCAAGCGCGCGGTTTTCCCTGTGGAAAAAGCTCATCGCGATACATGCCGCGGTCAGAGGCACGATAATCAGAAGCGGGATGAATACCGGACTCAGATTATCGAAATTGTTCTGAATCAGATAATTGATTCTGTAAAGATTATCATAATTTGTGATAATCGGGAAAATTCCGCCGAAAAAGTAAAGAATCAGTGAAAGCACCGGAAGATACCAGTACATTTTGAAATTTTCCAATATCAGGGCAGGGGACAAAGCAAACAGATTCTTATTTTTCATAGCTGCCACCTCCCAGTTTTTCAATAAAGATTTCTTCAATAGAAGCCGGCATGAGTTCCAGAAGGTCGCCTTCGAAAACCATCCTGCCGCCCGCAATAATGCCGATATAATTGCAGACATCTTCCATTTCTCTTGCGTTGTGCGACGAAACCAGAACCGTCATCTCTCTGTCCGCGACATCTTCCATGATGTAGTGCCAAAGCTTGTGACGCACAATCGGGTCGAGCCCGTCAACCGGTTCGTCGAGTATGAGATAGTCGGGCATAGCTGCCATTGCGAGGCAGAAGGCCGCCTGTTTTTTCATTCCCTTTGAGAATTTTGCGAGATTGGCCTTTTGATTAAGCCCGAAATCGCTGATCATTGCCTGAAAACGCTCTTCCTTCCAGTTCGGATAGATGTGTTTATGGTATTTTCCCATTTCTTTAAGCGAATATCCTCTGAAAAAGAAGAGATCGTCCGGAATCAGTGCGATTCGTTTTTTGATATTTTCGTTGTTCAAAACCTCTTCGTCGTCGATGGTCACAAGACCCTCATCCTGCACCAGATACCCCGCAAGGTGCTTGATGATCGTCGTTTTGCCCGCGCCGTTGAGGCCCATCAGCCCGTAAACGGAGCCTTTCGGAACCGTGAGGCTGAAATCGTCAAGCGCTTTGTAATCCCCGAAACGCTTGGTGACATGTTGAAGTTTAATCATTTGCCGGTCTCCTTTCGTCTATAATCCCCAAAGCCACTTGTCTTGCTTCCACAAAACTAAGCCCTAAATAGAGAAGCTGACGGAAATCGTCGTCAAGATTGGCTTTCGCAAGTTCCAGTTCTTTCGTGTCCGGACGGACGCCGCCGATGTCTGCCACAAAGGTCCCCACTCCGCTTGTGGTGTAGACATAGCCCTGCCGCTCAAGTTCGCGGTAAGCCTTCTGCACGGTGTTCGGATTGACGGTTATCTCCTTGGAAAGCTCTCTGACGGACGGCAGCTTTTCGTCTGTGGAAAGCACCCGCGTCATAATAAGCTCTTTGAGATTGTCAATTACCTGCTCATAGATGGATTTTCGGCTTTTTAAATCAAGCTGAAACATAAAGCATGAACCCCTTTCTTTATTTTTTATAATAATCCCTTTTGTGAATTAAGTGTACCATGATACATAGTACACTGTCAACACTTTTTACAAAATATAATCTGCTGAAATTTTACGGTTTTTTTTCGGAAGGCGCTGTGTTATACTTGTTACAGCGAAAAGATTGCAATAACAAAGGAGGTAACGATTTTGGATAATTTTGAGAATAACGAAAACAAGGCAAACGGTAATGAACCCGGCGAATTCGAAGCAAAGAAAACGGATGGTGTACAGTATTACAGTGATGGCGTATTTAGTGACGAACGCCCGAACCGCGCAAATGCAGGCGCGGGGCAGACATCTGCTGCAAACGGCTTTGCACAGGAATCTGAGGCAAAGCCTGCGGGAGGACAAAGCACTCCTGTGCCGCCGAATGCTCCGAAGCGCGGACGCGGCTGGTCGGGACTGCCGAGCTGGGGCAAAGCACTCATTATCATCGCGGCGGTTATCGTGGTAATCGCGCTTTTGACAACCGGCTGCAACAGGACGATTGACAGTATTGCAGGCGCATTTTCCGATTCTTTTGTCAGCGGTGTTGATAATACGGTAACAACCGACTTCGGCCATGACTATATCGGCGTTGTTGATGTCGTTGGAACGATAAGCGAGGACAGCAGCGATACATACAATCATCAGTACATATTAAACGCAATCGCTGCAATGATGGACGACGGCGAGAACAAAGGCATCATCCTTTATGTTGATACGCCGGGCGGATCGGTGTTCGCAAGCGATGAGCTTTACTTAAAAATCAAAGAATATCAAAAGAAGACTAAGCGCCCGGTCTACGCATCCATGCAGTCCATGGCGGCATCCGGCGGCTACTATATTTCGGCTCCATGCGATAAAATCATCGCAAACCGCAACTGCTGGACGGGTTCCATCGGCGTAACGCTCGGAACGATGTACGATGTCAGCGAGCTTCTGGACAAAATCGGAATCAAGACAAACACGATTACTTCCGGCGCAAACAAGGCGATGGGAAGCAATGTCGAGGCCATGACAAGCGAGCAGCGAGAAATCTTCCAGTCCCTTGTTGATGAAGCTTATGAGCAGTTCGTGGGAATTGTCGCAAAGGGACGCGATATGAAAACTTCCGAGGTGAAGAAACTTGCGGACGGCAGAATCTATACCGCGAAACAAGCACTCGCCAACAGTCTGATTGATGAGATTGGAACTTTTGAAGAGGCGGCTGCCGACATGAAGGCAGAGTATAAGCTTGGAGACTGCGAGCTGGAGTATTTTGAAAGCCCGACGACTACGGACTGGACATCACTGCTCGGCTCTGCAGCTGATGCCATTGCAGACGGCGCAGGTGCAGTGAGTGCTGACGCGCTTCAGGGTCTCATCGACATGAACGGCAGGTTCGAGTTCAGCTACATCTGTCCGATTCAAAAATAGCCGGAAATCAACTCAATAACATTCATGACGGCGTCCATGTCGAGACGCCCGTCGGGAGTATCTGTGGTCAAGAAAAGATTGCTGCCTATGTGATATCCTGCCGCGTGATAAAGTCTCAGCTTTTCCGCAAACGCCGACAGGTAAGAATCATCCGACAGCATACCCAGATGCTCCCATATTATTTTTTTGCCGTCTGGCAGATGAATCACAAAATCCGGATGCAGAGTGACTTCGCCACGCCCGGGAATCGAAACCTCCAATACTTCCTCATATACAAAAGGAATATTTCTTTCCGTCAGCGTATTTGTAATGAGGGCTTCCGATTTGCTCCGTACATTGAATCCTGCCAGTGTAGGCTGCGTGAGGTTCTCGGGATGAATTACATGCGAGGAGGTTTCCACTTGAAGTTTGCGGACACTTGCCCTAGGATCTTCGGAGAGGCATGCAGAATTTTGATAAGCCTTCCCCAAACTCGCTTTGATGGTGAAAAAGTCATAGGGCTGATACGAGGTCAGCAGCTTTTCCTGCAGCTCAAGGTTTTGCTTGATGGCTCTTGATGCTGCAACGGCATAAGCTTTTTCGGCGTACTGTGCGATTAAATGCATTTCATCCGGCTTAAGGTTGCGTTGAATGAGGCAGGAAAATCCACTGATTTCATCCGTTTCATACGTAGACAATTTGTAATACTTCTTGTTATTGCTGAAATATTCGGAAATGCAGCCGGAGGGCGCTGATTTCAAGCGTTTTTCACAGATTTTCAGCAAACGCTTTTGTTCGTTTATGTCGTCCGAAAGAATTTTTTTAAATCTGCTCATGGCTCGAATCTCCCATTCCAAAACAATAAGGCTATTTTGGAATATAATACCATAAAATAAATTAAATGTAAATAGAAACTCTGCATTTAAACTCAAAAAAAGCAATTTAGATGTGGAAGTCAGGTTTTGAGTTTTAATTCTAAGTTTCAAGAAATTTTTTTAGAACAAAAGGACGGAGTTTGAGTTTGCATTCTAAAAATAAGCAAAATAAATGCGAATTTGATGATAACAGGCAGCGTAGAAGAGCGCAGCATGCCATTTACACAAGAATACCTGTATACATGCGTGGGGAAAAATACAATTCAACAAGTTTGGAGCGAATTAAACGGCTTGTTTTAGAATGCGAAGCTAAAAGTGGATATCAACTTCTAAATGAAGACGAAAATATTTAGAATGTGTACTTGATTTTGTTTCGTTTGTTCTAAAAGACGCTTCCGTGGGATTAAGCTTATAACTTTCAAGCAAAAATGCTTGACACCGCCACAAAACTATGTTATAGTAGGCAAGGTGTCAAGCTGCCGGCTTGACAAATGCGGCGTTTACAGAAGCCGAAACGAGAGGAGGCGCATACTTTTATGAAAATTGAAAGCATTGCAGAGAACAGCCTCCTGTACGACTTTTATGGACAGCTTCTCAGCAAAAGACAGCAGGAAGTCATGGCACTGTACCACGAGGAGAATCTTTCCCTTTCGGAGATTGCAGAAGAGTTTGGAATTTCAAGGCAGGCAGTGCATGACACGCTGAAGAAGGCAGAACAGGCACTCGGGGAATATGAAGAGAAACTCGGCTTGGTGGCGCGTATGATGAAGTCAAAGGAAGCGGTCGCTGACATCGATGAGAAAATCGACCGCATGATTTCGAATTTGACGCGGGAAGGCGAATCCCAAGGCACGGCGGACACCGCAGAAATCGTTTTGAAGCTGAAAGAAGTCAAGACAATTATAAACGAATTGGAATAGAGAACCCGGGACAGAGCCGGACGAAGCGGCAGACAGAAGCGGCAGAACCAACAGAGCCGCATCGGGCAGGTGCCGGCGTTAAGGCCGGCGGCGGGTTAAGGAGATAAAATGGCATTTGAGAATTTATCCGAAAAACTGCAAGGAACCTTTAAGAAGCTCAAAGGCAAGGGCGTTTTGACAGAGGCAGACATCAATGATGCAATGCGGGAAGTCAAACTGGCTTTGCTGGAGGCGGATGTCAACTTCAAAGTTGTCAAAGAGTTCGTCGCAGAGGTAAAAGAGAAAGCGCTGGGGCAGGGTGTACTTGAAAGTCTGACCCCCGGGCAGCAGGTAATTAAAATCGTAAACGACACGCTGGTCGAGCTGATGGGCGGTACGAACAGCAAGCTGACTTTTTCGCCGAGCGGATTTACCGTTCTGCTGATGGTCGGTCTGCAGGGTACCGGTAAGACGACGACCTGCGGCAAGCTCGCCGCATACCTGAAGAAAAACGGCAAGAAGCCGATGCTTGCGGCGTGCGATATATACAGACCGGCGGCGATCGACCAGCTCGAAGTTGTCGGAAAATCCGTGGACGTTCCGGTATTTACCGACCGCGGCAACAACAAGGCTGAGGACATCGCACTCAAAGCGAGAAAAGAAGCCGAAAGACGCGGATACGACGTTCTGATTGTCGATACGGCGGGCCGCCTGCAGATTGACGGCGAACTGATGGACGAACTCGTAAGAGTCAAGAAGGCGGTGAAACCGCATGAGATTTTGCTCGTTGTGGACGCACTGACCGGTCAGGATGCGGTCAACGCAGCCGAAGGCTTTAATGAAGCACTCGGAATCGACGGCATCATCATGACAAAGATGGATGGTGACTCCAGAGGCGGTGCGGCACTTTCTGCGAAGAAAGTCACGGGCAAGCCGGTTAAGTTCATCGGTGTCGGCGAAAAAACCGACGCGCTCGAACCTTTCCACCCGGAAAGAATGGCAAGCAGAATCCTCGGGATGGGCGACATGCTCTCCCTTATCGAAAAGGCACAGGAAACCTTTGACGAGGAAAAAGCAGCCAAACTCGAGAAAAAGATAAAGAAAAACGAATTTACACTTGAGGACTTCCTGGACCAGATGGGACAGATAACCCAGATGGGCGGTCTCGGCAAGATGATAGGCATGCTGCCGGGTCTTGGAGCCAACAAAGTGAGCGACGAAGACATCGAAAAGGGAGAACAGGAATTCAAACAGATGGAAGCCATCATTTATTCCATGACCATCGAAGAACGCCGCAACCCATCGCTGCTTAACGCCAGCAGGCGTAAGAGAATTGCTGCGGGCTCCGGACAGCCTGTCAGCAAGATAAATAACTTGATCAAAAAGTACGAGGATACTAAAAAGTTGATGAAACAATTCAGCAATCCGGGCTTTATGAAAAAGAATAAAAGATTTAAAGGATTATTTTAAGGAGGAATTAAAAATGGTAAAGATCAGATTAAAGAGAATGGGTGCACACAAACAGCCTTTTTACAGAGTAGTTGTAGCAGATTCAAGAGCACCGAGAGACGGTAAGTTCATCGAAGAAATCGGTTACTACAACCCTATGACAGAACCGAAGGAAATCAAAATCGACGCAGAAAAAGCTAAGAAGTGGTTAGGAAACGGTGCGCAGCCGACAGAAACTGTAAAGACTTTATTTAAAAAATCAGGAATTATTGAATAATAAGGAAACGGTGAAAGCTAATGACTAAATTGGTTGAAGCAATTGCAAAGTCACTTGTAGACAACCCAGAAGGAGTCGTTGTGACCGAGACTCAAGGCCGTCAGGGAACGGTGATTGAGCTCAGAGTCGCTCCTGAAGACATGGGTAAAGTTATTGGTAAGCAAGGAAGAATTGCTAAAGCTTTGCGTACCGTTGTTAAGGCTGCGGCCACAAGAAATAATCAAAAAGTGACAGTAGAAATCGTAAAAGAGTAACGGTTTAATTGCGAAATTTCGGGCACATACTTTAGACAAGATTAAAATGTTTAGGTATGTGCCTGTTGTATAAGCAGGAGAAAAATGGAAAAAATTAAGATCGGAAAGATAGTAAACGCAGTTGCACTGCGCGGAGAGGTGAAAGTTTATCACTACTCGGATTACAAAGAAAGATTTGAAGAACTCGACAGGATTTTGGTCGAACACAGAGGAAAATACGAAGAATACGAAATCGAGGGCGTGAGGTATCAAAAAGAGATGGTGATCCTCAAGCTCAAAGGAATAAATGACAGAAACGCAGCAGAAGCGCTCAAAGAACGCGACCTGTACATCACGGAGGAAGACCTTCGCGAGCTGCCGGAAGATACCTTTTATGTGAAGGATTTAATCGGCTGCAGGGTCATAAACGAAGAAAACGGAGCCGAAATCGGCAGAATCAAGGATGTTTTGCAGAATTCCGCACAGGATATTTACCAAATAGAACTCACGAATGGCAAAGAGGCACTGATTCCGGTTGTCGGAGAGTTTGTCAAGGAGGTCAGCATCGCGGAAAAGTATGTGAAAATCCACCTGATCCCGGGATTCATCGACGAGGATACAGTAAAGGTAGAATAGAATGAAAATAAATATTTTGACGCTTTTTCCGGAAATGTTCACAGCGGTAACCGAAAGCAGTATCCTGGGCAGGGCCGGAGAAAAAGGAATACTTAACATAAATCTGATAAACATACGGGATTTCAGCACGGACAAGCACAACAAGGCAGACGACTATCCGTTCGGCGGCGGTGTGGGAATGGTGATGCTGCCGCAGCCTGTTTTTGATGCGCTCAAATCGCTTGAATCCGCTGAGTCCGGTGAGCCCGCTGAGCCCGAGAAGGGACCCGAAACGCCAAGGAAAAAGATGATTTACATGTCCCCGAGGGGCAGAATCCTCGACCGCGAAAAGATCGAAGAACTTGCGGAGCTTGAGGAAATGACAATTCTTTGCGGGCATTACGAAGGCGTCGACCAGAGAATCATAGACGAATGGGATATGGAAGAAATCTCCATCGGCGATTACATTCTGACTGGAGGAGAACTTGCCGCAATGGTGCTCATTGACAGCGTTTCGCGCTTTATTCCGGACGTTTTGGGAACGAAAGAATCGGCAACCGAAGAATCGGTGTATTCCGGACTGCTGGAATACGACCAGTACACAAAACCGCGGGAATACGAGGGTCTGGCGGTACCGGAGGTTCTGCTGAACGGAAACCATAAGCTGATACATCTGTGGCAGTACGAAAATTCGCTCAGACTAACAAAGGAACGCAGACCGGATCTTTTTGCGGCGTATGTCGAAAAGGTAAAAGACCTGACAAAAGACGAGAAAAAAATACTGGAAGAGATTGTGTCAAAAGCATAGATATTAGGTTGTATTGCACAAGCTGTTGTGGTAAAATAAAGTGATGGGTAATAACACAAAAAAGAGCAATTCAAAAGCAAAAATATACATATTGGGATTTGTTCTGCTTTTTGCGGCGCTGTACCTATACATCTATGTCGTGCCAAGGGTTTCGGATATTTTCGTGGAAACATACATTGCGGAATACGGAACACTTGAATCGGGAGTTGAAGCGGACTGCCTTTTTGTAAGGGATGAAACCGTTTACAGTGCCGGCAGTGCCGGAAAGGTTGAGAGAGTTCTTTCTCAGGGAAAGCTTGTCAGAAAGGGAAGCAAGGTTGTTACGCTTGCTGGAACGGGCTGCTATACCGAGGAGAGAGGAGTCATAAGTTATTATTATGACGGTATGGAGAAACTTCTGACATCTGAGAATCTTGACAAGATAACTCTTTCGGACATGGAAAAGACGCAGACGGATGAATTTAAGGTACACGACTGCAAGAAAAAAAATGTCGAAGCAGGCGACAAGATTTTTAAGGTTGTCGATAACAAGGAGTGGTTTCTTGCTGCATGGCTGTCAAGCGATGACGCCAAGGGATTTGAGGCAGGAAACGATGTAAAGGTCGACTTTCACGACGGAGTGCGCCTTAAGATGAAAGTAAAATCCGTGACCGAGGAAAACGGCAGGCAGAAAGTGATTCTTTCCTGTAACAGATACTATGAATTTTTTGATAAATACAGGACCCGGAAATGCAAGCTCATACGATCGAGCAGGACGGGAATTCTGCTTGAATCTTTGAGCATAGTCGAAGAGGACGGGCAAAAAGGCGTATATGTCAAAGACAAATTCGGAAATTACAATTTTACGCCTGTGAGCATACTCGCATCGGACAAGGGCGTAACCGTTGTCGAAAAAAATTATTACTACGATGACGAGGGCAAAACTGTCGCCACCGTTAAGAACTATGATGAGATATTAAAGGGAGAGTGATACGATGTCAATTAAGGAAAATATTGCGCACATAAACAGTCTGAAAGAAGAGGCCGCAAAACGCTCCGGCAGAAGCGGTGACAATGTGCTTTTGGTAGCCGTGACCAAACTCCATGATGTAGACGAGATAAACGAGGCAATCGACTGCGGAATTACGGACATCGGCGAAAACAAAGTCCAGGAAATCATGAATAAATATGACGGTGTCAAACCGGTAAGATGGCATCTCATCGGACACCTTCAGACAAACAAGGTGAAATACATCATCGACAAGGTATGCATGATTCATTCGGTTGACTCACTCAAACTTGCCGAAGAAATAGACAAACGTGCTGCTCAGCACGGACTTACAATGGATATATTGATTCAGGTTAATTCTGCAATGGAAGAGAGCAAGTTCGGAATTACGACAGAAGAAACGGGTGCGATGATTGAAAGCATTTTGGGAAATTGTCCGAATATCAGGATAAGAGGACTGATGTGCATCGCTCCTTTTGAGGACAACCCTGACGATGCAAGAGAATATTTTGCCGAAGTAAAGAAACTTTACGACAAATACGGCAGACTCGACAACCCGAGAATCGATTTTAAATATCTTTCCATGGGAATGTCAAACGACTTTGAGGTTGCGATTGAAGAAGGCTCCACGCTAATCAGAGTAGGAACATCTATATTTGGGGTCAGAGATTATTCTAAGAAAATGGGAGGAAACTGATATGGGATTTTCAGAAACTTTTAAGAAGCTGGTAGGAATCGACGAAGTAACCGAAGATGAATTCACGGAAGAAGAGATTGAGGCGGCAAAAGAGCAGGTTCTCAGAGAAGAAAACCTCAGAAAGCCGATAAGCGGATCATTCCAGCCAAAAACTTCAATGCCGGACAACCCAAAAGCAATTCCGCTTGAAAAAAAGATTTCAATCGCAGGAACCAATACATTTACACTTGTGGTGATTGAACCAAAGAGTTTTGATGAGTGTCCGAAGCTTGTTGACAGTCTCAAGGGCAGACGTCCGGTTGTGATTAATCTCGAAAAAATCGAAACCGAGACAGCAAAGAAAATCTTTGATTTCCTCAGCGGTGCAACTTATGCACTGAACGGAAACGTGCAGAAGGTTGCAAACAACATCTTTATTTTTGCACCTGAAAAGGTTGATATTACAACCAACCAAGAAGAGCGAAACGGATTTGATTTCGGCACGAACAAAAGCCCATGGGCGGGAAGATAAGGAGGAGACCGGATGATTACACCTTCAGATATTGAAAACAAACAGTTTGCACGAATTAAGAAAGGCTATGACCCGGACGAGGTCGATGATTTTTTGGATCTTGTGATTCTCGATATGGAGAAGCTTATCAGAGAAAACAAGCAGTTAAAAGAGGAATTGGGTAAGGCACATGTGCAGGTGGACAAGCACATGAATACAGAAACAACGGTGTATGAAACGCTTGAAGCGGCGAAATCTCTCATGAACGATATTGCAGCGAGCGCGGAGAGAAGGGCGGAGATCCTGCTTAAAAACGCAGAGATGGAAGCAGGAATCATAACCAAAGAGGCTAAAGAGTCCATTTCGAAGCTTACCGAAGAAGCAAATCGTATGAGAACGAAGGTTGAAATGCTGAGAGGAAGATACAAAAACTTACTGGAAACCGAACTTGAACGCCTTGATTTCATGGGAAATGATTTGTTTGAGGACTTCGAAAAAGACTTTCTCCCGGCTTCCATGACGGATTTGGACGGCAAAGAGGAAAAGACGGCTGAACGGACCGAAACTCCGGAAGAGGATGTCAAAACCGTAAAAGACGAAATGAAGAAGACAATGGTGAACATCAGATGAGAAAATTCCGTTATCTGATTATAGCATTGATTATCTTGGCGGATCAGGCGGCGAAACTCGCAGTCAGATGCAATATGCAGGTCGGGGAATCGATTCCCGTTATAAAGAATTTCTTTTCGATAACGCATATTTCAAATTCGGGCGGAGCCCTCAGCATGTTTGAGGGAAGCACACTCCTGCTGATTGCGGTTCCGGTGCTGGCAATGGCTGCCGCGGTTTGGTATATGGAGAAACATCAAGCCGCCCATTGGTCACTGATCCTGGCAATTGAGCTGATTGTCGGCGGCGGCATAGGAAACCTGATTGACCGTGTGTGGCAGGGATATGTAACGGATTTTCTGGATTTTACATCTTTGCCCCTGTGGAATTGGGTATTCAACATTGCGGACATAGCCGTATGCGTCGGATGTTTTCTTATCGTTCTGTATATCTTCAAATTTGACGGAAGCGAAGGAACCAAAACGGAGGGAAAAAATGGATCAGCCGAATAGCTACACATTTACAATAGACAAAGAAAACCAAAGCACTCGAATTGATTCAGTGCTTTCTTTGCTTTTACCGGAAACATCGAGGAGTTTCATACAAAAGCTTATAGAAGGAGGAAACCTGCTTTTAAACGGACAGGTTATGACCTCCAAAAAATACAAAACATGCGAAGGCGACCAAGTTGAGATTACCGTTCCGGAGCCTGAGAAGCTTTCCGTGGAACCGGAGGACATTCCGCTTGACATCGTATATGAGGATGATGATGTGCTGGTTGTGAATAAGCCGAAGGGAATGGTTGTGCATCCTGCGGTCGGAAATTACACGGGGACGCTTGTGAATGCGATTATGTATCACTGCGGAGACAGACTTTCCTCCATAAACGGTGTTATCAGACCGGGGATTGTTCACAGGATAGACAAAGATACAAGCGGACTTTTGATGATTGCCAAGAACAACAAGGCGCATGAGTCGCTCTCCAAGCAGCTTGCGGAGCACAGCATTACGCGAAGATACAAGGCACTTGTGTACAACAACTTTGCCGAGGACTGCGGAACGGTCGATGCACCGATTGGAAGGGATCCCAAGAATCGCCTCAAGCAGGCGGTTACGGAACAAAATTCAAAACGTGCCGTCACGCATTGGACGGTTGCAGAGCGATTCGGAAGATATACACTGATAGATGCAAGGCTTGAAACGGGAAGAACGCATCAGATCAGGGTGCATATGGCATATATCAAGCACCCGCTTGTCGGAGATTCCGTTTACGGGCCGGCAAAACAGGCACTTGCGTCAAACGGGCAGATGCTGCATGCCGAGGTGCTGGGGTTTGTGCATCCGACAAGCGGCAAATACATGGAATTTCGGCAGCCTTTGCCTTTGGAATTCCAAAATTTACTTGAGAGGTTACGAAATGGCAGATAAAAAGAAAACTTTTAAACCCGGTGCGGTGCTCAGTCCCGTGCCTGCCGTTATGGTTTCATGCGGCGACGGGTCTGTAAAAAACATTATCACAATCGCATGGACGGGAATCGTGAATTCGGAACCGCCTATGACCTATATCTCTGTGAGAAAATCCAGATACTCACATGATATAATCAAACAGAGCGGCGAGTTTGTAATTAATCTTGTAAATGAACCGCTCGCATTTGCTGCGGACTACTGCGGCGTAAAGTCCGGCCGGGATGTTGATAAATTCAAAGAGATGAATCTTACGGCAATTCCGGGGGAGCAGGTAGGCTGTCCTATGATTGCCGAAGCTCCGGTGAACCTTGAATGCAAGGTTAAACAAGTATATGAATATCCTTCGCATGACATGTTCATCGCCGAGATTGTGAGTATGCATGTAAGCGAGGAGCTTGTTGATGCGAAGGGGAAAATTGACTTTGCGGCGGCGGGCCTTGTGGCTTATGTGCACGGTGAATATTACGGAATCAAGAAGTCCCCGCTGGGCAGATTCGGATATTCCGTTATGAAGCCGAAGACTCGCAGAAGGTTGAACAAACAAAAGCATATGGAGCGTGTCGAGAAGAACAGAACCAGACGCGCCGCAAAGAACAAATAGGAGTGAAAGGAGAGTGCCGCACCGCTCACGCGCAAAAGACGGTGCGGCTCTCGGAACAGCTGCATTCATGTCTCAGATATAATGGGATTTAGGGCCGCTTGCGGCCTGCAAAAGGGGATTTCACTCAAATGTCTCTGAATTGAATTACATCTCAGTCACCCGACTTAATATAATCAATGCAGCTCTCACATACGTAGCCTCTGTGGAAGGCAACGATATGGCATTCATTCCCGCATAGCGAGCAATTACACATTTTTCTCATTTCTATACCTCCTTAATTTTGATTAATTAAGTCCTTTCTAAGATGTAGGAATATCATACAATACCACCAAGGAAAAATAAAGCAAAAAAAGAAAAAAATGTAAAATACAGTCATGTAAAGTAATAATTTGTACCTTTAGCGTTTTGCTACTTGTATTTGCTTTTTATATATAATAAAATACAAATGTATGTACTAACACTCATGCAAAAAACTAAATAAGGAAGGGGTAATTTATGGAGAAAAAAGATTCCGGAGGAAGACCCATTATTCAAGTCAGAAACCTGAGTAAGGTTTATGTAATGGGCGAGGAACATGTGATTGCCTTGAAGAATGTAAATCTTTCCATCAACAAAGGGGAGATATGCTGCATTTTCGGTACATCCGGTTCCGGCAAAAGTACTCTGCTGAATCAGCTTGCAGGTCTTGAGAAACCGACAAGGGGTGAAGTTCTGATTAACGGAAGGTCCATTCCGAGGATGAACGAGAATGAACTTGCGGCATTCCGGCAAGAGCACATAGGTTTTGTTTTTCAGTCATACAATTTACTGAAAGAACTGACTTGCGTGGAAAATGTGGCGATGCCTCTGATGTTTCACGGTGTTCCGAAGGATGTGCGCGAACTTGAGGCAAAGAAGATGCTTCACAGAGTGGGTCTTTTGAACAGAATGAATCATTTCCCGGGACAAATGTCAGGAGGTCAGCAGCAGCGTGCGGGCATTGCCAGAGCTTTTATCAGCAGGCCTGAAATCGTGTTCGCTGATGAACCGACGGGAAACCTTGATTCAAAGACAACCAAAGAGGTTATGGAAATGATTCGCAGGTTTGCGCGGACTTTTCATCAAACAATCGTTCTGGTATCGCACGACCCGGAAATGACTACCTATGCGGACCGAATCGTGACGCTGATAGACGGACAGATTGTAAGCGACGAAAGGACCGATAACGGGCTTCAGGCAGCTGAATCAGACAACAATAAGCAATAAGAATGGGGAAAAAAAGATGAGAAAAATTTTAAAAAAGGGTTTAATTTTATGTATGGCACTTGCAATAACCCTCACAGGGATGAGTGCATTTGCTTTCGCAGCTACGGAGGGTCCTGACACGACAGGCGGCTCCGCAAGATTTGAAGTTACAGGATATACCATTACAAAGCTTAATGGAAATAAAATCGATACTGCCTCAAGAATTTACACGATCACCAAAGGCGATGTCGTTGATATTGATGTAACAATAAAATATAATTCAACCGTTTCAGATCTGCAAGATCCTTTGGATGTATCGCGGCGTGTTGACAGCTTCAGCGGTGGCAAGGCTTCGATAGAAAAAATCGTGAAAGGTACTTATAAAATCACTGTCACCGGTCTGAAATACAAAGGTGTCGATCAGAAACTCGTACTAATGGTTCAGAACGGGAACAAATACGATGATATTGTGGTGCCGATTTCCGAAGCAAAGGTTTACACAGAACCGGACTATACACCGTCCGAGCCATCCACACCGGATCCGATTCCGGCACCGAAAGCAATCATCAGCAGAAATCAGCTTTCCCACGACATCAAACCGGGAGAAACCATGACGCTCAACATCACTGTCAAGAATGTTGGCAAGGCGGTTATGCAGAACCCGATTATCACATTGACGCCGTCGGATGCACTGACCGTTGTGGGCGGAACGACTGCATTCCAATTGAATAACATTAACATCGGCAAGGATGTGACGATTGCCGTTCAGGTGAGAGCGCTCAAGACGATTCAGAGCGCGACGCAGTACATAGATGCAGAAGTGGAATATGATTACTATAACAGAGTAAATACAACAAACGGAAGCGCAAAGGGCAGAATCACCATTCCGGCAAAACTCAGCGGTGCTGCGGGCGAGCAGGATGATGAGACCACAAGTCCTATCCCGAACATTATCGTTACCAAGTTCAACTATGGCGGTCAGTCAGTCGCTGCAGGCAGCAATTTCAACTTCTCGTTTAAATTCAAAAACACGAGCAGCGAACTTAACATCGACAATATCGTAGTGACGGTGGACGGAGGAGAAAACCTTTTGCTGAACGGAACGTCCAACTCTTTCTTCTTTGATAAAATCAAAGCGGGACATTCCCAGGTCGTAAAGGTGCCGATGAAAGCACTCAAAACCGTTACAGGCAATGCTCAGTCGGTGTCCATAAACTTCAAATACGAATATGTAGACCACAAAAAGAGAACGCAGGCGACTTCAGATATTAAGCTTTCCGTACCGGTTTATCAGCCGGATAGATTCGAAATTTCAAAGCCGGTTGTTCCGGAGTACATAACCGAAGGTGACGAAATAAGCATTACACTTAACTATGTAAACAAGAGCAAAACCGATATTGCGAATGTGGAAGCAAGCCTCGAAGGTAACGTTCAGTCGGCCAGTCCACTGCAGACGGTCGGAAATCTTGAACCTGGCAAGAGCGGAACCATCGCATTTGCGGTAACCGCAGCGGCAGCCGGAGAAAGCACTTTTGACATAAAGGTAAGCTACGAAGACGGAAACGGAGATTCCAAGGAAAGAATTTTCCCGGTTACGATGGATGTTCAGGCGATGCAGCCGGTTGACCCGGGAATGGATGATCCGGGAATGGACAATCCTGATGCGGAAGAAGGCGGATTCAACTGGTGGATTGTCGCTGCAGTCGCAGTTGTGTTGGGAATCGTCACCAGTGTTATTTTGAAAAAGAGAAAAAAAGCAAAAGCTGCAAAGAAGGAACAGGAACTTTGGGACAGCTGGGATGACGAATTAAACGGAACCAATAATACAAATGATACGCTGACGGATGTAGGAAACAAAGGGGATAAATAATGAGATTTTCAGATATTTGGCATATGTGCGTCGAGAATCTGAAAAGACGAAAAGGACGTACGATTTTGACGGTTTTGGGTGTGTTTATCGGCTGCTGTTCCATCATCGTAATGGTGTCAATCGGCATCGGGATGACGGAATCTCAGAATCAAATGCTTGAAAACATGGGGGATTTGACTATAGTTGAGGTTTCACAAGGAACATCACAGGACGGAAAAACAATGAAGCTCGACGATGATGCGATTAAAAGCTTTTCGCAGATTGAAGGCGTGCAGGCGATTCTTCCGAAATATGAAGCCTATGATTATACAGTTGGGGCATATGCAGGATCCAATCAGAGATATGCGGATACGGACTGGCTTCCACTCATAGGCGTGGATACGGAAGCACTCGAGTCCATGGGATATGAATTCGTCGAAGGCGAAACGGCGGGAAAAGGCAAGGACGAAGCGGTTGCCGGACAGTTTTTTGCCTATGCGTTCAAAGATACTCTTCTGCCGGACGGCCGCAACACGGTTGATTACTGGTCGGCAAAGTACGATGAACAGGGCAGGGAGATCAAAGATCCCGTTTATCCGGATCCGTATTTCAATCTGATGAACGCGCCAATAACGCTTAAATTTACGGATTCCAACCAAAACTCATACGAAAGAGAGATTCAAATAACCGGAAGAGTAAAAGAAGATTACGGAAAAGGATATGAAACTTCTCAGGGGCTGATGATCAGCATTGATACTTTAAAAGACATTATATCTAAAATTACAGGTCTTCCGCCGGGAAAGACGGAATACACAAGCATGAGTGTCAAGGCAACGGATATCAATACCGTTGGCGATGTGGAGTCTGAGATTAAGGCAATGGGATACAATACCTATTCCATGGCAAGCATGCGTGAGGAAATGCAGAAGAGTGCCCGCCAGATGCAGCTGATGCTCGGCGGATTGGGCGCGATTTCCCTCTTTGTAGCGGCAATCGGCATTACCAACACGATGATTATGTCTATTTCCGAGCGAACCAAGGAAATCGGAATTATGAAATCGCTCGGCTGTTATGTAAGAGATATACGTGCGCTTTTCCTGATGGAAGCCGGTACAATCGGACTTTTGGGCGGAATTGTCGGCAGTGTTTTCAGTTTCCTGATATCGTGGGGAATCAATATTGTCTCTATCGGCATGGGCTTTACGAAAGAAGCTCTGCTGCAGGCAATCTTTGGTGGCGAAGGTGTCAGCCGAATTTCGGTAATTCCGGTATGGCTGGTAGCGTTTGCAATCGTATTTTCAATTTTTATCGGCCTCGCTTCGGGTTATTATCCGGCAAATAAGGCGGTTAAAATTTCAGCACTGGAAGCGATTAAAAGTGAATAATTAAAAAAGCGGCAGCCCGATTTGGCGGACTGCCGTTTTCTTTTGTATCGTTTATTTCGGAACTGCGGGATTCACATATACCGTGCGGTTGTTTGTGAAGATTACCATGCCGGGTTTTGCGCCGGCGGGCTTTTTAACATACTTTATCTGTACATAATCGACCGGGACATTTTCCGAAGTGCGCGCCTTGCTGTGGTAAGCGGCAATCGCAGCGGCTTCCCAGACTGCTTCCTCGTCAAGTTCGACGCCGCCGCTCTGGACGATGACATGCGAGCCCGGAATGTCCTTGGTGTGAAGCCACAGGTCTTTGTTTCCTGCGGTCTTAAAGGTCAAAATATCATTTTCCTTGTTGTTTCTGCCGACCAGAACGCTCATGCCGTTGGAAAGCGTGTAGCGGTAAGGGGCAGGCTTGTATTTCTTCTCCTTGAAGCCGCCTGCCTGCCTGCGTCTGCGGACATAGCCCGTCTCGACAAGCTCTGCGCGAATGCTTTCGATTTCAAGCACATCGTCCGTATTTTCAAGGAAAGAAAGCACCGACTCCAGATACTTGATTTCGGCTTCGTTTTCGTCAAGCTGAATCTGCTTTTCTTTGATTGCGGTCTTTGATTTGCCGTATTTCTTGAAATAGTGCTGGGCGTTTTTCGACGGACTCAGCTTGACATCCAGCGGAATCGTGACCGTTGAGCCGTCATAATAGTTGGTGACTTCCACGGACTTCATGCCGGGCTGAATCAGGTGGATGTTTGCGGTCAAAAGCTCCCCGTAAAGCCTCAAATCTTCCGAGTTTTCGGCCTTCAAAAGATCCTCGGAAAGACGCTTTTTCTTGAGGTACATTTTGTCGAGCAGGGCGTTTACCGACCGGATGAGATCGTGGGATTTCTGGCGGCCCTGATTGGAGGATTCCTTCTTTCCGAAGTAGAACTCCATCGCGCTGCTGAGGTCACCAAAGTGCTCCACACGGCAGTTTTCTTCCAAATCCGAAAGCGCAAACGGGTAGAAATCAATCGGCGCGCCGCTCCCATCGAGGTACACGCGAGCATCGGCATGATTTGGCGATTCAATCGCTGCTAAAACATCCGACAGATAGCCGCTGCGCTGCACACCTGCGCGAAGTGCCAGTTCCTCTGCGAAGGCAGGTGCGATTCCGCCTACGCTTCGGAGAATGGATTTTCCATCAGCGGGAAGAGCCTCAAGCTGCTCCGCCGAAATCTCTCCGAACGGGATTTTGTCCTGCACCGGCGGGTACTGATAAATCATGCCGGGCAGAATCTGGCGCACGCGGTTCACATCGAAGCTGACGCGCTTAATCGAGTCGATAATCTTGCCGCTTGCGATGTCCACGAGTACGATGTTGCTGTGCTTGCCCATGATTTCAAATATGAGCTTCTTCGACATCGTGAAGCCCAGCTCGTTAAGCGTTTCAAGTGAAATTTCGATGATACGCTCCGAGTCCTTTTGGGTAATTTCCGTAATGCGTCCGCCCTGCAGGTGCTTGCGAAGAAGCATGCAGAATGCGAGCGGGGCCGGGGGATTGACCGGATTTTCTGTGATAAAGCAGACTCTCGCATGCGCCGAGCCTGCCGAAGCCAAAAGCTTCACATTGCCGTTCTTTGTGTGTATGTGAAAAACGAGTTCATCCGCCTCAGGCTGATAAACCTTTTCGATTTTTCCAAGTAAAATTCTATCCTGAAGTTCGCGGACCATTGCCCGCGTGACGATTCCGTCAAATGCCATAATTGCCTCCTGTTATGTAAGGTTTTGCGTTCGGGGTCTTGAAAATCAGCCGAACAGCTTTGTATAGTCGCTCCGCGTATCCGCAATGTGGTAAACCCATAGGGTTTCGCCTATATGCCGGTAAATCGCGATGTGTTTATCAGCGATAACCATGCGATAACCGCTTTCATTCAGCCATGGGTCGGGCGTATAGGAGCCGGAATTCGGGAAATTTTCCAGCCGCTCTAAAACATCTAAAATATGATTGGTCACCTTGAGTGCTGTTTCCGAGTTGAAAGTGAGCGTATAATAATCTTCGATTTTTTTAAAATCCTCCCATGCGGACGGTAAAATCCTCACTTCGTATTTCATTCGCGGAAGCTCCCTTTCTCTGTTCTGTCCTGAAGCATTTTGCGGGCCTCACTGATGCTGCAGCCCTGACCGCCGGAAATGCGCTCTTCTTCCGTGCGCAGCACTTTGGCGCGCATTTCGAGAAGCTGTTCACGCTTTTCGTATGTCTCGATGGACATTAAGACCATATCGCCCTCGCCGTTCTTGGTGATATAGATGGGCTCGTTAATTTTTTTTGCCAGTTCGGAAATTGCCGCGTAATCATTGCGTAAAGATGCCGATGCTTTTATATACATGATGAAACTCCCTTCGATTGCCATACATTTATTATATCAAAATTATATCGCATTATAGATACATTGTAAAGCAAAAAAACCACACCTTGCAATCCACGCGTTTTTCCTGTACAATGGAAGATAGAATCATACAAAAATACGAAAAGAAATGAGGGAAAACAGGTATGATCAAAAGCATGACAGGCTTCGGAAGAAGCGAATACACGGACGGAAAGCGCAATATCACAGTGGAAATCAAATCGGTAAACCACAGATATTCCGACATTTCCATCAAAATGCCGCGTCGTTACGGCTTCGCGGAGGATAAGGTAAAGAATGCGGTTAAGGAGCGCATCCGGCGCGGTAAAGTGGATGTCTCCATCATGGTAGAGAACATAACCGAAAACGATGTGAATATCAAGCTCAACACGATGATTGCCAAGCAGTATTACGAAAATCTGCTTGAACTGCGAAAAGAGTTCAGCGTGGAAGGCGATATCACCCTGCAGTTCCTTGCAGGGCTTCCGGATGTAATGAAAGCAATCCCGGATGTTGAGGATGAAGAAGAAATCACGAAAGCGATTCTGATTCCGGTGGCGGAAGCGGCGGTGAACCTGGAAAAAATGCGCGCAGTCGAAGGCGAAAAGCTTGCGGAAGACTTAATCGCAAAAGGCCGCAACATCCGCAGCATTCTCGATAAGATTGCGGAAAGAGCGCCGCAGGTTTCCATCGACTACACCGCAAGACTTCGCGAACGCATTACGGAGCTTATCGGTGGCAGCATCGAAGTGCCGGAGGATCGGATTCTTGTAGAAGCAGCGATTTTTGCGGATAAATGCGCGATTGATGAGGAAATTACAAGACTCGGAAGCCATCTGATTCAGCTTGAAAATATCGTGACGAAGAGCACGCAGCCGGACGGCAAGAAGCTCGACTTCCTCGTTCAGGAAATGAACCGTGAAGCAAACACCATCGGCTCCAAGGCGAACGACATCACGATTACCGGCTATATGCTCGAAATCAAGAGCGAAATCGAGAAGATTCGTGAGCAGGTGCAGAACATCGAGTAAGAAAAGCTTGAAAAAAGCGAAAAGTTGTGCTAAAATAATATTTCAGAGTTAATTTACAAATGACAAAATGCGGAAGTAGAGGCTTTTGATGAATTTAAACACGCAACATTCAGGAAAATTATTTATTCTTTCCGGACCATCCGGAGCGGGGAAGGGAACGATCTGCAAGGAGCTTTTGGTTCAGACGGATTTGGAACTTTCCGTGTCGATGACGACCAGAGCACCGAGGGAAGGAGAGATTCACGGCGTTCACTATTATTTTGTGAGTGAAGACGAATTTGTTGACAGAATCAATAATGACGGATTTTTGGAGCATGCGCAGGTTTACGGCAGACGATACGGCACGCCGAAGGAACCGGTCATCGAAAAGCTGAAGCAGGGCATTGATGTTATATTGGAAATCGACATCCAGGGAGCTTTGAAGGTGAAGGAGAACTACCCGGACGGGGTATTTATCTTCATCCTGCCGCCGTCAATGGCTGAACTCCGCAAGCGCCTTACGGGACGCGGAACGGAGACGGCTGAGGCAATTGAAATGCGGCTGGGAGAGACGCTGAAGGAGCTGTCATTTATCGAGAAATATGACTACTGCGTTGTAAATGGGGAACTGGACGAAGCGGTTTCGAGGGTAAAAGCCATCGTAATCGCTGAACACTCGAAAGTCACCATTACAGCCGAAGAACTGGTAAAAAGGTATAAGGAGGAAGAATAATGTTATATCCATCCATTAACGAAATCAGAAAGAAAGCGGACAGCAGATATACACTCGTTATTTTAGCTGCGAAGAGAGCCAGAGACATCATCGACGGCAAGCCGATTCTGACCGATGTGGACATCGACAGACCGGTATCCATCGCGGCACATGAAATCGCAGAAGACCTGATTACTTACAGAAGAGACGAAGACGCGCAGGACGGCGAAGCGATTGGAAACTAAATAGAAGAAAAAATCACGCAGCGAGATTGATATGCGTGATTTTTTTATGGCAGAAGCCGCGGAAAAAGTTCTCAACGCGTTTACATTCGGCGCATCTTACGCCCCGAAAAATGAAAGAATAGGCATGAATTTGTAGGAAGAAAATCATAATAATTCCTGTAATTTTGAATATCCTCTTATATTGAGAGGAGGAATTTTCGAAATGAGAAACAGGGAAAAGGGAAAAAAAGTCAGTCTTCTTCTTTTGTGTGTGCTATTGATTGCGTGTATGATGCCGAAGGCCGCTTTTGCGGGAAGCTGGAATGAAGACGACAAAATTACAATCACGGTGGATGTGTTCGATTTAAGCACGAATCAGATACATCAAGGAGTCGGAACGGATACGGTAAGAAAGGGTGACACAACGAAAATACAGTCAGACAATTACCAAATTCCCGACTTATCAAAATTTACAGAACAAAAATACGGACGAATCACAGAAGTAACCGGAAACTGGTATGGATACTACACAAGCGCCAACAAAGGAGCCAATGTCGTATTTTCATGCAACAGCTCCACGGCGCGCATTACCTACTGGGTAACTTACTTTGGTGACGGCGGAAGCGGCAGCGGCAGCGGCGGGAGCGGCGGCGATGTAGATACCGGAAGCGGTGGAAGATACACATGGAATCAAAAAGTTATCTATCATTCAAACTATCCATCAGGCACTGACATTGAAAAAAGCGTAACCTACCATGTATCGCATATGGTAAAGGTTTATACGCTTTCTCCACTTAAGACTTTGGACGAACTTGGTTTTTCCGTGCCGCAAGGTTTTACAGCAGCCACACCGTTATGGAGCCTAACCAAAGATGGAAGCCGGCCTGCTAACATCGTTTCACTGAATATGGATCAGGCTGGCACACCGATTCATCTCTATGCTCGCTACAACGAACCGACGCCAACGCCGGATAAACAGTATGTAATCACTTATATGGACGGCGAAACGAAAGTGGGTGAAGACAAGGTCGCGAAGGACGAATCGACGACTATCATGGATGCTCTTACCAAGGACGGATTCGACTTTAAAGGCTGGACGCAGACGAAAGGCGGAAGCACGGTAGATTATGAAGCAGGTGCGAGAATTACCCCGACAGGCGATATGACGCTTTATGCCGTTTGGGAGGCAAAGAGCAATCCACAGCCGCCAACGCCGGGAGGAGACGACCCGAAGCCGCCTGCTCCACCGACTCTGGATGACTTGAAAGAAGCTGTTATTGTAAAATGCGAAGCAAAGCCGATGCAGCATGCCGAAGAGACCTTTGCGCTGAACGATGCAGATAAACAGACCTTAACGAAAGTAAGCGATACGGAGTATACTTTCAGCATTTCTCCGCAGGCTTATGCAGACGCATATAATTTAACGCCTTCCGCGAATGGAAAGAACCATAAGTTAAGTGAAGGACAGACGGAGAAAGTGATTCACATTCTTTGGGATGCGCAAAGCGAAAGCTGGAAAATTGACAAGGAAAAAACATCTCTTCCGGCAGAATTCAAGGTTGCCTGCACAGACGAGCCAAAGCCGCCAACGCCTTCACGTCCGGGACACACACGCTATATCATCAGATGGATGCTTGAGGACGGAACGATTCTCGAAACAGACTATGAACGGTACGGAGCAACTCCGAAATATGACGGAAGTACGCCGAGCAAAGCCGAAACGGACGAATTCACTTATGAATTTATCGGCTGGCAACCTGAAATTTCCATGGTTACTAAAGACATAGACTATACCGCAGTATTTAAGGCAATTCCAAAGGAAAAGGAACCGGAAGAAATGCCAACGCAGCCTGTTTCTGAGCCGCAGCCTACGGACACAAAAGATACGGATAAGAAGAAGGATACAGGAAAGACGGAGCAAAGAAACGAAAACGACAGCGAGGTTCCGAAAACCGGAGACCAAACTATGGCAAATGCAATCTTTTATCTTATTTTGCTGGCAGGCACAGCAGGCGGAATGACAATCTGCATGCTGAGAAAGCCGCAGAAGTAAATAACCCCTTGACTTTTCACCGAAAGCCAAGTAAAATATTGTGGTAAATGAATTGAATATTCAGGCAGTGAAGGAACCAGTAGCCCGGTGTAAGAGCCTTACAGAGAGCAGTCTGAGTGCCCCATGTCCGCAGAGACGCGGCAGGCACACGCTGAGAGGACTGTGGTGAAGCCGCAGGTGAATATCACTCCGGAGCCTGACACACTAATGAGAGGCGGCCTTGATAGAGGCATGCAACTAGGGTGGTACCGCGGTTAAGTTTTAATCGTCCCTAAATCGATGAAAAATCGGCTTAGGGACTTTTTTTATCCCTCAGCCCAAAGAAAGGAATACAGGAAAATGTTCAAGAAACTATCAGAAAAGCCGGTTGCTGAAGTTCAGAAAGAGCAAGTGGCGAAATGGAAAGAAGAAGATTTGCTCCATAAGTGCGTGACGGCAAGAGAAGGCGCACCGTCGTTCGTATTTTACGAAGGACCACCGACAGCCAACGGCAAGCCGGGCATCCACCATGTTATGGCAAGAACCCTGAAAGACTCCATCAACCGTTATAAAACGATGCAGGGCTATCAGGTTAAGAGAAAAGGCGGCTGGGATACACACGGCCTTCCGGTGGAAATCGAAGTGGAAAAGCAGCTCGGCTTCTCCGGCAAGCAGGACATCGAAGCATACGGAATCAAGGAATTCAACGAAAAATGCCGCGAATCCGTTTTCACTTATACCAACATGTGGACCGACATGTCTGACCGGATGGCATACATGGCGGACATGGACAACCCATACATCACGCTCGACAACGACTACATCGAGACAGGCTGGTGGATTTTAAAACAGGCGTTCGACAAAGGCCTCATCTACGAAGGCTACAAGATTCTGCCATACTGCCCGAGATGCGGAACCGGACTCGCATCCCACGAAGTAGCACAGGGCTACAAGATGGTCAAGGTAAACACGCTTACCTGCAAATTCAAGAAAAAAGGCACGGATAACGAGTATTTCCTCGCATGGACGACAACTCCTTGGACGCTCGCATCCAACATCGCGCTTACCGTTGGTCCGGACATCGACTACATCAAGGTTAAGATGACTTCCGGAGATAACGAAGGCAATATCTTCTACCTCGCAAAAGGACTCGCAGCAAAGGTTCTCGGCAAGGACGAATACGAAGTCCTCGAAGAACTTAAAGGCCGCGACATGGAATACTGGGAATACGAACAGCTCATGCCGTTCTGCACCCCGGAAAAAGGCAAGAACGCATTCATCGTAACCTGCATGGACTATGTTTCCACGGAAGACGGTACCGGAATCGTTCACACCGCGCCGGCTTTCGGTGAAGACGACTATCAGTGCGGCCGCAAATACAACCTTGCGGTTCTTCAGCCGGTAGACGAAAGAGGCGAATACACGGAAACACCGTGGAAGGGTCACTTCGTAATGGAAGAAGGCCTCGATGTTGAAATCATCAAATACCTCGCAGAAGGCGACAAGATTTACAAGAAAGAAAAATTAGAGCATAACTATCCGCACTGCTGGAGATGCGATACACCGCTGGTTTACTACGCAAAACCGTCTTGGTACATCGAAATGTCCAAGCTCAAGGATGAGCTCGTTGCAAATAACAATACCGTACACTGGTATCCGGAATTCGTAGGTGAAAAGCGTTTCGGAAACTGGCTTGCAGAAGTAAAAGACTGGGCAATTTCCCGTTCCAGATACTGGGGAACCCCGATTCCGATCTGGAGATGCGAATGCGGACATCTGCACTGCGTAGGCTCACGCAAGGAACTCGTGGAACTCGCAAACGAAAAAATCGACGAAAGCATCGAACTGCACAGGCCGTATGTGGACGATGTAACGCTTACCTGCCCGGAATGCGGCGGCGTAATGCACAGAATCCCGGAAGTTATGGACTGCTGGTTTGACTCCGGCTCCATGCCTTTTGCACAGTGGCACTATCCGTTTGAGCACAAGGACGACTTCGACCAGCTCTTCCCGGCAGACTTCATCTGCGAAGGCATCGACCAGACAAGAGGCTGGTTCTACTCGCTGATGGCGGTTTCCACAATCGTAAAGGGCTGCGCGCCTTACCGGAATGTTTTGGTAAACGACCTGATTCTTGACAAAGAAGGCAAGAAGATGTCCAAGCACAAAGGCAACACTGTATCTCCGTTCGAAATGCTCGACAAATACGGTGCAGACGCTACCAGATGGTACCTGCTTTCCGTATCACCGGCATGGACACCGACGAAATTCGATGAGGAAGGCCTCAGCGATGTTGTAAGCAAATTCTTCGGAACACTCCGAAATGTATATAATTTCTTCGTTCTCTACGCAAACCAGGACGACATCGACCCGAGAAAATTCGATGTTCCTTATGCACAAAGACCGGAGCTTGACAGATGGATTCTCAGCAAATACAACCAGCTCATCCACGATGTGACCGAGTACATGGATCAGTACGACCACATGAAGACGGTAAGAGCGATTACGGATTTTGTTGCGGAAGACCTTTCCAACTGGTATATCAGAAGAGCGCGCCGCAGATTCTATGCGGAAGAAATGACCGATGACAAGAAGAGCGTATATGCAACTACTTACGAAATCCTCGTAGGTGTTGCCCGCCTGATTGCACCGATTGCGCCGTTCATCGCAGACGAAATCTATACAGACCTTACCGGCGAAGAAACCGTTCATGTAGCGTACTTCCCGAAGGCAGACATGGATCTTGTTGACAAAGGCGTAGAGGAGAGAATGGACATCGTAAGAGCGCTCGTTACGCTCGGACGCGGAACCCGCGAAAAGGAAAGAATCAAGGTAAGACAGCCGCTTTCGGAAGTTCTCGTTGACGGAAAATACGAAGCATTGATCGGCGACCTCACTCCGCTGATTGAAGAGGAACTGAATGTCAAGAGAGTAGTATTCGAAAACGATCTCGACCAGTATATGAACTTCTCCCTGAAGCCAAACTTCAAGGCTGCAGGCCCGGTTCTCGGCTCGAAGATCAAAGCATTCGGAGCTGCGATTGCAAAGGCAGACCCGAAGGAATTCATCTCCGAAGTTGAGACAAACGGAAAAGTGGTTATGAACCTCGACGGCGAAGATTTTGACATCGTAAAAGATTATCTCGACATCAGAATCAGCGCGAAGGAAGGTTTCGCAGTGGCAATGGAAAACAATATCTTCACCATCCTCGACACGACGCTCACACCTGAGCTGATTGACGAAGGGCTTGCAAGAGAACTGATTTCCAAGGTTCAGCAGCTTCGTAAGCAGGCGGACTATGAAATGATGGACAACATCGTAATCACGGTTGACGCAGACGAGGCTGTAAAGGCAGCCATCGCAAAACACGCTGACTACATCAAGGGCGAAACCCTTGCCGTAGAGCTCAAAGACGGCGCTTGCGAAAACACCTACGACCTGAACGGCCACAAGACCGGAATTAAGGTTGAAAGAATATAGATCAAAATTATATATGAAAAGGGGGGCTGCCGCATTAACGGAAGATAAGCGTTAGGGCACAGCCCCTTTTGTATAGGATTGCGTTTCATAGATCTGTGCTGTTTACGGAGCCGGAAATAGCGTTTACACGAAGAGGGCTTCTATGCAGGGGCGTTTCGTGTATCCGAGGGCTTGTGAGAGCGAAAAACCGCCAATGGAATAAACTTACAAAAAAATCACACCAAACAAACGTTGAAATTTCAACCACCCAAAACTTTACATTTTTGCAAAGGCTAAAACCCCGATGCAAATCAGGCCGGAAAAGGGCTCAACGAGGTGTAAAAAAGGCAAAAATACACGAAAAGGGGGTCTATATGAGGCATTTGGTGGGAATTACCTAATTTTTCCAGTACAGAAGTTTGCTTACCCCGAACACTCAGATAGAAAGGGGCTGCCGCATTAACGGAAGATAAGCGTTAATGCGACAGCTCCTTTTTTAGGTGGTTTATTTTGAAAGCCACAATTCTTCACTCTCCGGCTTCAAGAAGAAAATCAATCTGATGAGCCCACGCAGCCCTAACAATAAATTGTAAATAAAATACAGAATTTCTTTCTTCATTTTCGTTGTTTTCCTTTCAAGATAAGTTTCTTCATGAAAAATGGGTTAATGATACCATATTTCGTAAAACATAGCAATAGGTGTACACCGACAGCGCAAATAATCAAAATATGAAAGCTATGAAAAAAAGAACGCTTGTTCTTGCGCTCTTTTTGTGATATAATGTAACTAAGGAGAAGAAATATGGCGGCGAAATCAAACCCGGATTACAAAATTTATATGGACTGGAACCCCTGGCACGGCTGCACCAAAATCAGCCCGGGATGCAGATACTGCTATGTGTACAGGCAGGATGAGATGTATGGGGCAGCCGGCGCAAGCAGCATTTGCCGCAAGACAGGAAATTTTGATTACCCGATTAAAAGAAAAAGGGACGGAAGCTATAAACTGCCGAGTGGAAAGATTGTATTTACATGCTTTACTTCCGACTTTTTGCTGAAAGATGCGGATGAATGGCGGGCAGAATGCTGGAGTATGATGAGACAAAGAAGCGACTGCCTGTTTTATTTTTTTACGAAGCGAATTGAGCGATTTATGCAGTGCATTCCGGACGATTGGGGAGAGGGATACGATAATGTGCTCGTTGGCTGCACGGTGGAGGATCAGAGAAGAGCCGATTACCGACTGCCGATTTTTTTGGATGCTCCGATTAAGCATAAGTCCATCATAGCCTCGCCGCTGCTTGAGCGAATCGACCTTGCGCCGTATTTAAATGACAGCATTGAGGAGGTTGCGACGGGCGGTGAATCCGGTGTGAATGCCAGAGTCTGTGATTATGACTGGATTCTCGACATGCGGAGGCAGTGCGTGGAAAAAGAAATTCCGTTCCGGTTTCACCAGACAGGAGCTTTTTTCAAAAAAGACGGGAAGCTGTACAGAATAAAGCGTGCATATCAGCTTTCGCAGGCGCATAAGGCGGGTATCGACTATAAGATTGGCAAGTATTTTATTCCGGAAACCGTGAATAAAAAGATGCATATGGGCATCAAGGAAGAAAATGAGGAGGACGGCGTGCAGCTTGAAGTTGAACTAACCGGAACTTCCTTCGGAAACAAGAAGTCTCTTATCCGTTAGCTGCTTGCAAAAGCCGCGAATCTGACCTATAATTAGGGTACAATCATCTGAAATTAACTGCATGCGGGGGGCGAATCCATGAAAAAAACGGGCATTATTTCGGCAATGTGGGTGGAAGCTGAAAAGCTGCATAGGGCTATGGAACCGGACACGGTCGAAGAATACGAATACAACGGAATGAAATTTTACGAGGGGAAACTCTGCGGCTGCGATGTGGTGCTTTCCACATGCGGTGTCGGCAAAATCAATGCGGCGGTTTATACGCAGCTTATGATTGATAAATTCGGACCGGACGAGATTATACATACCGGAATTGCGGGAAGCCTTGACCCCGAAGTCAAACATTTGGATGTGGTAATTGCGGATGGCCTTACCTACCATGATGTGCGAAAATCACAGCTTACGGAGCTGTTCCCGTTCCGGGAAATTTTTCCGACGGATTCCGCTCTTACGGAAAGCCTGGCTGCAAATGCCGGAGAAAAATCCGTTCGCAAGGGGCTTATTCTGACGGGAGATTTGTTTGTTACGGATGCTTTGAGTAAAGCAAAATTGAAAGAACGATTCCCGGAAGCTCTCTGCGTGGAAATGGAAAGCTGTGCGGTGGCGCATACCGCTTTTGTAAACGGGATTCCGATTGCGGTCGTGCGCTGCATTTCAGACTTAGCGGACGGGGCCGCGCATGAGGACTATGATGAATTCGAGAAAAAAGCATCGGACACCGCAGCGGAAATCGTGATGAGAACTTTGAAAAAAATGGGAGAAAACAGAGGATGAGCAATCAGGTTAACTTGACCGATTTGGAATATAGCAGGCTGGAGAATTTTGTGACGGAGACGCTTGGCGAACCCAAATTCAGAGCGAAGCAGATATTCGGCTGGATTCACGGCGGTCCGGCGAAGGACGGAGGCATTCGCATGGGTGCGGAATCGTTCGAGGATATGAATAATTTGCCGAAGACCTTGCGTGAAAAGCTGGCAGGATGCGCTGCGCTTGTGCAGCCTGCGGTTCTGCGCGAACAGGTTTCCAAGCTGGACGGCACGCGCAAGTTTTTGTTTGGGCTCGAGGACGGAAACGCGATAGAGAGCGTTTTTATGAAATATAAGTTTGGAAATTCCATCTGCGTTTCTTCTCAGGCGGGATGCAGGATGGGATGCCGGTTTTGTGCGTCGACCATCGGAGGGCTGAAACGTAATCTCACCCCCGGCGAAATTGCGGGGCAGATACTGGCGGCGCAGAGACAGACAGGTGAGCGAATCAGCCATGTCGTGGTGATGGGAACGGGAGAACCGTTCGACAATTACGACAATCTGGCGGCTTTTATACGCATCATAAACGACAGAAACGGTCTTGACATCGGAATGCGGAACATCACGGTTTCAACTTGCGGACTCGTACCGAAGATTGCAAGGTTTGCGGAAGATTTTCCGCAGGTAAATCTGGCAATCTCGCTTCATGCGGCAAATGACGAAATGCGAAGCGAAATCATGCCGGTAAACAAGACTTATTCGATGGAAACTTTGCTTGAGGCATGCAGAAAATATACGGAGAAAACTTCCCGCCGCATTACGTTTGAATATACATTGGTAAAGGGTGTCAATGACAGCATGGAACATGCAAAGATGCTTGCCTCAAGGCTGCATGGCATGCTTTGCCATGTGAATTTGATACCGCTTAACAAAGTGGAAGAAACCGGATATGACACGACGGAACGCGGGGCTGTGATCAAATTTCAAAAAGTACTGAATGAAAACGGGATTCCGGCAACGATCAGGCGGGAACTCGGAGACGATATTGACGCGGCTTGCGGGCAGCTGAGACTTTCCGAAAGCTAGAAGGAGGAATGGTTATGGAATATATCGGAGATGTATTTTATGATTACGGCGGAGGCCTTTATATCAATATGACAAACAGGTGTCCCTGCAGATGTGCTTTCTGCATCCGTGACATGCTTGACTCGCTCGGAGACGCGGACAGCTTGTGGCTGAAGCGGGAACCGAGCATGGAAGAGCTGCTTGCGATGCTTAAGCAGCAGAATCTTGCTGCATACGACGAGATTGTATTCTGCGGATATGGTGAGCCGACGGAACGGCTTGACTGTCTCATAGCTGTTTGCGATTATGTAAAAAACGACCCGCTGCTGAAGGAAAAGCTGAAGATGAG
Organism: uncultured Clostridia bacterium; assembly: GCA_934277695.1. Lineage (GTDB taxonomy): Bacteria > Bacillota > Clostridia > Peptostreptococcales > Anaerovoracaceae > CAG-238. Next base: position 143,106 of record CAKQVG010000002.1, read on the forward strand.
ACTGAACACCAACGGTTTATCTGATCTCATCAATAACAAACCGACGGCGTGTGAGTTTTCCGGCAGGCTGGACGCAATTTCAATCAGCTTGAATGCGCCCACCGCTGAAAAATACAATGAGTTATGCAGACCGAAATTCGGAATTCAGTCCTTCGACGAAATTCTGCGTTTCACGCAAGAGGTCAAGCAGTATGTGCCTGATGTGACAATGTCTGTGGTGAGCGGTTCGATTTCATCGCAGGATGTCGAGGAGTGCCGCAGGATTGCCGCCCAACTTGGCGTCAAGTTTCGGGTGCGCTGATTTTTGTGCTCAAAGTGCGCTGATTCTTTCGAGCGCTGCGGCCAGATAGACATCTTGATACAGAGGCATTTGCTCGAAATCACGTCCGAGAAAGTCGCGAATACGATCCAGACGGTATTTCACCGTGTTGCGGTGCAGAAAGAGAAGTTCCGCTGTTCTTTTTACAGAGGCGTCCGCATCAAAAAGATAGGTCTGCAAAGTCAGGAGCAGCTCGTCGCTTTTTTCCGCAGCCAGAGGTGAAAGAAGCGAGCGATAGTATGAGGCGTCGGCATTGGCAGTACTTTCCGGTTTAATGCAGTTTGCGGCGAAATGAAGCGTATCGTACATTATGATTTTGCGCATAGGAAAAATCTTTTCAATTGCGGAAGAGGCCGAACATATTTCAAGATAAATATGCGCGGCATGCTTCGTTATGTTTTTCCCGGTAAATTTATATATTTTTTCTGAACAGATTCCGGTCAGCTCGTCTATCAACAGCTGACCTTTTGTATTGGCAAGATCCGCTGATAGAAAGGAAATCAGTGCATTGCCGTAGCGGTCGGTGACAGCGGTGCGGTCGTATTCTGCGATCATGCGGCGTATTTCGGAGGTGTCATCTTTGGGACTGAAAACCAGCATTGACCTATAATTATCAAGTTCGAGATTGTTGCTGCGGGAAACCTGTGCGAGGGCATCAAACTTTTCCTCCAGAATCAGAGGAATCACGCTTTCTCGGCTGCTTGTGTCCAGATTCACGTTCCAAATCGATGCATAAAGCTGAATAATTTGTGCGGTTTCCGAGAGTATATTTCTTGAAATCGATGCAAAAGGATTGACAAAGCAGAGCTTGAGAGGAGTTCCGCCCTTGCTCTTGAATTCATAGGAAAGTATTTTTTCCGAGTGTACATCTTCGGGGAAATTCGCAAAAAATTTCTCGACATTAAGCGAACTTCCGGCAGGCCAAAGGGAATACCCAAGAATTCGGTTATCTGAGTTACAGAGCACGACGCTGGAACGGTTGTATTCGCTGATGAGCCCCAGAACCGTGTCGAGACTGCGGTGGCGGTCATCCATCTGCGAAATTCGGTCAATCGTGTTGTCAATATAAAAATCCTCCGAACGCGCGTCCGAGAAGATTGCCTCACTGATATCGTGAATCACATCACTGTATTTCAGCCCCATATCATCCCCGGAAAGCAGAATCAGCGGGAGGTTGCATTGGTCAGCGGCTTCCACGACTTTGCGGTCCACGCCATGGAGAACCATATCGGAATAGAACAAAACAAGCGCAACGACGCCGCTGCGTTTTGCGGCTTTTATCGTTTCAACCTGATCCGGTATGCTGTTTCGGATGTCGTAGAAGGCAGTGATCGCCAGTTCGTTAGGTGTGAAAATATCATCCGATGTTAAGTCAAACTCAAAAACGGTGACGGAACTTACGATGCCGGAAAGCCCGTTTTGGCCGGCGATGACACGGCCCATGCAAAGCGACGGAAGACTCAGGCAGTCTTTTACGGTTATGCTCATGGTTTACCTCCACAAGAAAAATTTTGCTTTTTCTTCTTTTTTAGCACAGAAAAACCGCAAATACAACCCTTTTTTATGCACGTGCATAAAAAAGAAGCTAAAACTTCGTTAATATTTTAATTACTTTTGTGATAGGAGACTATATAATGTGAAAAAAAGCGAAAATCCCACCGCGCGTGGGAGAAAGGAGCTATTATGAGCAATAATAATCAAGAAATCAATGCTTTATCACAGATTACGAAAGAGCAGAAACAAGGATGGATTCCGCTGGCATTCATCCAGGCCGGCATATGCGTATGCGTGCCGTCATTTTTGGAGGGAGCTCTGCTGGTTGAGGAAATGAATTTCTGGCCCGCGATTCTTTCCGGTACGGTAGGGTACATACTCGTTGTAATCGCGATGACTGTGCTTGGATTTATCGGAAGCGACCTTGGCCTTGCATCCTGCACGATTACAGAATCCTCACTCGGAAAGAAAGGCGCAAGATACATCGCGGCGATTGTCTTTGCCATCAACCTTGTGGGATGGTTCGGCATCAACAATCAGGAATGCGCCGAATCCTTTGTAAACTTCCTGGATTCCAACTTCGGCATCACAATTCCTTACGCATTTTCCTGCATTTTCTGGGGCGTAATCATGACAGTCACAGCGGCTTTCGGAATGAAGGCGATGGAAAAACTGGACTATGTATCGGTTCCGCTTCTGCTCATCGTTATGATTATCGGAACTTACCTTGCGATTAAGCAAAACGGAATCAGTGCGATTGACGAGCAGATTACACCGACGATGTCCTTCCTGGACGGCGTAATTTTGTCCTTTGACTTCTATGCATGCGGCGTAATCACGGCTGCCGATGTAGCAAGATTCCAAAAATCAAGAAAGGATACGATTTTGTCCACGACGGTAGGCGTATTCCCGATGGGAGTTATCACTCTCGCTCTGGGCGCTTTACTCACAAAGGTTGCCGGTGAATTCGATATCAGCATGGTACTTATCGTTGTGGGAATCCCGGTACTTGGCGTAATTTCACTGATCCTTTCGACATGGACCACAAACTCTTCAAATGCATACTGCGGCGCACTTGATGTTGTTTTGGCAGTAAACGCACCGGACAATAGAAGAAGAGAAGTAACGGTTATCGTAGGCGTTTTGGGCACACTGCTCGGACTGACGGGAATTGTTGATAATATTGAGACTTTCCTCGGCTACCTTGCGTACATGGTCTGCCCGCTCGGCGGAATTATGTTTGCCGATTACTTTATCATAGGAAAAGGAAAACCGGAGAACTGGCATTCCAGAGACGGCATCTATATTGCAGGTGTGCTCACATGGGCAGTCTCGGTTGTGCTTTCCTATCTGGTACAGCTTGACTTTGCGGGAATCGGATTTGCTATCGTAATTTATCTGATTCTTGAAAAAATCTGGCCTTCCACATCGAGACCGACAATAAATAATTAAGAAACAGGGGTTTGAAATGAAAATTTTAACAAGACAAGAAGCAATCGACATTCTGTACGGCTGTACGGTTGTCGGAACAGGCGGTGGTGGCAGCCTCGCCGCAGGGCTTCGGATGATTGAAAAAGATTATGACGAAGGCAAGGCACTGAAACTGATGCCTTTGGAAGAAATTCCGGACGACGGCCTCGTGGGCTCACCTTACGGATGCGGAGCAACGCTCTGTGAGGGCGAAGAGGAAGACCCGGAATATAAAGACTTGCCGCGCCTTAACGATTCATCCGCAGTACTTGCGTTCAAAACGCTGGAAGAATATATGGGAGAAAAGTTTTGTGCGGTTTCTTCAACGGAACTCGGAGGCGAAAACACCGCAGAGGCAATGCATATCGCAATGTCGCTCGACAGACCGCTCGCAGACAGTGATCCTGCGGGAAGATCCGTTCCGGAGCTGCAGCATTCCACCTTCTATTTGGCAGGAATTCCTATTACGCCGCTGGCATGTGCCACGAATTTCGGAGAAACGGTAATCATCAAAGATGTTGTCAATGATCTCAGAGCCGAGGCAATTGTAAGGGCAGTTGCGGTTGCAAGCGGAAACGAGGTCGGAGTAACCGATCACCCGATGCGGGGAAATGTGTTCAAAAATTCCGTTATAAAAGGAGCAATCAGCTACGCGATGAACATCGGCAGAACCCTGCGTGAGTCAAACGAAAACGGTTTGGACGCAGCAGCGGCCATCGCAGACAAATTCGGAGGAAAACTTCTCTTCCGCGGCACGATTGAAGAGACACCTTGGGAATTCAGAGACGGATTCACCTTCGCTGAGGTTCGTCTTGCCGGATATGACGGCTTTGAAGGGGAAAAGTACGAAATTTTCATACAGAATGAAAATATCTATGCGAAGAGAAACGGCGAGCTCGACATCTGCGTGCCTGACCTCATCTGTATGCTCGATGACAAGGGACAGCCGGTTACCAACCCGAACTGGACAATCGGACAGAAAGTATCCATAATCGGACTTCCGGCACCGGAGGCTTGGAAAACGCCGGAAGGACAGAAAGTGTTCAGCACCGAAAGCTTCAAATTGGGCTTTGCATATAAGTCATTTTTATAGTATACTTTAAAAATAAAGTTTGAGATGGAATCCGCTGCGTGCCGGGTTTTGTGAGGAATCAGCCCCCGCAAAAACGGATGCGGCGGATTTTTGTGCAGGAAGGGAGAATGAAAAAATGATGTCAGAAGCATTAAAGGGATTGCTGCGTATTCCGAGTGAAACGGGATGCGGCGAAGAATATGACGAAAAATACGGCGCGATGCCTTACGGCCGTCACGTGTTTGAAGCGTTGAAATACATGCTCGACTTATGCGAGCGCCTGGGATTTCGAACCAAAAACTGCGAGAATCACATAGGCTGGGCGGAAATCGGAGAGGGAGAGCAGCTCATCGGAATCCTTGCTCACCTCGATGTTGTGCCCGCGGGAAACGACTGGGACTATCCGCCGTATGATTTGACGATTGCGGACGGGCAGATGTACGGAAGAGGCGTGGTCGATGACAAAGGTCCTGCGTTCTGTGCAGTCATGGCGATGAAGGAATTGCTTGACAGCGGTGTGCCTCTTAAGAAGAGAGTCAGAATCATCTTCGGCTGCCAGGAGGAGACCGGAGATTGGCTTGACATGCAGTATTACAGAGAGCATGAGGAACTGCCGTCGTACGGATTTACGCCGGACGCGGATTTTCCTGCAATCTATGGTGAAAAAGGAATCATCTCCCTGTATGTATCACACCCGATTGCCGGAAGCGGAATCAAAACCGCAGAAGGCGGCAATGCCGTGAACATGGTCGCAGACCTTGCGAAAATCGTCACCGAGGACAATGAAACAATTCAGATGAGCGGCGTTTCGGCACACGGAAGCACGCCGGAGGAAGGCGAGAACGCGATAACAAAAGCCATGGAAGCAGCAGCGGGAAACTGCGCGTTCGCGGCAAAATACATGGATTTCATCGGATATCATCTGCACGGAGAAGCCCTCGGACTGGATTTCAGCGACGAGCAGAGCGGAAAGCTGACAATGAATGTCGGCCTTTTGAAAACCGATGAAGAAAAAATCACGCTTGGAATCGACATCCGCTATCCGGTGACACTCAAAGCTGACGAAATCAAGCAGAAGATAAAAACGGCGTTTGAGACTCACGGCTTTGCGGCGGAAATAACGGAACACATGGATCCGGTATTCATGGATAAGAACGGGGATGTAATCAGAACCCTTATCGGAGCATTCAGAGAAGTTACCGGAATCGAGGACGAGCCAACTGTAATCGGCGGCGGAACTTATGCACGCGCAATGCCGAATATCGTGGCATTCGGCCCGATTATTCCGGGACATCCCTGCACGGAGCATATGAAGAATGAGCATATTTCGCAAGAGGACTTTGAAATTGCCATGAAAGTGTATACTCTTGCACTGAAGAAGCTTGTAATGCAGTAATGATTTTCAACTGCATTCGGTATTTTGTATTGACGAAATCCATCGAAAAAAGGTAGAATATAGCTGACGGGTGCGCTCAAACAGCCATGCCGGATTCATTGAAGACGAGGAGGAAAAACATATGCTCAAAAAATCCAAAGATGCACTTGATCCACAGTCGTGGTGCGGACTTAACAGACCTGACAGAAAAGAAACCGAAGTTGATGCGGTTTTGTTTGGAATTCCGTTTGACGGCGGAGTCAGTTACCGAGGAGGTGCTGCAGAAGCACCGGAAATTCTGCGTGCAAACACGAAACATTCCACACCGTCTACCGAGCGGCTGTATTACTACGATAAATTTAACATCCTCGATGCGGGGGATTTTGTGAATGAGGACAGGGATGCGCTTTTCGCAGAGGTACAGGAATATGTACAGGAACTGGTAAAAAACAATGTGCGCTTCACAATGGTGGGCGGAGACCATTCCGTTACCATCCCGGTTGAGAGAGGCATAGATGATGCACTTGACGAGGAATTCGGAATTATTCATATCGATGCCCACATGGATTTATGCGATGCACTTGAAGGCGATTACCTTTCACACGGCAACACCGAGAGAAGAGCACTTGAACTTAAGAATATCAAATCTCTTGAGAATCTGTTCTTCATCGGCATCCGCTCCATCGAGCCGGACGAGTTTGAATTCCATAAGGAAAACAAGATACAGGTAAAAACTGCGTACGACTGCTATCACGAAGGCATTGAAGCTGTTGCGGACTGCTGCATCGAAAGAATGAAAAAATTCAAGAAGATTTACATTACATTTGATATTGACGCCCTTGATCCGGGTTTTGCGGCAGGAACGGGCACTCCGCAGTTCGGCGGTCTCACGCCGAGAATGGCACTGACCTTACTCGAAAAGCTTTTTACGAACCTTCCGGTAATCGGATTTGATGTCGTGGAAATCGCACCGGCTCTCGACCCATCGCTGGCTGCGATGTTCGCCGGACGCAAACTGCTTCAGGAAGTATGGGGATATTGGGCAGATGACATAGGAAAACTTGAAAAGGTGGAAAAAGAGATTTAGAGAAATGGAAATAATAGAGGAAGAAAACATAGAAGACGAAGAAATCGGGGACGAAAAAAAGCACAAGCACGAGATTGACATGACCGACGGCTCGGTTCTGAAGAAGATGCTGCTCTTTTCGTTCCCGCTGATGGGATCGAGCATTCTGCAGCTTTTGTTTAATGCGGCGGACATTATTGTGATCGGTCGTTTTGCGGGAGATAATTCCCTGGCGGCCGTGGGTGCGACATCGTCGCTGATTAACCTTTTGGTAAATCTTTTCGTGGGGCTTGCCATCGGAGCCAATGTGCTGACGGCAAGATATTACGGAGCTAAGCGGGATGCGGATATCAGCCAGACCGTGCATACCTCGATTGCGCTGAGCATTGTCTGCGGCACGGGGCTTGCGGTAATCGGAATTCTGGTTTCCAAACCGGTTCTGGCAATGATGGCTACGCCGGATGAAATCCTGCCGCTTTCAACAATCTACATGCAGATTTATTTTGCTGGAATGCCGGCAATGATGATATATAACTTTGGAAGTGCGGTGCTGCGCGCAAAAGGAGACACGGCAAGACCTTTGATATATCTGGCAATTGCCGGTGTCCTGAATGTGGGGCTGAACCTGTTTTTTGTTATATCCCTGCACATGGATGTGGAAGGAGTTGCAGCGGCAACCTCGATTTCGCAGTGCTTATCTGCGTTCTTGGTTCTGCGCTGCCTCAGCAAAGAGCCGGATGCTTTTCGACTGAAAGCAAAGCTTTTGCGTATCAACCGACAAAAACTGAAGGTTATCCTGCAGATCGGTCTTCCGGCAGGGTTTCAGGGAGTGCTGTTTGCTCTTTCAAATGTCATTATACAGTCGTCGATTAACAGTTTTGGTAAATACGTAATGGCTGGGAGCGCGGCGTCGTCAAACCTGGAAAATTTCACATATTTTGCGATGAATGCCTTTTATCAGGCGGCAATTTCGTTTACGAGCCAGAATGTCGGAGCGGGAAAGTACAAGCGCGTGAAGAAAATTCTGATTTGTGCGGTAACATGTGCGGCAGTGACCGGAATCACGGTGGGAAATCTGACCTACTTATTCGGCAGTCCGCTTCTTGGCATTTATTCAAAGAGCGCGCCTGTGATACGGGAAGGGTTGAAACGAATGCTTTTCATTTGTGTGCCGTATTTCATCTGCGGCATCATGGATACGATGACGGGCATGATTCGAGGACTCGGATATTCGATTCTGCCGATGATTGTATCGCTTCTGGGAGCTTGCGTGCTTCGTATTATATGGATTTTGACGGTATGCCGGTTGCCTGCGTTTCATCATGTTGAATTTGTGTATGCGTCCTATCCGGTTACATGGGCAATTACGACGGCAGCACATATTATTTGTTATGTAATCATCACAAAAAAAATAAAAAAATCCATTGAATCACAACAAAAAATAGGTTAAGATAAGACATATACTAGGGAGGGAAGAAAATGAGAAAAATCGTAGCAACCGACAAGGCACCGGCAGCAATCGGTCCTTATGCACAGGCAAATATACTCGGAAATCTTGTGATTACATCCGGACAGATTCCAATCGACCCGGCAACGGGAAACATTGTATCCGGAGGAATCGAAGAACAGACAAGACAGGTCTTTTGCAATCTCAAGGCGGTTCTTGAGGAGGCAGGAAGCGGATTGGACAAGATAATAAAGACTACATGCTTTATGGACAACATGGGAGATTTCGCAAAGATGAACGCAGTATATGCCGAATATTTCAGCGGCGAATTCCCGTCAAGATCAGCGGTGGAAGTTGCAAAACTTCCGAAAGATGCTTTGATTGAAATCGAGGCAATCGCTTATCTGTAATTTTATTATTGAAAATCGAAAGCAGGGCAGTCTTCTATGACTGCCCTTATGAGGTTTATTGGAGATGAAAACAAACGAAAAGAATTACGACAAATCGCTTTTCAGAATTTTTATATCGTATTTTCCGGCACACAAGAAGCTCTTCATTTTGGACATGTGCTGTGCTTTTGTTGTGGCAGCAATCGATGTTGCGTTCCCGCTTGTTTCAAGGCATGTGATGTATGATCTTCTGCCGGACAAGGCATACCGGGCATTCTTTACGGTCATGGCAGTTGTAACCGCGGCATTCGTTGCAAGGGCATTTATGAACTATATCATTACCTACTGGGGGCACCAGTTCGGCATACGCGTTGAGGCAGATATAAGAAGAGATTTGTATTTGCATTTTCAGGAACTGGATTTTGACTTTTTTGACAGAAACAGGACGGGAAAACTCATGAACAGGCTGACAGGCGACCTTTTTGAGATAACCGAACTCGCCCATCACGGCCCGGAGGATCTGCTGATTTCGACAATCACCATAATTGGGGCTCTTGCGGTAATGTTTGCGGTGGAATACAGGCTTGCATTGATTGTGCTTGTCATCGTGCCAATCTTCGTTTTCATCGTCATCGCGTGCAGAAAGGACATGATGGATTCCTCGGTCCGCGTAAAGAAAAAAATGGCGGATATCAATGCGGACATCGAATCTACGCTATCCGGAATGAAGACCTCCAAAGCCTTTGACAATCACGAAGTTGACTTTGAGCGTTTCGACCGTTCCAACGAGATGTACAAAGGCTCCAAAAAAGGATATTACAAGGCAATGGGCAGGTTTAATGCCTCAATGGAATTTTTCATATGTTTCCTGCAGATTGCTGTAATTACGGCAGGCGGCTGGCTCATCATGAAGGGCAGCCTGAACTATATCGACCTGATTACATTTACACTTTACATTACCGCATTTGTGACTCCGGTCCGCAAGCTTGCGACGCTGGCGGAAATCTTTACGAACGGACTTGCGGGACTTAGACGCTTCGCAGAGGTTATGAGAATAAAACCAAGTATCAAAGAGGCCGAAGATGCGGTTACGCTTACATCGGTAAAGGGCGAAATCGTTCTTGAAAATGTAGCATTCGGATATAAGAAAGATACAGATGTGCTTCACGGCATATCGCTCAAAATAGATGCGGGACAGAGCGTTGCAATCGTCGGGCAGTCAGGCGGCGGCAAAAGTACTCTTTGCCAGCTGATACCAAGGTTCTATGATGTCGAGGAAGGAAGCATTTTAATCGACGGAATCGACATACGAAAGATCACCAAAAGTTCACTCAGAAGGAATATCGGAATCGTGCAGCAGGATGTATTTTTGTTTGCGGACACGATTTACGAAAATATACGCTACGGCAAACCGTCGGCGACTTACGAAGAAGTTATCGAGGCTGCGAAAAAAGCCGAAATCTATGACGACATCATGAAAATGCAGGATGAATTTGATACTTATGTCGGCGAGAGGGGCGCGCTTCTTTCGGGCGGTCAGAAACAAAGAATCTCCATCGCCAGAATATTCCTGAAGAATCCTCCGATTTTAATTTTGGACGAGGCGACTTCCGCACTCGACAGCGTTACGGAATCGCATATTCAAAAGGCATTCGACGAGCTTTCCGAAGGAAGGACAACGCTCATGATTGCACACAGACTGGCGACAATCCGAAATGCGGACAGAGTGGTTGTGATTGAAGACGGAAGAATTCAGGAAGAAGGGACGCAGCAGGAACTGCTTGCCGCGGACGGAGAATTTGCAAAACTATACAAAGTACAGATGAGGTAAGGCATGATTAGGGACATCAAAGAAATAAGAACGGATATTACTTGCACGGACGATGAAATGGCGAAACTTTTCGAAAAGCGGATGCAGCTTGCTTCGCAGGTCGCCGCATACAAGAAGGCAAACAGTCTTCCGATTTACGACGCAAAGAGAGAGGAAGAGGTGCTCAGAAACGGGGCAGCACGGATAAGCGACCCTGAAATCCAGTCCTATTATTACAATTTTCAAAAGAAAGTGATGGAGCTTTCGCGCAGTTATCAAAGCAGGCTCATGGAAGGACTTTCGGTTGCGTATTGCGGAACCGAGGGCGCATTCGCACACATTGCGGCGGGCAGAATTTTTCCGACATCCAGGCTGACTGCCTTCGGAAGCTTCAAGAAAGCCTATGAAGCTGTGGAAAAAGGAGCGTGTGACTGTGCGGTTCTGCCTGTAGAAAACAGTTTTGCGGGAGATGTCGATCAGGTAAACGATTTGATGTTTTTCGGGACGCTTTTTGTCAATGGCATGTACGATTTGGCGGTGACTCATGATCTTTTGGGTTTGGAAGGAACGCGGATTGAAGATGTAAAAACCGTGGTGACACATCCGCAGGCACTGTCGCAGTGCAGTCTGTTCATTAAAGAACATGGGCTGAAGGAAATGGAATATTCCAATACCGCACTCGCGGCAGAATATGTCAAAGAACAAAAGGACAAGAGCATCGCGGCAATTGCGAGCGCGGAGACGGCGGAGAGAACCGGTCTTTCCGTAATTGCAAGGAGCATAAACGATGACAGAAGCAACACGACGCGGTTTGCTGTTTTTTCGAGAGTTGACAGCCGTGCCGAGGACCGCGCAGGAAAGCAGTTTTTCTCGCTGCTGTTTACGGCAAGAAACGAAGCAGGCTCGCTTGCCGAGGCACTCAGCATCATAGGAAGGCACGGATTTAACATGAGGACCTTGCGCTCAAGACCGATGAAGGAACTTCTGTGGCAGTACTACTTCTATGTTGAGGCGGAAGGCGATATTTACGGCGAAGAAGGCAAGGCATGCATTGAGGAAATGAAGCATTGCTGCGACAAAATAAAAATCGTGGGTTCTTACAATAATCTTAACGACTGCTGCAAGGAGGAAAAATAAATGATAATACCTGTAAATCTTGGGCAGGACAGCTATGATATAACACTTGAGCGCGGCGCGCTGAAATGCGCCGGGGAAGCGTTCGGATTGAAAAACGAAGGCCGCAAGGTGATGATTGTGACGGATGACGGCGTTCCGCCGCAGTATGCGAACGAGCTTCTGGAGCAGTGCCGCAGTGGCTGTATACACTTGATTCCACAAGGCGAAGCGTCGAAGAATTTCGATATTCTGCAGGACATATTGAGCCATATGCTCATTGAGGGCTTTACGAGAAAAGACTGCGTAGCGGCGGTTGGCGGAGGAGTCGTTGGAGATCTCGCGGGATTTGCCGCAGCCTGCTACATGAGGGGAATCGACTTTTACAATATACCGACGACATTGCTTTCGCAGGTGGATTCTTCAGTGGGCGGAAAGACGGCAATCGACTTTAAAGGAATCAAAAATATCGTCGGAGCCTTTCACCAGCCCAAAGGTGTGCTGATTGATCCGCAGCTTCTTGAAACTTTGGACAAAAGACAGTTTGCGTGCGGAGCAGCGGAAATCATCAAGATGGCAGCGACTTCCGATGTCTCGCTCTTTGAGAAAATCGAGGCAGAGGGAATCGGCACAGAAAATCTGGAATCTGTTATTGAAGCAGCACTGAGAATAAAGATTGATGTGGTCGAAAAAGACGAAAAGGAAGCAGGGCTTCGAAAGGTGCTGAATTTCGGACATACCTTGGGACACGGAATCGAAAGCTGCACCGATTTTCTCCACGGAGAAGCGGTTGCACTCGGAATACTTCCTATGTGCAGCGAAGCGGTGCGGGAAAGACTGATTGACATGTTCCGAAAGGCGGATCTTCCGGTATCCTGTAATGCAGGTGCGGACAGGGTGATTGCAGCTGCGATGCATGACAAAAAAGCGGAAGGAAACTCCGTTTCTACCGTACAGGTCGATGAGCCGGGCAGCTTCCGGTTTGCAAAATGCACGAAAGAAGAACTGGAAAAACTCTATAAGGAGGTATTCATATGAAGAACACATTCGGAAATGCCGTTACGATAACGCTTTTCGGCGAGAGCCACGGCAAGGCTGTAGGCGCTGTCATAGACGGCCTTTCACCGGGGATTCCCATTGATGAGGAATATATCCGCGAAAAAATGAATCTCAGGAAAGCCTACGGAAAAATTTCCACAGCGCGGCAGGAAGAGGACGAAGTTAAATTTATCAGTGGAGTATTCCGGGGATACTCGACGGGAACGCCGCTCACCCTCCTTATCGAAAATAAAAATACCAAGAGTGAGGATTACGGCAGCAGGATGCATTTTCCGAGACCGTCGCATGCCGACTACACCGGGCATTGCAAGTATGGCGGATACGAAGATTATCGCGGAGGCGGGCATTTTTCGGGAAGAATCACTGCGGCACTGGTTGCTGCCGGGGCTTTGACTGCGAAGGCCCTTGAAGATAAGGGCATATACATCGGCACTCATATTTTAAACTGTCACGGTGTCTGCGATAGACATTTTGACGAGAAAGCAGCGATTGACGATATCAAGAAGCTTGCCGGGGTGCGTTTTCCGGTGCTGGACGAAAAGGCTGCGGAAGCTATAAGGCTTGAGATCGAACGCGCTGCGGCAGATGGCGACAGCGTGGGCGGAATCTTGGAAACTGCGGTTATCGGACTTCCGGAAGGCATCGGAGAGCCTTGGTTTGACACCGTGGAAGGAATGCTCGCGCATGCTGTTTTTTCGATTCCCGCCGTGAAAGGAATTGAATTCGGCATGGGATTTGATTTTGCAAAGATGAGAGGATCCGAGGCGAATGATGCGTTCCGCTATGAAAACGGCAAGGTTGTGACAGAAACAAACAACAACGGTGGAATCAACGGAGGAATCACGAACGGGATGCCGGTTCTTTTCCGGACTGTCGTAAAACCGACTCCCTCCATTTTCAAAAAACAGGAAACCGTGGATCTTTCCACAAAGGAAAACACCGAACTGGAATTGCGGGGAAGGCATGATCCGGCAGTGGTCCACAGGGCAAGAGCGGTTGTGGATGCGGTAACGGCATTGACGATCTGCGACCTTCTTGCAGTACGCTTCGGAACGGATTTTTTGAGGTAGGAATATGAAGATAATTGTAATTAACGGCCCGAATCTGAATATGCTCGGAATCAGAGAGCCGGACAAGTACGGAATCGAGACTTATGACATGCTGATTGCCAAGATAACGGACTATTGCCGTGCGAATTTTGAGGACCTGGAATGTGAGTTTTACCAGTCGAACCACGAAGGCGCGCTGGTTGACCGAATACAGCAGGCGTATTGGGAGAAGGCAGACGGAATCGTCATCAATCCGGGAGCATATACGCATACAAGCGTAGCACTCCTTGATGCGGTGAATGCGGTGCGGATACCGACGGCGGAGGTTCATATTTCGGATGTATCCAAACGCGAAGATTTCAGACAGGTAAGCTATATCCGCAAGGCATGCTGCTTTACCGTCATGGGACACGGAACCGACGGATACCTTGAAGCATTGGATTATCTGCATGAATTGCTCGGGAGGAAAGAATGAAGATAAAAATCGAGAAAGGAATTGCCCGTGGAACGGTTTGTGCACCTCCGTCAAAGAGCATGGCGCACCGTCTGCTGATCTGCGCCGGCCTTTCCGATGGGGAATGCGTCGTGCACGGCATTTCCGAATCGGAGGATATGCAGGCTACGATGGACTGCCTCAGAGCCCTTGGCGTGAAATGTGATAAAGAAGGAGACATCGTCAGAGTATCGGGAATCGACATTCGCAAGGCGGCAGCACCGGGGCAGCTGAACTGCAGAGAAAGTGGGAGTACTCTTCGTTTTTTTATACCGATTGCACTTCTGACTGGAAAGGAAACGGTGCTGACCGGAAGCAGGAGACTGCTGGAGCGCCCGCTTAGTGTATACGAAGAACTTTTCCGGCAGCGAGGAATCACTTTTCGCAAAACGGAGCGGGAAATCAGAATCTGCGGAAATCTCCAAAGTGGAGATTTTAAACTGGACGGAAACGTCTCCAGCCAGTTCGTAACGGGGCTTTTGTTTGCGCTTCCGCTTCTTGACGGTGACAGCCGCATGGTTCTCCGCCCTCCGGTGGAAAGCCGCTCCTACATCGACATGACGCTTTCGGCACTGAAGCTGTTCGGAGTCGAGGCAGGCTGGCAGGAGGAAAATGTTTTATATATAAAAGGAAATCAGCACTATCGGGCAGGCGAGGTTCTTGTAGAGGGAGATTACTCGAACGCGGCGTTTTTTGCGGCACTGAATCTGCTTGGCGGGCAGGTAAAAATCGAAAATTTAAGAAAGGACAGCCTTCAGGGTGACCGCAGATACGAAGAACTGTTCGAAAAATTGAAAAAACCGGGTGCGGAGATCGATCTTTCCGACTGCCCGGATCTGGGACCGGTGCTCTTTGCGGCGGCAGCGGCGAAACACGGCGGAAAGTTTACCGGAACAAGTCGGTTAAGAATAAAAGAGAGCAACAGAGGAGAAGCGATGGCGGCAGAACTTCAAAAATTCGGCGTGACTGCGGAAGTTCGCGAAAATGAAGTTTTCATCAGCGGCCGTGGTCTGCAAAAACCCGCGAAATGCCTTGACGGACACAACGATCACAGAATCGTGATGTCCGAGGCGGTCCTTCTGACGCAGACCGGGGGCATAATCGACGGTGCGGAAGCGGTGAGCAAGAGCTTTCCGGACTTCTTTGAAAAACTTGCTTCTCTGGGAATTGAGGTAGAGAGAATTGAGAATTGATCACAGTACAAATATTTTAATCGTAGGGCTTGGACTGATCGGAGGAAGTTACGCAAAAGGTTTTGCCAAAAATGGCTTTGACCTTTGTGCGATTGACAGCAATCCCGATACCATTCAATACGCCCTTGACAATTACATCATAGCGGAAGGAGCGACGACGCCCGATCCGGAAATGATAGGGAAAGCGGATTTGGTGATTTTCGCACTTTATCCGCATATTTTCAAAGAATGGATTGCAGAAAACCAGAAATATTTCAAACCGGGCGTTTTCATCACGGATGTAACCGGTGTAAAGGGCTGCATCGTTGACGACATCCAAAAGATGCTGCGTGAGGACTGCGAATACATTGCGGCACATCCGATGGCAGGCTGCGAAAAACTCGGGATTCAAAACAGCAACGAGAAGATTTTCTATGAGGCAAACTACATCGTCGTGCCGACCGAAAAAAATACGGAAGAGGGAAAAGATGTCTGCAGGCAGATTGGTGAGATTCTTGGATTTGCAAGGATTTCCGAGCTTTCCCCGTACGATCACGATGAGATGATCGGATTCGTTTCTCAGCTTACGCACGGCATCGCAATGTCGCTGATGACCTGCAATCACATGGAAAAAGTTGAGGATTACACGGGGGACTCGTTCCGTGACCTGACGCGGATCGCACGCATTGACGAAACGCTTTGGAGCGAACTGTTTTTGCTGAACAAAGACGCTCTGCTGCATCAGCTCAAGCTTTTTACAATGGAAATTTCCAAGCTGGAGCGAATGCTGATGGAAGCGGACAAAGAAGGAATTAAGGACATGATGAGGCGTTCGACGGCACGCAGAAAGCTGTTTGACAAGGAAAAGCCGGAAAAATAAACACACAAGGGGGAATGCAAAATGAATATGGATTTCAAACGGAAACTTCCGATTCCAAAGGATATCAAAGAAATGTTTCCAATCAGTGAAGAATACAAAGCAAAGAGAGAGGTCTGCGACAAGGAAATTAAGGCAATTCTGGACGGCAGTGACGACAGGCTTTTGATGGTAATCGGGCCATGTTCGGCAGACAACGAGGAAGCTGTGCTGGACTACCTTCTGAGACTGCGAAAAGTACAGGACAAGGTGAAGGACAAAATCTGCATAATTCCAAGAGTTTACACGAGCAAACCGAGAACGACGGGCAAAGGCTACAAGGGCATGCTCCACCAGCCGGATCCGCTTCTCGGGGACGACATGCTCAAGGGAATTATCACGATTCGTGAGACCTACATACGGACGATGAAGGAAACGGATTTCTTCTGTGCGGACGAGCTTTTGTACCCGGAAAATTACAGATACTTAAGTGATATTTTGTGCTATGTTGCGATCGGTGCGCGATCAGTGGAAAACCAGTTCCATCGCCTGACGGCAAGCGGACTGGACATCGCAGTCGGCATGAAGAATCCGACAGGGGGAGATCTTTCGGTCCTCATGAATTCTCTCGTTGCGGCGCAGAGCGGACACACTTTTATCTACAGAAACTGGGAAGTTGCCAGCCACGGCAATCCGTACGCGCATGCAATTCTCAGAGGCTATATGAACAAGCGCGGGCAGTCGATTCCGAACTATCATTACGAGGATTTGAGAATCGTATGCGATATGTACCGGGAGCATGACCTTAAGAACCCGGCGATTATGATCGACGCAAACCATGCAAACTCAGGCAAACAGTATCTTGAGCAGATAAGAATCTGTAAGGAAGTTTTACATTCAAAACGCTTCAGCGAGGACATCGGCAAGATGGTGAAAGGTGTAATGGTGGAAAGCTATCTGGAAGACGGATGCCAGCCGGTGGACGGAACCGTATACGGAAAATCCATTACGGACCCTTGCCTGGGATGGGAAAAGACGGAAAGATTGATTTACGAGCTGGCGGAAATGGTTTAAGAAGGTGACAATATGGAAAAAAGATTTTTGTCAAAACGCTATTGCGTTGATACGGAAACGGTTATGGGGCAGGTAACCGGGCTTGCGGGAAATTACGACGATGTCATTAATCTGAGCCTCGGCGACCCGGATATCATTACCCCCCTGCCGATTATAGAGCAGGCATTTGAGGATGCAAAGGCCGGATACACCAAGTATACCGACTGCAGAGGATATAAGGAACTTCGCGAGGAGATTGCGAAGTATTACAAAGAGGAGTTTGGCATACAGGTGCCCGACGAGGAAATCATGGTTACGGCCTCAGGCTGCATCGCTATGTACCTTGCGCTGGAAGCAATTCTTGATGACGGTGACGAGGTTATCGTACCGGCACCGTATTTTACCATATACAAGACGCAGATAGAACTTGCACGCGGAAAGATTGTCGAACTCGAGACTTTTGAAGAAGAACACTGGCAGATTGACCCTGACCGTCTTGAAAACTGTATTACACCGAGAACGAAGGCAATCATCATCAATTCGCCGAACAATCCTACCGGAAGCTGCCTGAGCCCGGATACGATGAGCAAAATCGCAAAGGTGGCAGAAAAACACGACCTGGTCGTTATCAGCGATGAAATATATACCATCTACAGCTTTGCACAGAAATTTATTCCGTTTTCTTCGCTCGAAGGAATGAGGGAAAGAACCATTACGATTAACAGCTTTTCAAAGAATTTCGTAATGACAGGGTGGCGTCTGGGAATGGTTATTGCCCCGCCGCATATTGTAAATACGATAAAAAACATAAATGAAAACCTGGTTTACTCGGCACCTTCCGTCTCACAGCGAGCGGCACTCAAGGCACTCCGGTGCAGAGGGGAAGTGCAGCCGCAGCTTATAGAGACCTTCAGGGAAAGGGTTTATTACGCCGCGGAAAGAATCAACCAAATCCCGAACATGCATGTAATTTATCCGCCGATGGGGAGTTTTTACCTTTTTATCAATATAAAGGACACCGGACTTTCTTCCGTGGAAGCAGCCAGGGAAATCTTTGAGAAAGCACATGTTGTCATGATTCCGGGAAACGGATTCGGCAGATGCGGCGAGGGCTTCCTTCGGATTGCATGTACCGTCGATGTTTCGGAGCTTAGGGAGGCTTTTGACCGTATCGAAAAAATGGATATTTTTAAACGGCAGGCAGAATGAAATAAAGGTTGAAAGCCATCCAAAAGTAGTGTATAATAAACGAAATACCAAAAGTATAAGCAAAAAGATTTAGGAGGCGGTTATCATGGTTAAATTATTAGTGGGACATAAAGGAAGCGGAAAGACAAAACAAATGATCGATCTTGCCAACGAGTCCGTGGAAACAAGCAAAGGAAGTATTATTTTTATTAATAAGAATCATAGATTGATGTATGATCTTAAGTACAGAATCAGAGTAATCTGTATGGAAGATTTTGAACACGTAACAAACAGCGACGAATACATAGGTTTCCTGTATGGAATCATCAGTTCCGATCACGATATCGAAACGATTTTCATCGACAGCATTCTCAAGCATGCTGACTTCACATTGGGCGACCTGCCTGAATTCGTTGACAGACTCAAAGACATTTCGAAAAACTACGGCATGAACTTCGTTGTAAGTCTCAGTGCTGAGAAAGAAGAGATGATCGGCGTTAATTTCGAAGGCTGCGAAATCTTAAATTAATAATTTGCTTAGAGATATCAGGCGATGGGTTTCCATCGCCTTGTTGTATATTTGGAGAGAAACAATGAAAATTGATGAGATAAAGAATATAATCCGGGGCAGAACCCCGGTTACGCTTGAAATCATGAGAGAATTTGCGGTCATCATTTTGCTGACGGAAAAAGAAGACGGACTGCATTTCGTATTTGAAAAGCGTGCTGCGGGAATCAAGCAGCCGGGCGACATTTGTTTTCCGGGAGGCAAAGTCGAACCGGGGGAAAGCCTGGAAGAATGCGTCCTTAGAGAAACAGAGGAGGAAATCGGACTTACGCAGATAGAACTGCTGGGAGAGTATGCGACGCAGTACGAGCTCACATCCATTGCCATGCACTCCCTTGCGGGCTTTGTCCCTGAAGAAAAGCTGTCGGAAATGCGGATAAACGAAGGGGAGGTGGCGGAAGTCTTTACGGTGCCTGTCCGCTTCTTTGTCGAAAATGAGCCGTACTTGTACGAGTACGATGTGATTCAGGATGTCAGAGATTTTCCTTATGAACAGTTTGGAATCCGCAGTGACTACAAGTGGAGAGTCGGTCACAAATCCATCGCGATATACCGGTATGAGGACAGGATAATCTGGGGGCTTACAGCGGCCATAGTGAAGAAATTTACGGAGGAATTCTTCTGCAAATAGTGGCAGGACCGCCATATTTTGAGGGGTAGATACGATCCGGAGGATAGTTTATAGTTTTTTGCAGGGAGGTAATTACTATGAAAAAGAAACTATTTACTATGCTCATCGCAGCGAGCATGCTCGTCAGTGCAACAGGGCTTGGATATGCATCCGAATGTAATCCGATACAGGAGAAGGTGCCAATTGACAATAATTCTGCTTCGGAAAGCGTTCAGCAGGGAAGCATGACGGGTCAGGTCGTAAATCTTGTGAACAAAGAAAGAAAAGCAAACGGTCTTTCTTCACTTTTTTTAGACAGTCAGCTTGCCAAACTGGCACAGCTGAAGGCAGAGGATATGGCAAAAAACGCATATTTCTCGCACACTTCACCGACATACGGCTCGGCGTTTGACATGATGAAGACATACGGCGTTTCCTATAAGACCGCCGGAGAAAATATTGCAAAAGGGCAAAAGACGGCTGAGTCCGTGATGGACAGCTGGATGAATTCGTCCGGACACAGAGCCAACATTCTCAAGTCCGACTACACGAAAATCGGTGTCGGATATGCAAAATCCGCAGACGGAACCACCTATTGGGTGCAGATGTTTAAGGATTAAGCCCCGAAAACGCATAGACTTAACAAAAAAATAACAAAAAAGGGGAATGTGCAAAGAATATGCAAAAAATAACTTTTACTTTTCTTCTTAATGTATTATAATATGAATGTAATATATTCTTAATTTCATTTAGGAGGGAACAAATGAAAAAGTTATTAACAGTATTGCTTATGTTAGTAATGGTATTCACATTTGCTGCTTGCGGCAATGAAAATACTACTACGGGCGCAGTAGACTACGATTCCATCTCTGATAACTACGAATCTGAAGACGGTACATATCAGATCGCAATGGTAACAGACGTTGGACAGTTAAAGGACGGTTCTTTCAACCAGTTCACTTGGAACGGCGTTAAGAAGTATGCTTCCGACAACGGTTTGTCATACAAGTACTATCAGCCGGGTAATGCTTCCAACGCAACTGACGAAGACAGAATCAAAGCTATGACAGACGCTTGCGAAGCAGGTGCAGAAGTTCTCGTAACTCCTGGATTCTTACAGGCAACAGCTTTAGAAAAAGTAGCTCCTCAGTACCCTGATGTACAGTTCATCTTCATCGATGGATGGGATATGGGAATGGATAACCTTGTTGGCGTTTCCTATCAGGAAGAACAGGCTGGTTACTTTGCAGGTTATGCAACAGTAATGGAAGGCTACACGAAGTTAGGATACTCCGGCGGTGGCGGTGGAACAAACCCTGCATGCGTTAAGTACGGATACGGATTCGCACAGGGCGCTAACGATGCTGCTGCAGCTAAGGGTGAAACTGTTGAAATGAGATATTCCTGGGAACACGGCGCAAGCTACACCGCTTCTCCTGACCTTCAGGCTATGTTATCCGGATGGTACAATGCAGGCACAGAAGTTATCTTCGTAGCAGGCGGTTCCATGTTCAACTCCGGAGATGCTGCTGCACAGGCTGCAGAAGGCAAACTTGTAGGCGTGGACGTTGACCAGTCCGGTCAGTCCGATGCAGTTATCACTTCCGCTATGAAGGACCTTGCTAAGTCCGTAATCGATGCTATCACTAAGTTCTATGACGGTGGAGCTGTATACGGCGGTTCACTGGTTCTCGGTGCTAAGGACAACGCAGTAGGTATCCCTACTGATACTTGGCAGTTCGAAAACTGGACAGTTGAAGAATACCAGGATCTTTATGATAAGGTGGTTTCCGGCGAAATCGTTATTGATAACGACGGAGAAATGGCTGACCCAAGCAAAGCAGGTCTTGAAAACATTAAATTCGTAAAATAGTTTACGGGTTAATGGATTAAAACCGAAATAATGGAGGGGGAAAATTCTTTCCCCCTTTGTTTTTATCGAGGAGAAGGAAGCAACATGTCTGAGTATATAATTGAAATGAACCACATAAGGAAAGAATTCCCGGGAATTGTGGCAAACGATGATATTACCCTTCAGCTTAAGAAGGGAGAAATTCACGCTCTGTTGGGAGAAAACGGAGCAGGCAAATCAACGCTTATGAGCGTTTTGTTCGGACTTTATCAACCTGAAGAAGGTGAAATCAGAAAGAACGGAGAAATTGTGGAAATCAACGACCCGAATGATGCAACCGCACTTGGAATCGGAATGGTGCATCAGCATTTTAAACTGGTCGATGTGTTTACCGTGCTCGATAATATTATTCTGGGTGCCGAAACAACGGATAAAATGGGATTCCTTAAGAAAAAAGAAGCAAGAGAAAAGGTTATGGAACTTTCGGAGCGTTACGGTCTGAAGGTTGACGTAGATGCCAAGGTAGAGGATATTACCGTTGGCATGCAGCAGAGAGTTGAAATTCTCAAAATGCTGTACAGAGAAAACGAAATCCTGATCTTCGACGAACCGACGGCGGTTCTGACCCCTCAGGAGATCGATGAACTTATGGAAATTATGAGAGGTTTTGCAAAAGAAGGCAAATCCATCTTGTTTATCTCACATAAATTGAATGAAATCATGGCTGTATCCGACAGGGTAACGGTTCTTCGCAAAGGAAAGTGCATCGGCACGGTTAATACCAAGGACACAAACAAACAGGAACTTTCCAACATGATGGTAGGAAGACCGGTACAGCTTGAAATCGACAAAGACGAATCAAAACCGGGCGAGGTTGTTTTGGAGGTGGAGGGACTTACCGTGCCTTCCAGGATTCACAAAAATGATGCCGTGAAGAATGTTTCGTTTGATGTGCGAAAAGGCGAAATCGTATGCATTGCCGGAATCGACGGAAACGGGCAGACAGAACTTGTTTACGGACTTACGGGACTTGAAAAAGCATCGGCAGGCAGGATTACTCTTTGCGGAACGGATATTTCCGGTGCTTCCATCAGAAAGAGAAGCAGAGCCGGAATGTCTCATATCCCGGAAGACAGACATAAGCACGGGCTTGTTCTCGGATATACGCTTGAGCAGAATTTGGTGCTTCAGAAATACAAAGAGCCACAGTTCCAAAATCATGGATTCATCCGTTTCGACGAAGTACGCAAATATGCGGACAGGCTCATTGAAGAATACGACGTGCGTTCGGGTCAGGGTGCGATTACGATTGCGCGTTCCATGTCCGGCGGTAATCAGCAGAAGGCGATTATTGCAAGGGAACTCGACAGAAACGAACCTTTGGTTGTTGCCGTACAGCCTACAAGAGGCCTGGATGTCGGTGCTATCGAGCATATCCACAAACAGCTTGTGCAGGAAAGAGATGACGGAAAAGCAATTCTGCTTGTGTCACTTGAACTTGACGAGGTTCTCGGACTTTCGGACAGAATTCTCGTTATCTATGAAGGCGAACTTGTTGCAGAACTCAATCCGAAAGAAACGACTCCTGAAGAACTCGGTCTGTACATGTCGGGCGCAAAACGTCAGGGAAAGGAGGTAGAACAGAATGCCTAGATTAGAACCCGAAAGCGGGAAAGTAAAATGGTATAAATCCGACGGCGCGAAATCTGTTTATGCCTCTTTGATTTCGATTTTAATCGGACTTGCGGTCGGAATGATTGTAATTATTATCGTAGGCCTTGCAAAAGACAATATTTCCATGAAAGGCATATGGGACGGCATTCGTCTTGTATTCCTTGGGGTGTTCAGTACCGGAAGAGTGGAGGGTCAGTTGACATTCGGCTTTAACCCTATCAATCTGGGAAACATGCTTTTCCGTGCGACACCGCTTATTTTGACAGGTCTTTCCGTTGCAGTGGCGTTTAAAACGGGGCTTTTCAATATCGGTGCCGCAGGGCAGTACCTGATGGGTACGATGGGAAGCATTTCCGTGGCGATTTGGATGGGGACAAGCGGGTGCCCTGCAGGTCTTGCCTGGGCATGTGCATTTCTTACGGGAATTGTACTCGGAGCTCTTTGGGGAGCAATCCCGGGACTCTTTAAAGCCTTCCTTAATATTAATGAAGTAATCACATGCATCATGACAAACTGGATTGCAGCAAACCTTGTAACATGGTGGTTTGATGCACATGATGTATTTAAAAATGCCGGAGAGGCCGGTAAGATTGGATACACCATTCCGCTTAAGAATCTTGGAATTTCGACACCTAAGCTTGGCATGGATGTCCTTTTCCCGGGTTCACAGGCAAACGGCGGATTCTGGATTGCATGCATCATTGCGGTTCTTATGTGGGTTGTAATGACAAAGACTACTTTCGGATACGAACTCCGGGCGTGCGGTCTTAACAGACATGCTGCCAAGTATGCCGGAATCAACGATAAGAAGAATATCATCTTATCCATGGTAATCGCAGGGGCACTTGCCTCTGCAGCAGGAAGTCTTTACTTCCTTTCCGGAAACACGGAATTTTACTGGTCCACCTACATGTCGCTTCCGGCTGACGGGTTCAACGGCATCCCGGTTGCACTGCTTGCCGTAAATCATCCGATTGGCGTTGTATTTACAGGTATTTTCATGTCAATGCTCAATGTTGCGGGAATACAGCTCAAGTACATGACGGCATATAACGAATACATAGCAGATATTATTATTGCTACAATCGTATATCTTTCTGCATTTGCACTCATCTTCAAGATGATTCTTAACGGCAGGAAGAAAAAGAAAGAAGCAGCGGAAGGAGGTAACAAATAATGGTATTTTTGATTCAGCAGACAATGCTTTATGCAGTACCTCTTATGATTGTTGCTTTGGCAGGCGTATGTGCGGAACGTTCGGGTGTTATCAACCTCGCTCTCGAAGGTATTATGATATTCGGGGCATTTATGGGTGTAATTTTTATAAGAATGTTCCAAGGCATGGGATTCACCGCAGATCAGGGGCAGCTGGTTATGATTCTGGCAATGCTTTTGACAGGTATCTGCGGGGTAGGATTTTCGATGCTCCTTGCGTTTTCTGCGATTAACCTGAGAGCTGACCAGACCATCGGCGGTACGGCACTGAATATGCTCGCACCTGCGGTTGTACTGTTCTTCATTTACATGATTGCACAGCAGAACACTTTGGGAATGGCAACGGGAAGCGCAGCAGGCTGGTTCATGGTTCGCCCTTCGACTTTCGGACTTCCGAAGGATTACAGCTGGGGTGCTTTGATTGACCTGTTTATCAACAAAGTTTATCCGAGTACCTATGTGTGCATACTTATTTTCGTAGCAGTTTCGATTTTCCTTTACAAGACAAAGACAGGAATGAGACTTCGTTCCTGCGGTGAAAATCCGCAGGCGGCGGATTCGCTCGGAATTAATGTATATAAGATGAGATACCTGGGAGTAGGTCTTTCCGGATTCCTTGCAGGCGTGGGCGGATATGTATATTCGATGACGACTGCAAACTGCACATCGACAGGCGAAGTTGCAGGCTATGGTTTCCTTGCACTCGCAGTTATGATTTTCGGCAACTGGACACCGCTGAACATTGCACTCGGAAGCATCCTTTTTGGACTGTTTAAGTGCATTGCCGCAATCTACGGTTCCCTTGACATCAACGGAGACGGTGTATACATGCTCGCGGAAATCGGAATCAGCCCGTATGTTTACAGAATGCTGCCTTATGTGATTACTCTGATTGTTTTGGCATTCACTTCCAAGAGTTCCAGAGTTCCGAAAGCAGAAGGAATCCCTTACGACAAAGGACAACGATGAGTTTTTTACCAATCAACGAAAAAGAAATGAAAGAAAGAGGGTGGCAGCAGCCGGACTTTGTGCTGGTTACGGGCGATGCCTATGTTGACCATCATTCTTTCGGCACTGCCATCATCGGCAGACTGCTTGAACAATACGGATATAAAGTTGCGATTTTACCTCAGCCGAACTACAAGTCGGCTGAGGATTTTCGCATATTCGGAAAACCGCGTCTCGGGTTTCTGATCAACAGCGGCGTGGTTGATTCCATGGTGAACAACTACTCGGTGTTTAAGCACAGGCGCAAAACCGACGAATATGCACCGGGAGGCAAAGCAGGACTTCGACCGGACCGTGCTGTAATCGTCTACGCAAACAGGGCGAAAGAAGCCTATAAGGATGTGCCGGTCATCATCGGCGGACTCGAAGCAAGCCTTCGCAGATTCGGCCACTACGATTACTGGAGTGACAAGGTGCGTCGTTCCGTGCTGCTTGATTCGAAAGCGGATCTGCTTATTTACGGAATGGGAGAGCGGGCAGTTCTCGAGATTGCTGAAGCCTTGGACAGTGGGATTGATGCAAGAGACATCACCTGGATACGCGGCACTTGCTACCGTGCAAAGAATCTTGATTTGCCGGGCATGGAAGAGGCGGTAATCCTTCCGTCCTTCGATGAAATCAGCACAAGCAAGAAGGCTTATGCTGAGAGTTTTGCCCTGCAGTACCGAAATCAAGATTCGATTTCGGCGAAAACCATGGCAGAAAAATACGCGGACACGGTTTATGTGGTTCAGAACCCGCCACAGCCGCCGCTCGAAAGAGAGGAACTGGATGATATCTACGCACTTCCCTTCGAGAATGAGTGGCATCCGACTTATGATGCTTTGGGCGGAATACCCGCTTTCAAAGAGATTAAATTCAGCATCGTAAGCTCACGCGGCTGCTTCGGGGGCTGCAGCTTCTGTGCCATTACTTATCATCAAGGCAGGCAGGTCAGAAGCCGTAGCAAGGATGCAATCGTACGCGAAGCTGAGGCTTTGACGCATAAGAAGGATTTTAAAGGGTATATCCACGATGTGGGAGGCCCTACCGCAAACTTCCGGTTTCCGGCTTGTGAAAAACAGCTTGTGCGCGGCGTATGCCCGAACAAGGACTGTTTGTATCCGAATGTGTGCAGAAACATGAAAGTTGACCACAGCGACTATTTGGATGTTCTAAGGGCGGTTCGAGGAATAGACGGCGTAAAAAAAGTTTTTATCCGCTCGGGAATCCGATACGATTACCTTATGGCAGATCCGAAGGCGGATGAATTCATTGAAGAACTTTGCAAATACCATGTGAGCGGAACGCTAAAGGTTGCACCGGAGCATGCATCATCGAAGGTCCTCTACTATATGAGAAAGCCGGACGCGAATATTTTTCTCGATTTTGACAGAAAATATAAAGAGATGAATAAAAGACTGGGGCTTAAACAATATCTGATACCATATCTGATATCGTCTCACC
The DNA here is from genome assembly GCA_934277695.1 of uncultured Clostridia bacterium. Lineage (GTDB taxonomy): Bacteria > Bacillota > Clostridia > Peptostreptococcales > Anaerovoracaceae > CAG-238. The sequence goes on from CAKQVG010000002.1 coordinate 169,904, forward strand.
CGGGATGCGGGCTTCGCGAAGCGGCGGAGCTTGCGGTATTTCTCAAAGAATATGGTTTCATACCGGATCAGGTGCAGGATTTTTATCCGACGCCGGGAACCCTTGCAACCTGCATGTACCATACGGGGCTTGACCCGTTCACCATGAAACCGGTTTACGTCGCAAAGGATATGGAAGAAAAGAAAATGCAGCGGGCACTCATGCACTATCACAAAAAGGAAAACGAAGATTTGGTGAAGAAAGCACTAAAAAAGATTAACAGAGTTGACTTGATAGGCTATCTGATATATAATAACAAAAAACCTAGTATTTAATACTAGGTTTCGTTTTGAAAGGATACGAGAAAATGCAAAGCAAAAAGTGTTATATAAACAAAGGGGGAAACCTCAAGGAAATGCTGAATCTTGTTGTGGAGAAATTTCCGGGCGAGAAGGCATTTATGATTAAAGAAAAGGGCAAAATCAGAAAAATATCTTTTTTTGAGCTGCTCAGCGAAGTCAGATGCATCGGAACGGGGCTTCATTGCGACGGCATTATGGGAGAGAGAATTGCCATAATCGGAGACAACAGCTATCCATGGTTTTGTGCATTTCTTTCGATTGTATGCGGAGGAGGCGTGGCGGTTCCGCTTGATAAAGGGTTTACCGCCGCAGAACTTAAAAACTGCCTTGTGAGAAGCAAAGCAAAGGCACTTTTTTATGATGAAAAACACGAAAAAGTTGTTAGGGAAGCGATTGCGGAAATGGGTACGGACGCGGAGATTCCGAAGCTTTACAGAATAACCGGAGATGAGGAAGAGCTTACAGTATTGAAAAAAGCGGGTGAAGATGCTCTTGTCGCGGGGAGCAGCGATTTCTACGATGTCGCAATCAAGCCGGAGGATCTTGCAGTAATATTGTTTACATCCGGGACAACAGCGATGTCGAAGGCCGTAATGCTCAGTCACAAGAACATTATGAGCAACATCCGGGATATGCAGTGTTATGAGAGATTTTATCCGTGGGATGTAAACATGGCATTCCTGCCGCTGCACCACAGTTTCGGTCTGGTTGGAGTTCTGGTATTCATGGCATCCGGAGCATGCAGCGTGTTCTGCGACGGCCTGAAATATATTTCGAAAAATCTGGCGGAATACGGAGTCACCGTTTTCGTCGGCGTTCCACTCCTCGTTGAAAATATGTACAAAAAGATTTGGCATAAGATAAACAAAGAGGATCTGACCAAGAAGGTCGAGTTCGGCAGACGCATTACAAAACTTCCGGGAATCGGAAACCTTGCGGTTCGAAGAAAAATCTTCCGCAAGATCATCGACGGGCTTGGCGGGCACCTCAGACTGATAATCTGCGGCGCAGCACCGCTTTTGCCGGAAACCGCAGCGGGTCTCAATGACTTTGGAATTGTCACGATTCAGGGATACGGGCTTACCGAAACATCACCGGTTGTTGCGGCAGAACGGCCGGAAGATCTTGCGGCAGGTTCGGTCGGGAAACCGATGCCGAGCGTGGAAGTCACGATAGAAAACAAAGACGAGAACGGAATCGGGGAGATTGTGGTCAAGGGTCCGAATGTAATGATGGGTTATCTTGACCAGCCGGAAGAAACGGCAAAAGTTATCAAAGACGGACGCTTTTATACCGGAGACCTCGGCAAGTTTGATGATGGGGGGCATCTTTGGATTACGGGCCGAAAGAAAAACGTTATCGTAATGAAAAACGGCAAGAATGTTTTCCCTGAAGAAATCGAAAGCATCATCGACAAGCTGCCGTATACTTCCGAGTCAATGCTTTTTACGCGTGAGAAGCATAACGAACTCGTTCTCTGGGTCAAAATCGTATATAAGCCGGAATATCTTGAAGATACGGGAGTCACATTTGCGGAATTTGTGCAGACTGTAAGAAGCGATTTGGCGGCAATCAATGAAAAACTGCCGAAATATAAACATCTGCACCGTTTCCTTCTTACCGACGAGCCGATGATTAAGACAACGACGCAAAAAGTAAAAAGAAATTTGGAAATCGAAAAGATAAATCAACAATGGCAAGAGGAACTGTGTTATAATAATTCCATCTAGTCGTGCAAGGCTCTGCATGTGCAGGGCCTTGTGTTTTCCTGTGAGGAAGGATAGGAAACATGAGTTTAATCAGTAATTTTGCCAAAATAATAGAAGAAAGCCAAGCCGAATATGCGAGCATGAAGGACGCGGCGCTCGGCCGGACGAACGTACTCAGCGATTCTTGCGAGGGAGATAATCTGCTCGCGTTTTGCGATAACGCATCCTTTATGAAATACCTGCGGGACACTGCAGGGATGCGCGGCAAAGTGAAGATGATATACATCGATCCGCCGTTTTTCAGCAAAGCCAACTACGAAGCAACCTTATCCGTTTCCGATTCCGCAGCAGGCGGAGGCAGGAAAGTCCGTCACCTTGCATACGAGGATGTGTGGGAAAAAGGCATGGAAGATTATCTTAAGATGATTGCAATCCGGCTGCTTTTTATAAAGGATCTGCTCGCAGAGGACGGAACGATTTGGGTTCATCTTGACTGGCACAGCGTGCATTATGTGAAAATTCTTCTCGATGAGATTTTCGGGGACCGCAATTTTATCAATGAAATTATTTGGCAGTACAAATCGGGCGGAAGCAGCAAGAAACATTTTGCCAGAAAGCATGACAACATACTCGTATACGGTAAATCGTCAAAATACTATCTGAAACTGCCGAAGGAAAAGTCCTATAACCGCGGGCTGAAACCCTACCGTTTTAAAGGTGTTGAAGAATTCTGCGACGACATCGGCTGGTACACGATGGTAAACATGAAGGATGTCTGGAGCATCGATATGGTGGGAAGAACCTCAGGCGAGCGCACGGGATATGCAACGCAGAAGCCTGAGGCACTGCTTGCAAGGATTATAGAAGCCGCAAGCTGCGAAGGTGATATTGTTGGGGACTTCTTCTGCGGAAGCGGAACCTTAGCCGCTGCAGCATCGAAGCTCGGCCGCAAGTGGATATGCTGTGACAGCAGCCCGGTTGCCCTCGCTTCCTGTATAAAGCGTTTCCTTGATAACGAAATGAAATTTACCTTCTTGATAGAAGAAGGACATGCGGACGAAATCGAAATTCGCGAGGATGCGGACAAAAATAAGCAGATGACCCTTTTCCCCGATAAAAAATCGTACACAATTAACATATAAATATTTACTTTTCGGCGAAAACCATGTATACTAAAGAGGCTGCGAACCTTTCGGTACGCAGCCGTAATCTTTCCAATATGGCTCCTTAGCTCAACGGATAGAGTAGTGCTCTCCGAAGGCATTGATCGGGGTTCGATTCCCCGAGGAGTCACCATAGCATGGGGCTGTCTGCATTAACGCTTATTTTCCGTTAAAGCGACAGCCCCTTTGTATTTGAGCGCTCGGGGTAAGCAAACTTTCGTAATGGAAAAATTAGGTAATTCCCACCAAGTGCCTCATATAGACCCCCTTTTCGTGTATTTTCGCCTGTTTAACACCTCTTTGCCAACGTTTTCCGCCGGATTTATGGCATGCTTTTGCCCTTTACAAAAATGTCATATTTTGGAACGTTGGAATTTCAACGTTTTTCCACGGTGTCATTTCTGTTATTATTTTACAGCAGCATCTTTTCCCCTCCAAGAATCCCTCAGATACACGAAGCACCCCTTTATAGAAAGCTGCCCTTCGTGCAAACGCTATTTCCGGCTCCGTAAATAGCACAGATCTATGTGATGCCCCGTGGTTTTCATCGGTGCACCTCAGTAATTTGCTCAAGAGTTTAGCGGAAGGGATTATAAGGCGCAGTCGGAGAGGACTCGAACACATTACAGCGCCTGTATATCCGCAATTAGCGCCTGTATTTCCTCCTCCGTTGTCGACCAGCTTGTGCAGAAGCGGACCTTCTTTCTGCCGTCTTCGAGCGTTCCCATGCCCTCGAAAATATACTTCTCGGCAAGCTTTTCCTCCTGCAGCGGTGTCAGAATCACGAACTGCTGGTTGGTCGGGCTGTCTACCGCAAACGAAATTCCTTTCTCTGTAAACGCCTCTTTCAGATGCATTGCCAGCTTGTCCGCACGTGCCGTAATCTTGAAATATTCTCCGTTTTCAAGAAGCGCATAGAACTGCAGACCGAGGAGCCAGCCTTTTGCGAGGACAGCACCGTTCTGCTTCATATAGGTTTTGAATCTGTGCTTGAGCGAATCGGCAAGCAGAACAACCGCTTCGCCAAACAGTGCACCGCATTTCGTTCCGCCGAGATAGAAAACATCCGCAAGCTGTCCGAAATCCCGCAGGCTGATATCGTTCGCCTCTGAGCCAAGTCCATAGCCCATGCGCGCGCCGTCCACAAAGAGATACATGCCGTATTTATCGCAGACCCGTCTGATTTCTTTCAGCTCTTCAAGTGAGTACAGCGTTCCGAGTTCCGTAGGAAATGAAATATATACCATTTTCGGAACGGTGAGATGTTCCGGCTCGCCGTCGTTAAAATATTCCGAAGCGCAAGCTTCTATCTGCTGCGCGCTCAGCTTACCGTCCACACCCGGCAGTTCCAAAATCTTATGACCTGTATTTTCAATCGAAGCCGCCTCGTGACAGTTGATATGTCCTGTCTGGGCGCAGATTACGCTTTCAATCGGACGCAGCGCCGCTGCCGTCACCACAAAATTTGCCTGCGTGGCTCCAGCAAAGAAAAAGATGTCCGCATCCTGTCTGTCAATTTCTTTTTTGATAAGCTCTTTTGCTTCGTCGCACCAGATGTCCTCTCCGTAGCCGCCATAGCCCTCGCCTGCGGTCTTTTCAAGCAGCTTAAGGACGCATCCATGCGCCGCGTGGTTATAATCGTTGTTAAATCTCATCATATGCACTTCCTCCTATTTTCTATACTATATCACAGGTTTACAATTCTGAACACATAAAGTTCTGCTCTCTTATTTTTATATCGATATAATCCATTGTTTTTTGGTACCTTAGACAATTTTGAAATGGAACTTTTTCATAAAGGGGTTCCGTGCTATGTTTAGAATATAACAAAGAGGAAAGGAGAGAAAATGAATCAGTTAGTACAATATAGGCGTGAGTTCCACTATTTTCCTGATATTGGGTGGAGAGAGTTTCGGACAAGTGCACGAATTGCCGAGATTCTTACAGAAATGGGATATGATGTGGTAATGGGGCCGGAATTGATCGATGAAAAAAGCATAGGCGAACCGGAAAGGCTGGATGCAAATACCGTTCGTGCGGAGATGAACCGCGCAATTCAACAGGGAGCAAATCCAAGCTTTGTCGAACAAACAAAAGGTCTTCCGGGAGTAATGGCTGTTCTCGACAGTGGAAGACTCGGACCGGTTACCGCATTTCGTTTCGATATCGACGCATTGCCTTATCCCGAAAAAGGAGAAGAGGGATTTCGACCCTTTGACGAAGGATATTTTTCCTCCAGTCCGAACGCTGTGCATGCTTGCGGACATGACGGACACGTGGCAATTGGACTGGGAACGGCGGAAAAACTTCTCACGCGGAAAGATGAGCTTTGTGGCAAAATTAAGTTCTTTTTTCAACTGGCAGAAGAGAGCTTTTATGGCGCACAATCAATTGTAGATAAAGGTCATTTGGATGATGCAACGAATTTTATCGCACTCCACATCGGGCTCAGTGCAGATAGCAAACCGCTGCCTTCGCATACAATTGCATGCAGATGCAGAGACTTCGTAAGCGATCGACAGCTGGATGTGTATTTCAAGGGAAAGGTAGCACACCCGTGCGGTGCCGCACAGGAGGGAAAGAATGCTCTGCTGGCGGCGTGCTCTGCAGCCCTAAATATTCATTCGATTGCGCCCCATGAAGAGGGGATCTGCCGTGTAAATGTCGGCGAAATACATGCGGGGCTGTGCGCCAATACTATCGCTCCGGAGGCAATGATGCGCGTTGAGTATCGGGGACAGAATGAAAATATATCGGATTATCTCGGCAGACGCGTGATGGCGATTATCAAAGGAACGGCAGCTGCATACGAACTTGAATACAGGATTGTTGACTATGGTGAAGTTCCGGCGGTAGAAAGCGATGATGAGATGATGCAGCGGTGATGATGAAAAGGGTTCAGGAAAACGGAGGAAAGGCGGTATATGTGGGAATTGGAGCAGATATTACCAATCCTTTGCATAACCCGGAATTCGATTTTGACGAGGACTGCCTTGAGGCTTCTGTGTAGCTTTGTGCCAATGCGGTATTGCAGATAGAAGACTAATCCTTCTCTTTTTGATTTTTGTTCAATACTTTTTTGGAAATATTAAAAAACTTTGTTGCACTTTGCGCTTTTTTCCGTCTTAATATATAGAAGGGAAAAAAGGAGCTTTTTACAGCCTAAAAAATAATTCACGGGGATTGATAAGGTACTGGAGGTGAAACCAATGTGGAAATAAAGAAAAGATAGTACTGAATTAAGTTGAGAAGGAGGAAAAAAAGATGAAACAGGTGAAAAGAGTTATAAGTTTGATAGTAAGCCTAATTTTATTAGCCACATCTGTTGTGTTTGCTACTGAAGAAAATCAAGTTTGCCAAAACAGCAGAAAATCCCTGGGAGAAAGTGAAAACTTAATAATAATGCCGGGAAATGTAGAAATAAACGGAGCACCGGCTGGGGTTAAATTTGGCAAAGAAACAACTGGACAGGGAAGTTATGAAATAGAAGGGATATCTGCTTCAACATCAGCATCTGCCATTGCTGTTGCCATGGGAGTTGGAGGAATTAATGGATATATACTTTTAGGCGTAACAACCGCATTGTCGACAGGGGCAAGCCACATCTATTGGGTAAAAAAAATTGCGTATGGGGAGGATTCAGAATATTACTATGTTAGAACAAAAATCAGATTGTATTCAGATGCTGCTCATACAAACTCTGTAACTGAGTGGAAGACTGTTTACCATAAGAAATCAAAAAGTAGTGGTGCCGCAGTAGAAGGTGAGCAGATATGATTATCGGAGAAGGTGGAACTAAAAAACTGTATATAAGTATGATTGCGGTGACACTTTTACTTTTTCTGTTTAGCTGTGTGCTTTTAAAAGAAAATAGCCTTTACTCGTTGGCATGTGCAATTGTACCGTTTCCCATCTACTCTCTTATGGATAAAATTTATGTACTGCGAAAAATGAAAAAATACAAATCAAAAGGGAAAAAATTGTACATTTTAGCAGGAATAAACCTTTTCATAATACTTGCAATGGTGAGCTACTGCACATATATTTTTTCAAAAGGTGATGTGATTTGTACAATTATGGGGACAGGCCTATACGGGCTTATCGACTTAGCATTATGGTGTGCTATCAAATATAACGGATAGAATGATTGACTGGTTATTGTATTAAGCGAAAAAGAAAGGAACACTTTGGAAAATACTTAACGTAAATACGACCATCGAATTAAACCGGTGGTCATTTTTTTTGAGCGAAACAAAAAAACTTTGTTGCACTTTGCGCTTTTTTCCGTCTTAATATATAGAAGGGGAAAAGGAGGAACAAAATGAAAAGCAAAATTGAAGATGATAAGATTTATACAAGCAAAAGTCTCACAGAAGAGATGAACGAAGAACGCATTCGACAAGGAAAAGATGAATTGCCGAAGATTAATCCGCTCAGAGGCGGAACGAGCACTTTGGCGCGAAAAGACAAGTCATGGAGCAGCGTACCGGACTTCTTCGCAAAGGTTTTCAAGAAGAAATAAAAGCAATGCTTGCGCAGCAACCTTTGATTTGGTAAAATCTTCTTACACAGTAAGGGACGTGTAAGAGGGTATGATAAATGAGTAAAAAACAAAGCATGGAAGAAATTTACCTTGAAAACAGGTATTGGGTATATGGCAGTTTTCTTAGAAAGATGGGAGCGGTAGAGACGGCAGAGGATTTATCGCAGACGCTTTGGCTGCGTTTCTTTCAAAATTACGAGAATTTGAATCTGCCAAACGAAAAGGTTGTGAGGGCCTATCTTCGCAGCATGATTTTGCATGCGGCGACCGATTATTGGCGGAGCACGCAGAAGGCGGAAGATTTAATGAAGGAACTTGAAAATCTTTTGGAGGCAGACAATATCGGGCAGGATGCTGTTCATGCGGAGGCTTTTCCTGAAGATGCGATAGATGATATTGAAGCTGTTTACAAAGAACTCAGCGAGGAAGAGTGCCTTTTGCTCTCGCTCAAGTACGAAGGTCGTTATACCAGCAGGGAAATCGGAGCCGTCATCGGAATTTCTCCGTCGCTGGTGCGTGTGCGGCTGAGCAGGATTACCGAAAAACTGCGTAAACAGATGAAAAAAAGAAATGAGTAAAGGAGGTGAAATCTGTGGAGCAAAAAATGATGAAAGCCTTAGCGCGAAAAATAGACGATGCGTTTGAAAACGAATACGAAGAGCTTAATGAAGCAGGAAAAAAGTTTTCCCCGCAGCTTGATGGGAAGCTTTTGGAAGCAGCAAAGTTCTACGACAAGCGATATGCGGCAGGGCAGAAAAAGAGAAAAAGCCGGCAGATTTTGCAAAAGGCGGCGGTTTTCCTTCTCATTTTTCTTTCCGTCAATACCCTTGCAATCGGGACTTCGCATGCCTACCGCCAGTTTGTGTTTCAGGTGTTTGAAAACAATGAGAATAATTCCATGACCATTCATAATCCTGCAGAGCTGGACATGATAGGCTCGTGGGAGGATTACTGGTATCCGACCTATTTGCCGGATGGTTATCAGATTACTTATGCAGAAGAAATTCCGGAAAAGTGCCTCTTGATTCAGCCGGGCACGGGCGGAGAGTCTCTGATTATTACGGAATATTCGCAAGGGACAGAAATCTCCTACGATACAGAGCATTCACAGATTTCTGACATTCAAATCTTAAATTACCTCGGAAAAAGAATTGCCTTTGAAAACCATACCATAATTGCTTACCCGACCGAAACGATGATTTTGGAGTTCCGATTTGATGCCGGAATTCCGGAGCAGGAAGTCGTGAAGATTGCGGAGAACATGAAGTATGTGGCGGAATCCTAGGAGAATTTGAAAAATTTATATAAGATATGCAAAGATAGGGGGATTGCGGCATGACTCGGAAAACAGTTTGGATTATCACAGGGGGGCTGCTTTTTAATGCGGTCACAGGCTTTATAATTTTGCGAAACAGCATGTATGATAAAGGTTCGCTTATTTTTTCCTGCATTGTGTACCTGCTTTGGCTAGTGATATGTGTCGTATTAACTTATGACAGGAAATTCTCGTTAAGAAAAGCCTGCAGTATGGGATTGGCACTTGCATTTTGTTATGTCAGCGGGGTGCTGTTTTCGTACAGTCTCTTTGGGATAATCTTCCTTTGGCCGTTTATGGGGATTGCTTATCAGCTCTATCCGACATTCGATTATTCAATTACGGTTTTAGTCTTATATTTCTTGCTCGGAGCAGTAATATTTGTGCCTGCAATAAGGCGCGAGCGGCGATTGATGAAAATACGATCATCGAATTAATCCGGTGGTCTTTTTCTTTATAAAAACAAAAAAACTTTGTTACACTTTGCTTTTTTTGTCGTCTTTATTTATAGAAGGGAAAAAACAGGTTTTTATGAGCCAAAGAAAATGGAGGGGGAACTACAATGAATAACCGGCAGACCGCAATCGTAAGCATATTCGTGCTTTTCGCAGCACTCCTAACCTTGTGTGGATGTAAAAACAGTGAAAAGGAAATTATCGGCCTTGCGAGAAGCAACATTGAAAACGAATTGAAGCAGGAACAGGAATCGGGGAGACTGCATGATTATACAATTGAGTCTTGCGAGGTTTTCTCCGCCGAAGAAGAAACGCAGAAAAAAGTACACATTATCTATGATGTGATTTTGGGTGATGCGGATTATACCGGCATGACAGTCACGGTTGAAAGCCTTTGCACATTTGAGAAAAACGAAAAAGGGGAGTATGCAGAAAATGCAGGAATGCGTGAATATGTGAAAATCACAGCTCATGAGGAAGAGCAGTATTGCAGAGCAGTTACGACCGGAGATTTTGTTGTTAAAGTCAATAAGAGTGAAACGGAGGGGAAATTGCCGGAAGAGGTGGCGCTGATCCTGTTTCGACAGTGGATGGAACGATTTGAGAAGTGGAACGAAAAAAATTCTTTTATCGTTTTACAGCATACAACCCACAAGGTGAGCTTGCAGTTATATGATGCCGATCCTGCGTGGGGGCAGCATGAAGGCGCAACAGGTCCAAGAAGAAAATATCCCGACGCAAAGGGCGGGTGGATGGTTTTTCCGGAATGTGAATATACATTTTACGGCTATGCTGCTGTTATAGATTCGGATTTCGGTCAGTTCGGAGGAAAACCCTTTGGAAATGATGGGAGTACCGTTTCTGCAGAAGCAAGCTTCTATGGGATTTCAAATCGCATGGTCATGAGTGAATGGGATGATTGCTGGACACTCGAGACTGACGCACATTTTCTGCAAAGCTTGGAGACAAGTACAGAGGGGAGTTTTCGCGGATGAACGATATAGGAATTAATAGTATAAATTTGAAAAAGGAGAAACGAAAATGAGGAGACATTGGATATTCATCCTGCTTTTATGTGTTGGCTTGAGTGCCGCAATGTTTACAGGGTGCGCTTTTAAGGACAGCGATTCCCAAAATAAGGAGCTGGCAGATCGTTTTCTGACAGAATTCTTTACGATTAACAGCGACGGAAGAAATGATGAACTGATGACAAATCTTCAAAATAATTCTGAACTTTTTACCGACGAAGCTGTTTTGCACGATGCTTTGGAAGAATATTATCACGGCGTATCGGAATACCTCACCGATGAGTGCCTCAATCAATTGCTTGCCGAGCGAACGATGTGGAGGCTTGACGCAGATTTCCTCGGCGCGGAAAACAAGTGGACAATTTCCACGTTGGATATTCAGGGCACTTCCGAGGCTGATTCCTACGGCTTCCATGCAGAGCTAAGCGCCGGCGAAGAAGTGAAAGAACTAAGCGGCACGCTTTCGTTTACGGCAGATCATTCGATAGCATCTGTCCTGCTTGACGATTATCAAGAGCAGTTTGAAACAAGTCATCCCAACTGGGCAGAGGGTCTGGAGGAATACGGCGTCGGTTATTACATCAAGCCTGTGGATTATCAGGCTGCTGCTGTTGATCTTTTCGGAGAAAAAGTATCTGAAAAAATGATGGAATTACGGAAAGCTGACCTGAGAGAATTGGAAGAAGCAGAGGGAAAAGAACTTGTTGACGAAATCCGCAGGTGGTGCAGCCAAAACGCAGAGAAAGACTTCAACAGTCTGTGTTATCAGAAAGGGAATGACTACTGGATATTATACCGTAACAAGTCTGCCAGCGGCTTATCTATCCGGTGTGAGCCCGAATTGACTGAGGAAATGGAGTTAAAAGTACGCGTATGTTATACCTATGCCCCTGTAGTAAATCAAGCGAAGGGTGTATGGTGTCTGGAAAAGATTTCATCACCGATTCCTATAACGAAAATGATAGGATACGATGACAAAACATACGACATCCTTTTTTACAATGATTTTTCAAAGAATTCCGCAGAAGAAGATTATCTGAAAGATGCGAGCAATCTTTACGGTATAAACGGCGGCATGGTGCCAAGGTGGGACTGCAGATATATTCTGCATGATTTAATCACCGAGGGAACTGTCAAAGGCGATACCGACACCTCGGTAAAACCTGACGTGATCGGAGATCTCAAGGTTTCGGATGAAGTCAAAAAAGAAATTCGGGAAATCTATAAAAGCGAATGGGCAGGCAAAGACGGTCTTATGGTTCATAAGATCGAGGATGTATACTGGATTTATTATTGCAACAGGAATAGTAAGAAGGATGCAGATATCAGCATTTGTTTAGAAGGCAGTAAACTTGTGATGAACTGCTATGACAATGCAGAAAACTTATTTGATATCGAACCATTCTGCTGGAAACTCTTTGCGGTAAAATCACCGGTTGAAATTGAGCAGGTGGAAATCACAACAGGTGATCAAAGGCAAATTGCAATTGTCTGAGCTGATCCTCGCTGCACAGATAAGTACGGAGAATCCATTTTCAGCTTTTGAAAGAAAGGAATTCCTAATTATGAATACGATAAAAAAATTTTTTCTGAATATCCTAATTTTACTTATAATCATGCTTCTTTGCGGCTGTCAGAGCCAGGACAGCAAAATCCTTGCAGTCGCAGAGAAAAACTTAGAAAGCGGTCTGGAATCGGATTTGCAAAACGGATATTTGAATTACTATAAAATTCTGAAAGCGGAAATCTATGCTCCAAGCGCGGAAGATGCAGACAACCCGGATCTTGTTGAACAATGCAAAACTGCCAATACACATATTATTTATGAGATACGCCTTGGAAACAACACAGGAGAAACCGGGCTGATTCAGATGGAGCGATACAGTCATGTTGAAAAGGGCGAAAGCGGTAACTTTGCTGAAATACCGGAAGATACCGTTTATTTTGACTATGATCTGCATGAAGAAAACGCAGGAACTTATGAAGAAACCATTGCAGGTCTGAACTGCGTAATCTGGAGCAATGACTATCAGCCGCGCATCGAAAAAGAACAGGTGCAGGGGCAGAGCACCGAGGAAATTGCGAAGATTCTTTTCAAAGACTGGATGAATAGTTTCCGTGAATGGAGAAACAATTCTTTCATCGTCACGGATTTTGAAAATGTCAAAATTCTGGGAATGGAAACAGCCGCTGATAATCCGGTTGCCGGATACACAAAAGAAGAACTGACCGAGCCGGAGGCGAAGAAAACCTATGTATTTGGTGCTGCCTGCGGCTACACCTATATCGGAATAGGCTCTGAGGCTTTCGGCAGCCTTGCCGCAGGAGGAGGGCAGGCCTTTGGCAATACCGGAGTAAAAGTAAAGGCTTCCGAATCTTTTATAAACACGACCAATGGCTTCGTACTGACGGAATGGGAAGATTCTTACAGCATGGATACGATTTCAAATTGTAAAAAGAAATTTGGGAAGTAGAAAAGCCTATAATGAAACTGCCTGCGGTAATTAATTTTGAACCGAAAAGAAAAAAGTTGGACTTTTGAAACCATCCTCAAAAAATCCAACTTTTATTTTACCCTAAATCAGTCTCGAATCCGAGAGCACTTAAATCGCTGCAAGCAGCGCATTTACATCATCTTCGGTGGAGCCCCATCCGATAACAAGACGGATAACGGAATTGTTTTCGTCATAAGGGCACCATGTGTAGAAGAAGAAGTCTTTTTCGAGTTCTGCAATTTTTTCGTTTGACATGATTACGAATACCTGATTGGTCTGATGCGGGAGCCAGAGCTTGTAGCCCGCTGCGGTTACGCCTTCTGCCAGCTTGATGGCAAGTTCGTTTTCGTGGCGCCCAATCTGATAGTAGAGGGAATCTTCACCGCCCTCCAAAAGCGCACGCATCTGAATGGAAATCAATTTGCCCTTCGCAAAGAGAGCGCAGGCCCTTTTTACCATGTAGCGGAAGTGGTCGTTGATCGCATCGTTCATGACCACCAAAGCTTCGCCGAACAGTGCGCCTACCTTGGTTCCGCCGATGTAGAATGCGTCGGTCATCTCTGCAATTTCTTTGAGGCTGAGGTCGTTCGTCGGCCATGTGAGTGCTGTGCCTAAACGCGCGCCGTCCATGTAGAACAAAAGACCGTGCTTCTTGCAGCAGTCGCTGAGTGCTTTGAATTCAGCCTTCGTATACAATCCGCCGTTTTCAGTCGGGTGAGTGATATATACCATCTTCGGAATTACGGTGTGTTCGTCTTCATGGTGAAGCAGGGCTTTTTCAATGTCGGCAGGGCGGAGCTTGCCGTCCGGGGTCGGAAGTGCGAAAACCCGGTGACCGGTAGCTTCAACGGAACCTGTTTCATGCACAAAAATATGTCCTGCATCCGCAGAAATAACACCTTCATACGGTCTGAGTGCCGCAGCGATCGTGATGGTATTGGTAGGGGTGCCGCCTGTCATAAAGTGAACCTGTGCATCCGGCTGTCCAATCATTTCGCGGATCATGTCCGCTGTTTCGTATGAAAAACGGTCATCGCCGTACCCATCTGTATGCTCCATATTAGCAGCCATCAGCGCTTTCATAATTTTTGGGTGTCCGCCAAGGCTGTAGTCACTTCTAAAGAAAATCATTGTAAAACCTCCGTTCATGCGTATTGCTGTGCTACCTATATTATAGTGCATGAAAAGGCGAAAGTCGAGGGGAAAAACGAGATTCGGCACAATTCTTGACAGAAAACCTGACATGAGGTATAACTAAGAATAGCTTGTAAAAAGGACAAAATGAGAATGAACAAAGAATTTTTCGTCTCCACCTTTCGCGAATGGAGACTTTACATCGAAACATTTTTAAAATGGCTGGTGATTGCCTCGCTGATCGGCGGTGCAGGCGGACTCATCGGCGCAATCTTTCACCACAGCATTGACATGGCGGAAGTGTTTCGCAGCACACATCCGTGGCTGCTGTGGCTGCTTCCGATTGCGGGGCTTCTGATAGTAGGATTCTATAAAATGACGAAAACCGAAGGGCTTAATACCAACCATGTGATTCGAGCAGTACATAAGGGAAAAAGACTCTCCGTCATGCTTATGCCGGCGATTTTTTTCGCAACCGTACTGACGCAGCTGTGCGGAGGCAGCGCGGGACGAGAAGGTGCTGCTCTTCAAATGGGCGGTACAATCGGCCAGTGGATCGGACGCGGACTGCATTTGGATGACAGTGATTTAAGAATTGCAACTTTAGCCGGGATGGCAGCGTTCTTTTCAGCGCTGTTCGGAACGCCGCTTGCAGCGGCGGTATTCGCTGTTATGGTAATCAGCATCGGGATTTTATATCATGTGGCACTTGTTCCGTGCCTGATTGCATCGCTTTCAGCATATTTTCTGGCGGGAGCATTGGGCGTGCAGCCGGTTCGTTTTGCGGTTGAAGTTCCAGAAGCTTCTGCACTCACTTTCTTTCAGGTCGGATTTCTTGGGATTTTGTGCGCGCTCGTATCCATTCTTTTCTGTGTGATGATGCACGGCGCAGAGAGCCAAATGAAAAAATTTCTGCCTAACTCCTGGCTGCGCGCACTTGCGGGCGCAGGCATAGTCATTGCACTGACATACCTTTGCGGTACGAACGACTACAACGGCGTCGGCATGGGTGTGATTACGGCAGCGATTGAAGAGGGAAAGGCAGAGCCGCTTGCATTTCTGCTTAAGCTCGTATTCACATCGGTGACGCTTGCGGCTGGATTTAAAGGCGGAGAAATCGTTCCGTCGTTTTTCGTCGGGGCAGCCTTCGGATGCGTAATCGCACCAATTATAGGGCTTCCTGCGGGATTCGGCGCAGCAATCGGTCTGATCTGCGTTTTCTGCGGGGTCACAAACTGCCCGATTTCATCGGTATTCCTGTCGATTGAAATTTTCGGAGCCGAGGGAATGCTGTATTTTGCGGTTGCCTGCTGCATCAGTTACATGATGTCGGGATACAGAGGAATTTATTCGAGTCAGATGATTATGTATTCAAAACGAAAAGCAAAATTCATCAACGCATATACAAACGGAGAAAAGGGCACAGACGCATAAGTCAGTGCCCTTTCCGCAAAGCTATAGTTCTTTTTTGAAAAAATCAACGATTTCATCCATCAGATAATCCTTGAGATCGGATTCTTTATAGCTCATTTCGTAGCCGTGGTAATTTTCGGTCGTGACCGTGATGACCCGGCTATTTTTGTATGCGTGCGCACATTCGAGGCTGGTGTCCTCGGTTACGACATAGTCGAGCGTGTTGCAGATGACAAGGACAGGCTTTTCTCCGAATTCAGCGCCGTGATCACAAGGGTTGTAGTCTTCGAATTCTTTGAACCAGTCCTCGGTAAGCTTCAGCCCTTGATATTCGACACAGCCTTCCAAGCGAGCTTTCTGCTTCATTTCGTCCCACTTCTTCCGGCCGCCTGCATAGTGAATCATCGCCGTTTCATTTCCTGCGGGGGCAACCATCGCAAGAGCCTTGTAATCAAAACCGCCGTAACTTTCATTTGCCATCGTCATAACCACGCGTCCGCCCATGCTGCGGGCATAAAGCCCGATGCGCTCGGTGTCAATATTGTGATTCTTACACATATATTCAATGGCATCCAGCATCGCCCTTTTCATGCTGTTGAGATCGTACCTGCCGGTTTTGTCTGCATTCTTTTCGGGACTTACTCTTGGATTGAAATCCATGCGCACGGTTGCGATTCCCGCGCGTGCAAGCCTCTCGGCGAGTTCTGAAGCACCGCCGCTGTTAAGCGTGCCTTTGAAGCCGTGGCCGATTGCGACAAGAGGCATGGGAGAATTAAGCTCAGCGGGATAAACGGCTTCTGCCATGCAGTACCGTCCGGGCGCAGCCTCAAGAAACACCGTTTCTTTCTCGGGCGTAAAATCCGAAGCCGCAGGCTCATCCGAGCCGCATCCTGTCACCGCAAGGATGACAGACAGCAGGATTGACAGAAAGGCGGCTGTTTTGTTTTTTCTGAAAGCAATCATTCTTTTTTCCTCGGTAATATCAATGAGATTTGAAAATTATCATGTCTTCTCCCACTATTATAATCGATGACCACGGAAGCTGCAAATCTTCTTTGAACCTTCCGTGCGAACTTTGAAAATCCGGCACGGACAGCGAATGAATTTTGCCTGTTTTTTCGTCGAAAAGTATTTCGGCGTCCCAAAGTCTGCCATGCATGCTTCCCTTTGAAATATCAACAATCTCTTTATCTCCGATTTCGCTCAAAAGCATATTTTTTCCTCCTCGGGTCAATACTAGACATAATAAATTTTACGAAAGAAGGTTATGAAATATGAGCGATGAAAAAGAAAAGGACAGGTCCGAAAGCAAGGAGCAGACTGCCGGGGAGGCTGCGGATCTCATAAAAGAACTCGGGCTTCTGGGAACGGGAAGTAATTTCAAGAGCGAAATCCAATATATCAACATTATCGGAAGCATAGAGGGGCATTCGGTCCTGCCGCAGGATAACAAGACCACAAAATATGAGCATTTGATACCGGAGCTGATTGCGGTTCAGGAAAATCCGGAAATCAAGGGGCTTCTGCTTGTGTTAAATACGGTGGGCGGCGATGTGGAAGCCGGACTTGCACTTTCGGAGCTGGTTGCGGGGATTTCCAAACCGACGGTTTCCCTCGTGATCGGGGGCGGTCACAGCATCGGTATCCCGCTTGCGGTGTCTGCTGATTATTCTTTTGTGGCAAGGTCGGCAACAATGACGCTTCACCCGATTCGAACCAGCGGCACACTCATCACTGCGGAGCCGACATTTGAATATATGAAGAAAACGCAGGAGAGAGTTGTGGATTTTATCGCAGCACATTCCCATGCGGCACGGGAGAAAATCGAGGAAAAAATGAACTGTACAAGCAATATGGCAAATGATGTCGGCACCCTGCTTTTCGGCGAGGATGCGGTTCAGATGGGGTTGATTGACAGCATCGGAAGCCTATCCGAAGCTTTGGAAAAACTGAGAAATTTAATTAAGGAAAAAAATTAAAGTAAAATTTTGTAATTTGCTATTGACAAATTATTCCATCAGCGCTAAAATGTAAGCGAAAGGAATTAATGTAAAAAAATGAAAATGATTAAAACCGGACTGTATTTAAAAAACAAACAGCAGACACAGGACATTGCAAGAGGCCTTGCTGACACATCTGCCCGCCTTGAAATAACGGAACTGGAATACAAAATTCGCTACGGGGATCACGACATAGAGGAATATGACATTATAATTACCGATAGAGACGGTTTTGACCAGTATCATCCAAAGGTACTCATTTTGGGAGGCAAATGGAGATTTGAATATTATGATGAATATGAAAGACAGGGACAACTGCTGGACAGATGTGCCACGGTGACGGATATTCTTCATGCCGTAATCAGGACGTGGGAGAAAAACGAACACATATCTTTTGATCAGAGAAAAGACAGGCAAACAAGTATTTTGGCATTCTTCTCCTCAATGGGCGGCAGCGGCGTTTCAGCCGCTGCCGTGACCGTAGGAAGACATTTGGCCATGAATAGCAATAAGAAAGTATTGTATGTGAATGCAGGCGGCTCGGGGCTCTGGAAACTGTATGTATCTTACATAAGCAAAGCATCAAGACCGTCAAGAGAACTTCCGCATCTCATCCAAAACGATGCCGTATATAGTCTTGAAAGCTATGTCGGAGTTGACCGATACGGACTCCGCTATCTGGAGAAGCCCGACAGACCGGAGACGGTATTGAAGAAGCTGTGCGAAATCAACGCGTACGATATGATACTTGTCGATATGCCGGAACCTTTTACCGACATAGAGTTTGACAAAACATACTTCGTGCAGAATGAGAAAGACTTTAGAACCGGGCTCTGTCCGGCAGATGATTTAAGCATAAAGAGCGGCGCTGATTTTATTGAAATCATCAATCGCAGCATATCCGCCGGATGTGAAGACGGCTGCATTAAAATTCCGGAAGATCGTGTGAGCTTTGTGCGGACAGAAAACGGAATCGAAATCGCAATGGACGGGGACTATGCAAGGAATATGAGAAAGGTTTGTGAAGAATGGATATGAGCATGAGAGCACGGGCCTTTGCCGACGAGAAGATGAAAGCCGTCAGGGAAAAGCTCGGAAACGAAAAGGAAGTTGATGATTTCGGAGCGATGCGGATGATCATCCAAACCATATTCGATGACGAGAAAAGCAATTTTTTCTCCTATGATGACATCGAATCGGTGATCCGAAGAATTTTTTACAAGACAAGGCGCAAACTTGGAATTTTGCAGCCGCTCCTTGATGATGCAGATGTCAGTGAGATTATGGTAAACGGCCCGACGGACATCTTCGTGGAGCGCAGCGGCAAAATCGAAAAGTATAAATATGGTTTTGACTCAATCGAAGAACTGGAAGAGGTTATGCGAAACATAGCCGGAGAAGTTCACCGGGAAATAAATGAGAGAAGTCCGATTGTCGATGCGAGACTTCCGGACGGCTCGAGAGTAAACGGCGTATACAAGAATATCGCGCTGAACGGGCCCATACTTACGATAAGAAAGTTTTCCGAAGACTATATGCGAATGGATGATTTGGTGCGAAACGGTACAATAAGCGAGGAAGGCGCTGAGCTGCTGAAACATCTGGTGCGCTGCGGATACAATATTTTTGTGAGCGGCGGCACGTCATCCGGCAAAACTACGCTTCTTAACGCACTCGCCGAGGCTGTGCCCAGAGACGAACGCGTGATTATCATTGAGGACTCTGCCGAACTTAAGATGGGATACATAGAAAACATCGTCCATCTGGAGTGCAGAAACAGCAATGCGAAGGGAGAAGGCCGCGTCAGCATGTCGGATTTGATAAAGTCCAGCCTCAGAATGAGGCCGAATCGAATTATCGTCGGTGAGGTCAGAGGGAGCGAAGTAGTAGATATGCTGCAGGCAATGAACACCGGACATGACGGCAGCCTTTCCACCGGACACGCAAATTCGGTGGAAGGGATGCTCAAAAGGTTGGAATCCCTGTATCTTGCGGCAATGCCAATCAGTGTCGATGCCATACGCGAGCAAATTGCCGAAGGAATCAATATCATGGTGCATATCACAAGGCAGAAAGACGGCAGACGCCGGGTAACCGAAATAACCGAGCTGCTGGGCTACAGCGGCGGTGAGTTTACATTGAACCCGCTTATGAAAATAAATATCAAGGGTAAATTAGCAAGAACGGGTTACGGAATAGAAAAACCAAGAAAAGAGGATGACAAATACAGTGATAAACTATATGGAATTACCGCTCCGTGGTAAAGAAAAAGCATTATTTTTTCTATGCATAATTACCGCCGGACTTGCCGTGGGAATTTTATTCTACGACAGCCTCGCGGTCAGTGCAGTTACTGCGGCACTGCTTCTTATGGCTATGCCGCAGTACAAGGAGAAAGTTGTGCGAAAGCATCAACAGGAACTTTTGCTGCAGTTTAAGGACTTGCTGTATTCCATATCGGCATCGGTGTCATCAGGGAGGAACATGGTCGACGCACTTGCGGAGGCAAAGGTTTTTTGCGGGAGCTCGTACGAAAAAAGCGATTACATAATGATTGAGCTTGATCACATGACCGCCATGCTTTCAAACGGTAACGAAACCGATACGGAGGTACTTTACGATTTTGCACGACGAAGCGGACTTTCGGATGCGGAAGACTTTGCGAGGGTATACGAAAACTGCAAGGCCAGCGGCGCGAATCTCAATCACGCGATTGAAGAGGCCGTTCGGATGATCGGCGATAAAATCGAACTGGAAAACGAACTTAAGAGTCAGCTTGCACAGAAGATTTTTGAGGGGCGGATTGTCGGCGCATCTCCGTTTTTGATAGTGATGATGATCAGACTTACGGCTCCGGATTACATCAAACCGATGACGGAAAGCACACAGGGACTGATAATCACCACAATCGCAGTCGGGCTTATGGCAGTGTCGCTGTTGATGACGGAAAGGATAAATAAAATTGAAATCTAAGATAAAAAAGCAAATGGAAAAGAACCGCAATGAAATCATAATGACACTCCCGGGGTTTATTAATCAGCTTTTGCTTTTCATGCACAGCGGAGCCATACTTACGGATGCTTTTTGCAAGATTGCGGTAAGTTACGGAAAACTTGATGCGAAAAGGCAGAATTATTTTACCGATCAGATCTATAACATATACATTGCGTCGCAGCATAATGGGGAAAATGTCATTGCGGCCTTTTGCAAATTTGCCCGCACATCGAATGTAAAGGAACTTGCTCGCGTCGCAGCAATCATGTCGGAAAATTTGAACAGGGGAAGCGACCTGTGGGAAAAACTCGCAGAACAAAGCGAGAACTTATGGGAAGAACGAAAACGCACAGCACTGAGCAAAATCAGGCTTTCGGAAAGCAAGATGAGCTTTCCGCTCGGCATTTTGCTTATGGCGCTTATCATGATAACGGCAGCACCGGCAATGCTACAAATATAAAATACAAGGAGGTAAGAAGATGAAAATGTGGAACAAGAGAGGAATGGAAATGATTCAGGTGGCAATTCTCGTGGCAATCGCCGTAACCATCGGGCTCATATTCAAGGATCAGATTACGGATTTTGTAAATAATACATTCGGTTCTCTGAGCAGTGCGAAATTCTAGGAGCATGCCATGCGTTTTATAGAAGCATCTTTGATAATGCCGCTTACAATGCTTGTGATTTCGGCATTGATTGCTTTGATGATGAACTATTATTCGGATCTGCAGACACAGATAACGAAGCATGAAGAGGAAAGAAAAGAAATATACAAAGTCTCTGAAACCATCGGAATCAGAGTCTATGACAGGATTGCCCATGAAACAAAAAAGCAAAGTGATGAATAAAAAAGGATCCTACGCGATATTGGCATCGATTCTGTTTTCTTCCATGATGATACTTGCGGCGGCAGCCGTTCATGCGGCGGGTGAAAGTGCAATTTCCGCGACCGCTCAAAATTTCGGACCGCTGTGGGGAAGAAGCATTTTGGCAGAGTATGATCGTAATTTAAAAGACAGATATGGTATTTTTGCCTATAGCGGCAACAAACTTCAGGTTGAAGAAAAGCTTAACAATTACGCGTTGTACTCGTGCAGAGATAAGAAATATATTTCTTTTGAATCCTGCGAATGCAGTCTTGACGAATATGAACTTGTAAGGCCTGAAAATTTTTTCGGGCAGATAAAAGATGCGGTTGCCTATGATGCGAAACCCATGCCGATAAAGTATTCCGCCGAAAAAAACACGGAAGGGGGCGGCTCCAATGAGGCTTTCTCAAAACGATACATAAAGAACCAAAGGATTATCAAAACCCTTCCGTCAAGAGGAAAAAGCGGAGGTGTCGGAGTATTGGCACTCGTCGAGAAAATCAAGGAATCCAAATCCATTGGAGATTTGCTGAACGACAGCGCCGAGAACATTTATATTTTTCGCTTTTTCAAGGACTGCATGAATGACCGAAATCTGGGGGAAACCTACTTCAAAAACGAAATTGAGTACATACTGACAGGCAGACTCGATGATTCGGACGCAAAACAAAAGGTAAAAAATCAGCTGATCTTGCTGCGAAATGCGCTCAATCTGACCTATTTGTATTCCTGCAGCGAAAAGAGGAATGCGGCACTGGCTGCTGCCGAATTAATTATGCCGGAGGCACCCCTTCTTACGCAGGCTCTGATAATGGAAGGCTGGGCATTTATGGAAGCGCGAAATGATCTCAAACTTTTGTATGCGGGAAAGACGGTTCCTTTGATCAAAAAAGACGAGAACTGGGCTGTCTCGCTGGAAAATCTTCTGTCCGCCGAATACGGATGTGATATTGACGGAAAACCCGTATCGGCTGCGGAAAGCGACGGCAAAAAGACCGATTACATAGTTCCGCGCAAGCTCGAAGGAAAAACATACGAGGATTACCTTAAGATTTTCGTAGCATCCCTTCCGAGAGAAACCAAAAAATTACGCATGCTGGATTTGATGCAGATTAACATGAAGTACCTGTACTGTGAATATTTTTTGATCAGCGATTACTTCATCGGGCTGCGATATTCTGTCAACATAAACGGGAAAATACATGAATTTAATGAGAAATACTAAACGGGGGAGCTATATTGTCGAGGCTGCGCTCAGCATGCCGGTGCTCATACTTTGCATTACGGCGATTGCCCTCATCATCAATATCATTGCCATATGTGAAAACATAGGATTTTCGAGTGCAGAACAGATGCATAAAATATGCTCGTCCGCATATATTGCAGAAACGGGGGAAGTTTCGCATGGCATTGCGGTGCAGAAAGCTGTTGCATCGGATAATCCGAAACTCAGGAGCTTCACCGTCACCGGATTTCGGTACCGGTATACAAAGCAGGGTGTGGATGATCTGATCGGGCTGCAGACAAAATCGAGCTTTACTGTTGCAAACCCAATCGGAATCAACGGTAATATCATCTTTACCCAGAGGATTTTGGCGCGGGCATTTACGGGAAAACTGGAAAATGCAGAGCCGCTTGCCGCCGCCGAATTTCAAAAAAACGGCGAATCGGTTCCGGTCGTGGTTTTCCCGAGATATGGGATAAGATTTCATGCTGCCTCGTGCAGATATGCAAAACAAAAGTACGGAGAGCAAGAGTATAAAATCGAAATGGAAAGAGAAGATGCAAAAGCAAAAGGATATACTCCGTGCCTTGTATGCGGAGGAGGAAAGGAAGGACAATGAGCAGAGTGTACATAAATTTGAAAAACAAACCGCTTCTTTACGAAAGCAAGGCGGAAAGACTTACCGCCGGCATATGCAATGAAATTTTGCCGCTTTCCATAATAAAAAACAGGAAGATAACAAAGGGCATCTATCACACCGACGGATACAAAAAGGTAAGCGATGTGGGAATTCTCAGTGCGGTGCAGGTTCTTTCCGTAATTGAGGGTGTTATTGCAATGAGTGAAAAACTGAAGAACAATTTTTTCTTTCCGGAAGAATATATTCTGTCGCCCGATACGGTATATATTGACGCGAAATTCGAAAATTACAAACTTGCTTACATACCGGCGAAGGAAAGGTGCAGGGCTGAGAAATCCTTAAGCTGTTTCATAGGCTGCATGCGCAAATTCACGACTCCGGACGGCATGCTCTACCTTGATACTTTGCGAAACCTTGTTGAAAGCGGCAGTTTGAAAAGTGAGCGGATGATAGGATTTATAGAGAGACTGAAAGGCGAAATACGCGTCTGCGGGATAAAATAAGGCGAATGATAACGCCTTTTTTTAATATAATGTATTAGAATATTTGGAGGTGCAAGTATGACCGGTGGCAAAATGCGTAGAAAAATCAGAAAAAGAAAAACAAAATCTGAAAATTCAAGGATGAAAATGGGGATGTTTGTTGGTATAATATTGCTGGCGGTAGTTTTGGGATTTCTGACGGCACGATTTGTAATCGGCCCCATTATAGGTTATAATGCTGATGAGAGCCCTGTGAAACTGGAACAGAAGGATGACAAGGGCAAAAAAACGGACGCAGAGCAGACGGAACAAAAAGCATCTTTGGAAACCGGACAGAATCAGATGCCGGAAGAAGGGTATGCGCTTCAATTCGGGGCTTTTTCCACTAAGGATGCTGCCGAGAAACTGGCAGAAGCACTCCGACTGAAAGGAATCGAAACCAAAATCGTTGAAATCGATGATGTTTTTAAAGTAATCAGCCCGATGCTCGATGATAAAGAAGCCGCCTTGAAAGCCTTGCAGGAAAGCAAGGACAAGGATGTTGAAGATGTCTTTATAACATCCGCAGGATAGATTTGATAAGGAGAACGCAAGATGATACCTCTTTCAACACGAATGAGACCGGACACACTTGAGAATTTTGTCGGACAGGAGCATTTTATGTACGAAGGCTCCCTGTTTTACAATTCAATCAAAAACAGGACCTTCGACTCTGCGATTTTCTTCGGTCCGTCAGGGACAGGCAAAACAACACTTGCCAGAATAATCGCACGCGAAATGGACGGTGACTTTCACGAACTCAATGCTTCCGTTACCGGGACGAAGGAACTCAAAGAATTGATTGAGAGGGCAAAGCTCTCTTTTTACGGGCTTGAGAAACGCACGACCTATGTCTATGTGGACGAGGTTCACCGCTGGAACAAATTGCAGCAGGACAGCCTTCTCAAGGCACTTGAAGAGGGAGTCATCAAATTTATAGGAAGCACTACGGAAAATCCGTATTTTTCAATAAACAATGCGGTGATAAGCCGCGTTCGCAACATATATGAATTCAGGCGACTGTCTGCGGACAACCTTGTTGCGATAATAAGACGCGCACTGGAAGACAAGGAGCGCGGATTCGGAAACCTTAACATCAAATATGAGACGGAGGCGGTTCGCATTTTGGCGGAAATGGCAAACGGAGACGCGCGGGTAGCCCTTGACACAATCGGATTTATTGTGGACAACCTTTCGGACGGACAGATAATCGACAGCCGGATAGTGTCGGAAGCCATGCAGCGGAAAGTGGGTTTTTATGACAAGGAGGACGACCGGTATAACTTACTCAGCGCACTTCAAAAATCCGTGCGGGGGAGTGACCCGGATGCCGCCGTGCACTATCTTGCAAGACTTCTGGACGGCGGTGCCGATATAAGAATGATTGGAAGAAGACTTCTTGTGATGGCAAGCGAGGATATAGGGATGGCATACCCGTCTGCCATTTCAATCGTGACCGCATGTGTTCAGGCAGCGGATATGGTCGGGCTTCCCGAGGCAGCGATTAATCTGGCACAGGCCGTGGTTCTGCTGGCATCCGCACCGAAATCAAATGCCTCGTGCATGGCACTGGAGGCTGCAATGCATGACATAAAGACACGGAAAATCGATGATGTTCCGCCGCATCTGAAAGATTCGCACTACAAGGGGGCGAATGATTTGGGATACGGACAAGGCTACAAGTATCCGCACGCTTTCGGTGGATATGTGGAGCAGCAGTACCTCCCGGACAACCTCTATAGAGAAGGAGTTAAATACTATAAACCGACCGAAAACGGTTCCGAAGCGGCCTTCAAAAAATATCTTGAAAGCCTGCAGAAGTACGGGAAAAAATAAGAAATGAGGCAGAATAAATGGCGAGAGAGATTTTGACGGCTGCGAATTCCGGGTTTTGTTTCGGCGTGAAACAGGCAATCGAAAAAACCGAGGAAGAAATACGGAGGAAAGCCGAAAGCAGCTCACCCGGCAGAATATATACATGGGGTCCGCTGATTCACAACAAGACGGTAACGGACGGACTCAAAGAGGAGGGCGTTTCGATACTTGACAGTCTGGAAAATGTAAAGCCGGAGGATGTAATCATCGTAAGATCTCACGGCGAGACCAAAGAGTTCTTTGAAAAGGCGAGAGCACGGAATTGCAAAATCATCGATGCAACCTGTCCTTTTGTAAAAAAAATACAGCAGCTGGCGGAGAAAGCCCACAGGAAAGGCAAGCAGGTCGTAATCGTGGGTGACCGCTTGCACCCCGAGGTGAAAGGAATCAACGGATGGTGCGATAACAGTGCGATTACGGTAAACTCCGTGGAAGATGCCGAGGGAGTTTTGGAAAATCATAACCGTAATCTTTTCTTTCTGGTGGCGCAGACGACGATAAAAAAGGAACTTCTGGATGCTGTTATCCGGGTATTTGAGACAAATAATGTGCATGTCGAAGTGAACAATACGATATGCAATGCAACCGCACTTCGCCAAAAAAGCTGCGCGGAGCTTGCGGAAATTTGCGATGCAATGCTGATTATCGGAGGAAGAGAAAGTTCAAATACCGGTAAATTGTTCGAAATATCCGAAAAAAAATGCAAAAAAACATTTTTTGTTGAAAAAATCGAAGATTTACCGTTGCACCAAATCGCAAAATGTAATAAAATAGGTATTGCAGCGGGTGCCTCGACACCCGAATGCGTAATTAAGGAGGTTATTGCTACCATGAGTGAAAAAAAAGAAATGAGCATGGAAGAATTACTTGCTACCGAAGCATATGATTTAGACGGAGCTATGAGACTTCCAAGACTCAACGAAGTTGTTAACGGAACGGTACATCAGGTTACTGAAAATGGAATCATCGTTGACATGGGTTGTAAAAAAGACGGAATTATTCCGAAAGAAGAAGTAACATTGGAAGGAGACCAGAAGTTAACTGACTTATTCAAGGCTGGCGATGAAATCCAGGCTAAAGTAGTTAAGACGGATGACGGTGAAGGCGTTATTACACTTTCCAAGAAGAAACTGGAAGTTAACGAACACTGGAATGAAATCAATGAAGCCCTTGAAAACAAGACAACAATTACCGTTAAGGTTCTGAGACAGGTTAACGGCGGAGTTATCGCAGCTTACAAGGAAGTTTCAGGATTTATTCCGCTTTCCCAGCTTTCGGACAAGTATGTTGAAAACGCAGATGAGTTCATCGGCAAGGAATTACCGGTAAAGGTT
Source organism: uncultured Clostridia bacterium (assembly GCA_934277695.1). Lineage (GTDB taxonomy): Bacteria > Bacillota > Clostridia > Peptostreptococcales > Anaerovoracaceae > CAG-238. Next base: position 196,958 of record CAKQVG010000002.1, read on the forward strand.
ACAAGAGTTGACCTTAAGAGAGGCAGAACCGTATTCTCCCACAAGGCAATCTTAGACGAAGAAAAGAAGAAACAGATTGAAGCTGTTTGGAACAGCCTCAATGTAGGCGATGTTGTTGAAGGTACTGTAATGAGATTCACAGACTACGGTGCATTCGTAGATCTTGGCGGAATCGACGGACTCCTTCACATTTCCGAAATTTCCTGGGGCAAACTGAAACACCCACAGGAAGTGCTTCAGATTGGTGACAGAGTTAAGGTTAAGATCTTATCCATGAACGAAGAAAAAGGCAAAATTTCCCTTGGTCTCAAGCAGACTACACCGGAACCATGGTCTGTAATCGAAGAAAAATATCAGGTTGGACAGGTTGTAACAGGTAAGGTTGTACAGATTAAGGAATACGGTGCATTCGTTGAATTGGAACCGGGTCTTGACGGACTGGTACATATTTCCGAAGTTGCTCACAAGAGAGTAAACGATATCGCAGAAGAACTTACTTTAGGACAGACTGTCGAAGCTAAGATTCTTGAAATTGATACGGAAAGAAAGAGAATCAGCCTCAGCATCAAGCAGACTGTTGAAGCCCCTGCAGAAGAAGCAGAAGCTGCTGAAGAAGAAGCTGACGAAGAATAATTTAAAAAGAAGCTGTGAGATGCGGCTTTACGATAAAGGAGCGGTTACCCGCTCCTTTTTTTGTATAATTTTTTGAAAAACAAACAAACTAACTGCGTATAGAAATATAACGAAGAGAGGAGTTTTGTTCATGAAAAAGAGAACGGCTGTAATTTTAACGGCACTGCTGATCGTTTCACTTTTTATATTTACGGGATGTGCCAATAACGATGAACCGCTGAATGACGGCAACCAGGGAAGCGCGTCTCAGAAGATTGAAAGAGGTGTCGACGACATCGGAGACGGAATCGAAAGAGGTGTTGACGACATCGGTGATGACCTGACAGGCAACAACGGCACAAACAACACTACAAACTAATTGAGGAAAAGGTCTTCTCTTTGTTTCGCATCGAAAGGCGGACAATAACGGGGGAGACCTTGACTTTATATTTGATATGTTCTATACTTTTTTGCAGGAGGTGGCAGAGGATGAGCTACGATTGGAAGAAGGAATATAACGAGAAAACAACGACGCAGAAAGAGGCAGTCAAGTGTGTGAAATCCGGCGACCGCATTTATGCCGGAACGGCATCGAGCGTGGCATACGGGCTTCTTGATGCACTTTGGGAAAGAAAAGATGAGCTGGAGGGCGTTGAAATACAAAGCAGCCAGGCGTTTGAGCCTTGCGCTGTCTACGATGAATATGAAGAGAATCCGTTCTCAATAAACACCTATTTTGTAGGTGTCGATGAAAGAAAAATGTATAGGCACGGTAAACCCGTCCGGTACACGTCTTTTCATCTCAGTCAGGCACCTGTCTGGGTGACACAGAACGCAAAACCGAACGTTTGTTTTTTTGAGGTGTCGGCACCGGACGAAGAAGGATATATGTCTTTCGGACCTTCGGGTGTTTCCTGCCAGGAAATTCTGAAGGAAACAACAAGGAAAATCGGCGGAACGATAATCGCCGAGGTGAATCCGAAAGTTCCGTATGTACTGGGAAAATCGAACAAAATTCATGTTTCGGAAGTTGATAAGATTGTCGAATACGAAAGACCGATCATGCCGTATGACACACCGGAAAGTGATGATATTGCAAAGAAAATTTCAGACTACATAATAGCCGAAGTACCCGACGGAGCTACCATCCAACTCGGACTGGGAAATGTTTCAACGGCTATCGGCTACGGACTGATGACAAAAAACGACTTGGGAATTCATACCGAGCTCTTTAATCAGCCTATGATAGACCTTATCGAAAACGGTAACGTAACGAATAAATGCAAAGGATTCATGGATGGGCTCAATGTGTATTCGTTCTCGCTGGGAGCCGAGAAGCTTTATAAGTTTCTCGACAAGAACCCGGCCATGTACTGTGCACCTTTTGATTTTGTCAATGATCCAAGGATTGTGGCACAAAACAAACGTTTTGTATCAATCAACAGCACGATGTCGATAGATATTTACGGGCAGTGTGCTTCGGAATGCATTGCTTGGAACCAGCAGAGCGGTACCGGCGGCCAGCTTGACTTCGTGCGTGGAGCTCAGTGGTCCGAAGGCGGGAAGTCCTTTATTGCAACAACATCAAGTTTTATCAAAAATGGAAAGCGCGTGAGCAAAATCGTGTCGTCGTTTGCGCCGGGGTCGGTGGTTACAACGCCTCGCAGCGATGTTCAGTATGTTGCAACGGAATACGGATGCGTGAACCTCAAACCACTCAGCATTGGCGACAGAGCGCGTGCCCTCATCGGACTGGCACATCCTGATTTCCGCGATGAATTGCGCGAGGAAGCGAAAGCTCACGGACTGATGAAATAGGAATATGAGAAAAAAGAAAACATTTCACAAACATGCCGCCGGAGGCGGAGAAATCATAACGGGAATCATCGAAAAACATCCCAAGGGCTTCGGTTTTGTAAGGCAGGAAGAGGGCGGCGATATCTTTATCGCCAGAAGCAATATGCTCGGCGCGATGAACGGCGACCTAGTGGAGGCAGATTTATTGCCTCCATATCTTTGGACACGTTCCAAAGAAGGAATTGTAACCAAAATCCTGCAGAGAAATACGGTCGAGGTTGTTGGAACCTTTCAGAAAAACAAAAAATTCGGTTTTGTTGTGGCCGATGACAAAAAAATGCAGGATGACATTTTTATAAAAAAGGATTTTTTCCGGAGCGCACAGAACGGCGACAAAGTGGTGGCAAAGATTACGCAGTACCCCGATAAAGTTCATAGTGCCGAGGGCAAGATAACCGAAATCATCGCGCGAAACGGGCAGACCGGAAGCGATGTGCTATCGATGATCCGTGCGGCAGGGCTTCTGGAAACCTTTCCGAGCCGCTGTAATGCAGAGGCAAAAGCCCGTTCAAAAGAGGAAATCACCGAAGAAGTTCTTGAGGGCAGAGTCGATCTCAGAGATAAAAACATAATTACCATCGACGGACCGACTGCCAAAGACCTCGATGATGCCATTTCAGTGGATATATTGCCTGACGGAAACTATCTGCTGGGGGTTCATATCGCCGATGTGAGCCATTTTGTGGAGGAAGACGGGTATCTAGACCGGGAAGCACTTAAGCGTGGGACAAGCGTGTACTTGCTTAACCGCGTGGTTCCGATGCTGCCGAAGGTTTTGTCAAACGGCGTATGCAGTCTGAACGAAGGCGAAGATCGCCTGACGCTTTCCTGTTTTATGGAAATCGACAGCAGCGGCAATGTGGTTTCGCACGAAATTCGTGAATCTGTCATTCGCTCCAGGGCACGGATGGTCTACGACGATGTTTCGGACATTCTTGAAAACGAAGACGAAGAATTGATTCGCAAATATGCGTTTCTATATGATGACCTTAAAAAAATGGGCGAGCTTGCGGCAATCCTCAGACACAAGCGTAAGCAGCAGGGAAGTCTCGATTTTGACATTCCGGAGGCGGAGATTGTTTTGGATGCGAATGAGAACCCGGTTGAAATCCGGCCCGCAGAGCGAAGAACCGCAAACCGCATGATTGAGGAGTTCATGCTTGCGGCAAACGAAACCGTGGCGGAGCACTTCTATTGGATGCAGTACCCTTTCCTCTACCGCGTCCACGAAAAGCCGGACCCGGAGAAAATGATGGATTTGAAGGCTTATCTGATGAATTTTGGTATCCACCTGAAAGGCAGCGCGGACAATATCAACCCGAAGACGCTTGCAGACATCATCGCGCAGATTGAGGATGAGCCTTATGAGGCGGTGGTGAACCGTGTCATGCTCCGAACGATGAAAAAGGCCTATTACAGCACGGAGTGTGACGGACATTTCGGACTGGCGTTCCGTTATTACTGCCACTTTACATCGCCAATCCGCCGCTACCCGGATTTGTTCATTCACAGGGTAATCAAGAAATCTATCAGCGGCAGAATGACGGAAGGAAAACTTGAGAAATACAGAGCCGATGCCTTGAATGCGGCAGACATTTCTTCCCGCACCGAGCGTCAGGCACAGGAACTGGAGCGCGAGGTTGACAAACTCAAGAAATGTCAGTTCATGCTGCAGTATATCGGAGAAGAATTCGACGGCATCGTCAGCGGCGTAACCGACTTCGGCGTTTATGTCGAGCTTCCGAATTCCGTGGAAGGCATGGCATTTGCCCGCGACTTAAGACGTCCTTATCAGCTCGGACAGCGCGTGCGTATCCGCGTTCTGGACGCAAAGCCCGCAGAGCGGCAGATTGATTTTGAAATTTTGGAAACAGAGGAATAAAATCGAAACAGTGGTCATTTTACGGCCGCTGTTTTTTTTTTCGATTGGAAATTACAGTTTGCCTTGTTTAGCAAAATATAGTAAAATGAAAAAAGAGAATGCCGCAAGGCGCGGAGAAAGGATTACAGTGAAAGATGGAGGAACAGAAAGAAATGAAAAAACCGATGCCGGCAGGGCTTCCGTACCTGATGTGCGGCGGCGTATTTTTTATACTGGCGATGATCCTGCCGATGTATCGCATGTGGGCACTGCTGATGGATGCTGCGGCTGCGGGAATTACTTGCATTGCAATGCTTGCCATGCGCAAGAAACAGGTTGCGGCAATGCCGGAAGTCAGCCCGATTCGCGAGCGTGCGGAAGAACTTTCAAAGAATCTGGATGCAGGACGGGATGAGCTTCGCAGACTTAAGCCGCAGATTCCAAATCCGAAAGTTGCAAGTATTGCAGGAAACATGGCGGACACTCTCGAAAGACTTGCTGATAATCTCGAGAAGAACCCGAAAGACAGAAACAAAATCCGAAAAGTTGCGGTGCATTATGTGCCTATGATTATCGAGCTGGTGCGTAACTATATCAATCTTTCGGAGCAGGGTGTCGAAGGCGGAAACATTTCGGAAACGATGACAAGTATCGAGAGCGGGCTTGAAAAAGTTGAGACAAGTCTCAAGCAGTATCTGGACGACATGTTCGAGGATGACAAGCTGAGCATCGAAACCGACATTGCGGTACTGCAGCAGCTTATGAACAAGGATGCAGGAAGCACGAATAAGATGAATTTTGACGATATATTAAAAGAAACAAATGGAGGAAACGAAAATGACTGACGAAATGAAAACAATGGAAACCACTGTAGAAACGAAGGAAGCTGAAATGCCTGTCCTGATTCTGCCGGGAGAAGACATGACACCGATGGATCAGATGCTTGCAGAAGCGGCTGAAAAACCGGAAACAATCAAAGAAGTGAACATCGAAGATAAAATTCAGCTTACCGACGCAGAGAAGAAGGCAGTTGAAGATTTTGCGGCAAAGATCGATATCAGCAATTCCAATCATATTCTGCAGTACGGCGCGGATGCACAAGCGAAGATTACGCAGTTCTCAGATATGGCACTCGAAAAAGTAAGAGCCAAAGATCTCGGAAGCGTAGGCGAAACGCTCAGTGACTTGGTTGTGGAACTCAAAGGATTTGACCCGAATGAGCAGAAAAAAGGTTTTCTTGGTCTTTTCAAAAAAGCGGGAATGGGCATCGCACAGCTCAAGGCAAAGTACGACAAGGTGGAAGTGAATGTCGAAAAGGTTGTAGACATCCTTGAAGGACATCAGATTACGCTGACAAAGGACATCGCAGTCCTCGACGAAATGTTCAAGGCGAACATGACAAACTTCAAGCAGCTTTCGTTATATATTGTTGCAGGCAAGAAGAAACTCGAAGAAGTGCAGAGCGTTACAATTCCTGCAATGAAAGCAAAAGCAGCGGAAACCGGTGCAATGGAGGACGCACAGGCGGCAAACGACCTTTCCAATCTTGCAAACAGATTCGAAAAGAAACTGCACGACCTTGACTTGACCAGAACCGTTTCCCTGCAGATGGGACCGCAGATCAGACTCATTCAGAACAACGACACGATGATGGTCGAAAAAATCCAGACCGCAATCCTCAACACGATACCGCTTTGGAAGAGCCAGATGGTTCTTGCTCTTGGCCTTGCACACAGCGAACAGGCAATGAAGGCACAGCAGGCTGTATCTGATACAACAAATGAACTGCTCAAAAAGAATGCAGATCTTCTTAAGGATACAACCATTGGCATTGCTGAGGAGTCCGAACGCGGAATCGTTGATATCGAGACGCTCAAGCACACAAACCAGATGCTCATTGATACTTTGGATGAAGTTGTAAGAATTCAGAACGAGGGAAGACAGAAACGCAAAGCCGCGGAAGTGGAACTTCTGAACATCGAAAACCAGTTAAAAGATAAGATGCTTGAATTTAGAGGATAAGATGCATGAAAATATTGGAAAATAAGGTTGTCTGCATAGTTTTGATGATTGTTTTAATCGTCGGCGGTTTTCTGCTCGGCGGCTACAAGGGTCTTGCGGGACAGTATCAGAAGGCGGAGAATGTTTTTTTCCTCGGTGAGGATGGGGACGGCATCTGTGTAGCAAACGACATGGCGGAGCGCGCAACTTCTCTTACAAACATGCAGACCGTTGCGAAAAAATATCTTCCGAAGGGTGACAGCGCATTGGAATCGGCAGCCTCATCGCTCAATGATTTTACACAGGCGGAGGGCGATATACGCGCTCTGTTTGCGGCAAATTCCGGTATGGATGCGGCAATGGCAGCGCTTTATCAGGCGCTGGACGAAAAGATACTTTCCGCTAATGATGAGAAATACCGTCAGAGGCTTTATGCAGACTTCAATTCACGCAATGACACAATCAGTCATGATCCGTATTACAAATATGCTGCGGACTATAATGAGATACTGATGCATTTCCCGGCAAACATAATTGCGGGACTGACTCCTGCAAAGACGGCAGCAATCACGCGATAGACGCAAAATACAAAAAGAAAGGCAGAAACAGATGAAAAAAAGACTGACGGCAGTTTTGCTGACTGTGGTTTTGATATTAATCTTTGGCTGCGGAAGCGCGTTTGCGAGCATTCCGGATGCACCGAATCCGTTTTATGCGGCGGATTTTGCGAATGTGCTCGACAAGGAGACAGAGGACTACATAATTGAAAAAAACGGCACCCTTGAGAATTTTTGCGGCGCACAGATTGTTGTAGTTACGACGGATTTCCTCGACGGAATGGATATTGAGGATTATGCTTATAAGCTTTTCAACGACTGGAAAATCGGTGATAAAGACAAGAATAACGGGGTTCTGCTCTTGCTTGCAATCGGTGAAGAGAACTACTGGTGTATGCAGGGCAAGGGACTCGAAAAGGTCCTCACAAGCGGTGACATCGACGACATTCTTTACTACAATTTAGAAGAAGATTTCGCAGCGGAAGACTACAGTGCAGGTGTAGCCAAAACCTTTGATGCATTGTATGACACGGTATATGAATATTACGGCGGCTCCGCTTCGGGCAACAGTTACGGCTACGACAATGTGGATCCTGAATTTTCGTTTCATTACGGAAGAATCATCGTCTTTCTTGTGAAAGTTTTGGTTGCCATTATCGTTATCGTCGTAATTTTGGCGGTTATCAGCTCGCTCAGCCGGGGTTCCGGTTCAAGAACCGGAGGATACCCGGGGCATCGCAGACCGGGCGGTGGCGGAACTGTTTTCATCCCGCCAAGCACCGGACGCCGTAGGAATCCAATGTCAGGAAGCAGACCGTCTGCAGCAAGACGCTCTTCATCCGGCAGCAGCCGATCATCATTTGGCAGCGGAAGCCGTCCATCCTCAGGAAGCGGACACGGCGGCGGAGGCAGGAGCCGCGGAGGCGGAGCAGGCCGCAGGGGCAGATAAGAAAAATACTTTTGTAAATCAATCGAAAAAAGACATTATAATTTTGTGTATAAGACAGACTCTGCCCTTGACTTCGACAGAATCCGGCATTATAATGTATTCGTCATTGAAAATTTAATCTAACCAGTGCTTCTTCGGAAGGTAATAGGAAACCGGGTGCAATTCCCGGACGGTCCCAGCCACTGTAACGGAGGATTCACCTGTAATACGTCATTGAGCGGACTTTTCGCTTGAGAAGGCGCAGTGTGGAGAAGATGCCGAAGTCAGGAAACCTGCTGGTCAAGAGTTTGATAGGAGCTTCTGCAGAAAGTATCCGTCGGACAAGCATTTTTGCACGGAGAGCTTCAGTTTTATTTTTTTGAAACTGAGGGGGCTTATCGTACATACCAAACTCTTGCTTAGAACATATTAGGCAAGAGTTTTTTTCACTCTTCGAAGCTGCTTAGATTAAATGCATTAGAATTATTATGAAAGAGAGGAAGAAGCATCAATGAACAGAAAGAAATTTTTATCATTAGCATTGACTGTTGCGTTGACAGCGACGATGGGAACCACATCCTTCGCGTTTGCAGATACTACCGCAGCAGACACCACAGCACCGACTACCGCAGCAACAACTGCAGCTGCCGCTGTATCCACAGAAAAAGCGACAGACATCATCACAGACCTTGGCATGTTCTCGCCTGCTAAGGGTACAACAAAAGTAGAAATTGACAAGATTACAGGAAAAGCAAAAATTACTTTTTCCGTTACACCACAGGCAAGACAATATACGAAGCTTGCATTGGCAGAACAGACAAAGTCAGATAAAGAAAAAGAAAAGAACGCAGTTGCTGCAACCGTAACGCCGGTAACCCAGGATGGCAAAACCAAGTATGCAAGCACTTTCACATTTGAAATTTCTGCCGCAGAGCTTGGCAAGCAGATTCCAATCAGCATGTATCAGGTATTCACGAAGTCCACAGGCGAAAAGATTGACGGCTGGCACAATTTCGAAAGTCAGCACTATCTGACCGTAAAGTTCACACCGGAAGTTGTAACAAACCTGACCAGTGCCATCTACTATCAGGAAAGAACCGAAGGCACTGATGTGCTTTGCGAAGCAGCAGGCAGAGGCTGGAACAGCCTGACAGACGCTGAAAAGAAAGAAGTCACCGGTTTCGCTTACTATCTGGAAGAAGATGAAGAAAAGGGCGGCTATGAATACTTTGCAGAAGATACCGGCGATGCCTCCAAAGACAATCCTTTGAACCAGGACAAGATTGGCAGCTACGAAATTCTGGTGGGCAGCTTCGGTACCAGCTACAATGATAACCGTGTAGCAACCATCGGTGCAATCGAAAAAGCAATCCAGAAAGCAGTTCCAAACTTCTCCGTAAGAAGAGGATTCACTGCACAGATCATCATCAATCACATTCAGGCAAGAGATAACGAAAAGATCGATAACGTAGAGCAAGCAGTCGAAAGAGCCATCAAGAACAAAGTACAGGTTCTGGTTGTACAGCCGACAACTTTGATGAGCGGTGCTGAATTCGATGAACTGAAAGAAACGGTTCAAAAATACGAAAGCAAATTCAAACAGGTGATCTATTCTGCACCAATCTGCGATACAGATGCGGACAGAGCGACAGTATGCGAAGCTGTTTACAAAGATGCTGCTGTAAAGGCAGGATTTGAAACGGCAGATGCTGCAAAGGCTTCCAAGGATACCGCATTCGTATTCATGGGTCACGGAACTTCCCACTCCGCAAAACAGCTTTACACTCAGCTGCAGGAAAAGATGACTGCACAGGGTTACACTAATGCTTTCATCGGTACCGTAGAAGGTAATCCGGAAACCACTTCCTTAGAAGCTGTTCTGGAAGCAGTCAAGAAAGCCGGCTATAAGAAAGTTGTTCTTCGTCCGATGATGGTTGTTGCAGGTGACCACGCAAACAATGACATGGCTGGCGAAGAGGATTCCTGGGCATCCGAATTTAAGGCTGCAGGCTTCGAAGTATCTTCTCAGATCATCGGTCTGGGTGAACTGAAAGAAGTGCAGGATATCGTTGTTGCACATGCAAAAGCAGCTGTGAAGAAAGCAGCCGTTGCGAAGAACACAACTTGCAAGCTGACAGCAGGTACAAAGAAGATGACCATTGCAATCACTGCTAAGAGCGGCATGTCCGGCTATCAGTACAGATATGCAGCGACAAAGAGTGGTCTTACAAAGGCTTCCATCAAAACAACAACTTCCAAGAAAGTAACCGTAAAGAAGCTGAAAGCTAAAAAGAACTACTATGTTCAGGTAAGAACATACAAGAAGACTGCAACAGGCAAGAAAGTTTACTCCGCATGGAGCACAGCGAAGAAAGTCAAAGTAAAATAGTTTAAAGAAGGGCAGGCAGTTTGCCTGCCCGTTTTACATGAGGAAAAGACTATGAAAAAGATATTCAGAAAAGCAATCAGCACAGGTTTATGCGCGGCGATGATTTTGACCGGCAGTGTGTTTGCTTTTGCGGACACCGATACCAATGCGGCAGTTTATGAAGAGCCGAGAACAGAAGATTTTGTTTCCGGCGTATTGAAAGATGGAGTTTACACCATCGGTGTAGAAACAGACAGCACCGGTGCCGGCAGGATGTTTAATATCGCGCAGGCAGACAACAATACCTGCAAACTGGAAGTAAAAGACGGAAAGATGACCGCCATTGTACGCCTCAATGCACAAGGGTATGATAAGCTTTATCTCGGCACAGCGGCGGATGCCGTCAAGGCAGAGGAATCCTTCTATATCGCTTATGAGAAGGATGCAGATGGTCTGTATACTTTCCGTGTGCCGTTTGAAAAATTCGATACCGTGATGGAACTGGCAGCCTATGGAACGAAGGGAAAAGCATGGCATGACCACAATATCGTCTTTTATACAGGTGTTCCGACAGCACCGAAGGCAAGCTTTGCGGCAACTTCCGGTACCGTTACCCTGAAATGGAATAAATCAGCAGAAGACGGCATTTCCGGCTACGAAGCAGAATTTGCCCTGAGCAAAGATTTTGCGGATAAGGAGCAGGTGACCGTGCAGGGAGCAGCGAAGACTTCCCAGAAGTTCTATTTAGAAAAAGGAAATACCTATTATCTGCATGTCAGAAGCATCAAGAACGTCAACGACAGCAAGGTTTACTCCCCATGGAGCAATACGGTAATCTGCAAGACGACAGCACTCAGCAAGGCAAAGCTGACATCTGTCAACGCTGCAAAGAAAGCGGCAAGTCTCAAATGGGTGAAGAAAACCGGTATCAACGGTTATGAGATTCAGTACAGCACCGGCAGCAAGTTCACCGCATCTAAAACCAGGACTGTCAAGGCATCTAAAAGCGCCGTATCGAAAAAAGTGACCGGTTTGAAATCCGGCAGCAAATATTATTTCAGAATCCGTACTTACAAGGCTGCTGCAGACGGAAAAGTTTTCTCTGCATGGTCCGCAGCAAAATCGGTGAAAGCAAAATAATTTTCCGGGAGGAATCGCATGAAGAAGAAAATGACTGCAGTTTTTGCTGTATTTCTGACTTTGATCTTGACAATTTCACAGGCAGTTTCTGTATTTGCTGAGACAGCAGATCAACAGGCAGACAATGCTTTCGCAGATGGTACTTACACTATACCGGCGGAGACAGATCAGCGGATGTTCTATATCGTATCTGATGAAGGCAGCGGCAGAACCGCGGTCCTAACAGTCAAAGACGGACAAATGACTGCAGCCTTTTCTTTAACCGGAACCGGATATGACAAGGCTTACATGGGAAAGGTGGAAGATGTCACAGACGCGGATGCTTCGCAGATCAGCGGTTACACCGTGCAAAACGGCTATTATACCTACACCGTATCGGTTTCAGCACTGGATCAACAGCTGGAAATCGCCATGCATGCCGTCAAGTCAGGCAAATGGTTCCAGCATACCATTATCTTTTACAGCAGCAAAGAAGCAAAAGAAAAAATCGAAAAAGAACAGAATCAGAATCAAGGGCAGAAGCCGGATTCTGATAAGAATACAAATAACAGCGGAAACGGAAAATCCGATTCCAACAGTAACAAGAATAAAGAAAACAAAAATAACAGCGGAAATAAAACCAGCGATAAGAACAACACTAAGACGCAGTCCGATCTGACAGATGGTACTTATACACCGGATCAGTTCAGCTGGTCAGGCGGTTCCGGCAGGCTTGCGTATATCGCCTGTGATAAGATTATTGTCAAAAAGGGAAAGGCATATGCGACCATTCGTTTCAGCAGCCCATCTTATGATAAGGTGCAGGCAGGAGGAAGCACCTATGCCAATACAGGCAGCACGGAGTCTACGTTCACCATTCCGGTAAACCTCAATGCGAACAATACTATTTCCGCACGGACGGTAGCGATGTCAGCTCCACACTGGGTGGACTATACGATTTATCCATATCTGGCTGAAGCCGGAAAAGAAAATGAGAGTGGGACGAAAACTTCCGCACAGAAAACAGAGAGAAAAAACACAAAAGATAAAGATAAAAACAAAGGCAGCAAGGACAATAAAGAGGTCTCCGAGATCATTGGACTTGGCGAGGCAGAGGAAATTCCGATGAAATATGCCGAGTATTGCAGACTTTACCGCTATGCAGACGGTATCAAGCTGCTGCAGATCGACCTGACCACAGACAGCAGCCTTTCTTACGAGGAAAAAGCCATGGAAGCACAGACCGAAGTGGAATATGATGAGGAGGGCAGACCGATCGCCAAATCGCAGAGTGAAATCACGCAGGCACTCTATCAAAACAGCATCGTCAGCTATTTGCTGGTGCCGAAGGGAACAGAAATTCCGGCAGGGCTGGACAAGGAAATGATCCTAATATCCATTCCGGCAGATAAGACGTGGTCGGCTTCCAGGGCAGCCGGCCGGTTTATGCAGGCATTGGGTTGTGAAGATATGCTGACTACAGATGCCAGCGAAAGCGAGAATCCGGCAGCACCGGATTTTAAGTCCATCGTACAGGATGAAAATAATCTGGCAATCTTGCCGTTACAGCCACAGACGGAGCTGGAAATTCTGGAAAAGCGTTTCGCAACGCTGAATATCCCGGTCATCCTGGATCGTTCTGCCGAAGAAAAGACTTTGGAGGCAAAAGCCGAGTGGGCGAAGGTCTATGCGGCTCTCTACGGCGCGGACGAACAGGCAGAAGCAGCCTTTACCGCCATGCAGGATGAGGCTTTCCGGGACAAAAATCATAATGAAGAAAATCACGCGGATGCGTTTTTATATGCGGCGATTGCTATCGCTGTCCTGCTTTTCACAGCGGCAGCGGGAATCGTCATAAAAAAGAAACAGACAAAGAAGAGGTAGTATCCATGAGACCAAAAAGCAGAAACAGAAGAGTTTGTACATACCTTCTGATTTTGAGCCTGCTGGCTGCCGTGCTGACCGGATGCGGCAGCAGTACGACAGGACAGGGGAAAAATACGGATGGCGCAAATGGCAAGATTCCGCAGATTGAGGGACTGACTTATGAAAAATCCGTAGATTTTACATATGCGGAATGTCTGGCAATTTACCAGTATGAAGGTGGTTATTCTCTGGTAGATATTTTTGATGACGCCAGATACCTGATCGTGCCGGAAGGCGGCAGTGTACCGGAAAATCTGGATGCAGATATTACAGTAATTCAGCAGCCGGTCAACAATATTTATCTTGGAGCGACCGCAGTCATGTCACTGTTTGATGCTATTGATGGATTGGATCATATCTCCATGACATCTCTCAAGGAGTCCGGCTGGACGGTAGAGCATGCAGCCGAGCGGATGAAAGAGGGCAAGATCGTTTATGCCGGCAAGTACAGCGAACCGGATTACGAAATGATTTTGGAAAAGGGCTGTCAGCTGGCTATCGAATCGACGATGATCTATCACACACCGGACGTGAAAGAAATGTTGGAGGAACTGGGGATATCGGTTCTGGTGGATCGATCCAGCTACGAATCCAATCCGCTTGGAAGAACCGAGTGGATCAAGCTTTACGGGGTGCTGACCGGAAAGGAAGCAGAAGCCAATGCTTTCTTTGAGAAGCAGCAGGAGACTGTGGCAGAATTTGATGATTACGAGAGTACCGGCAAGAAAGCTGCATTCTTCTATCTGACGACCGATGGAAAAGTAGTTGTCAGAAGCACCAGTGACTATGTACCGTCTATGATCAAAATGGCCGGCGGCGTGTACGCCTTTGACGGCGTGGTGGACGAGGACGGCAAAACCTCCGTATCCATGACGATGGAAAGCTTTTATGAGAAAGCGCGGGACGCGGATTATATCATTTACAACGCCAGCATTGACAGTTCGGTAAAAAACATCGAAGACCTCATCAAAAAAGACGAAGTTTTGAAAGAGTTCAAGGCAGTTAAAAACGGCGCGTGTTATACGACCGGAAGCTCGATGTACCAGAGAACGGATGTGATTGCCAACATGATTTTGGATTTTCATAAGGTCTTCACCGGACAGGATACCGATCAGTTGGAATTCCTGGAAAAAATGAAGGAATTGGAGTAGGAATATGACAGATTTCGTAAACAGCAAAGGGGAGCGCGCGCGTGCGCCGGAGAGCTTTCACAGGGAGCTCGCCAGACGCCGTCTGCGCTGGACGATGGTTTTTGTAATCTTGGCGGCAGCGTTCGTTTTGATTACGATTTTGAACATCAATACGGGAAGTGTGCATCTGTCCGCCGGAGAAATCGCGAAGGTCATCTTCAGCAAGGAAGGCAGTAAGACCCAGATGGATATTATCTGGCGCATCCGCCTGCCGCGGATTTTGATGGCTGCCATTTTAGGCGGGGCACTGTCCCTTTCCGGCTTCATGCTCCAGACCTTCTTTGAAAATCCGATCGCGGGGCCCTTTGTGCTCGGCATTTCGTCGGGCGCCAAGATGGTGGTTGCGCTGGTCATGATCTTTTATATGCGGCAAGCCATCAGTCTTTCGTCCTACGCGCTGATTTTCGCGGCCTTTATCGGCTCACTGATCGCGACGGGCTTCATTCTTCTGGTTTCCCGAAAGATCCGCAATATGGCGGCGCTTTTGGTCGCGGGCATCATGATCGGCTATATCTGCTCGGCGGTGACGGATTTTGTCGTAACCTTTGCCAGCGACTCAGATATCGTCAACCTGCATAACTGGTCACTGGGGAGTTTTTCGGGCATGACCTGGAGTAAGGTTTCCGTCGGCGCGACAGTGGTCGGCATCGCTTTCGCCGCGACCGTCTGCATGTCTAAGCCGATCGGCGCGTTTCAGCTGGGGGAATCCTACGCGCAGAGCATGGGTGTGAATATCAAGGTATTCCGCGCCCTGCTGATCCTGCTTTCCAGCCTGCTTTCAGCTTGCGTGACAGCCTTCGCGGGACCGATTTCCTTCGTGGGCATCGCGGTACCATTTATCGCCAAGGCATCTTTGGGAACCTCGAAACCGCTCGTGGTCATCCCGGGCTGCTTCCTGTGCGGTTCGGTCTTTTGCATGCTCTGCGATTTGATCGCCCGAACGGTGTTCGCGCCGGTGGAACTGAACATCAGTACGGTGACATCGATTTTCGGTGCGCCGATTGTAATTTATATGATGATAAGAAAGCGCAGCAGAATTTGATGAACAAGTATTTTACCTTCGATCGGCTTTCCGTCGGATATCAGGGAAAGCCGCTGATTCGGGATATCTGTTTTGATATCCAAAAAGGAGAAATCGTCACGCTGATCGGACCGAACGGCGCCGGGAAGTCCACGATTCTCAAAAGCATCACCCGCCAGCTGGAGCGTATCAGCGGCGGCGTGATTTTAGACGGTACGGACATTCAGGCGATGTCCTATAAGGCGCTGGCCTCACGCATGGCTGTCGTTTTGACCGACCGCATCAAGGCCGAGCTGATGACCTGTCACGATATCGTGGCAAGCGGACGCTATCCGTATACCGGCAAACTCGGGATTCTGACCTCTGATGATGAGCAGAAGGTGGAGGAGGCGTTGGCTATGGTGCATGCCGGGGAACTCGGTATGCGGGATTTCGCGAATATCAGCGATGGACAGCGGCAGCGAGTGCTGCTTGCCAGAGCGATTTGTCAAGAGCCGGATGTGATGATTTTGGACGAGCCGACTTCCTTTTTGGATGTGAAATATAAGCTGGAGCTTTTGTCCATCCTGCGCCGTATGGCAAAGGAGAAAAATATTACTGTTATCATGTCTCTGCATGAAATCGACCTTGCGGAAAAGATTTCCGATAAGATTATCTGCGTCAGCGGAGAAACGATTTTTGCCTATGGCACGCCGGAGCAGATTTTTCGGGAAGAAACGATCCGAAGCCTCTATCACATTGACAACGGGTATTTCGACCCGGTGTTCGGCAGCATCGAGCTGCCGCGGCCGGAGGGAGAGCCGCGCGTCTTTGTGATTTCGGCAGGAGGCAGCGGGATTGAGGTCTATCGGAAACTGCAGAAGGAAAACATTCCGTTTGCCGCGGGGATTCTGTACCCGAACGATATCGACTATCAGCTGGCAAGATTGCTCGCCGCGGAAGTCATCACCGAAAAGCCTTTTTGCGCCATGTCGGAGGAAACGTACCGGCGGGCGCTCACGTGCATGAACGCCTGTGAGCGGGTCATCTTTGCCGATACCGCGGCAGGCGATATGAACCGAGCCGTTTTCCGGCTCAAGGAAGAAGCAGAGAAAGCAGGAAAACTGATTTGCTATGAAACATCAGACCGGAATTGAAGCCTATTATATCATCAAAAATAATCAAAAAATGCGTTTCGGCTATACCACCGGAACCTGCGCGGCTGCCGCAGCCAAAGCAGCCGCACAGATGCTGCTGAGCGGTGAAAAAACTGATTTCGTGGTGCTGACGACGCCTAAGGGCATTACGCTCAATTTGGAAGTGGTCGATTGCGTCATGGCACAGGCGTTTGTGTCCTGCGCGATTGTCAAAGACGCGGGTGATGACCCTGACGTAACAGATGGCATACGGATTTACGCCCGGGTGGAGCGAGCGGAAACAGGCTTTCATCTCGCCGGGGGCGCAGGCGTCGGCAGGGTAACGCGGCCGGGGCTGGAGCAGGCGGTCGGGGAGGCCGCGATCAACCGCGTGCCGCGGCAGATGATCACCGAGGCGCTGCAGGAAACCGCGGCAGCATACGGCTGGCAGGGCGGTCTGCGCGCAACGATTTCTGTGCCGGAAGGCGCGGAACGCGCCCAAAAGACGTTCAATCCGCTGCTGGGTATCGAAGGCGGGATCTCTATCTTAGGGACCTCCGGCATCGTAGAGCCGATGAGCGAGACCGCGCTCTTAAACAGTCTCCGCGTCGAAATGAAGCAGCAGCTTGCCCTGGGGCGAAGCTATCTGGTCGTCACGCTTGGAAACTACGGGAAACATTATCTGGACGAGCTGGACTATATGCCGATACGGGACGCAATCAAGTGCAGCAATTATATCGGTGAGGTCATCGATATGGCTGTGAACCTTGGCGCGAAGGGCTTGCTGTTTATCGCGCATATCGGCAAGTTTGTCAAGGTTGCAGGCGGCATTATGAACACGCATTCGCAGAACGCAGATGCCAGAAGTGAGATCATGGCTTCTGCAGCGCTCAGGGCTGGCATTGAACGAGATGGCGCCATGCAGATCCTAAATACGGTTACGACGGCTGAAGCCATTGAAATCATTGAAGAAGCAGGACTTTTGAAAGAGACCATGCAGGTTCTGACAGATAAAATATCTTTTTATCTGCAGCATCGATGCTATGGAGCGATTGAAACCGAGGCGATGATCTTTTCCAATGAGAAAGGTTATCTGGGAGAAACGGCAGGATTCCGGGCAATGCTGCATAAAGTAGAAGAGGAAACAACCATATGAAACAAAGAGGAAAACTGTACGGCGTTGGAGTCGGGCCCGGAGACCCGGAGCTGATGACCGTGAAAGCGATACGAACCATAGAACGCAGTGATGTTATCGTTGTGCCGGGTAAAAAAGCGGAGGATTCCGTCGCGTACCAAATTGCTGCCGGTATTTGCAAAAAACTTACGGATAAGCGGCTGGAAGCGATAGAGATGCCTATGGTCAAAGACGAGGCGGTATTGAAAGAAGGACACCGGGCAGCGGCGGAGAAAATCGAAGCACTGCTGGATGATGGGCTGACTGTCAGCTTTTTGAATCTGGGTGATGTGACGGTGTATGCGACCTATATGTATGTGCACAAGCTGGTCGCGGCAGACGGCTATGATACGGAAATCATCAATGGAATCACCTCGTTTACGGCAGCCGCGGCAAGGCTGAATACGGATCTGGTGGAAAAGGCACAGCCGTTACATGTGATTCCTGCCAGCTATTGCAGGGATACGGTGGACGCGCTTTTGGCACTGCCGGGAACCAAAATTCTGATGAAGTCCGGCAAAGAAATGGCAGACATCCGGGATGCGGTTCTTGCCAGCGGGCAGGAGGCTGTCATGGTAGAACGCTGCGGCATGCCGGGCGAAAAAATCTATAGGGATCCGGCGGAGATTCCGGACGATGCGTCCTATTATTCCGTCATCATTGTCAAAGAAAAGCAGGAGGAACAAGCATGAAAACCATTCATTTTGTGGGGGCGGGCAGTGGTGCTGCTGACCTGATTACTCTGAGAGGAAAAAAATATTTAGAGGAAGCCGATACCATCATCTATGCAGGCTCCTTAGTCAATCCACAGCTGCTGGATTATGCGAAAGCCGGCTGCAGCATCTATAACAGTGCAAAAATGACATTAGAAGAAGTATTGGAAGTCATGCTGCGGGATGTAAGAGCGGACAAGCAGGTTGTTCGTCTGCATACGGGCGACCCCTGCCTGTATGGAGCCATTCGTGAGCAGATGGATGTGCTGGATGAAGAAAAGATTCCATATGATTATTGTCCGGGCGTCAGCTCTTTCTGCGGTGCAGCTTCCGCACTGAATCTGGAATATACGCTGCCGGAGATTTCCCAGAGCGTGATCATTACCCGTATGGCAGGAAGAACGCCGGTACCGGAAAAAGAGAGCATCGAGTCTTTTGCGGCGCATCATGCGACCATGGTAGTGTTCCTCAGCACCGGACTTTTGGAGGAGCTGTCACGTCGGCTGATTGACGGCGGCTACAGTGCTGATACTCCGGCAGCTATCGTTTATAAAGCGACCTGGGAGGACGAAAAATCCTTCGTATGCACGGTGGGTACGCTGGCAGAAACTGCGAAGAAAAACAATATTACCAAGACTGCTCTCATGATCATCGGCGATGTGGTAAACTGCAGTCACTATGACCGCTCCAAACTTTACGATCCGGGCTTTACGACCGAGTTTCGGGAAGCGAGCAAATAGGAAAACCATGAAAAGAACATCAATATTATGTTTCAGTCCGCCGGGCAGAGAAACGGCACTCAGACTGAAGGAATATTTCAAAACAGCATATCCGGATTGGACGGTCCGGGTCTTTGCCAAAGGGCGGTTTGCTTTAGAATCGGCAGCCGGCGAAAGAGAAGTTTTGTTTGATTGGGCATCGGTATCGGCTGAGGAAAGGAACATCATTTCTGTTACAGAGCCGCTGGCTGACTGGGCAAAGAAACACTTTATGCAGGATGAATGCCTGATTTTTGTAGGATCGGCAGGCATTGCCGTGCGCACCATCGGGCCTCTTGCCGTCAGTAAAAAAACAGATCCCGCCGTGCTTGTCGTGGACGATCAGCTGCAATATGTGATTCCGATTCTGTCAGGACATCTGGGCGGTGCTAACGAAATAGCCAGCCGGCTGGCAGATCTGGCAGAGGCGGAAGCAGTGCTGACTACAGCCACCGATGTGCATCAAAAGCTGGCGCCGGATGTTTTCGCCCGGAAGAACGAGCTGAAAATCATGGACTTTACAGCAGCGAAACTGGTTGCCGCGGCACTGGTGCGAGGAGAAACCATTACGGTCTATACCGATGCCGAGGTGAAAGGCCGGATACCTGACGAAGTCCGTCTGAAACGACTGGACGACTTTACAGATTATCCGGGCGGCGGGGCCATCCTCATTTCCGCAAGAAAGCCGATACTTACAGAAAAGCCGGAGGTTTTGTGGCTGGTGCCGCAGACGGTGTATCTGGGCATCGGACTGAAAGCCGGAAAAGCGGAGGAAGCTGTGGCACAGGCTGTCGATGTTTGTCTGGAGCAGGCATGCGTAGATCCGGCAGCTTTGGCAGGGATCGCCTCCATTGATATCAAAAGCCGGGAAGCGGGTCTGCTCAAGTTTGCAGAAAGGATGCATCTGCCGCTCCGGTTTTATACGGCGGAGGAACTCAATCAAGCCGAGGGCAAATTCACGGAGTCGGCATTTGTCAGGCAGATCACCGGTACGGACAACGTTTGTGAACGCAGTGCCATGCTGGCAGCCATGACAGCCGGAGATTTTACGGAAGCAGGCGGCAGCTGCATGCTGCTGCAGGCAAAGACCGCCTTGAACGGTGTAACTGCCGCACTGGCGATGAAGAAAGGAACGATTCGATTTGAATAAGATATATGTAGTCGGCATTGGGCCGGGCGCTTACGAAAAAATGACCATTGAAGCTTGTGAGACACTCAAAAAATGTGATGTCATCATTGGCTATACAGTCTATGTGGATTTGGTCAAAGACCATTTTCCCGGGAAAACTTTCCTGACCACACCGATGCGTAAAGAAAAAGAACGCTGCGTGATAGCTTTTGAAGAAGCAGCAAAGAACCGGACGGTTGCTATGATCTGCTCCGGCGATGCCGGTGTATACGGCATGGCCGGATTGATCTATGAAGTGGGAAAAAATTATCCGGAGCCGGAAATTACCGTGGTTCCGGGAGTAACGGCCGCAATCAGCGGGGCCGCATGCCTCGGTGCACCACTCATCCACGACTTCTGCCTGATCAGCCTCAGTGACTTACTGACACCATGGGAGCTGATCGAAGAACGTCTTCGCAGTGCAGGCAAAGGGGACTTTGTTGTCTGCCTTTATAATCCATCCAGTGTGAAACGAGCTGATTATTTGGCTAAGGCCTGTGACATTCTGATGGAACATAAACCGAAGGAAACCATATGCGGGATTGTTAACAATATCGGCAGAGAAGGCGAGCATATGCAGGTCATGACGCTTTCAGAGCTGCGAGATACGAAGGTTGATATGTTTACCACCGTATTTATCGGAAATACCCGAACCAAGGTCTTAAACGGCAGAATGGTCACACCGAGAGGTTATAAAGATGTGTAGAATCCTTTTATTCGGAGGAACGACCGAAGGCAGGCTGCTTTCGGAGTTTCTCGTCAGCAATCAAATCCCGTCCATTGTCTGTGCAGCAACAGCATACGGCGGCAGTCTCAGTGCGTCCTCAGAAGAAGTCCGCGTGCTGGCAGAGCGGCTGGATGCTGCGGAAATGGCAGCTCTGATGCAGACAGAGCAGCCGGAGCTGATTATCGATGCAACCCATCCTTACGCGGCTGAGGTAACCGAGAATATCCAGCAGGCAGCGAGCGCGGCCGGTATTGAGTATCTGCGTGTCCTGAGGGAAACGGAAGCGGTGGAGATGCAGGAAATGGTCTGCCTGGATTCCGTGGAAGCCGCGGCAAAATGGCTGGATGGCAGGGAAGGACAGATTCTGGTCACAACCGGAAGCAAGGAACTCAAGGCTTATACGAAGATTCGAAACTGGCAGGAGCGGATTTTTGCCCGCGTTCTTTCTACGGAAGAGTCGATTCGTCACTGTGCAGCACTGGGCTTTGAAGGCAGGAACCTGATCGCCATGCAGGGACCTTTTACGGAAGCATTGAACGAAGCCATGCTTCGTGCTTATGACATCCAATATTTAGTTACCAAGGATACCGGCAGAAGCGGTGGCTTTGCAGAGAAAATCGAAGCCTGCCGGGCGTGCGGCTGCACACCGGTCATCATCGGCAGACCGCGCAAAGAAAAAGGTCTTTCTGTTACTGCCTGCAGGCAGCAGATGATCGACCGGCTGGGACTGCGGCCACCGGTCAAAGTTACGCTGATTGGCATTGGACCGGGAAGAGAGGATGCTATGACCGAAGAAGGTATAGAGGCACTGCAGGAAGCGGATTTTGTCATCGGTTCCGGCAGAATGCTGGACTGCGTACGAGGAAAGAAACCGTTGCTGGATGCTTACTGCAGCGAGGAGATTGCCGGCTTTATTGACAGCCATCGCGGTTACGAACGGTTTGCGGTACTGCTTTCCGGGGACACCGGATTTTACAGCGGTGCGAAAAAGCTTTATCAGGCATTGACCAAATCGGATACGGAAGACAGCGTGCAGATTCTGACCGGTGTCTCCTCAATTTCCTATTTTGCAGCGAGGCTGGGTACTTCCTGGGATGATGCAGTTATCGCATCCAATCATGGAAGAAAGCAGGCACTCATTCCGCTGATTCGTGATCACGAAAAAGTCTTCTCCATTCTCGGAAAACCGGAAGATGCAGCCGAACTGGCACAGAAGCTGGTGGGCTATGGCATGGCAGAAGTAAAACTGTCGGTAGGCGAAAGACTTTCTTATGCGGATGAAAAGATAACTGTGGGAGAAGCAAAAGAATTTTGTGACTTCCGCCACGATCCGCTGAGCGTGCTTTTACTGGAAAATCCATTCATAGCGGATACAAAAATCAATCCGCTGCACTGCCGCAGGGATGAGGAATTTTTAAGAGGGAAGGTGCCGATGACCAAGGAAGAAATCCGTGTGCTATCGGTGGATCGGCTTCACCTGACCGAAGAAGCAGTCTGCTATGACATCGGTGCGGGAACCGGATCGGTATCCATTGAAATGGCACTGCGAGCATCGAAGGGCAGGGTTTATGCGGTAGAACGAAATCCGGAAGCTATCAAATTGTTACAGGACAATAGAAAAAAGTTCAAGACAGATAATCTGACTATCATAGAGGGGCTGGCACCGGGTGTCATGGACAAGCTTCCACCGGCGACTCATATTTTTATCGGTGGTTCCGCCGGGAATATGGATGCTATCATTGAAGCAGCATTGGCAAAGCTTCCAAAGAATAGGAAAGCTGTATGCGAGAAGGAGACATTCGACCTTGTCAGCTGTGGAAGGTGTAAACCTGCGCAGATCCGCTTTGTGATCAACTGTATTGCCATGGAATCGACAGCGCAAGCCCTTGCCTGTGCGAAAAAATACGGCAGGGAGGAACCGGAAGTGACGCAGATTTCGGTTGCCAGAGGACATGCTGCCGGCAGCTACACTATGATGAAAAGCGAAAATCCAATCACCATCATTTGTTTCGATGCGGAGGCATGCTTATGAAAATACCAAGAATTTTGCTGTGCGCCGGCGCAAGCGGCAGCGGGAAGACCTTACTGACCTGCGGAATTTTGCAGGCACTGCTCCATCGAGGACTCTGGCCGGCTTCCTTCAAATGCGGACCGGATTACATCGATCCCATGTTTCACAAAAAAGTGCTGGGGACGACATCCGGCAATCTGGATACGTTCTTTCTGGACGATGAAAGTCTGCGCTGGCTGTTTACCGAGCGGGCAAAGGACTGTGATATTGCCGTGCTGGAAGGCGTCATGGGCTATTATGACGGTCTGGGCGGCATCAGCCAGAAGGCAAGTACTTATGATGTAGCGAGAGCAACCCGGACACCTGCCATTCTGATCATCAGCGGCAAAGGGGTCAGTGCATCGCTGGCAGCGCAGATTCAGGGATTTCAAAATTTCAAAGCGGACAGCGGCATTGCCGGAGTCATCCTCAACCATGTCAACGAACCGATGTACCGACTGCTGAAAGCATATATCGAAGAAACCTGCCATGTGCCGGTGATCGGCTGGCTGCCGGAACTTGTGGACATTCATCTGGAAAGCCGCCATCTGGGGCTGGTCATGCCGGATGAAGTAGAGGAGATTCAAAAAAAACTGATGCATCTGGCTGAAGTGGTTGAACAGACCATTGACCTCGAGCAGCTTCTTGCCATTGCCCAAACAGCCCCGGACATCAGCGGAATCGATCCGCTGACGAAACTGCCGGAGACAGACAGATTTTGCGAGGAAAAGCTTCGCGTCGGGGTAGCCGGAGACGAGGCATTCTGCTTCCTTTATGAGGATAATCTGCGGTTACTGGAACGCTTAGGTGCTGAAATCATCCCGTTTTCACCGATTCGGGATAAACAAATTCCGCTCGATCTTGATGGACTGATTTTTTATGGCGGATATCCGGAGCTTTATGCCGCAGCACTTTCGGCAAATAAGACAATGATCGCAAGCATCCGCCGGGCAGATGCCGATGGTATACCGATTCTGGCTGAATGCGGCGGCTTCATGTATCTGGGAGAATCTATGGAAGACATAGACGGGCAGGTTTATCCAATGGTCGGGCTGACAGAAGGCAAGGCTTACCGTACCGACAAGCTGGTGCGATTTGGATATGTTGACTTAACTGCATCTCAGACGAGCAGTGGATTCTTTGATGGATACGAGGATATCGGCATTCTCAAAGCCCATGAATTCCACTATTATGATACGACAGATAACGGCTGTGCTTTTCATGCACAGAAGCCGGCAGGAAAGCGAAATTGGGACTGCATGATCAGCAGGCCAAACCTGCTGGTGGGGTTTCCGCATATTTACTACTATGCAAACCCGAAATTCGCTCAAATCTTTTTAGATAAATGCAGACGCAGAAAGCATCTGTAAGAATGGAGACTCGCTATGTTGCACTATACAGGCATCGCTTTAGCGGCCGGTTTTTTGCTCGATCTTGCCATCGGCGATCCACGATGGCTCTATCATCCGGTCAGATTGATCGGGAAACTGATAGACCGGCTCGAAACGCATATCAGAAAAGTATTCCCGAAAACACCCGGTGGGGAACTGGCAGGCGGCATTTTTCTGGTCATCGGAGTTGTTTTGGTTACTGTGGGGGTGACCGCAGGGATTTTACACATGGCTTATGGACTCCATGCAGCAGCAGGCTTTGCGCTGGAATCCTTCATGTGTTATCAGATGCTGGCAGTTCGCTCTTTGAAGGACGAAAGCATGCTTGTATATGATGCTTTGACTTCGGGCAAGGAAAGCAGTCTTGCAGATGGAAGAGACGCAGTATCTCGCATCGTTGGACGAGATACGCAGAATCTGGATGAAACCGGAGTGACCAAGGCTGCTGTCGAGACGGTGGCGGAAAACTTCGGAGATGGAGTATTTGCCCCGATGTTTTACATGGCATTGGGAGGTCCGGTGTGCATGTATCTGTATAAAGCAATCAATACCATGGATTCCATGCTTGGTTACAAAAATGAGCGTTTTTTGTATTTCGGAAGAGCTGCGGCGAAGCTGGATGATGTGGTGAATTTTATTCCGGCGAGGATGGCGGGCATCCTGCTGGTGATCAGTGCCTGGATAGGACCCTTTGACGGAAAGAACGCCGGCAGGATTTTTGCCAGGGACAGACGCAAACACGCCAGCCCCAACTCGGCGCACACGGAGGCAGCAGCAGCCGGTGCTTTGGACATTCAGCTTGCGGGCGATGCTTATTACTTCGGCAAGCTCTATGAAAAACCATCGATTGGAGATCCTCTGCAGGCGGTTGTTCCTGACGACATCCGCCGTATGAACCGGCTGATGTACGGGGCAGCTTTTTTATCCGCCGCTGTACTGAGTGCCATCAGCTTCCTGCTTTACCGATAAAAGAAAGGCAGTCACAACTAAGATGAAAGAAATGATACACGGCGGCGATATTTACCGCCATCCTGACATAACGGATTTTTCTTCAAACTGCAATCCCTTCGGACCACCACAGTGCGTACAGGATGCCATCTGCCGGGCAGCCGGACAGATTGGGCATTATCCGGATGTGCAGTGCAGCAGACTGCGGAAAGCCTTAGCCGAAAAATTAAATATTCCACAGTCATGGATTTTTTTCGGTAACGGTGCAGCTGAAGTCATTTTTGCGGCCGTGCAGGCATGGAAACCGAAACAGGCGGTACTGCCGGCACCGACCTTTGCGGAATACGCACAGGCACTGGAAACCGTGGGATGTAAGATTCAATATGTTGAAACTGCGGAGGCAGACGGTTTTGCGATTTCGCAGACCATCGCCGACGCATTGACGGATGAAACAGACATGCTGTTTCTCTGTAACCCCAATAACCCAACCGGAACCTTGCTTCCCAAAGAGAAAATGAAACAGATTCTCCACCGTGCACGGGAATGTGGTACAATGGTGGTGATAGACGAATGCTTTTTAGATTTCGTGGACAATGCTGACAGCTATTCGATGCTTTCGGAACTTGCGGAGCATCCGCATGTGCTTCTGCTGAAAGCTTTTACCAAGCTGTATGCGATGGCGGGAGTACGGCTGGGATATGGAATTTCGAGCAATCCGGATATGATTGAGAAACTGGAATGCAGCGTGCAGCCGTGGAATGTTTCCATGCTCGCGCAGGCGGCCGGTACGGCGGCTCTGTCTGCGGAGACTTATGTCCGGGACAGCTTGGCAGTCATACGAGAAGAAAAAAAATATTTGACCGAGCACATGAAACAGCTCGGATTAACGGTGTACGCATCCGAAGCCAATTATATCTTTTTCCGCGGACCGGAAGATCTCGGAAAACAGCTGCTTGCAGAAGGCTTCTTAGTCCGGGACTGCAGTAACTATCGGGGATTGACCAACGGCTATTACCGCATCGCCGTGCGGCTGCACCCCGATAACGAGCGTCTCATTCGGGCCTTAGAGAAACTTTTGGATTAAATATTGGAGGAAACCAACGTGGCAAAAGCAATTATGGTGCAGGGTACCATGTCAAACGCAGGAAAGAGCCTGATTACCGCAGGCTTATGCAGAATTTTCAAACAGGACGGCTATAAAGTAGCGCCGTTCAAATCACAAAATATGGCGCTGAATTCCTTTATCACCGAAGACGGCATGGAAATGGGCCGTGCACAGGTTATGCAGGCAGAAGCAGCAGGCATCGCACCGGATGTGCGCATGAATCCAATCCTCCTTAAACCGACCAACGATGTGGGCAGTCAGGTTATCGTCAATGGAGAGGTGCTGGGGACTATGAGTGCTCGCGATTACTTCGCCTTTAAGCATAAGCTGGTGCCGGACGTGATGAAAGCCTTCAACGAACTCAGCGCCGAAAACGATATCATTGTGATCGAAGGGGCAGGAAGTCCCGCAGAGGTAAACCTGAAAGACGAAGATATCGTCAATATGGGCATGGCGAAAATGGCAAAAGCACCGGTACTTCTGGTTGGCGACATCGACCGTGGCGGCGTATTTGCACAGCTGATCGGCACTGTCAGTCTGCTGGAAGAGGAGGAAAAGAAGATGGTCAAAGGCCTGATCATCAACAAATTCCGTGGCGACAAAACCATTCTCGACCCGGGCATTGCGATTTTGGAAGAAAAATCCGGCATTGATGTGGTAGGTGTAGCACCGTATCTGCATATCGATGTAGAAGATGAAGACAGCCTCAGCGAGCGGCTGGATTTTCACGGAAACAGTGATACGGCAGCTCTCATTGATATTGCTGTCATCCGCCTGCCACGCATTTCCAACTTTACCGACCTGAACGTGATGGAAACCATTCCCGGTGTCAGCGTACGTTATGTCAAAAATGCACAAGAACTGAAAGATCCGGATATGATCGTGCTTCCGGGATCGAAAAATACCATTTCGGATTTATTGTGGATGCGCCAGAACGGCCTGGAAGCAGCCATACTGAAACAGGCAGGCACCGGCAAAGTGGTTTTCGGCATCTGCGGCGGATTCCAAATGTTAGGTGAAACCCTTGCCGACCCGTTGGGCATCGAAACCTCCGGAGAGGTCAGAGGCATGGGACTTTTGCCAATCGACACCGTCTTTTTAGATGAAAAGACCAGAACCCGGGTGACCGGAAGTTTTCTTACCGAAGGTACACTCTTTGACCGCTTGAAAGATCAGAAACTGGAGGCAGAAGGCTACGAGATCCACATGGGACAGTCAACCTTAAAAGCAGGCGCAAAACATCTGCTCTCGCTTACAGATGCGGTCACAGGACAGACCAAGCAGGACGGTGCTTACAAAGAAAATGTCTTTGGCTCATATGTCCACGGCATTTTCGACGGAGCAGGGATTGCGCAGGCGGTTATTCAGGCATTAGCTGAAAAAAAAGGCGTACAGATGGGGGATATAGGCAGTATGACCTACGCCGAATACAAAGAAACCCAGTACGATCTGTTGGCAGCAAGCCTGCGGGAATATCTGAATATGGAGAAAATCTATCGGATTTTAGAAACCGGTATTGATGAATAAGAGGAAGCGGAAAGAATGATGAATTTCAGAGAGAAAATAGAAGAAGTAAAACCGAGAGAAATCGAAGAAAAAAGCTTTGCCATTATCAGCGAAGAGCTGGGGACAAGAGATTTTGCACCGAACACGGAGCTGATCGTCAAACGTTGCATCCACACTTCCGCTGACTTTGATTACGCTGACAACCTGTGCTTTTCGCAGGATGCAGCGGTGAAGGCCATGGCAGCCATCAAAGGGGGTGTGTCGGTGGTGACCGATACCAATATGGCGAAAGCCGGAATCAACAAAGTATCCCTCGCTAAATACGGCGGCATCGTCCACTGCTTTATGGCGGACTCGGATGTGGCAGAAGCAGCCAGACGGCACGGCACCACCCGTGCCAGCGAAAGCATGAAAAAAGCAGCCGGTCTCGGGAAGCCGTTTATCTATGCCATTGGCAATGCACCGACGGCACTGGTCAGCCTGTATGACCTGATACAGGAGGAAAAAGTCAAACCTGAACTGATCATCGGTGTGCCGGTCGGCTTTGTCAATGTCGTCCAGTCCAAGGAACTGATTATGAGTGCAGATGTGCCTTATATTGTGGCCCGCGGCCGCAAAGGCGGAAGCAATATCGCCGCCTGTATCGTCAATGCCTTGCTATATATGATCGACAATGATAGATATTATTGGACAGATAAGAAAAAAATGACTTGGTAGTTTTCAGGCTAGCAAGTCATTTTTTTTTGCGTTCTTGCGCAATCTTTTTAGTGGTACTAAAATAAGAGCAAGAAGTGAAAAAGTTCTTAAGAACGAAACAAGAGTTGAAAGGAAAAGGTGATTATTATGAAGATTAACGATTTTAAATTGGAATGCTATTTCGGACTGTATGAATTTACTGCACCGTATCTGCTGACACAGTCGGACTGCGAATCCATGAGCACGGAAGACCTTCTGGCAATGGAACCGGGCGCAAAAGAAGGATATCTGAAACAGTGGCTCGGTTATACGGAAACATGGGGTGATCCGGAGCTCAGAAAAGAAATCGCAAAACTTTACAAAAACATGAAAGACGAAAACATCCTTGTTTTCCACGGCGCACAGGAAGCCATCTTCGCCTACATGAATGTCATCCTCAATCCGGGAGACCACATGATCGCGATGTATCCGAACTATCAGTCTGCGTATGAAGTGGCAAACTCCGTACCAAACTGCACATTCTCGAAATGGTTTGTGAAGGACGACGGAGAAAAATGGGTTGTAGACTTCGATGAACTGGAAGCTATGATTCAGCCGAATACCAAGGTTATCGCAATCAACACGCCGAACAATCCAACCGGATACACCTTCACAAATGCAGAAATCGAAAAGCTTTGTGTAATCTGTAAGAAACACGATATTTATCTTTTCTCGGACGAAGTTTACAAGGGACTTGAAATGGACGGAGAGAAGAGAGACTGGGTTGCGGATCATTATGACAAGGCAATTTCGCTCGGTGTTATGTCAAAGTCATACGGCCTTGCGGGTCTCAGAGTGGGCTGGCTTGCAGCAAAGGATACGCAGCTTCTCAATCAGCTCGTAAAATTCAAACACTACATGAGTATCTGTGACGCGGCTCCGTCCGAATACCTCACAAAGGTTGCGCTTAAGCACAGCGATGAACTGCTTGAAAGAAGCGTAAAATTAATCGAAGAAAACATCAAACTCGCAGACGCTTTCTTTGAAAAATATGACTATCTCTTCGAAAAGAAGCCGATTACATGCGGACCGGTTGCTTTCCACAAGCTGTTAATCGACATGCCGGTTAAGGATTTCTGCCAGATGGCAGTGGATAAGAAAGGCGTGCTTCTTCTTCCGGCAAATATTTATGAAATGGATGAGCAGTATTTCAGAATGGGATACGGCAGAAAAGGCGTTCCGGAAGCACTTCAGAAATTTGAAGAGTTCCTGATTGAAAACGGATTTACGAAATAAGAAACAGGATTTGATAAGGCATGAAGAAAACGGCATTGCTTTTATCCTTTGGAAACGATACAATGGAAGCAGCAGAAGGCGTTGTCGGACACTTTTTAGGAGGAATTTTGCGATGAAAACTTTATTATTAAGCAAAAATGATGTGGAAAGCATCTTGACGATGGAAGGCGTAATCGAAGCGGTGAAGGACGGTTACCGTGCCTTTGAGGAAGGCTGCGTGCAGCAGCCGGACATCGTTTCGATGGAAATGCCCGAATACAATGGAGAAACTGACATAAAATCCTGCTACAATGAGGGAAATAAAAGCATTTCCGTAAAGACTGCATCGGGATTCTTTGACAACGGAAAGAAAAATACGCTTCCGACGATGATTGGCGTTATTCAGGTCTTTGACGGACAGACAGGGGCGCTGCTCTGTGTTATGGACGGCAGCCTGATTACCGGAATTCGTACCGGAGCGGCAGGAGCAATTTCCTCAGAGCTTTTGGCAAGAAAAGACGCGAAGACCGTCTGCGTCATCGGCGGAGGAGGACAGGCAAGAATGCAGGTATACGGCCTTTGCCAAGTTCGTGATATTAAAACTGTAAAGGCTTTCAGCCCTTACCCGCCTGAACTTGCACAATATAAGAAAGATGTAGAGGCCAAAACAGGCGTAGAAGTAATTATTTGTGATACGGTAGAGGATGCCGCAAAAGACGCGGACATCATCATCACAACAACACCTTCAAAGGAATTCCTGCTTCCGGCGGAGATTGTGAAAACAGGTACGCACATTGTCGCGGTTGGCGCCGATATGGCAGGGAAGAATGAAGTGGATCCAAAGCTTTTCAAAGATGCAAAGATTATAAACGATAATATAGCACAGTGTATCAGCAGGGGCGAAACCAGAAATGCGGTAATGGCCGGTATCATCAAGGAAGAGGATATTTTTGCCGAAATCGGTGAAATTCTTACAGGCAAGAAACAGGGACGAACCGATGATGCGGAAATTACAATTTTCGATACGACCGGAATGGCGATTCAGGACAATGTAACGGCTATGAATGTGTACCTGACGGCCAAGGAAAAAGGAATCGGACAGTATTTTGAATTTTTGGAAGGAGAAGCATAAAATGAAATTTCAGATTGTAGATGCATTTACCGACAAAATCTTCGGAGGAAATCCCGCAGGCATTGTAATTCTGCCGAAATACGAGAGCTTCCCGGATGATGAAACGATGAGAAAAACAGCGGCAGAGCTCCGTTATTCCGAGACAGCATTCGTAAAGCAGCTTGATGAAAACCGCTTTCAGACGAGATACTTCACGCCTGCTGCGGAGGTGGAACTTTGCGGACATGCAACCATCGGAACATTCTACACTTTGCTGCAAAACGGCATGATTCAGCCGGGAAACACATATATCAACGAAACGCTTTCGGGAACGCTCGAAATCGTTGTGAACGAGGACTCCGTTTTGATGGATATGGCAAAACCGCAGATTTTCGAGAGTATTGAGGAAGAAGCAGCATTAAAGGAACTCTATGAAATCATGGGACTTTCCTGCGAAAATCAGGGAAAATGTGCGGTAAAACCGGAAATCTATTTCGTTCCGAGAAAGGTTTCCACCGGACTTACGGACATTATGATGCCGGTGAAGGATGAGGCTGAGCTTGAAAAAATTGCTCCGGACTTTGCGGCTTTGACGGAACTTTCGAAGCGTTATGAAGTTGTCGGTGTGCATGCCTTTACTTGTAACACGGAAGACGGAATGATTCACGCGAGAAACTTTGCACCGCTTTACGAAATCGACGAAGAGGCGGCAACCGGGACTTCAAACGGTGCGCTTACATACTATCTGTACGATTACGGCATGATTGAACCTGAAAAAATTTACACCGTCGTGCAGGGAGAGAAAATGCAAAGACCATCGAAAATCTCAACACAGCTCCTCTTAAAGGACGGGGAACCGCTGATCAAGGTCGGAGGTTTTGCGGTCACGCTGGCAGAAGGTGAAATCCATGTCGTTTAGGAGGAAGCAGATGACTTTATTTCAAACGGAGAGATTAAATATCGACGAGGTTACGCCGAAAGAAATCGATGAGGTGATTCAAATTGAATCACACAAAGAAAACCGCGACTATCTATGGATTGGAACGCCGGAAGAACATGCGGCGGAAATTGAGGATCCGAACCATTTGCTCCTCATTTTCCATGAGAAGATGAGCGGAGCAACAAAAGGCTATGCGCTGATTAGACTCAACTTTAAATCGCACATCTTTGAAATCCGAAGAATTGCCATTACAGACAAGGGCAGGGGTTACGGCAGGGAATCGATGAAAGGCCTGATTCGATATGCCTTTGAAAAGACGGACACAAACAGACTGTGGCTGGATGTTTATCCGGACAACGAAATCGGCATCAAGCTTTATGAATCGCTGGGCATGCACTGCGACGGCGTGCTGCGGCAGAACTATCTGGCGGAAAGAGGCTATCTTGACCAGATTATATATTCCATCCTCAGAAGCGAGTATGCGGAAGGTAAATATGATGACTAACCCAAAACGCTGCAGGTGATGTTTATTTCATCTGCAGCGTTGACGGTAGGTTTCTTCTCTAAAGTTCGATACAGGATCTGCGCTTTTCTTTGTCAAATATGAAGACAGAAATGATGCGATATAAAATGCAGAGAAAAGGAGATGGTAGAATATGGAATGGAAACAAATCCCCAAGAGAGAATATTACGAAAAATATGAAAGAGTGGAAGTGAAAAACGATTATGGATGGTATGAGGTATATCGTTTGCCCGGCAATGTGTACGGTATTGCGGAACCACAGCATTTTCAAGAAGTTAATTTTTATCTGATTATCGGAACGAAAAGTGCTGTACTGCTGGATACCGGCATGGGCTTTTTCCCGATAGAACCTTTGATTAGGGAACTCTATGATGGAGAGATTATTACGGTGAACAGCCATTTCCATTTTGATCATATTGGGAACAACCATAATTTTGAGCCGGTTTGGAATTACACAGATTCTTATGTGAGGAATGTTGCGGAAAACGGCTTGGTTAGTGCAGATACCGGTGCGCAGATGGATGAAGAAATGTTTAAATTTGGTTACCCTCAAGGATTTCATCCGGAGTCCTTCCGTATTGCACCGTTTACTTACAAAACATTAAAAGATGGACAAATTTTTGATCTCGGAAGCAGAAAGCTTCAGGTGATTCATACACCGGGTCACAGCTTTGACTGCATCATGCTCTATGATGCAGATAACAAGATTTTGTTCACCGGCGATACTTTCTATCTGGGAGCATTGTATGCACATTTTGATTGCAGGCAATTTGGACATTCGGATATCCGTCAATATCAGAAAACGATGGCAGATTTAAACGAAAGGATTCCGAAAGATGTTAAATTATACTGCTCGCATAACGATTTTATAACTTACGCAGGCAGGCTCGGAGAAGCTGCTGACTTGCTATATTCCATTATCCACGAACAAAGTAAAGAAAGCGGAGAAGTGAATCTGGGCCATCAGTACCTAGAGGAGGGGCGCATGCTCAATGAACGATTTGCCGATGGTTTTTCTGTGGTATATGCGGTGGACGAAGAAGAAATCTAAAAGGGAAGGCGGATGACAAAAATGTTGGATGAAAAAATAAAAGAAAAAATCATCAAAGAACTCTTGCCGGCATTGGAAAAGGAAGCTTGGGAGCTCAGCGACGATATGGCAGCACACCCGGAATTGGGTTCAAATGAGTTTGAATCTTCTCGGAAAATTGTTGAAATGCTGTGCAGGCATGGCATACAGGTAGAATATCCGTATTGTGGATTACCGACAGCTTTTCGTGCGGTAATTAATCCGGGCGGAAAGAAAAAGGCAGCATTTTTAGCAGAATATGATGCACTTCCTGAAATAGGCCATGGATGCGGACACTGTGCATCCGGCATGGCAAGCGTGCTCGCCGGGCTTGTTGCTCAGGAAGTTCGCGATACACTGGAAGATGTGCAAATTGACATTATCGGAACACCGGATGAAGAATGGGGTGGCGGCAAGGTGCTGCTCCAGCGTGCAGGCGCCTTTAAAGACTACGATTTTGCGGCGATGGTTCATATGAATGGTGTGGATAGTGCAGAAGCAAAATTTACAGCTCTTGACGGGATGAAGTTTGTATTTCAAGGTGCTGCAGCTCATGCAGCTGCCTGTCCGGAAAAAGGGAGAAATGCACTAAATGCTGTAAGACTGCTTTTCGACAGTGTAGATATGATGCGGCAGCATATCATCAAAGAGGCCATCGTTTCCGGATATATTGAGGATGGGGGAACAGCAGCCAATATTGTACCGGATCGAGCTGTGGCAAATTTTATTACGCGTGCACCGAGGCGCGACCAACTGGATGATATCAGTAAATGGGTCAAAGACTGTGCTCGTGCAGCGGCTATGGCAACTCGGACAGAAGTAGAAATTTTACCGGACGGTGTAGATTATGACGGGTATCTGCCTACAAATTCTGAGGTTCAGTTGATGGAAGAATGTTTCGCGGCAATTGGACATCCTCTGCCGGAAGATGCACCGGAATTTGGAGGAGGCTCGTCCGATATCGGAAATGTATCATCAACATGTGTAACTTTCCATCCGGTTATGGGTATAGGGGAAGGATTGGTACCCCACACGAAGGAATTCGCGGAGGCTATGACATCAGACAAAACACACAGAGCGATTACGGATTCTGCATTATGGCTATTGGAACTTACCCGGAGACTCTTTAATGATGAAGCACTACTGGAAAAAATAAAAAAAGAACATTTTGACGGGTTGAAGATCCTTTGAGCAAATCATATGTGAATTAAAAACGCTGCAGGTGATGTTTATTTCATCTGCAGCGTTTCGCTCCTTGTCTAAAAAAACATAATGTCGTAAATCGGCATGTAAGTGATTTTACCTTTGTGGGTAATTTCTCTTTCGTTTGAAAGCACAAAGGCTTTCTTAATCTGGTATTCCTCTTTTTGAACGAAAGCATTCAGAGCACTATGGACGGTATAATCCTTGCCGGATTTGACCTCAATCGGTACGACGGAAAGGCTGCCGTAATCGTCAATCAAATAATCCACCTCACCCTTGCTGCGGTTATCATAGTAAAACAGTTTGTGACCGTGCGCAATCAATTCCGAGGCAACGGCCGTTTCATAGACGGATCCAAGATTGATGCTCCTTTGATTATCTAAAATCGCGCGGATATTGCTGCCGTACAAAATACCCGAAAGAATCCCGACATCGTTGAGGTAAAGCTTCAGTAAATTCTTCCCGGAAGACTCAATCAATGGAAATTTCGGATTGGAAATTGCCTGCACATTCAGAGTGATGCCTGCGCTGATTAAATAATCAAAGGCATCTGCATAATCAGCAAAGGTCTTTCCTTTTTTCTCTTCAATACTCTGCACCACGATACGTTTTTTCTTGTTTTCCATGTTGGATGGTATTAAATCATAAATTCTGCGGATTTTGAGTTTGTTATTACGGTCGTATTTGGAAGCATCATCAGCATAATATTCGTGAATTTCACTCTGTATTTCACGCACGGTCTGAATGTTGTGGTCACTCAGATAAGCATTTACCGCATCCGGAAGACCTCCGACGAGCAGATATTTTCGAAATAGATCCATCATCTTATTATGGGTGGCTTCATCGAGAGATTCTTCGAGTTCAAATTTTTTCCGCATGATGGAGATGGCAAACTTGTTTATTCCGTTCGCGTACAAAAACTCTTCAAAATCAAGAGGAAACATACGAACTTTGCGGATGCTTCCCATCGGAATGGAGCTTGTCTTTGAAAGGGTTACCCCTAAAAGAGAGCCGCTTGCAATGAATGTAAATTTCCCGTCCTGTGCCAAAAACTTTAAAAGCGTCAAAAGGTGTGGATACGCCTGAATCTCATCGATAAAAATCAGAGTCTTCGCTTTCTCCTTCATTTTATCTCCGGCGAGCATGCTGATTTGAAGATAAAAATCTTCAACGGTTCGGACTTCCGCAAAGAGGCGGTCACTGAGCATATCTTCAATCATATTGATTTCAATAAAATTTTCAAAGAGCTTTTTCCCGACATGGCGGACAATATATGTTTTGCCGACCTGCCGGGCACCGTCAATCAGTAAAATTTTACTCGTGTCGCTTTTCAAGTGTTCCTCAATCAAAGATGAAATTTTTCGATATAACATGATTCTATCTCCCACTCATAACTTTTCAATATAATTTTACATGAAAAATTATGACTTTTCAATATATTTTACCGACTATTTTTCTGACTTTTCAAATATTTTTACTTTGACGTTTAAAATGAATTAAATTCATCAAAAATCATGGACACCAAGCGAAAAAGTTGTATAATGTTGGCATGAGATTTGCTTATATATCAGCAGGAGGTGGAAGTACACTATGAATATAGAAAATTTTTACTCAACTTTAGATAATTTCTTTATGGAAAAGAAAATTGACAAAGCAGAATTGTTTCTAAAAGATACACTGAGCGCAGCGGAAGCGGCAGAAGACTTCGGACTGATTATTGCAGCCTGCAACGAACTCGGCGGACTTTACCGTGTCCTTTCGCGCTATGACGAGGGAATGCCTCTGTATGAAAAGGCTTTGGAAAGCCTTAGAAGAATCGGAGAAGCGGAGAGCGAAAATTATGCAACGACGCTGATAAATTATGCTACAATTCTGAGCATGAGCGGAAGACATGAAGAGGCACTTGAGAAATATAAGGAAGTCGTAAAGCTTTTGCAGTCGCACGGCGCGGAGGGTGATTACCGTATGGCAGCGCTGTATAACAATATGAGCGGACTTTATCAGGCAAGGGGCGATTTCAATGCTGCAGCGGCGTACCTGCACAAAGCCCTGCTGATTTTGAAAACTCTGACGGACAGCCAGACGGAGAAGGCTATCAGCTGCAGCAATCTTGCGAGCATTTACATCTTGCTCGAAAATATGACAGATGCGGAACACTACGCGAAAAAGGCAGTTGAAATCTTTCGCACGGAGGTCGGCGAAGAGGATGTGCATTATTCGGCTGCGCTTTGCACGCTGGGTGAAGTGCATTTCGCGAAGGGCGAGTATGCGCAGGCGGAAGAACTGTTTTCCGAGGCTCTGCGCTTGATTGCCCGTGATTATGGTACGGAAAATGACAGCTATAAAGTGGTAGAAAAGAATCTGAATTTATCCAGAGAAAAAAACGGAGGCAAGTAAGGCTATGAAGGGAATGGAAATTGCGGAAAAGTATTATGAACAGTACGGCTTGCCGATGCTTCGGGAAATTTGTCCGGAGCTTGAAGAAAGAGCTGCTTTTGGTCTTGTCGGAGAGGGATCGCAGTGCTTCGGCTATGATGACGAAATCTCGCGTGACCATGATTTCGGTCCGGGGTTTTGCATTTGGCTTTTGGAAGATGACTTCGCACATTACGGAGATAAACTGCAGGCAGCATATGAAGCGCTGCCGAAGGAGTTTATGGAGCTTTCGACTGACAATATACAGGACAAGAGCCGTGTTGGCGTGATGACGATTGATGAGTTTTTCTTTAAGTATTTAGGTCTTTCCAAGCCTCCGAAGACAAACCGTGAGTGGCTTTTCTTAAAGGAAACGATTCTTTCTATTTGCACGAACGGAAAGGTTTTTAGAGATGATAACGGCAGTTTTACGGCTTTTCGCAAAGCGCTTCTCGCGTTTTATCCAGAAGATGTTCTGCGTAAGAAGGTCGCAGCCAGAGCCGCAGTCATGTCGCAGGCAGGGCAGTATAATCTGCTCCGCTGTCTGGACAGAAACGACCATATCGCTGCGGTGCTTGCCCTCGCCAAGTTTACGGAGGCCTCGATGTCCATGATTTATCTCCTGAACCGAAAATATATGCCGTTCTATAAATGGGCATATCATGGAATGCAGGATTTAACGGAAATGCAGCCGGCTATTCAGACAATCGGAGAACTTGGCATGCTTTTTGACGGAATCGGTACAGACTGCGCAGATGTCAGGAAGAAAGCGTATGAACTTACGGAGTGTATTTGTGAGGGCACGGCGCGTGAATTGAACAAACAGGGCTTCTCGCATTGCAGCAGTGCTTTTCTGCAGGATCATTTAGGTGAAATCATGGAAGAAATCCGTGATCCGCAGATTCGCAGCCTTCCTCCGATTTATGACTATGGATTTTAATGCTGTGTGAAAGGCGAAAAAGAGGAGCAGAAAATACAATGGAAAAGAAAGAGAAAATCGATGAGATTATAGAAATTGAATGGAATATGTTTCAGGATGTGCAGAACATCGGTGGCCGCGCTTCTTGTCAGGATGATAAGGAAACCTTCGTAATCATGCGCACAAGCCAGTTTGAAAACTGGACGGAAGCGCTTCTGGACGCATATCTGTCTTATATAGAAAATGCAGAGTGCGAGGGACGCAATCTCATCGCTGAAAAGTACGGACGCATGATGAAATATACGGAGCCGCGCTACTATGAAGAACAGATTAAGCCCTATATCCCGGCACTTTCTGCGCATGCAGAGCAGATGATTGAAGAGGTCATTGCGATTATCGTTCCGTGGGAAGCGGAATTCGCAAAGTGCTACCCGAAGCTCGGGAGAGTCAGCCGTCCGGTTACCGCGGAGGGAGACAAGAGAGGGTTTACTTCGATGGAGACCTATGCGCGCGGAGAACTCGGAACTTATTCGGAAGAACTTCTTGCGATGTATCTAGATTATATGAAGGTGCTCAAAGAAGAGGGAAAATCCATATCGGTTATGGACCGCGAAGTTATGACAAAGCTCTATGGATATGACTCCATAGAAGCGGCGGAAAACAGTTTATAGAGTGAAAGAAAGCAGAAAAAATGCAAACTTTGATGTGCGTCAGCCGATTGGACGATTGAGACGAGGGTTAGGTTTCCTTTTCTGCTTTTCGTGCCGACGCAAACAAAACGCCGCAGAACACGAGCACTGCGCCAATCAATCCTTGAAGGTTCAGAACCTCATGCAGGAAAATGAAGGCAAAAGTGGCAGAACTTACAGGCTTCAGCGGGAATTCCGTCAAGTCCGACTTTTATCATTACATAAAATCACTTTTGACCTTTGCAAGCAGCTCATCCAGCATCTCGCGGCAGGCACCGCATTTGTTTCCGATATCCGCGACTTCGCAAAGTGTCTTTAAATCCGTAATGTGCTGCTCGCGGATGATGTCTTCCACCTCACCAAGCGTTTTGTTCTTGCATACGCAAATTTTATAATCTCTGTTTTTTCCATCTAAATACATATTGTCATCTCCTAATAATGTGTTTAATGAAAGTATACCACAAAGCAGGCGAAAACTCACACAATCTTCGAAATCACATCTTTTATTTTCCCCCCGCTGTGGTATAATATGTAATATCAGTTCCTTGCGTGCAGATTCAATGCGCGAAGGGAATCATTTTAAGGAAAAGGAAGCGAGAAGATTATGATTAAAGTTGACATTTTTTCAGGATTTTTGGGAGCGGGCAAGACCACTTTGATTAAGAAGTTAATCGAGGAAGCCTATAAGGGCGAAAAGGTTGTTTTGATAGAAAACGAGTTCGGTGAAATCGGCATTGACGGAGGATTCCTCAAGGATGCCGGCGTGGAAATCAATGAGATGAACTCCGGCTGCATTTGCTGCAGTCTGGTCGGCGATTTCGGAAAGGCACTGGAAAAGGTAATTGCGGAATTTCATCCGGACAGAATTTTGATTGAACCGTCGGGAGTCGGCAAGCTCAGCGACATCATTCAGGCAGTTGAGGATCTGGACCTCGAAGAGGTTAAGCTGAACGGATTTACGACCATCGTAGATGCAAAGAAGGTTAAGATTTACATGAAGAACTTCGGCGAGTTCTACAACAATCAGGTGGAACACGCAAGCTCGATTATTCTGAGCCACACGAAGGGCATGGAAGACGAAAAGATTGAAAAGGTGGTTGAGACTCTTCGCGGACACAATCCAAATGCGACGATTATAACAACGGACTGGGATGCACTTTCCGGCGCTCAGATTCTTGCAGCGATGGAAAAACGCGATACGATTGAAGAGGCACTTCATCATCTCGAAGAAGAGCATGAACATGAACATCACCATCATCACGATCACGATGAGCATGACCACGATCATGAAGAGCATGAGCACGAGCATCATCATGACCATGAACATGAGCATGAGCATCACCACCACCATGACCATGACGACCACTGCTGCTGCGGCCACGACCATGAAGGACATCACCATGCAGACGATGTTTTCGAGAGCGTGGGAATCGAAACACCGAAGAAATTCACAAAAGAAAAGATTGAAAAGGCTTTGGAAGCTCTCGAAGATAAGGAC
The DNA here is from genome assembly GCA_934277695.1 of uncultured Clostridia bacterium. Lineage (GTDB taxonomy): Bacteria > Bacillota > Clostridia > Peptostreptococcales > Anaerovoracaceae > CAG-238. The sequence goes on from CAKQVG010000002.1 coordinate 237,370, forward strand.
GAGTACGGTTTCATCCTCAGAGCGAAGGGCATCGTAGAAGCAGAAGACGGACAGTGGATTCACTTCGACTATGTTCCGGGTGAACCGGATGTCAGAACCGGCGCGGCAGGCGTTACGGGAAGACTCTGTGTCATCGGTTCGGAAATCGACAGAGATAAGATTTTAAAGCTTTTTGAAATATAAATAGAGGAGAAATCAATGATACAACCAAGAGAAATACCGGTGTATTTGTTTACCGGATTTTTGGAGTCGGGAAAAACCACTTTTATACAGGAAACTCTGGAAGACCCTGCGTTCAACGAGGGACAGAAGACGCTGCTTCTTGTGTGCGAAGAAGGAGAAATCGAGTATTCGCCGATTAAGTTTGCGTCCTCCAATGTAAAGATTGTGACAGTTGACGAAGAGGAAGAACTTACGGGAGAGTTTTTACAGAAACTCCAGGATGAAATCGGATTTGAAAGGGTTGTCTGCGAGTTCAACGGCATGTGGTCGCTCGACAGCCTGTACAGCAGCATGCCGGACGGATGGACGGTTTATCAGGAAATGAGTTTTGCGGATGCAAGAACCTATCTGACCTATAACCAGAATATGAGAAACCTCACGGTGGACAAGCTGAAATCCACGGAGACGATTGTTTTCAAGCATTTTACGCATGACATGGACAAGATGGCGTACCACAAAATCGTGCGCGCAATCAACCGCCGCTGCGACATCATTTACGAATACGGCCCGAACAATATCGAAATTGATAATATCGAAGATCCGCTTCCGTTTGATATCAATGCGGACATCATCGAAATCGGCGACAAAGACTATGCGATGTGGTATGCGGACATGAACGACGAAGAAGCAAAGTACTACGGCAAAACCGTTAAATTCAAGGGCAGAAGCCTTTTGGGAGGTGGTCTCAAGGACGATGAATTCGTCATCGGAAGACATATCATGACTTGCTGCGTGGAGGATATCCAGTTCGGAGGACTTGTCGCAAAATACGCGGACGCGCAGTCCCTGGATCACGGCGGATGGGTGGAAATGACCGCCAAAATCGAGCGCGAGTACAACGATATGTACCAGAGCGAAGGCCCTGTATACCATGTAATCGAAGTGAAGAAGACGACGCCGCCTGAAGAAGAGGTTGCGACATTCTATTAAACAAAAAACATAGAACGGGAGGAAAACTGATGACAGTATCAAAAGACTATTTGCAGAAGATGGACGCGTACTGGCGGGCAGCCAATTACCTGTCGGCGGCACAGCTTTATCTGCTGGAGAATCCGCTTTTGAGAGAGCCGCTGCGTAAGGAGCACATCAAGAAAAAGATTGTCGGACACTGGGGAACCGTGCCCGGACAAAATTTTGTCTATGTGCATATGAACCGTGCGATCAAAGAATTCGGGCTCAACATGATTTATTTGTCGGGACCGGGACACGGCGGGAACTTTTTCGTGTCGAACGCCTACCTCGAAGGCACCTACAGCGAAGTATATCCGAATGTAGGGGAGGACGAAGAAGGGCTGAAGAGGCTTTGCAAGCAATTTTCTTTCCCGGGAGGAATCTCAAGCCATGTAGCACCGGAGACTCCGGGCTCTATCAACGAGGGCGGAGAACTCGGCTATTCGCTGGCGCACGCTTTCGGCGCGGTTTTTGACAATCCTGACCTGATTGCAGCATGCGTTGTCGGGGACGGAGAAGCCGAAACCGGACCGCTTGCGACCGCTTGGCATTCCAACAAGTTTTTGAGCGCAAAGAACGACGGTGCGGTTCTTCCGATTCTGCACCTGAACGGATACAAAATCAGCAATCCGACGGTGTTCGCAAGAATTTCGCAGCAGGAGAGAGAATGGTTCTTCAAAGGCTGCGGCTGGAATCCGTATTTCGTAAGCGGAAGCGACCCGATGGAAATGCACGAAAAAATGGCAGAGGCCGTTGACAAGTGCATTGCCGAAATCAAAGAAAACCAGAGAAAGGCAAGAGAAGAGGGAGCAGTTGAGCGTCCGATGTGGCCGATGATCATTCTTGAAACGCCGAAAGGCTGGACAGGACCGAAGATTGTTGACGGAAACCCAATCGAAGGAACTTTCCGCGCGCATCAGGTGCCGATTTCCATGGAAAAGGAAGAGCACCTCGCGCAGCTTGAAGAATGGCTGAGAAGCTATAGACCGGAAGAACTTTTCGGAGACGATTACCGCCTGATACCGGAGCTTCGCGAACTGGCGCCGGAGGGAGACGCCCGCATGAGCGCAAATCCGCATACCAACGGCGGAAAACTTCTCAGAGACCTCAGAGTGCCTGATTTTAAAGACTATGCGGTGGAAGTTCCTTATCCGGGCAGCGTAAAGGCACAGGATATGATGGAACTCGGCGGCTATGTCAGAGATATATTGAAACTTAACAAAGAACATAAAAATTTCCGTATTTTTGGACCGGACGAGGCGAAATCCAATCGTCTGTATCGGGCTTTTGAAGTCGAAAAGAGAGACTTCCAGGGTGAGATCTACGACTTTGACGAGGATCTTTCCCATGAGGGCAGAATCATGGACTCCTACCTGAGCGAGCATATGTGCGAGGGCTGGCTGGAAGGCTATCTGCTGACCGGAAGACACGGCTTCTTTGCAAGCTATGAGTCCTTCATCCGTGTCGTAGACTCGATGGTTTCCCAGCACGCAAAATGGCTGAAGGTCTGCAACCAGCTCCCTTGGAGACAGAAGATTGCTTCGCTCAATCTGATTTTGACTTCGAATGTATGGCAGCAGGATCACAACGGATTCACGCATCAGGACCCGGGAATGCTCGACCATGTTGCAAACAAGAAGGCGGATGTGGTGCGGATGTACCTGCCGCCGGATGCAAACTGTCTGCTTTCCTGCTTCGATCACTGCATTAAGAGCAAAAACTATGTGAATGTAATCGTCGCATCCAAGCATCCGAGCCGCCAGTGGCTGACGATGGAGCAGGCGGTCATTCACTGCACGCAGGGAATCGGAATCTGGGACTGGGCAAGCAGCGACCAAGGACAGGAGCCTGACCTTGTGATGGCTTGCTGCGGAGATACGCCTACGCTGGAAGCTTTAGCGGCTGTGACGATTTTGAGGCAGCATCTGCCGGAGCTCAAAGTCCGCTTCATCAATGTGGTTGACCTTATGAAGATGGAATCGCACGAAAACCATCCGCACGGTCTGACGGACGATGAATTTGACGCGCTGTTCACGAAGGATAAGCCGGTTGTGTTTGCTTTTCACGGCTATCCGAAATTGATTCACGAGCTCACGCATGGAAGACACAACGAGCAGAATTTCTTCGTTCACGGTTATCTTGAAGAGGGTACGATTACAACTGCGTTTGATATGAGAGTTCAGAACCATATCGACCGCTTCAGCCTCGTAAAGGAAGCGTTGAAGCACCTTCCGCAGCTTGGAAACAAGGCGGGACACCTGACGCAGCAGATGAACGACCTTTTGGTAAAGCATAAAAACTATATCGCCGAGTACGGTCAGGATATTCCTGAGGTTCTCGAGTGGGAATGGAAATAAGAGAAAACGGAGGAGAAGCGATGATTCATACGGATTTTAAAGGCGAAAAAATTTCTCAACTCGGTATGGGAACCATGCGGCTTCCGGTTATCAACGGCGTCGATAAAGACATTGACGAGGAAAAAGCACTCGAAATGTTCGACTATGCGTATAAGCACGGTATCAACTATTTTGATACCGCATGGGGCTACCACGAAGGAAATGCCGAAATCGTTGTCGGCAAAGCCCTCAGCCGTTATCCACGCGAGAGCTTCTATTTAACGACGAAATTCCCGGGCTACGACCATAACAATTTCCCGAAGGTTAAGGAAATTTTCGCAAAACAGCTCGAAAAACTGCAGACAGAGTATTTTGACTTTTATCTGTTCCATAATGTGTGCGAATACAATATCGAAAATTATCTGAATCCGGAATTTGGAGTGAAGGAGTATTTGGTGTCGGAACGCGAAGCAGGCAGAATCAAGCATCTGGGCTATTCTGACCACAGCGGAATCGAATGCTTTAAGCGTTTTCTGGATGCGTACGGCGATGTCGTGGAGTTTTGTCAGATTCAGCTCAACTGGCTTGACTGGGATTTCCAGGAGGCGAAGGAAAAGGTCAGAATCCTGAATGAAAAGAACATCCCGATTATCGTTATGGAACCGCTCAGAGGCGGAACGCTGGTGGAACCGGCAGGCGGAGCAGACAAGTGCTTCCGCTACCTGCAGTCGATTCCGGGAATCGTGACGATTCTGTCAGGCATGTCGAATCTGAAGCAGCTTGAAGAAAACATCAAGATTTTTGAGACAAACGAGCCGATGGGCGAAGCTGAAAAAGAAGTGCTTTATGAAAAGGCGAAAAAAATGACAAGCGGCGTACCTTGTACCGCTTGCCGTTACTGCACGACCTATTGCCCGATGGAAATCAATATTCCGTACATGATGAATCAGTATAATCAGATTACCTTTAACCCGGAAGGTCTGTCGTGGTATACGACGATGGCAATCGGCGGCGTGGAAAAGGGCAAAAAACCTTGGGACTGCCTTTCCTGCGGTGCCTGCAAGGAAGTCTGCCCGCAGCAGATTGACATACCGGGATATCTGGCAAAACTCTCAGCTAAGCTCAAAGAAGCGTAGCTTTTGCGAAATCTTCGAGTTTAACACAATTTTCAAATGCGTGAGGAAGGCTTTCTCCGCATGCAATCATTCCATGATTGGACATAATCGCACCGTAGCTGCCGCTAATGGCGGCTGCGGTGTTTTTTATGAGAGCCTTGGTTCCGGGTAATGCGTATTTCGCCAGATTAACCGGGTTTGAAAAGCCGCATGCTGCATCACCTGCCGGAACCGGCAAGTCCATATGTGCTGCGGCATAAACGCTGCAGTACTTGGAATGCGTGTGAATAACGCCGCCGATCTCCGGACGGGTGCGATAGACTTCCGCATGCAGACCTTTCTCTGAAGTAGGTTTCAGACTGCCTTCGTATTCCAGTGTATGAATATTCACTTTAACCATGTCACCCGCGGAAAGAGTCAGGTAATCGATGCCGGAAGGGGTAACAAGCATGTGCGCTTCATCAAGACGCACGGAAAGATTTCCCCATGTGCCTTGAACCAGACCGCACGACACGAGCTTTCTGCCGTAGTCTGCAAGCTGCTGTCTGAGGATATATTCACGGCTTCCGTCATCCTTCATAGGATTTGAGCCGACGTTTGCTTTCGGCTTGGAATATTTCTTGAGATACACCGTTCGCATGAGCCTGCGTTCGATTGCATTAATATGGTGCGGCGCGCCGATTTTTTCGGTGAGGAGTGTGACTTCGGCGGATTTTTCCAGGACAGTGAGGGCGACTACCGCCTCTTTCAGGGTACGCCCGACGGTTATGGTATAACCGGTAAGTGTGCCGTCCTCGTTTTTACCGCTTATAACGAAGCAGCCGGCATTGCTTTTCATAGTCCGCGCAAGATTCGCCGCCGCGCTCTGGATGCCGTTTTGTGCATCGATGAGCGGAGCCTTGGTACCGATAATTTGTGCCATATCGTCAAGCGACGGAATGAGCGGCTCACCGCGGCGGAGCCACTGCATGCAGAACGGAGTTTGTGCAACAACCGCTGCGTGGATGTCCTGCTTTCCCTTAGGAAGTTTCGCAAAAGGCAGTTTTTCAATGTCGCTTTCCCCGGCTTCGGAAAGGACACAGCCTTTTTTCGTCGCAAAAACTCCTTCGGATGTCTCAAGAATGAGACGCGCCAAAGCCCCCGCGTTATATTCCTGCGCCGCAAGCATTTCTGCGGCTTCTTTTATATTTCCATAGATTTTTTCCATTCTTATGCCTCCGTGAAACGCTCGCCGTTTGCTGTTTTGTATGCTTTTTCGAGCGAATGATATACATTTTTGTAATCAGCAAACAGTTTATCGTATATCTTTGCATTTTCGGGATTAGGATTGTAGCGCTTTTCGATTTTGACAAAGTCCTTCGCCGCGCTGAAACCGGGCAGTTCGCCCAGACCGATGAGGGCAACCACCGCTGCGCCGACTGCTCCTGCATTTCGAGGATCGCGCACAACCGCAAAATGCTTTCCTGTAATGTCTGCAATCATCTGCATCCATCCGTCGTCGAGTGCACCGCCTCCGATGATGCGGAAATTGTCACAGGAAAAACCGTAATCGTTTTTGTAGTTTTCCAGAATCCAGCGCAGGTTGTAGCCGATGCCTTCGTATACCGCCCGCATCAAATGCTCTCTGGTGTGAACCATCGTCATGTTGAAGAGTGTGGCTCTTGTGGTGGTGGAGGAAACCGGACAGCGTTCGCCGAGCATCCAAGGTGTGCAGATAAGGTGATCGCTTCCCGGCGGAATGTTTTGAACGACCTTGTCCATGTAAGCATAAATGCCATCTCCGTATTCTTCTTTTTCGCGTGCAAAAAACTCATCGCAGAGCCACTGTATGTTCGCACCGGCGGACTCCGTAATTCCTGCAATCAGATTCATTTCCTTATCGGCGGATTGAATCGCTGCCGCACCGTGTTTGAATTTGTCGGCAGTGCGGCTTGCACATGCAACCCACGCGGATGTACCGAGATAAATGTGAAGGTCACCGTCACCGCACATTCCCGAGCCTACTGCGGCGGCCTGAACATCATCACAGCCTCCGAGCACAGGGGTTCCTTCAAGAAGCCCCGAATCCTCAGCTGCCTCCTTCGTGACACCGCCTACGATGTCCGTGCTGCATACGAGAGGGGGGAGTTTTTCCATATCCACACCCGTGAGTTTCATAACGCCGAGCCAGTCCTTTTTCTTCAGGTCAAGACCATAGGAAGAGGCTCCCGAAAGTTCGGTGACCATTTTCCCGGTCAGCTTGTATTTCAAATATCCGTTAACGTCAAGGATTTTGTGGGTTCTCTTGTAGAGGTCGGGGCGTTCTTCTTTGAGCCATACGATCTTGGCAATGCAGTCTTTTCCCATAATCGGCGTGCCTGCAGCTAGGGTAAAAATCTTCTTGCCGCCGAGTTTTTTCATGATGCTCTGTGCTTGCTTTTCCGCCCGGCCGTCAACCCAGGTGATATTGTTGTAGAGCACGCTGCCGTCCTCATCAACCGGGATGATTCCCTGTGCCTGCGTCGAAAAGACAACCCCTTTGATAGAAGCCGGATCAATCTTGTTTTCCGAAATGATGCGCCGGCTTGCCTTTGCTACCGCATTCCAGTAATCCTCGGGATTTTGCTCAACCCATGCGGGATTCGGATAAAAGGTAGGGTAAGCTTCAACTGCCGTCGCACAGATGTTGCCGCTGTAATCGACCAAAACAGCCTTGTCGGAACTTGTACCCATATCATGTGCGAGAATATAACGTGCTTCTCTTGCTTCGCTGTTCATATTGCAATCCTTTCTCTAATTACGACCAAAAGATTTTATTTGCTGCATTTATTCGTTTTGACCACCTGCTTGAATACATTTTCAAAGCGGTTCAAGGCTTCATCTATGATTTCATCCGTGTCTGCCATGGATGTGTAAAGTCTGCTGCCTGCGAGCGTTACGATTCCGTTTGCCATATATGCAGCGCCCATTCTTTCCATGGAATCCTTGCGTTCGTACATCATATCCTTGTTCTTAAGCAGGCCAATCGCAGATTTTGCAAGGCTGAAGGAGGAAAAATCAAAACTCATTGCACCGGTGCATTCGAGGTGAACGATGCTGCCTTGGTTATAGGCAACGAAAGGAAGTCCGTATCTTTCGATGAGTTCCTTCAGTCCGTCGGCAAGCCTGTCTCCTGCGCGGCCTGCGATTTCACATGCGCCCGTGCGGGCAATCTCGCAAATTGCCGTGTATCCTGCAAGTGCCGAAAGAGGGTTTGCCGCCAGAGTGCCGCCCACGTAAGCTCTGTGCTTGCCGCTTGCAAGCCCTGCTGCCATGAGCTGTGCATATTCTTTCTTGCCGCCTACGCCGCCTGCCGCAGGGTATCCGCCGGCAACGATTTTTCCGAAAACGGTGAGATCCGGCACGACATCAAACAGTCCTTGAGCACCGGACAGTCCGACACGGAAACCGGTAACAACTTCATCGAAGATGAGTAAAGCCCCGTACTTGTCGCAAAGCGCACGCACTCCCTTGTTGTAGTCAAAAGCAACCGGACGGGTTCCGCTTTCCGGACCGACTGGTTCCACGATAACCGCAGCCGTACCGCCCTTTAATTTATTTCTGCGGAGCATTCCCTCAAGCATGTTGAGATCGTTTGGCCGCACTTCGTCCGTTTTTCCGTAAGCAGAGCCCGGTATGCCGTGCGATTCAAGCAGTCCGCGGCTTCCCGGAATTTTGAGTCCGTATACCATCTGATCCGACCAGCCGTGGTATGCACCACCGATTTTGATGATGCGCTTGTGGCCGGTTGCGATGCGGGCAATACGCAGTGCCGCCATGACGGATTCGGTTCCGCTCCCAAGCATACGGAACATTTCGACATTCGGCATATGCTTGTTGATTTCTTTCGCGATCAGAAGCTCGGCTTCGTGCAGGAGGCCGGTAACAGGGCCGCAGGTATCAAGCAGCTCGGTAACGGCCTTCCGAATCGGTTCGTAATTGCTTCCAAGGATTGTAGGACCGCCCGCCTGCAGAAAATCAATATACTCGTTGCCGTCCTGATCATATAGATATGCACCCGAAGCCTTTGAAAAAGCAACCGGGAACGGCTTGTTAAATGCAAGATTATGCTGAACTCCGCCCGGAATGTAATCCTTTGCTTCTTCGTAGATTGCCCTTGATTTTTTACATTTTTCATCGTAATACTTCAGAATGGTGTTTTCGTAATAATCATCGTTTACCTCCCAGACAGGCTGCCCGGTAAGGTTGGAAAGTTTCTTGTTTATTTCCTGCGGATCGTCCCAGCGGAAAATGCCGGAGCCGTTTATGCCGGAAGTCGTATTTTCTTGTGTTGTTTTTTCTTCGTTTATGTTCATAATGTTACCCCCTCGTATTGATCGGTTATAATCGCAAAAAGACTGCGAAATTCATCTTTCATTTTTTCTGCATCGAAAGGCAGAAGATTGATATGATAATGGCTGATGAGCCCCAGATATGCGCCCATTACGGAAACCGCAAGTTCTTCCCTGCCGCCGAAAGCACTGCATACCGTGTGCTCGATGCACGCGATGGGATTATTCTCTTCGCGGCTCAGGACAGCATTTTGAATCAGCTGCGTTGCCAGAAGCGGGTAGGCAGCGGTATCATCGATAAGCTTGTCGAAAAGTGCAAGGACTTTTTCCTTCCCGCAGATCCCTGTATTGTCAAAATATTCGGTCAAATCCTCGATTTCCTGTGAAAAAATCGCAAGCATGAGTTCTTTCGTTCCGCCGAAGTAGTTAAAAACCGTCGTGCGGCACACTCCGGCTTCATCGGCAATTTGTTTGAAGCTTACGTTCTCTACGCCGTATCGCTCGAAAAGACCTTTGGCTGCGTGCATGATTTTTTGTTTGTTTTTTTCTTTCACGGCAGACATCAGAGTTCCTCCCCGGCTTTCTTTCTTGCGCGTTTATTCGTGTTCAGCGAGCCGCGGTATACAAAGAAGCGATCGTACAGAAATTCGCTTGTAAGATTTGCTGCCATGGTCACCGCCAGAACCGCATATTCGTTCCAGCCGATATTTGTCAAGGCATTTCCCCACCAAGTGGAAAGGGGAGTAAACACGCAGTAGAATGCTGCCACCTTGAGCATCGCAACCGGCACATTGTTTGCGGATTTGAAAGTGAATTCCCTGTTAAGCGTGAAATTCCAGAGGACGGACAGGGTCAGCGCCGTCAGGTAGCAAGGTGTGTAAGGCAGTGATGTAAGCTCGTGCATAAGTGCAAATGTGATTGCCTGAATAATTCCGGCCGAAGCGGAAAAAAGCACAAACTTAATCACCTGCGCGGCATTTTCCTTCGATGTCAGAGTCTGATTCGGGATGTTTTTTTCTTCGTTCATGGTTGTTCTCCTAATATATCCAAAAAGAAAATTGAACTGCGGTGCAATTTTGTACTACAGTTCAATTATGAAACGAACGGGCAGGAATGTCAATACATTTCGAGGGATATATAACAAAATTTGTTTGAGGCAGGGGCTCATTTATGAGCCCCTGCCTTGTGCCTATTCCAAGTATTCACCCGGATCTATCGGCTCGTCGTCAAGCCAAAGTTCCAGATGCAGATGCGGGCCGGTAGACATACCCGTACTGCCGACGGTTCCAATCTGCGAGCCGGATTTAATCTCATCTCCCACAGAAACTTGCATTTCTTTCAGGCAGGCATAGACTGTGCTGAAACCGTCGGTATGATCGATTACGATATAGTTTCCACGCGATGCGCTAAACTCTGCCGTTCTTACTTTGCCATCCGCTGCGGCAAGCACAGGAGTTCCTTCTTCAGCAATATAATCGATACCGTCATGTGCCGGAAATTCTTCGATATTGGTGTTTTTCGCTCCGAACGGGAGGCTGATTTTAAATGTGGCAGCATCAGCATCGGCGGGCGTTTCCTGCATAAAGAAATTTCCAAGACTGAATTTTTTTACAGCATAAACGCTTCCACATCCCAAAAGCAGAATCAGCGCAACTGTGACTGCAAGCGTCAGGCATTTTCTCGAAAGTATCGGCTTTCGGCTGTTTTCTTTTTGATTCATTTTTTCCAAAATCCTTTCCGGAGTATCCTCAGGAGCTTTCAGATTTTGAAAGGCCTTCTTCATTTTTTCCTTATCACTCATATGGATACCTCATCTTCCAAGTATTTTCTGAGTTCTTTTCTTGCGCGGGCAAGCCTTGTTCCGACCGTTCCTTGAGGAATTTCCAAAAGTTCTGCTATTTCATGTATCTGATACCCCTCAAGATAATACAAAATCACCACAATGCGCTTTGCTTTGTCTAACCGCATAACGGCTGTAAACAAATCCTGATAGGATTTTTCCTCAAACGCCAGACGATCTGCGTAGTCGCTGATATTTTCCTGTTTGTGAGGCAGCCTGCGCCAAAACTTACGACATTCGTTGCAAGTGACCTTTGCAAGCCAGTTTTTGATATGAGCTTGACTTTCAAAGACATAGTCCGTTTCGTACAGCCGCAAAAGCACATCTTGTGTGACATCTTCCGCATCCGACTGCGATTTCAGAAAACTGAAGGCAATACGAAAAATCATATCCATATGTTTTTCTGCAAGCAATTTGAACTCTTCCGTACCAAGCATTAAATTTCTCCCTTGAAAAGCTTTTCTACTTGTATTATCCATAAGAGTGCCGATTTTTTTCACTTCTCTTAAATTTTTTTAGAAAACGCTTTTTATCAGGAAAAACAGCACGGGAACGAGCAGGGAAGGGAGCAGGTTCATCGTCTTAAAGTCCTTGATTTTCAAAATCGAAATGCCCGAGGCCGCAATCAGAAAGCCGCCGACAATCGAAAGCTCTGTCATAAACGGGTCGGAGATGAATTCCGCAAGGAATCCCGCACCGAGGTAGATTCCGCCCTGCCACAGAAAAAGAACGACTGCGGCGGCTGCGATTCCAATGCCATAGGTGGACGCCAGAACCATAGAGGTTACAAGGTCAAGCGTTCCGTTTGTAAAGAGAAAGGTTTCGTCTCCGTATATTGCACTTTGAATCGGCCCGAGTATGGAAAGCGTTCCGATGCAAAAGAGCAGAATCGCGGTGGAAAGACCCTGCCCGAGTCCGCTTCCTCCTTTTTTATCTACAAGGCTTTGAAATTTACCGTCGATGTCAAGGCTTGTGCCGACAATGCTGCCGAGCGCAAGGCTGACGATGAACAAAACCGGAAACTGACTGTCCGGCATATTGTTGACGATGGAATTGATGCCGATTCCGCAGGCGGCAAGCCCCATCGCATCGAAAAGCACAGTCTGCTGCTTTTCCTTAAGTCCTTTTTTCAGGAAGCTTCCGACGATGCTTCCGATAATAATCATGGCTGTATTGTAAATGGTTCCGATCATGGCAGACACCTCCTTAAAGTTTTCTGAAAATTCATGCTTTGATTGTACACTTTTTCTTGTAAGTTGAGAAGCGACAGTTTATAATATTGATATGATAAAAATTCACATCAGAACGGAGGCATAAAGAGGCAGTATGGACGCAAAGAAAATTGAAATATTACTGGAAGCAATGGAGTCGGGGAGTCTGATGGCGGCTGCCGAGAAAAACGGATATACACCGTCGGGACTTTCACACCTTCTGCAGCGTCTGGAAGAGGAACTTGGAGTAAAGCTTGCAGAGCGAAACAACCGGGGAATCGCGCTCAGTGACGAAGGCGCGAGTCTGCTTCCGTATCTCAGAAAATGCGTGAATGCCTATCAGGATTTGGAAAGAGAGGCCGGAAAAATCGGGCAAAAGAAAGCGGAAATCCTGCATATTGCCGCTTACGCCAGCATTGCGAAGAACTGGATGCCGGAACTGATTGGTTTCTTTTCGCAAAAACATCCCGAAATCACTGTAGAACTGGAAGTTGTGGGCAGGCAGGAGCTTTACCGCAGCATGAAAAGCGGAAAATACAATCTGATTTTTGCGTGTGAAGACAAATCCTGCGGATATAACTTTATTCCCCTTGCAGAGGATCGTTTTTTTGCGGTTCTTCCGCAAAGTTATGATGGAGACGACTGCTTTCCACTGAAAAATTTCGAGAAATATCCTTTTATCATGCCGTCATACGGGGAAGATGTGGAAGTACACGAATTGTTTGCAGAATACGGAATTATGCCGAAACTGCTTCCTGCTACGGCGGACGACCCCGTTATCATAGGAATGGTAGAAGGCGGCATGGGCGTCAGCATGATGTCTGAACTTGTGCTGCACGGCAGCGGGGAGCATGTCAAAAAACTTCCGGTAGAGCCGGCCGCTTTCCGTGAACTTGGGATTGTATACAAGGAAAGAAAACTCTTGAGTAAGGCGGAAAGGAGCTTTCTCGATTGCGTCAGGGATTATTTTCATCAAAAGGCACATAATAGCCTTCTTCCTGACGCTTGACCGCCTGCTTCTGCGTTTTCGCAATGGCATCTTCGTATCCTGTGAGCGCGGCAAAGGGTGCAAACTGTGCCGCCCGCGCACTGCGAGGCATACGGGGGTGCTTTTTTGATTCCGGATGCGGAAGAGGAAGGATGTCTGCGTATTTGCTTTTTCCGTTTTTTTCAGGGTTTTCAATCATGCCTTGTGTCCTCCGATCTGTGCGTTGCGCTGCATTGCCGTCGCGCCTTCTTCCAAGTCTCTGCCTTTGACAACCGCATTTTTTCCAAATTTCTGTTTGATGTCCAGCAGCGCCTGCTGGATGTTTTTTTCGCTTTCCGCATCTTGCGGTGTTTCATTTGAAGGTGCAGCCGGGCTGAACATATCAAGCTGCACTCCGCTTTCGGCAGTGAAGGCAGACTGTGGATCCTCCGCAGACGATGCCGATTCCGGCACAACATGGTTGGCGCAGATTGTCAGGCGACGGATCGTCAAAGACGGATTTCCGATTTCGCGGTAAAGGGAAGAAAGCGCCGCTGTGATTTCCTGCATGGAGGAAGTGGGGTGCGTAAGATTCGCCGTTCCGTGCGCGTGCTTGGGAATCTTCCGACCGTAGCGGTCAATCGTCGTCTGACCGGAAAAAGCCGTTGCATCCACATTGTCGATGTCGTAACCCACAGTCAGAACGAGCTGGTCTGTGGTCAGTTTTTTCTCAAACAAGCTCAAAGCCATGTCTTCCGCCATTTCGCAGAGCACCAGATGCGCCTTTTCAAAATCATAAGGACATTGCAGAACCTGACCGGAGCTTGTGCTGTTTGACTCCGGGCGATAGGCTTTGATTTCTGCCATCGTGCAAGGCTCGAATCCCCATGCGTGGTCAATCAGAAGCTCCGCATTGACTCCGAAAAGTTTGTAAAGCAGGTCCTCATTGTGAAAGTCGCTTGGCTTGCCGACAGAGCAGCGGGCAATATCGCCCATGGTGTGTATTCCTACCTTCGCAAGCTTGGAAGCATAGCCGTGTCCCACACGCCAGAAATCCGTAAGCGGCGTGTGGCTCCAAAGAAGCCGTCTGTATGACATTTCATCAAGCTCGGCAATCCGCATCCCGTTTTCGTCTGCCGGAACATGCTTGGCATAGATATCCATGGCAATTTTAGCAAGGTACAGGTTCGTGCCGATTCCCGCCGTTGCCGTAATTCCGGTCGATTCAAAGACATCCGTCATCATTCGCATTGCAAGCTTTCGTCCCGAGAGCCCGTACAACTGCAGATAATCCGTTGCTTCAATAAAAACCTCATCGATCGAATAGACATGAATGTCCTCCGGCGCCACATACTTCAAATAGATATCATAAATTTTGGAACTGAGCTCAATGTAATGCACCATGCGGGGCGGAGCGGCGATAAAGTCGAGCGCAAGGGAAGAATCCGCGGCAAGCTCAGCCGCATCACAGGATTTTCCTGCAAAATTTCTTCGATGTGCCCTCGCAAGTCGAAGAGCATTTTCTTCTTTTACCTTTTGGATGACTTCAAAAAGGCGAGCTCTTCCGGGAATTCCGTAAGCCTTCAAGGAAGGAGAAACCGCAAGGCAGATGGTTTTTTCCGTGCGGCTTGCATCCGCGACCACGAGATTGGTGGTCATCGGGTCAAGACCGCGGCTCATGCACTCCGCCGACGCATAAAAAGACTTTAAATCGATGGCGATGCAGCATCTCTGATTTTCCATTTTGCGAAGTCCTCCTTTCCTTGCAGACCGCTCTGATTTCAAAACAAAACAGGAACAAATGTTCTTAAATAAATTATAGCAAGGACAAAGTTATCTTTCAAGCGGTATTCTTTGACAAAAAATAATATTTTTTGCAAAACATCTTGACTTGAACATTGGTGTTTGATTTATACTGTTACTATAGAAAACATCCAAATACGAAAGATGGGAGATAAAAAATGAGTAAGAAAAAGAAATTATTTACATTGTTCTTGGCATTGACCGTGGTATTTACCATGTGCTTTGCCGCAGTTCCGGCGTACGCAGCATCCGGAACCGCAATCACGAATGCCGACGAACTCAAGGCGATGAGTGCAAACGGCAATTATTATCTGGCGAACGACATCGAAGTCCCTGCCAATCTGATCCTGTTCACAAGCTATGATGCGCCGTTCACCGGCACCTTGGACGGCAACGGTCACACGATCAAAGGCTATACCTACACCGCAAGCGCAGACTGGACTGAGCAGGCAGCATTGTTTGGCTACGCGAAAAACGCGACCTTCAAAAACCTGAAGATGACGGAGGTCAACATCAGTCTCAATCAAGCAGGCACCGTAGCTGCATTGGTTGCAGCTTCCGAGAACTGTAAATTCACCGATATCAGTGTTTCCGGCAAAATTGTCGGCAAATCTTTGAATACAGCCGCAGGCATCGTTGCTTACAGCTATGAAGGCGGCACGCTGACAAACTGCAAAAACAGCGCGGACATTACAATTACCAACGCTGACGAAGGAAGCGAGGCTGCAGGGGTTGCCGGCTTCATCGGCTCGGCAGGTTCCATGAAAAACTGCTCCAACAGCGGTAAAATCAGCATCAGCGGCAGCATCGAGGCATCGTCGATCAGCGCAGCAGGCGTTGTGCTCGGCGTTGGAAAGGCAACCTCCTGTAAAAACTCCGGCAAGATCAGCGTGTCGGCGATCGGAAGCGGAAGCATGAACGACGAGTGTGTTGCTGCAGGGGTTGCAGTTGAAGCCGATACCGCAGTTTCCTGCAGCAATACCGGTAAGGTCAGCATGAACGCGGCCGTCGAAGCCATAGACCCGCACCGGGTAGGTGGTGTCTTTGGCGCGGTAACCAAATCGGCAAGCAAATGCTACAACAAGGGCGCAGTCAGCTTCAGCGGCAAATCCTACCGGGGTCTTTATGTCGGCGGACTCGGTGCATATCTCCCGAAAGTCAGCCAGTCCTACAACAAAGGCGCTGTCACTGTAAAAATGTCCAGCGTGAAGAAAACAGAGGAAAATAAGATCGGCGGCGTCTGCGGCGACACTGTAGATATGCGTAACTGCTACAACACAGGCAGCGTAACGGTAACAGGCAAAGCTTTCGTCGGCGGCATTTCCGGCTACGCACACCCTTGGGGCGAGAAAGTCGTAAACAATTACAACACCGGCAAGGTCAAAGCCTCCACAAAGGGTGCGTTCAAAGGACAAGTCATCGGTGGTTATGAAGGCGCAGAGATGCCACAGAAGCGCAACATCTACGATAACTACTACACCGGTTCCGGCAAGGCTTACGGCTGGGGATTTGTTACCTGGAAGGATTGGGTCGCTAAGGCAAGCAAGGTTTCCTCCATCAAAGCGGCAAACTGCCCGAAATTAAGCTCCAAATACTGGACGTATTCCTCCAAGTACGGCAGAATGATCCTCAAAAATAACAAAGAAAAATAAGAAAACGAAAGAAATATACACGAATAAAAAAGGAGACGGCTTATCATGAGAAAAAACAGAATACTGACTGTTTTCTTAACAATTGCTGTTATATTCACCATGAGCTTTGCAGCGGTGCCTGCATACGCGGCATCGGGAACCGCAATTACAAACGCGGACGATCTCAAGGCTATGGAAAACAACCCGAGCGGCAGCTATTATCTGGCAAACGACATCGAAGTCCCTGCCAACCTGTCACTGTTCGCAGATTATGACCGCCCGTTCACCGGAACGCTGGACGGAAATGGACATAGAATCAAAGGTTATACCTACACGTCAAGCGAAGAATGGCTTGACGAGGTTGCACTGTTTATCTGGACGAAAAACGCGACCTTCAAGAATCTGCGCATGACCGACGTCAACATCAGCCTTAACAATGCGACCTCTGCGGCGGCACTGGCTGCTGCCGCCGAAAACACCACCTTCTCGAACATCAGCATCTCCGGTAAGATCACCGGCAAACTCCTGTATCATGCTGCAGGTATCGCTGCTTACACGGAAAGCTGCTCTATGACAGGCTGCAAAAACAGCGCTGATATTGCGGTTACCGCGGCCTCCGAAGGAAGCAGTATCGCAGGCGTTGCAGTCTCCTGCGATACGATGAAGAACTGCACGAACAGCGGCAAGATCAGCATCAGCGGTAATATCCGAGAAGGTGGTTTTTATGCAGCGGGCATTGCCAATCGAATCGGCAAAGCTACCGCCTGCAAGAACTCCGGTGCGGTCACTGTATCGGCGACCGGCAGCGGGCAGCAGATCGAGGTTTGCACTGCGGCCGGTGTTGCAGGTGAAGTGAAGACAGCAGTTTCCTGCGGCAATACCGGTAAGGTCAGCATGCATGCGACTATTAAGCCCACCGGTCCGCATATAGTCGGCGGCGTCTTTGCGCATGCAGCAAAATCAGCAAGCAAATGTTACAACAAAGGGGCGGTCAGCTACAACGGCAAATCCTACCGCGGCGTTTATGTCGGAGGAGTCAGTGGGCAAGCCCGCAAGGTCAGCCAGTCCTATAACAAAGGCTCTGTAACGCTCAAGATTCCAAGTGCCAAGAGTGCGGAACAAAACAAAGTCGGCGGAGTCTGCGGCACAGTTACGGACATGCGTAACTGCTATAACACAGGCAGCATTACGGCAACAGGTGTGGTTTTCATCGGCGGTATTTCCGGCTACGCAAATCCTTGGGACGACAAGGTCGTATCGAACTATAATACCGGAAAGATCAAAGCCACCACGAAGGGAACTTACAAGGGACAGGTGATCGGCGGTTACGAAGGCACAGAAGTTGTGCAGAAGCGCAATATCTATAACAACTACTATACTGGTTCCGGCACGGGCTATGCGCCGGCTTACAGCACGCAGCATAAATATGTTGCAAAGGCTTCCAAAGTTTCTTCCATCAAGGCTGCAAACTGTCCGAAGTTAAGTTCCAAATACTGGACTTACTCCTCCAAGTACGGCAGAATGATTTTGAAGAACAATAAGGAAAAATAACGAAGCATAAAAGTATACATGAAGAAGGAAAAAGGAGACAGCTTATCATGAGAAAAAGCAGAATATTAACTCTTTTCTTAGCGCTTGCTGTTGTATTTACCATGAGTTTTGCGGCGGTGCCTGCCTATGCAGTATCGGGAACCGCAATCACAAGCGCGGACGACCTCAAGGCCATGGAAAACAACCCGGGCGGCAGTTATTACCTGGCAAACGACATTGAAGTGCCCGCAAATCTGTCACTGTTTACGGACTCAAGAACTCCGTTCACAGGAACATTTGACGGAAACGGACATGCCATTAAGAATTATACTTACAGCACGACGACAGAAGATCTCATGCACGCAGGTCTGTTCTGCCGTACCAAAAATGCGTCATTTAAAAATCTGACTATGACGAATGTCAATGTTTCTGTCAAATCCGGCGGAAACTTTGCGGCACTTGTTGCATACGGTCAGGGAACTACCTTTGAAAACATTACGGTTTCCGGCAAAGTCAGCGCAAGCGGAGCAATCAACTCCTTAGGCGGCATCGTCGGCAGCTTGAATGGCGGCAGCCTCACAAAATGCACGAATAAAGCGAATGTCACTGTCACAGGCTCCATAGGCGCTGCAGCCGCAGGCGTAGTCGGATCAGCAAGCGCGAATTCAACATTGAAGAACTGCAGCAACTCCGGAGAAGTCAGCGTCAGCGGACCGATTGAATGGGGCAGAAGCTTCCGCGCAGCGGGTGTAAGCAATGTTGCAGGCACGGTGATTTCATGCAAAAATACAGGAAATGTTTCCGTAAAAACCAGCGGCAGCATGGATGGCGTTGAAAGTCTTTCCGCTGCAGGCGTTGTCGGAACATCGAGCAAGCAGATTACATCCTGCACCAATACCGGAAAGATTACCATGAACTCTACTGTTGAAGTGTCTCGCAGCATCCTGATGGGAGGCGTTGCGGCAAATGCAGAAAACGCTAAAATCACGAAATCCTGGAACAAAGGCGCAGTTACCTTTAACGGAGTTGCTGAATACGGCGCTGTTGTCGGCGGTCTCGGCGCAATCACAAGTAGTATCAGCCAGTCATGGAACAAGGGCGCAGTCAGCGCGAAAGCTACCAGAAACGAAATGGATGTTATTGCAGGAGGCTTAGCAGGAAATGCAGTAGATGTGAGAAATTCCTATAACGCAGGCTCTGTTACCTCGAGCGGCCGCGGCTATGTCGGCGGTCTCGCAGGAAACGCAGGCGTTTTCGACCACCGCATCATAAATAACTATTCCACAGGAACCGTAAAAGGCTCCAAAGGCGCGACCAAGGGTCAGTTAATTGGAATTTACAGTGCGGGAGACGATAAGGCAAGCAACAAGATTTACAACAACTACTACACGAAGTCCGGCAAAGCTTACGGCTTCGGTTCTGTAGCGAAAAAAAGCTGGGCTGCAAAATCCCAAAAAGTTGCTTCCATCAAAGCTGGAAATTGTCCGAAACTCAGCTCGAAATACTGGACATATTCCTCCAAGTATGATAGAATGATTCTCAAGAACAACAAAGAGAAATAACAATTAAACTCGCCGCCGGGTGAGAAGCGCTAATTTAAGCGACGGATTTCGTATCGTTAGGCCTTAGAAGATACGAGGTGCGTCGCTTTTATAATACCGGAGGTATAAAAATGTTTGCATATTATTGGCCAATCGGCTTATTGGTGCTTTCCAATGTATTTTATCATATCACAGCAAAATCGCTTCCGTCAGAAATGGATGCGTTTTTCAGCATGGCTGTCACCTATGTGGTGGGGGCAATCGTATCGATCGCTCTGTATCTGACAATCGGAAACGGCGAAAGCCTCAGCACGCAGCTTTCCGGCTTGAATTGGGCACCGTTCGTGCTGGGTCTTGCAGTTGTGGGACTTGAGGTCGGAGCGATTTTCATGTACAAAGTCGGCTGGGAAGTTTCCGTGGGTAATATCGTACAGGCAATCTTCGTTGCCATCGCGCTTCTCATCGTAGGCGTGCTGATTTATAAAGAGGCTTTGACGGTTACAAAAGTGGCAGGCATTGCGGCGTGTCTTGTGGGAATCTATCTGCTGAATAAGTAGGATGCTTGTTAAAATCGCCCGTGGCGTTCATATGAAACAGAAGGAGCGGCTTGCCGCTCCTTTTTGCATAATAAGACAATGTCTATAATTTTTCAACTTCTTCACAGGATAATCCTGTGTTTTCAGCAATAACTTCAATCGGAATTCCTGCCTGCTTGAAATTTTTCGCAATTTCGCGCTGTTTCTGCGCAGCACCAGCAGCCTCGCCCTCATAGTAGCCTGCCTTTTCGCCGTCCTCGTAGGCTTCGCGCGCGCGAATCTCCGCAAATTCTTCTACCGTAATTTCATTGAAAAGCATTCCCGTCACCTCCCGGCTGTGTTTTCGCAGAAAGTCCTCAATCAAACCCTCATCCATGCACTGCTTTACCGATGCATCGATGGCTTTCTTGAGGTCGCCGCCGTTTTCTTTGGATTCTTTCTTTATGTAGTAAAGCAGCTTGCTGTAGCCCAGCAGCGATGGACTTTTCTGCAAGATTTCATTGTCTTTATTATAGTTTAAGTTAATGAAATTTACAACCAGTTCGATGGAATTTTCTTTTGGTGGTGCTAAAAAGCTATCGGAAAGTTTCAAAGTTTTCGTGCTCCACTTTTCGGTTCCGACATAGAATAAATAGAACTCCGGGGCAGGAAATTGCACTAACTTACTGCCGTACAGTCCTTCCTTTCCTGCAAGGTTTTCGAGTGAGCGGCTGACATAGCCGAGACTTCGCATTGGGATATTCCAATTGATGCTGCTTTGGCACTCGGACATCACTAAATGACGCTTTTGAATGACGAAGCCGAGGTCATTATTTCGATCGACATAGAGGGCATTTTCAAGGGTGGTGTAGGTCAGCTCGGTATCGGGCGGCAGATTTTCACCTGTGATGGCGTTATAGAGTTCAATCGCTCTCTTCGGCTCGGAAAAGAGCAGGCAGAAGGTCGAATCTTTGTGGTTGCGGCGCGGTGCTTCTCCCATGCGAAGTTCGTCTGACTGTTTCGCTTTTGTGGCTGCCTTTTTGGTCTTCTGTTTTTTATTCTTCGTTTTCTTAGCTGTTTGCTTCATGTAGTTTCCTCCTGATATTACAGAATCTGTAAGATAATAATAGCATAATATGGAAATAAATGCAATACATATACTGGGATTTCATCCAAAGAAAATTCCGACAAAATTCGACAAATGAAAGCCGAGCAGTGCTTCACCCCAAAATTGTCCAAATAATGCTTGACATTATATGACTACAAGTGTAAACTAAAGACACAAAAGGGATTACAAATGTAAACGAAGAAAGAGACTGAAAGGGGAACGACTATGAACTTATTCAACACCGCAATTTTGGTTACAGCGGCGGCAGCGGTAGTGCTGCTTGTGAAGCTGGCATTTGGAAACAGGATAACACCGAGGGGGCATATGCTCATGTGGATACTGGTAGCAGCGAGCGTTCTTGCTGCGCCGCTTGCGGGGATTTTGCCTGAAAGCGATTTTTCCGCTAAGACCTATCTGCCGCAGAGCCGCAACACGACAGAGACCGTGTGGGTGGAGCCGTATGAAAACTTGGATGCCAGAGGCTTTGGAATCGAGGAGCAGGGGAATTACTACACCGTGCAGAAAGACCATGTCAGCATGCAGGTGCCGTTTACGGGCAGGACGGTTGACAGCGACTTCACAGCAACGGTATCAAGAGCAAAAATTGAAAATTATGTTTGGATTGCAGGTGCAGCGGCAGTGCTTCTTCTGATGCTGGCGGGAACGATGAAGCAAAAGCGCAGACTGAAAGTTTTGCCGTGTATGGACGATGCAAATGCGCACGCTGAGCTTGACGAACTAAAGAAACTCGTCGGAATCCGCGATAACACGAAAATACAGATTCGAAGCGGCGCGGACTCAACCTTCCTTACATTCATGGGCGGACAATATGTAATCGCCTTAGAAAACGGATTCAGCGAGGAAGAGCAGCGGCAGGTGCTGGCGCATGAACTGACGCACCTTGCACACGGCGATTTAATCTATAATTTGATTTCGGCATTTTTCCTTGCCGCATTTTGGTGGAACCCGGTGATTTGGCTTGCGTTCCGCAGATTCAGACGCGACATGGAAGTTTACTGCGACTACGACGCGGCGCGAAAGACAGGAGACAAGAAGGGCTATGCCGAGACTTTGGTGAGAGCAGCGGCGGGGACGGAGCGATTCATTCTCGGCACGACATCTTTTATCGGCGGAGAGAAGGAAATAAGCGCAAGAGTAAAGGCACTGGCGGCTTTCAAGAAGCCAAAGACATGGATCGCAGTCCTCGCCGCGCTCGCGCTGATTTGCGCCTGTGTATGCTTTGTTGTAAATCCGAAGAGCAGTGATCCGTGTACCAGATTCTTTCACGACATACAGCCACAAAACTTTGAAAATATCTGGATCAAAAGAGGCACAGGCACGCCGTTTGAAGACGATTATATTGACATTAATGACGCAAAACAGCGGAAGAAACTTGCAAAACTGTTCCACACATTCCGTGAAGAGGATTTTGCAGACGGAGAACCTGTGAATGAGAACGCCTTTGATTACAAGATTTATATCGACATGGATCTTTCGGAGGAGAGCCTGACCAATTTCCTGGTGCTGGGCAGAGAGGAAGAGGCCGACGCCGATATATATTGTATTTCCGGCGAGAACGAAGACACAAGGATCAGCGGAAAACGCATACATTCGCCGAAGCTGACGGAACTTCTCAAAGAATATGAAGAGACGAATCTGCACATATCCTATTGGGCTGAGGCGCAGAATGCCGGCAGTATCACAGCACATATCAAGAACACAGAGTACGATAATCCGGCCCCGCACCTGACTTATAAGGAAAACTTCCGCGTTGAGCGTTATACGGGAAAGAAAGATCCATATACAGACAAGAACAGCTGGGAGACTGTACCGGAACTGAAAGACGGCAAAAACACAGGCGCAGGAGGAACTGCCAAAGGAAACGAACATCTTGCAGCCACGATAGATATTACACCAAAATACGGAGAACTGCCGGAAGGCATTTATCGACTGATTCTTCCATTTACGCAGAAATTACAAAACGGGAAAACAATCGAACAGGAAAAATCTGCAGTCTTTGAGTGGGTGGAGAACCGTCTGCATTTTGTGGACTGGGATTTCCTGCTCTCACAGCCGGACGGAGACTTGAACGAAGAAACAAAAGACGATTTGAACAAGATTTTCAAAAATGGGAACAAAAATACGCTCTACGACTACTTTACAAGCGCATACAGCAGCCCGGATAAGATGGATTTTGTTGAATTTTTGAAATATTACCCGGCATTTGACGACAATCATGTCTGGACAGCGGAAATGAAAGAAATGTTTGAGAACTCAGAATATTGGAGTCCATACAGGAAAGACGGATGGACGCTCGATAATTACCCGGAAGGTCCTTCTTTCTATGACCCTGCGAAGATAAACGAAAGCCTTGCGTATTACGCGGGTATCACGACAGATGACATCAGAGCAAACTATACGGAGAAAAAATGGAAGACATTCTACGTGAAAGAGATTGATCGATACGTGGTCTTTGGAGATGGCTGGACGACAGCTGAATTTATCGTTGAGGAAGGGAAAAAGTCAGGCGACACCGTTACGCTAACCGGCGAAACAATTATGTTTAAGCCGCTAAAGAGCGGGGAAATGCGTGAGTTCGGCACTTCCGTTCTGATCCTCAAGGAGAAGGACGGCAGATACCTGATTCAATCACTACAAGCAAAGTAAAGAAAGACGAAAGGGATATTATGAACAGACAAATTTCAATCAGCGATGCCGAGTGGATGATCATGAAAGCACTCTGGCAGAGCGAAGATAAAAAAATGACATTAAAGGAAATTGCTGAAGCGGTTGCGGATTCCGGCTGGAGCTACACGACCGTCCGAACGATGGTTGGAAGACTTGTGGAAAAAGAAGCGATTGCGGCCGACGAGAGCCACCCGCGCAATTTCCGCTACAGCGCGGCGGTTAGCGAGGAAGCCTGCCGCAAAGAGGAAATGAAAAGCTTTATCAACCGCATCTTCGACGGCTCGGCGAAGCTCATGGTTTCCTCGCTGGTTTCCGGAAAAAATCTGACAAAGGAAGAACAAAAGACATTGCTTGAGATCATTGACAAAATGGAAGGTTGACAGCAAAGGGGGATTTGCGATGAACTTATTCAACACCGCAATTGTGGTTACAGCGGCGGCAGCGGTAGTGCTGCTTGTGAAGCTGGCATTTGGAAACAGGATAACACCGAGGGGGCATATGCTCATGTGGATACTGGTAGCAGCGAGCGTTCTTGCTGCGCCGCTTGCGGGGATTTTGCCGGAAAGCGATTTTTCCGCTAAGACCTATCTGCCGCAGAGCCACAACACGACGGAGACCGTGTGGGTGGAGCCATATGAAAATTTGGATGTCAGAGGCTTTGGAATCGAGGAACAGGGAAATTACTACACCGTGCAGAAAGATCATGTCAGCATGCAGGTGCCGTTTACGGGCAAGACGGTTGGCAGCGACTTTGCGGCGACGGTGTCGAGAGCGAAAATTGAAAACTATGTTTGGATTGCAGGCACAGCAGCGGTGCTTCTTCTGATGCTGGCAGGAACGATGAAGCAAAAGCATAGGCTGAAAGCTTTGCCGTGCATGGATGATGCGAACGCACTCGCTGAGCTTGAAAAATTAAAAAAACTCGTCGGAATCCGCGACACCGCAAAAATACAGATTCGAAGCGGCGCGGACTCGACATTCCTTACATTCATGGGCGGACAGTATGTAATTGCCTTAGAGGACGGATATACGGACGAAGAACGCCGCAGGGTGCTGGCGCACGAACTGACGCACCTTGTACACGGCGACTTAATCTATAATTTGATTTCGGCATTTTTCCTTGCCGCATTTTGGTGGAACCCGGTGATTTGGCTTGCGTTTCGCAGATTCAGACGCGACATGGAAGTTTACTGCGACTATGATGCGGTGCGAAAGACGGGAGATAAGAAGGGCTATGCTGAGACTTTGGTGAGAGCGGCGGCAGGAACGGAGCGATTCATCCTCGGCACGACATCTTTTATCGGCGGAGAGAAGGAAGTGAGCGCAAGAGTAAAGGCACTGGCAGCTTTCAAGAAACCGAAGACATGGATTGCAATCCTTGCGGTTTTGGCACTGACAGCGGCCTGCGTTTCGCTGATTACAAACCCAAGGACGGATGCGGGGCTGTGCCAAAAATATTTTTCGAGCCTCAAGGCAGACAACGTGGTATATATGTACCTGTATCAAAAGGAAACGGAAATCATCGGAATCGGGGAGAAAGAAGAAATACAGAAGCTTTTGGAACTTTTCGGGACTTTGAAGAAAGAAGATTTTGCGGAGACTGCAGACAGCGCTGACGGCGAATATACAGATACATTGGTACTGCGGCTCAAAAATGGAGAAAAACTCGAGCTTCGCGGCGATATGGGTGAGGGCAGCGGTCTTTACTACATCGCAAAGTATACCGAAGAATCTTACGAAGAAAACGGAATCAACGGGCACTGGCTTACCTGCCCGCAGATAGGCAGCCTATTGCAGGAATATTATCAAACAAATCTGCATATGGACTTGGGCGCAAGCGGGGGACTTATGGAGGAGGTTTATCTTCACATCAGAAACACAGGCAGGAGCGAGTACAATGAAACCCTGCGGTATGATGATAGGTATCGTGTGGAGCAATATACGGGAAATACGGAGATTTCAAGCGGAGACGGTTCTGCCCGGATTCTCTACGAAGATGACGCATCAAACTGGGAGATGCTGGAGCCCATTGATTCGACGGACAAGGAGGATGAGCAGAACCAATATGAGCTGAAAGCGGGTGAGTCGACGGGACAATATATTTCACTCCGCAGGGATTATGGAATGCTTCCGACGGGAATCTATCGAATTACCAAGACCTTTACGCAGGAACTGGCATCGGGTGCAATTACAAAGGAATGCAGCACGATATTTCAGGGAGAAGCGTATGCTTTAAGCAAGGAAGAATGGACGGAACTGCTTGCTGCGCCGGACGGCGAACTGTCAGATGAAGTTCTCGTGAATCTTGACAACAAATTCTATGGATACAGTCCGTATGGCGGATTCGGTGGATTAAATTACAACACGAACACGATGTATTGCTTCCTTTCGAGCAAATACAGCAGCCCGGAAAAGCTGGATTTTAAAAAGTTCCTTCAGTACTATCCGCAGTTCGACGCCTTTCTTGAGTGGACGCCGGAACTCAAGAAAAAGTTTGAGGCTTCCGAGTTTTGGCGGGAATATCGGGAGCAGGGAATTACCGTTGATACCTCACCTGCACCTGTACGGCTGTATAAGCCTGAGATTATCAATGAAGGGCTTGAGTATTACACCGGTATCGGTCTGGATGAAATAAAGGCAAACAATACGCAGGAATATTGGGACAGCATTTATGTAAAAGAAATTGACCGATTCGTAAACTTTACAAGTGATGCCGGAGGATGGACGTTTGAACCGGAAAGGGGAACAAAGAAGGACGGCATCGTGATGCTGTACGGCGCTCCTCGCAAAGATGGAAGCCGGAACGTACTGACCCTCAAAGAAAAGGACGGGCGATATTTAATTCAATCGTTTGTGAAAGAATAAAAAGGCACACAAAAGCCGCTCCCACGCGAGGGAAGCGGCTTTTGCCAATTAAGAATGCGATTTATCCGTTAAACCGGCCGTCATAGGTAGGCATGCCCGCAATATATTCATCGGCGATGGCAGGAACATAGTAGGCTGCATAGGTCTTGAGCCCGTTATCGGTGTCCGGCGCATATTCATCGGAAAGCAGAACATAGAAACGGTAATACGGCAGCAGCATCTCGTCCGAAGAACCGCTGCGGTAGACCAGTTCGACTTTGCCTATGAATTCCTTGCCCGGAAATTCTGCGGGAGCGCTGGTCTGATATTGCCCCGAAATCAGCCGCTCCGTTGCTTCCTCGGCGGTGATAATCGGATAATCTCCGATTTTTTCCGCAACAGCCAGTGCGTCATAAAGATAGATGCCATAAAGCTTTCCTGTTTCGCTTGGCGAAAAGAATGCATAGCGAAGGTTGTAATTGAGGATATCCTGTGTTTCATCACCTGCCGCATCATAAACGATATAGCGGCGGTCAAAATTCCCATAGATGTCATAGCCTCCATAGGATAGCAGCTTCGGCTCCGCGAAATTCAGAAGATCTGCGTAGCGCTCACTCAGGTAGGCGAGAACTTCTTCCGCGTCGGCATCGGTTTTGCCGCTGTAAGTGAAAGTATATTCTTCCGGAAGCGCAAGCCCGTCATTAGGAAGCAGGTAAACGATATTTCCATTTGTACTGACCCGAAGCTCTCCATTGTCGGTCTCGGCGTGAATCTCGGTCGGAGCAGTGGAAGAAGCATCCGAAGTATAGTCCTCTTCGGTAAGCACCGTCGTCGAAAGAATTTTTAGCTTCAGCGCAGATGCCGCAGAGTCGAGGCGTTCTCTCATTTCCGCTTCGTTAAGTCCGAGAGGAATGCCTGCATGGGTTGCGTCATAGAAACCGTTTTTGTATACGGGAAGTGCTGTGATTTGGCTGCTTTCAGACCAAGGATTTTCATTCTTCAGCTCCGATATATCGTGATAAAAATACCCCTCGAATCCCATTCCGCCGACCGCAAGCTCAGGTATCGTGATTGGCGGAAGCCCCGATAGGTCGGTCTGTGAAGGCTCATTTTGCTGCCCGATTGCGATGAGTCCTGCGATTGCAAGGCAGAGGCAGGCTGCGGCGGCTCCGCACTTTATCCAAATGCTTTTTTTCTTCTTCGGCATGATGTCCGCCGCTTCCACATAGGCAGGCTCAATCAGCTCCATCTTATCTAAAAAATCTTGTCCTCTCATATAGTGTAACCCCCTTTTTCAAGATGTTCCCGAAGCTTTTTCCGGCAGCGGAAGAGTGTGGTTTTCACACTGCTTTCGGATAGAGAAAATCGCCTGGAAATGTCGGCAACGGAGTCCAGATACCAGTAGCGGCGAATGAAGATATTGCGCTTCGTAACGCTTAAGGTACCGAGAAATGCATTGAGCATCTCCTGAAAGGCAATGTCGTCGATACGGCATTGCGCGTCATCGGGAGCGGGAATGCACTGCTCAAGCTCCGTGCTGAGCTCGCACAGAAATGCGCTGCGCTTCAGCCTGCTGCGGTCGCGGCAGAAGTTTAAGGAAAGGTGGCGGGCAATTCGCGCAAGAAACGCAAACAAATAGGTTCTCGGCTCGTGCGGCGGAATTGAGTTCCACGCTTCCATATAAGTATCGTTTTCGCATTCCTCGGCGGTCTGCATATCTTTGACGATGCTGTACGACAGGGCACGCAGGCGGTTTCCGTATTTCTCACTGCTTTCTTTTACTGCCGTTTCGTCCCGCAGTAAAAATAAGTCAACAATTCTGCTGTCGTCCAAGGGGAATCATCTCCTCTCATTTTGTATTGAAGGCCTTCACCCTGATAAGCACCGTTTCGGGCGGGCAGGTTACACTTTTTTGAAAGTATTATAGCAAAATTTTGCAGAGACAGCAAACGGGCGAAAAAAACAGGCACCCGTTTTTCACGAATGCCTGCCATAGCGATTAAAGTGTCACATACGCTACCAAAGCGATTTTTTCCTTGTGACCTTTGTTGATTTTTTCCTCAGCTTCCGTAATTGCACTGAGATCCACGCCCTCGAGCGTCGCAAGTGTTGGTTTCATTTTTATCACCTCCTTGCTATCATCTGCATTTTTTAGTAAAATACAATAGGAAAAAAGGAGAAAGCTATGAAATATTTTCTTTATTATTTAATTGCAATCAATCTTATTACATTTTTCGCATTCGGAATTGATAAACGAAAGGCAGAAAAAGGCGCGTGGCGGACGAAAGAATCTACGCTTCTGGGACTTGCGGCAATCGGAGGCTCCGTAGGCGCGTTGCTCGGAATGAACGCTTTCAGGCATAAAACAAAGCATAAAAAATTCACCATCGGCGTGCCTGCAATTCTCATCCTGCAGGCAGCACTGATGGTGTGGTGGTTCTTTTTTAAGTAACGGTATCAGGCATTCAGCGGATTGTCACGCATGAAGCGGACAAGCAGCGCCTGTGTAAGCTCGTTGATTTCCATTGGATTGGTCAGCTGAGCCTTCAATCCGCGAACCGGAAGCTCAATTGCGAAACTGCGGTCCGGCGCAAAGGTACAGTTGTATGGCATATCCGGCGTGCTGCAGGCACAAAACGACAGCTGCGGTCCGCAGTATGTTCCGCTTGCCGAAAGCGCACCCGCCGTGACCTTGATGCTTTTTACATGAAGGTTCGGCCATCCGTTTTCGCCTTTAATCGGAAAGCCAAGCCGGTTCATCGCCGCATGGATATCCGTCTGCAGAATCACCGGGAAAATTTTATAAAGCTGAAGAAGGTCGTCATGGTTGTGAAGAAGTATTTTTTCACGCAGGGCGTCCTTTTGTATTTCATCGCGGCATTTCTCAAACTCTTTATAGAGCAGAACACTTTCCCCGCCCGAGATTTCATCATCGCGGCTTGGGGCAAGACCCATGTAGCGTTCTATGTTTTTCTGCCGGAGACTGCCGATGGTATCGCGAAGGCTGCTGTAATGCCGCAGGAACAGAAGCAGATCAAGATTGAACGGCCGGATGCAATAGTCATCAAAGCCGAGTTTTGATGCCCGTTCGTACACATACGGGATATCGAAGTATCTGCCGTTATAGGTTAGAATACAGTCAAAATTTGAAAGTTCGTTTTCAAGCTCCGCAAGCAGCAAGCGCTCTTCCTCTGCCTTGCTCGTTTCCGCAAAAAGCTGGCGGACATGACAGATTCCGTCCGGTTCGACTCCCATGATTCCGGCAAGTATCATCGGATTGTATTTGGGATACAGCCCGAGCGTTTCGATGTCAAAGACGCCAAGACGCATGCCGCCTAAATATCGCTGCAAAATTTTGGAGTTAAAATATTCACTCTGATGCGTGTAATCGTATATTTCCATGTCAAAATCCCTTTCTTGATTCATGCCTTAAAACAAAATAGACTGCAGGGGAGCAGTCTACTTTGTTCAAAAGGGGTATTTTGGATTTGAGATTATGAGGTTATCAGGGGGGATAACCACGCTCTTATTATAGATAAAAAAATGAAAAAATGCAAGTGTTTCTGTGAAAAAAATGTGAAAAAACTTATTTTTTTACGAATTTTTGAAAAATTTGTCGATAAATTTTTGGAAACTCGTGGCAAAAATAAGGTATAATCGATAAAACGGCCTGAGAGGGCAGTGTGTATTACATCAATAAAAGAAATTTCACAGGAGGATAAGCAATGGAAATTTTAAAAGTATCAGCGAAATCAAATCCGAATTCGGTAGCAGGGGCACTGGCAGGTGTTTTGAGAGAAAAGGGCGGAGCCGAAATACAGGCAATCGGAGCCGGGGCACTGAACCAGGCAATCAAATCGGTAGCGATTGCAAGAGGATTCGTGGCCCCAAGCGGAATCGACCTTGTGTGCGTTCCGGCATTTACCGACATCGAAATAGAAGGAGAGGAAAGGACCGCAATAAAGCTTATTGTTGAGCCTCGATAATTCGATAAAACAGGAGTCCGCACACGGGTGATAATACTCTCTCCGATGCGGGCTCTTTTCTTTTGCCTTAAAATATGCTAATATTACCGCAGAACGAAATTTTGGAGGACAGATATGACTTTTGAAGAGAAAACCATTAAAAGTGAAAGAATATACGAAGGTGCCATCATTAACCTCAGACGCGATGAGGTTACGGTGCAGAACGGGACATCCATGCGCGAAATCATTGAGCATAACGGCGGAGCGGTGCTTGCTGCCCTAACAAGCGAAAGAAAGCTCGTTATGGTAAGGCAGTATCGCAAACCCGCAGGCAGGGTAATGCTCGAAGTTCCGGCAGGAAAAATCGACCCCGGCGAGTCCGCAGAGGCAGCAGCAAAGCGTGAATTGAAGGAAGAAACCGGATATACGGCGGGAAAAATAAAATTCCTCATGCAGTTTTACCCGTCAGTTGGATATTCCGAAGAAATTCTGTATCTGTACTTATGCACCGATCTCACCCCGGGAGAGACGAATTTTGATGAAAACGAAGCCATCGACATAGAAGAATATGAGATAAGCAGGCTTCACAGGATGGTGATGGACGGCGATATTCAGGATGCAAAGACAATCATAGCCATTATGACGGTCAAGAACCTGCTTGAAGAAGGAAAGCTTGAAGCAGGCAGGAAATAACGATTAAAGCGCCCCCCGCAGCATAAAACACGGAGTACTTTCGTATATCGGACTGCAAAGCTTTTTTTGCGCTGCGTGAAGCAGCGGATCTTCGACGGCTTGAAAACAGATAGGAAAGCGTCACAAGGCCGGTTTGAAAGGAAAGAATACCGAGGAAGCAGAACACCGGCAGCTGTATGAAATGCGGAGGCATGAGCGTGGTAAGGATGTAGCCGATGCCTTTCAGACCGAAAGTCTCAAGAATCGCAGCCGCAGAAAAGCCGACGGACATTCCGCGTGTGAAAATGTACAGCGGGATGAGCGGAAGCAGGATCGGCAGAAACGCCGAAACATACCCGATTAAGAGCACGGGCAGGAACGAACCGAGTGCCGAAAGAAAATTTTCGGAGAAAAAGTTCTTGCTTTCTGTACTGCCAGCCCCGGCTGCATGAAAAAACGAAATCAGGGCATCAAAAAATCCGGACTTCGAACCATCCGTCATGCCCGTTTCAAAAAAGGAACCGGTGCAGATTCCCACCGCAATGATAAACAGGAAAACCCCAAAAATCTTGTAATTTATCTTCATAGCTTATGACCTCATAAACAATATATGGCCGTAGCGGAGTTTCATGCACGAAAGGGTTTACATAATTCGACAAAAAAATTATTTTTTCGTTGAAATTGCGTCAGATAAGTATTATACTTTAAGGTACTCACTTATCGGGCAAGGAGAAGCAGAAGGATGAATTATCAGGATTATGCAGACTACCTTTCGAGCGAAAGAAACATGTCTGAGAACACGAAAAAAGCGTACATAAGAGATATTCGGAATTTTGAGGTTTTTATAAACGACAGGGGGACATATAAGCCTGAAGAGGTTACAAACACCGAACTTTTGGCATATCTGATGGAACTCAGAGCTCAGGATATGTCAAAGGCAACATTGAACAGAAAACTCGCTTCTCTGCGGGCGTTCTATCATTATCTTCAGAAACTCGGGAAGATTGACGAAAATCCCGCAGAAGGCATCAAGTCGCCGCGGGTTGATAAGAAAGAAATTGAATACATAAGTGTTGAAGAGATAGACAAGCTCATGAAAATGCCCGACAAAACTCCGAAAGGAATACGGGACAGGGCAATTCTGGAGCTTTTGTATGCAACGGGAATCCGTGCAAGTGAGCTTATAGAAATGCAGGAGGATGATTTAAACCTCCGGATGGGTTTTGTCAAATGCTCACCGCAAAGCGGCAAGGCGAGAATCATACCGATGGGTAAGATTTGCAGAGGTGCGCTTGAAGATTACTGCCTCACCGCCAGACCCGTTTTGCTCAAAGACAATGAGACGGATATTTTATTTGTCAATTATGCAGGAAAGCCGATAACCAGGCAGGGACTTTGGAAGGTGCTGAAAGAGTACGGCAAAGCCGCGGAGCTTTCGATAAGCCTCACGCCGCAGGTGCTCCGAAATTCGTTTGCGGTACATATGCTGCAGAACGGAGCCGATGTGAAATCCCTGCAGGAACTTATGGGGCACGAGGATATTTCGGCCACCCAGGCATACTTGGCGGTCGTAAAAAACAGAATTAAAGATGTGTATGACAGGACACATCCGAGAGCATAGGAGGAAAAAACATGCTGCTTGCGGTTGACATCGGAAATTCGAGCATAGACATAGGTGTTTTCGCAGAAGACGATTCGCTCATAATGAAGAGCAAAATTTCTACGGACAGAGCCAAGAGTGCGGATGAATATGCAGTTCTGTTTCAGGGGATTTTTCTTCTGAACGGCGTTGATACAAAGAACATAACCGGAAGCATTCTCTCTTCGGTAGTCCCGCCGATTACGATTGCGGTTTCATCTGCAATCCGGTCGCTGTTCGGAATCCGAACGCTCGAAGTCGGGCCGGGAATTAAAACCGGGCTCAATATTAAAATCGACAGCCAGACGGAGCTTGGGGCGGATATCGTCGCAAATGCGGTTTCGGCTCTGGGAAGCGATGACGGGCCGCTTATGATTATCGACTTCGGTACTGCCACTACGCTCACTGTCATCGATGCAAAAAACACGCTTACAGGCGTTATCATAGCACCGGGAGTCAGAGTGTCGCTCGATGCACTGTCGATGCAGGCATCCGAACTTCCGGACGTATCCATTGCCATGCCGAAGAGGCTGATAGGCAAAAACAGCCGGGAATCCATGAATTCCGGCGTTCTGAACGGACATGCACTCATGATAGACGGATTTTTCCGTAAAATAAGCGAAGAACTTCTTACCGATGATTTGCATGTCATTGCAACGGGCGGACTTGCGGGTACAATTCTGCCGCTTTGCGAAACCCCTATACGGTATGTACCGGATCTGACCCTTGAAGGGCTCAGAATCCTGTATTATAAAAATATTTTTAAGTAAGCGTTGCACCCGCAGGCAGCGGGGCGACAGCGGAAAAGGAGTTTTCAAATGGAAAAAAACATCAATACGCGGACACAGAAGATGGTACAAATGGCCATACTTGTTGCAATTATGCTGATTTTCGCGTACACACCACTGGGATACCTCAAGGCAGGTCCGATTGAGATTACATTCATGGTTCTGCCGGTGGCAATCGGAGCCATTATCCTCGGACCGGCGGCAGGAGCGATCCTGGGCGGAATTTTCGGCGTGACGAGCTTTATTCAGTGCTTTGGCGCGTCGTCATTCGGGGTACTGCTTTTGAGTCTGAATCCAATCGCAACCTTTATTACCTGCATGGTGCCGAGAGTCCTGTGCGGATGGCTTTCGGGCCTCCTCTTCAAGGCATTACACAGCACCGGAAAAATGAAGACCGCATCGTATTTCATCGCATCGCTTGCCACAGCACTGCTGAATACGCTTTTCTTCATGACGTGCATCATCGTGTTCTTCTGGAGCAACGATACATTCATATCCACAATGGCAGGATCTAATCTGCCGACGAACGCCATTTGGCCGTTCCTCGTTGCATTCGTTGGAGTAAACGGAGTTGTTGAAGCAGCCGTAAACTTTATCGCGGCAGGCACGGTATCGAAGGTGCTTTCCAAAACTGTAAATAAGTAAGAAAACCAAGGAGCATGTCGGTCGATGTGCTCCTTTTTAGCAAAATAATTCGGCAAATCTTTGATAAATTCAAAAATCTGCCGAAAAAATGTTGAGAATTTTAAAAATCTGCCGATTGAAATTATATGGGTAAAAAAATTTAAAATTTTTTGTTGCACTTTGAGAGTTTTACCGTCTTTATTTATAGGAGGATAAAAGAAAGTGAGGTATAATAATGAAAAAAGCAAAAAGAACAATATTCGTTCTGCTTTTATGTGCTGGATTAAGCGCTGCAATGTTTACGGTATAAACGGAGGCATGGTGCCAAGGTGGGACTGCAGATATATTCTGCATGATTTAATCACGAAGGGAGCTGTCAAAGGCGATACCGACACCTCGGTAAAACCTGACGTGATTGGAGATCTCAAGGTTTCGGATGAAGTTAAAAAAGAAATTCGGGAAATCTATAAAAGCGAATGGGCAGGCAAAGACGGTCTTATGGTTCATAAGATCGACGATGTATACTGGATTTATTATTGCAACAGGAACAGTAAGAAGGATGCAGATATCAGTATTTGTTTAGAAGGCAGTAAACTTGTGATGAACTGCTATGACAATGCAAAATCCTTATTTGATATCGAACCATTCTGCTGGAAGCTCTTTGCGGTAAAATCACCGGTTACGATCGAGCAGGTGGAAATCATTACGGGTGATGACAGGCAAACTGTAAATGTTTAAGGAGGAAAAGAAAAGCAGATAATGAAACGAAGAATAATCGGTACACTTACACTTTGTCTCGCAGTCCTTTTACTTACGGCCGGACTTACCGGCTGCGTCGGGAAATCTTTGCCGGAGGGGCTGATTGGAGAATGGACGTGTGAGAAGTTCGCATCGGACGGAACAACGGCGACGGACTTCTACGCCTTGTATATTGAAAAGAATGGAAAGTTTAGTCTATACGATACCGTAGGAAATCCGGGCATTTCCGGCAAAATGACGCTGAAGAGTACTGAAGAAGATGCAGTGATGGGAACCGTAACGGTGTCCTGCAACAGCGATGATTTTGATCCGCCGCTGTGCTGGGATATGCAGGAGAGCGATGAACTGGAATACGAGATCCCGGAAGACGGAAGGATGCGATTAGGATATAATGGAATATGGCTTAGCTTTTATGAGGATAATACTTATGAAGTTTATAAAATCAGACTTGCAGATCGTTCGGCTCCGGAGTATCAGTGGGAGCTGCTGCAGAGCGGTGACGGAGCAGTGAATTTTACAACAGAGATGCTTGAAGACGAAGACGTTGGAATTTGGAGAATTTATGATTTTTATGCGGAGAAAGCCGGCAATGTCCTTGTTACCATGAATTACCGAAATAAAGATACTGTGATGTACACCGTGTCCTTTGATCTTGCAGTCAATGATAATGGAACCATTCACGAAAACGGCATCGACGGTGATGTGGATGGTGCTATGACATCGTGAGTAGATGCCAAAGAGGGGATTTTTATATGAGTAAACATAAAAAAGCGAGATTTTATATGTGATCGAATTTTTTATTAATTTTCGGAGAGGTGAGCAAATGGGTAAAAACATTGTTGTTGCACTGTTTTGTCTTCTGCTTTTGCTGTAAAGGGATTACTTGACTACATAGACATTTAATGATATAATTTGCATATAAAATACAAGGAGGCTTAGAAAAATGTTGGCATTACAGGAATCAATAAGACCTTCTGCTGATTTAAGGAATCATTATAATGATATATCAAAGCAGTGCAGGGAAAATAAAGAAGCTGTGATTATCACGGTAAACGGAAGAGGCGACACGGTTTCGCTTTCGTATGAAGAATACAAAAATATGAAGAATCGGATTGAGCTTCTCGAGATATTAACCGAGGCAGAGGAAGATGTAAGGTGCGGCCGCGTTGCCCCAATAAACGAAACCTTTGATGACTTGAGGAAGGTTCTTCAGGAGATTTAATTATGAAATACAATGTTATACGAACCGATACAGCTGATGCGGGAATCAGGAAGATTATTCTTTACATTTCACAGAATTTCGGAAAAGAGATTGCGCTGGAAAAACTCGCTATGCTTGAAAGAAGAATTTTGGAATTAGGCGACAATCCATATATCGGAACGGAACCGGCATATCTCGTTCTTAAACGCCAAGGATATAAGGTACTCATTTTGGAAAAAGACTTGGTGTTTTACAAGGTCGATGAAGCTGAGAAGAAAGTTATTGTGTATGCAGTCGTGGATCAAAGGCAGGAATATTTGAACATACTCCGCGGGCTGTAGTGCTTAGAGAAGCTGCTTTATATTGAATAAGAAAAAAACAGATAGGAAAGATTATTCTCGCTTTTAAAAGAATAATATGCTATAATAATATTAGGTCTTATCCGACCGGGCCATACGCGGGCAGATAACGCGCAAGGATAACAGCGGTGAATTCCGCATTGTACCTCGTGCGTTTTTTTATTTGGAACAGGCGCGTGAGTACATCGTTAAATTTTATGTTATTAAGAAAGCGAGGTACATCATGAACCAAAAAGAAATCGTATTGTTTGAAACAGAAGACAATGAAATTAAGCTCGAAGTTCCGGTAAATGAAGAGACGGTATGGCTTAGCGCAAATCAGATGTCCGTATTATTCGACCGAGACGAAAAAACAATTAGGAAACATATCAACAATGTGTTTTCAGATGAAGAAGTAAGCCGAGATAACAACACGCAAAAAATGCGT
The DNA here is from genome assembly GCA_934277695.1 of uncultured Clostridia bacterium. Taxonomy (GTDB): domain Bacteria; phylum Bacillota; class Clostridia; order Peptostreptococcales; family Anaerovoracaceae; genus CAG-238. Next base: position 274,416 of record CAKQVG010000002.1, read on the forward strand.
GTTGATGGTGTCAAGCAGTTAGTTCCATATTATACACTTGATGTCATTATCTCTGTCGGCTATCGTGTGAAATCAAAACGCGGAGTCGAATTCCGCAGGTGGGCAAATTCAGTGCTTAAACAGTACATATTAAAAGGCTGTGCTGTAAATGACAGGCGTGTTGCTCAGCTCGGCGAAGTCATCAGAATTATGAAGCGCACGGAGAATACGCTCGACAGTAAACAGGTTTTGACGGTAATTGAGAAGTACAGCGAAGCCCTCGAACTTCTGGACTCCTATGACCATCAGAATATGACTCGCCCTAAGGGAAGCGACGCGACCTATGTGCTTACCTATGAGGAGTGCATGAAGGTTATTTCCAATATGCGATTCGGCGATGAGTCTGATTTATTCGGGCGGGAAAAGGATGATTCTTTCCGCGGGAGCATCGGTAATATTTATCAGTCTTTTGACGGCAAAGAACTTTATCCGAGCCTTGAAGAAAAAGCAGCGCACCTTCTGTATTTCGTAACGAAGAATCACAGCTTCCTTGACGGGAACAAAAGAATTGCGGCGACCATGTTTCTGTATTTTCTCGACCGGAACGGTGTGCTGTTTGCAGGAGGCGAGAAATTGATAGATGATCACACTCTGGTTGCGCTGACAATTATGATTGCCGAATCAAAACCGGAAGAAAAGGAAATGATGATTACTGTGATTATGAATTGCTTGTCGTAGAACAAGGCAGTATGGAATTTTGCCGTTTCTGAGCAGTATTTTCTAAAAAAACGCTTGCCAAACCGTCCAAGCTGTGCTAAAATATAACAGTTATTACGGGCGGTCCTCTGGGCGAACTTGCGTCCCGCAGGGAAATTGCGGTGACGGAGCCACGAACGTCTTGGAGGGAAGGAGGAATTACAATGGATTTAATGAAATCAATCACTCAGGAATACGAAAAGACTGAGATCCCTGCTTTTGGTGTTGGCGACACAGTAAGAGTACACATCAAAATTAAAGAAGGAAACAGAGAAAGAGTTCAGGTTTTCGAAGGCTTCGTGCTTAAGAGACAGAACGGCGGCATCAGCGAAACTTTCACAGTTAGAAAGATTTCTTCAGGCGTAGGCGTGGAAAAGACATTCCCGCTTCATTCACCGAAGATTGAAAAGATCGAAGTGACAAGAAGAGGCGCAGTAAGAAGAGCAAAACTCAACTATATGCGTGAAAGAACAGGTAAGGCTGCAAAAATTAAAACTAGAGACTAGTTTACCATGGGGAATCGCGAAGATTCCCCTTTTTGTTAATAAAGCGCTGAAAGGAGGAACAGGCACCGATGATTGAAAATATTAACTGGTATCCCGGCCATATGAAAAAGACGAGGGAGCTGATTGCAGAAAACTTAAAGATGGTTGACATCGTAATCGAAGTCATAGATGCCAGAATCCCCGTATCCAGCCGAAATCCGATTATCGATGAGCTGGTAAAAACAAAAAAACGAATTATAATTTTAAATAAAAGCGATCTTTCAGATGGAAAAGCCAACGCTCAGTGGTCGGACTATTTCAAAAAACAGGGCAGCATGGTACTAGCCATGAACTGCATGTCGGGCGGCGGAGTCAATCAATTATACAAGATATTAAACCGTCTGCAGGACGAAAAAAACGAAGGGCAGATCCGCAAGAAACCGCTCAGAATGATGATCGTGGGCGTGCCGAACGTCGGAAAGTCCTCACTCATCAATCGCATGACCGGCAAAAAGAGCGCCAAGACAGGCGACCGCCCGGGCGTTACGAAGGGCAAACAGTGGCTTGGACTTGAAAACGGAATGCAGCTTCTCGACACTCCGGGAATCCTGTGGCCGAAGTTTGAGGATCCCGAAGTGGGTTTAAACCTTGCGTTCTGCGGTTCGATTAAAGACGAAATTTTAGATGTGGCAACGCTTGCGCTGGAGCTTATCAAAGTGCTTCAGAGAGATTACCCACAGCTTTTAAAGGATAGATATAAACTCGATGAAATAGAAGAAGATGCGCTCACCAACATGGAAAATATCGCGCTCAAGAGGGGCTTTATTCTTCCGGGCAAGCGAATCGACTACGAGAGATGCGGAAAGACCGTTCTTGACGAATTCAGAAGCGGCAAAATCGGAAACATTACACTGGAGCAGACATCGGAGGCCGCAGAATGACAAAAGCAGAAAGAGAAAAAATGCTTGCGGAAAAGCTTGAAATCATGCAGGAGTTCGAAAGAGAGATCCGTGCGGACGGCGCACGGTACATCGGCGGCGTGGATGAAGTCGGAAGAGGACCTTTGGCGGGACCTGTCGTAAGCGCGTGTGTTGTTTTACCGGAAGATTTTGATGTGCTTGGTGTGGACGATTCCAAGAAACTCTCCGAGAAGAAGCGAGAGGAACTTTTTGATAAAATTTTATCAAAAGCGATTGCGTGCGGAATCGGAATGTGCGATAATAACATCATTGATGATATAAACATACTGAACGCCACCAAGAGGGCAATGACCGAAGCCGTGGAAAACGCGGACAAAGTGCTGCGCGAGAAGACAGGAAACGGTATTGATCATCTGCTTATCGATGCACTCAGACTCGAGGCTGTGGACATTCCGCAGACGGGAATCATCAAAGGGGATGCAAAAAGCATATCAATAGCGGCAGCCTCGATTGTAGCGAAGGTGACACGAGACAGAATGATGCAGGATTATGCCAAGGAATATCCGTATTATGCGTTTGAAAGCAATAAGGGGTATGGAACCCGGGCGCACTACGACGGGATTGCGAAATACGGCATAACGCCGATTCATAGAAAAACTTTTTTAAAAAATATATAAGCAGGAGGAGACAAAATGGAATTCAAAAGCGACATTCAGATTGCACAAGAGTCTGTTATGACAAACATCAGCAAGATTGCAGCCGATGCAGGAATCGATGAGAAATACATCGAACAATATGGTAAGTATAAAGCAAAGATTGATTACAGTCTTTTAAAAGATAAGGCGGATGCTCCGGATGGCAAACTGGTACTCGTAACTGCCATCTCTCCGACACCTGCAGGCGAAGGAAAGACAACCACTACAGTAGGTCTTGCAGATGCACTTCACAAACTCGGCAAGAATGTATTTGCGGCATTAAGAGAACCTTCTCTTGGTCCTGTATTCGGAGTAAAGGGCGGCGCAGCAGGCGGCGGATATGCACAGGTTGTTCCGATGGAAGACATTAACCTCCACTTTACGGGTGATATGCACGCAATCGGCATTGCAAACAACCTCATTGCAGCATGCCTCGACAATCACATTCAGCAGGGCAATCAGCTCGGTATCGACGTTAAGAAAATCACTTGGAAGAGAGTTGTTGACATGAATGACAGACAGCTCAGAAACATCGTTGACGGACTCGGCGGCAGAATGCAGGGCGTACCGCGTGAAGACGGATTTGAAATCACGGTTGCAAGTGAAATCATGGCAATCCTCTGCCTTGCAAATGATATTGCGGACTTAAAAGCAAAAGTCGCACAGATTATCGTGGGCTACACTTATGACGACAAGCCGGTAACCGTTGCGGACCTTAAAATTCAGGGCGCAGTAGCCGCTGTTCTTAAAGACGCGCTCAAACCAAACCTTGTACAGACACTGGAGCATACTCCGGCATTTATACACGGTGGCCCTTTTGCGAATATTGCACACGGATGCAACTCCGTTATGGCTACAAAGATGGCATTAAAACTCGGAGATATCGTTATCACAGAAGCAGGATTCGCTGCTGACCTCGGAGCAGAAAAATTCGTCGACATCAAGTGCAGAAAAGCAGGCCTCAGACCGGATGCGGCTGTTGTTGTTGCAACGGTAAGAGCACTGAAATATCACGGCGGCGTTGCAAAGGCTGACCTCAATAACGAAAACCTCGAAGCACTCGAAAAGGGTATTCCAAACCTTCTGCAGCACGTGGAAAACGTAACGCAGAACTACGGACTCCCATGCGTAGTTGCAATCAACAGATTCCCGACCGATACAGAAGCGGAACTTCAGCTTGTCAGAGAAAAATGCAAAGAACTCGGTGTTAATGTTGCGCTCTCCGAAGTATGGGGAAAAGGCAGCGAAGGTGGAATCGAGCTTGCAGAAGAAGTTCTCAGACTTGTTGAAGGTGAAAACAACTTCCACTTCGTATATGAAGACGAGCTCAGCATTCAGCAGAAGGTTGAAACGATTGCAAAGAAGATTTACAGAGCAGACGGCGTTGAATTTACGGCAGCCGCAAAGAAGCAGCTTGCTACAATCGAAGGACTCGGATTCGGAAATCTCCCTGTATGCATGGCGAAGACGCAGTTCAGCTTCTCCGACAATGCTTCCCTTCTCGGTGCACCGAGAGGATTCAAGATCTCCATCAAGGATGTTAAAGTATGTGCGGGAGCAGGCTTCGTAGTTGTAAAAACAGGCGACATCATGACGCTTCCGGGACTTCCGAAGGTTCCGTCCGCAGAAAAGATTGACATCGACGAAAACGGTGTAATCACAGGATTGTTCTAAGATAGGAGAAAAATGTTAGGAGCAATTATTCTGCAAGTCGTGCTGATATTCTTGAATGCGATTTTTGCAAGTGCCGAAATCGCAGTAATTTCAATGAATGACACGAAACTTGAAAATATGGCAAGGAAGGGAAACAAAAAGGCAAAGAAGCTTGTGGACTTGACAGCGCAGCCTGCCAGATTCCTTGCAACAATACAGGTGGCAATTACTTTGGCGGGATTTTTGGGAAGTGCTTATGCTGCGGACAATTTCGCAGAACCTCTGGTCAAAAAACTGCTTGAAATGGGAGTATCGGCTTCACCGGCAGTATTGAATTCCGTTTGTGTTTTTGTAATTACCATTATCATTGCATACTTCAGCATCGTGTTCGGTGAACTGATTCCGAAGCGGATTGCGATGAACAAAACCGAGCAGATTGCATTGTCGGTTTCCGGTGTTTTGTCCATCGTGTCAATTGTGTTTAAGCCGCTGGTGTGGCTTTTGACGACTTCCACAAACCTCGTTCTTAAGCTTATCGGCATCAATCCGGAGGAGGACGAGACCGTAACGGAAGAAGAAATTCGCATGATGGTTACGGCAGGAAGCGAAAAAGGTGTAATCGATTCCGAAGAAAACGAAATGATTCAAAATGTGCTTGATTTCAACGATATTTCGGTTGAGGAGCTTTGCACGCACAGAACCGATGTTGTGATGCTCTACACGGAAGATTCGCTGGCTGACTGGAAGGAAACGATTACAAACAGCAGGCATAATTACATGCCTGTATGCGGCGAAGACAGCGATGACATCATCGGCGTTATGGATGTTCGTGATTTTTTCAGAATGGAATGGTCAGAGGGCTTGACGAAAGAAACTGTTTTGGAAAAATGCCTGCGTAAAGCATATTTTGTGCCGGAAAACATGAAGGCGGATGTGCTTTGCAAAAGGATGAAGGAAACTGGCGTGCATTTTGCGGTGGCAATCGATGAATATGGCGGGATGAGCGGTATTGCAACCATGCATGACCTTGTGGAATTGCTAATCGGTGAACTGTTTGAGGAAGGCGAAACGCCAAGGCCTGCGGAAATTGAGCCGTTTGGCGAAAATAAGTGGAAAATCCAAGGGTTTGCGGACATCGAAGATGTGGCGGAAGAGCTGGACATCGCGCTGCCGATGGAGGAATACGATACTTTCGGAGGATATATTCTGGGAGAAATGGGAAACATACCGCCGGACGGGACCGCTTTCGAATTGGAAACAGACAGGCTGATGATAAAAGTCGAGAATGTCAAGGAACACCGGGTTGAATCTACGGTTGTAACAAAGAAAAAAGAGTAAACAAATACGGGCGGAGGAAGCACACTCCACCCGTATTATTTTACATACATTTAACTTTTCTTTATGAAAATTTCAGGTAAAATAGAACTGAACGATAGTGTGAAAAAAGAATGTTAAAGAAAAGTTAGAGGAGAACAGTAATGGATTTTTTTGGAATTCTTCAGCTGATCGGCGGGCTCTGCCTGTTCCTGTTCGGTATGGAGACAATGGGAGACGGACTCAAGAAAGCGTCCGGAAGTAAACTTGAAGAAATTTTGAGCCGGCTGACATCGAATGTGCCTAAGGGAGTGCTCTTGGGAACTGCGGTAACGGCGGTCATTCAAAGCTCGTCAGCTACGACTGTAATGCTGGTGGGTTTCGTAAACTCGGGAATTATGTCGCTCAGACAGGCAATTCCGGTCATCATGGGCGCAAACATAGGAACAACGGCTACGGCTTGGCTTCTCAGCCTTTCCGGAATCGAAGGAGACAGCTTCTTCATTCAGATGCTGAATCCGATGTCTTTTTCGCCGATTCTTGCAGCAGTGGCAATCATTTTTATGATGTTTATGAAGAGCGAAAAGAAGTACGATATCGGATTGATTTTAATCGGTTTTGCAGTACTGATGTACGGCATGGATATTATGAGTTCGGCAGTAAAGCCACTGGCGGATGTGCCGGAATTTGTAAATGTTCTCACCATGTTCAGCAATCCGGTTCTCGGCGTTTGCGCAGGAGCTGTTTTCACCGCAGCAATCCAGAGTTCTTCTGCATCGGTCGGAATCTTGCAGGCACTCTGCAAAACCGGAGCAGTTACATATGGGACAACCATCCCGATTATCATGGGACAGAATATCGGAACATGCATTACGGCAATTCTTTCGGCCATCGGTGCGAATCGTGGTGCCAAGAGAGTTGCGGCGGTACACCTCTCCTTTAATATTATCGGAACTATTATATTCCTGGCAGTATTTTATACTGCGAATGCACTCGTGCATTTCGACTTCCTTGGCAATGTCGTAAATCCGGCGAATGTCGCAGTTATCCACAGCCTTTTCAATGTAGGCTGCACGCTGCTTCTTCTGCCGTTCACGAAAGCTTTGGAAAAGCTCGCAAACAAAGTGGTGAAGGATGTGCCTGAGAAAAAATCACAAGATGAGACGCTTAATCTGCTGGATGAACGCTTTTTGGAGACTCCGAGTTTTGCGGTTACTCAGTGCAAAGCCGTTGCATCAAAGATGGCTTCGCATGCAAGGGAGTGTATATTCGCTGCAATGGAACTGATGAAAGAATTTGACCAAGATAAATGCAAATACGTGTATCTTTTGGAAGAAAAAATCGACAGATACGAGGACGCTTTGGGCGCCTATATCGTAAAGCTTTCCAGACTTGACATCAGTGAGGAAGACAGCAAGACCCTTACGATGATTCTTCACAATATAGGTGATTTGGAGAGAATCAGCGATCACGCAAGAAATATCGCCGAATCCGCAGAAGAATTGCACAAAAAAGGCTTGGAATTTTCCTACAGCGCACGCAGCGAAGTCACCGTCTTTATGAATGCCGTGCACGAAGTGGTGGATTTAGCAACGGATGCCTTTATAAATGACGATATAAAAACGGCAGGCGAGGTTGAACCGCTTGAGGATGTAATTGATGCCATCCACAACGAAGTAAAGAACAGACATGTGAAGAGGCTCAAAGCCGGGAACTGCACGATTGAACTCGGATTTATCCTTTCCGATCTCGGAACGAATCTTGAGCGTGTTGCCGACCATTGTTCCAATTTGGCGGTATGCGTAATCGAGAGTGAAAAAGGTGACTTCGATATGCATCACTATTTGGATGATTTAAAGTTGTATGGACACAACGACTTTGATGCGAAGATGAATCAATACGAATTGAAATATGCGCTTCCGAAAGAAGCACTCACAGAACGCCGATGAATTTCATCGGTGTTTTTTTAAAGAGGACTTTTTAATATACGCGTTTTGTGATACAATGGATGAAGCGACTTGAAAGAGGTTAAAAAAATGCAAGAGAAAAGAAAAGAACAATACCCTAAATTTAAAGAATGCATGGATTATTTGACAGCGGGCGGAGTATCGAATTTCGACGGTATGCGGCTTATGCTTCAGGCGGATGAAACAGTGTATGCCACAAAATTGGATGCCGATCTGAAAAAACTGAAAGAAGAGGACATTGAAATTCTTGACATGAAGAGGCTTCCGCTTCCAAAGAAAGGCAAGAACGCTATGATTTTCTCACAGACTTTTTATTGCCAGAAGTGTTTGGCGGAAGCAAACCCGTTTGCGGCATCCCTTGACGATATGGCACAGATTATAGGACCTGCCGTATATGTTGCGGACGGAAGAACCGCAGACAGAAGTTCTGGCAAGAGCCTAAAAAAAGCACTGAAAAAAGCCAACGGCTGCTTGGTGCTCAGAGCGGTTGACTCGAAAGGAAAAGGCGTCGGATACACCATTGCCGTGGGAAGAGATTTAAGAGAAGCCGCAATCGCAACCCTTGTTATGGAAAAAGCGGCAATGGCCGAGATAAGAGCGAAGAAACTCGGAGGAAGCCGGCCTCTCGACAAAAAGCTTGTGCTGGCAATGAAAAAAAATTACGAAAAAAACTATTCACAGCAGCATAAAGTTGAAACGACAGATGAAAATACAACCGTGTCTGATAAGGAAAACCAACTTAGAGAGCAGCTTGTATCTTTCGGCAAGCGTCTTGTGTCCGAGAAGCTGGTTCAGGGCACTTGGGGAAATCTTTCCGTCAGACTGGATGAAAAAACAATGCTTGTAACACCTTCGGGAATTGACTATGTATTGCTTGAAGGAAAAGACATGGTAAAAGTGAACATAGAAACGCTCGAGGCAGAAGGGGCGAACCGTCCGACATCCGAACTTGAGCTTCATGCCATGATTTACAGGGACAAACCGGATACGGGGGCGATTGTCCATGCACATTCGGAATATGCGTCTGTATTTGCGTGTGCATGCCGCGGAATCGAAGTGCCGCAGAAGGAAGAAAAAGCACGGGAAGTTTTCGGGCCTTTTATCGCAGTATCCGAATACGCACTTGCGGGCACACATCAGATTGCGCTCAACACGGTGCGTGCGATAGGAGACGGAAATGCAGCGGTGATGGAGCATCACGGAATGGCAGTATGCGGAAGCGATATGAAGAATGCTTTTGAGAACGCGATTTTGTTCGAGGAAACAGCCAGAATTGCGTGGTACGAATACGATAAGGAAGCAGAAGAAGAAATTGAAGAGTAAGGATTAAGGAGAATTTAATGACAATATTACACGGAAAGCCCGTAGCGGAATGGATTGACAAGAAAACAAACGAAGAAGCAATGCGTCTTATCGAGAACGAGGGCATTGTACCGACACTTGCGATTTTGCGGGTAGGTAATAACGACAGCGATATAGCTTATGAAAACAGTGCGGTAAAAAAAGCCAAGGCCCTGGGAATACACACCGAAAAGTTCATAATGGACGCCAAAGCGGATGAATCGGACATTTTGGATATTGTAAAATATCTGAATGAAGACGACAATATACACGGCGTTCTGATGCTCCGGCCGCTTCCGAAGGGCGTGGATGAAGAGAGAATCTGCAACCATCTTAAACCGGAAAAGGACATCGACGGAATAACGAATAAAACGCTCGGAGGAATTTTTACGGGATGCAGAATGGGATTTCCGCCCTGCACCGCAGAAGCCGCCATGGCGATACTTAAGTTCCACGGAATAAACCCGGAAGGCAAAAAAGTTGTTGTAATCGGCCGAAGTCTTGTAGTGGGAAAACCGGTTGCCATGATGCTCATGGAGCAGAATGCGACGGTCACCGTCTGCCACAGCAAATCCGACCCTGAGGACTTGCAGAATCTTTGCCTGGATGCGGACATCATCATTTGTGCGACGGGAAAACGGCAGACATTGACGGAAGGGCATGTGAACGGAAAACAGATTATCGTGGATGTCGGAATCAATTTCGATGAAAACGGCAAGATGTGCGGAGACGCGGATTTTGAAAACATAAAGGAAAATGTGGCAGGCATTACACCTGTACCGGGAGGTGTCGGAACAGTTACGACCGCACTCCTCATGCACCATGTGGTACAGGCTGCGGGAGCTGCTGCCGACAAGCAAGTTTAATATTTTTCTGTATGCGGGCGTGCGAAAAGTGCATGCCCGTATTTTTTTGCAAAGCACCTCTTGACGTTAATTGGCTAAAGTGTTATACTTGTATACAAGTTTAAAAAATGTTTATTCGGGAGGTAAAAATATGCTTGAGATTTCCAATAAAACGAATCTTTTAGAACAGAATATTTACAAATATTCTCTGCAGGATGTGGAAGAGCCGAACCTTTACAGAGAAATGTTTGATTACGAGGAGGTTCCCAAGATTGCATTTAACCACAGAAGGGTGCCTATGAATATGCCTACCGACATTTGGATTACCGATACTTCGTTCCGTGACGGTATGCAGTCGATGGCTCCGTACACGGTTAAACAGAGAGTGGATTTGTTTAAATACCTTGCAAGACTTGGCGGTCCGTACGGAATTATCCGCCAGTCCGAGTTTTTCATATATACGAAACAAGACCAGGAAGCAATCGAAAAATGCATGGAACTCGGATACAAGTTCCCGGCAATTACAACCTGGATTCGCGCAAAGAAAGAGGACTTCAAGAAGGTTAAAGAGCTTGAAATCGAAGAGACCGGCATTTTGGTCTCCTGCAGTGATTACCATATTTTCAAGAAAATGGGCATGAACAGAAGACAGGCAATCGATTTTTACCTGGAAACGATTAAGGATGCGTTTGATGCGGGAATCGTGCCGAGATGCCATCTTGAAGATATTACAAGAGCGGATTTTTATGGATTCGTAGTTCCTTTTGTAAACGAAATCATGGATTTGTCACACGAAGTCGGCATGCCTGTAAAGATCAGAGCATGTGACACGATGGGCTACGGCGTACCATATACCGAAGTTGCGCTTCCGCGAAGCGTTGCGGGAATTATCTATGGTCTGCAGCATTATGCAGGCGTGCCGAGCGATATGATTGAATGGCACGGACATAATGACTTTTATAAGGCGGTTGCAAATGCGACGACAGCTTGGCTTTACGGAGCAAGTGCAGTAAACTGCTCCCTGCTTGGAATCGGAGAGCGTACCGGAAACATCCCTCTTGAAGCGATGGTATTTGAATACGCATCACTTAGGGGCTCTATGGATGGCATGGATCCTACGGTAATTACCGAAATTGCGGAATATTTCCGCAAGGAAATGGGCTACGACATTCCGCCGATGACTCCTTTTGTAGGCGAAAACTTCAATGTGACAAAGGCGGGAATTCACGCAGACGGTCTCATGAAGGATGAAGAAATTTATAATATTTTCAATACGAAAAAAATCCTCAAGAGAGCTCCGGGAGTATCGATAAGCAATACATCCGGTCTTGCGGGAATCGCATACTGGATTAACGAACATTTCCAGCTTGAAGATGAGAAAAAAGTTTCCAAGGATCATCCACTCGTTATTGAATTGAAGGAGTGGGTGGACACGATGTATGCAGGGGGCAGAACGACCAGTCTGTCAACCGGTGAAATTGAGGATAAGTTAAGCGAGTCAGAAGAATGGAGGGAACTGCTCAATGATCGATTATAAGAACACATCTCTTGCGAATCAAGTATTCGCAGCGATTGAAAAAAATATTTTGACAGGCATTTATCCGGCAGGGGAGCCGATCAGTGAACCGCGTCTTTCCGCGGAACTGGGCGTGAGCAGAACTCCAATCAGAGAAGCACTCACAAGACTGGAAACAGAGAGACTGATCAAACAGACTTCAAGCGGAATGGTTGTTGTGGGAATTTCCAAGAAAGATGTGGAAGAAATGTATGCTGTAAAGAAGGCGATGGAGCCTTACGCAACAGAACTTGCCGTAAAGAATATGTCCGCGGAAGGTCTTGAAAAGCTCAGAGAAATTTTAGAGCAGCAGGAGTTTTATGTGACAAAGAGCAATGCTGAGAAAATCAAGGATTTGGATACCGAATTTCACGATGTCATTTATCGCGAAAGTGCCAGTCCGACGCTGGAATCCATTCTCTCCCCGCTGCACCACAAGCTGATGAAATTCCGTAAGGTTTCCCTTCAGTTCAGCGATAGAAGCACGCAGTCGGTGGAAGAGCACAAGCAGCTTTTTGAAGCAATCGAAGCGGGAGACGCGAAAAAGGCAAAAGAGTTGATGGCGGAGCATGTAAACAATGCATGCAAAAATATTATGGGAGGTATGTAAGATGGGGCTTACACTAGCACAAAAGATTATTAAAGAACATTTAATCAGCGGTGAAATGACCGTAGGAAATGAAATCGCAATCAGAATAGATCAGACGCTGACGCAGGATGCGACGGGAACGATGGCATATCTGGAATTCGAGACAATGGGCATTCCGCGCGTAAAGACGGAACTTTCGGTTGCGTATATCGACCACAACACACTTCAGTCCGGATTCGAGAATGCGGACGACCACCGTTTCATTCAATCTATGGCAAAGAAGCACGGATTATACTTCAGCAGACCGGGAAACGGAATCTGTCATCAAGTACATCTGGAACGCTTCGGCAAACCGGGCAAGACTCTCATAGGCTCCGACAGCCATACGCCGACAGGCGGCGGCATCGGCATGCTTGCAATGGGTGCCGGCGGACTTGATGTTGCGGTTGCAATGGGCGGCGGCGCATACTATATCACAATGCCGAAAATGTATAAAGTCAATCTGACAGGAAAACTCAGGGACTTCGTGACAGCGAAGGATGTCAGCCTTGAAATTCTGAGAATCCTAAGCGTTAAGGGCGGCGTAGGTGCGATTATCGAATGGGGCGGCGAAGGCGTAAAGACCCTTTCCGTTCCGGAGAGAGCGACAATCACCAATATGGGCGCAGAACTTGGCGCGACGACTTCCATTTTCCCATCTGACGAAGTTACAAGAGAATTCTTAAAAGCAGAAGGAAGAGAAGCGGATTTCACACCGCTTGCAAGCGATGCGGATGCCGTTTATGATAAGGTAATCGATATCAATCTTTCGGAATTGAAACCTCTGATTGCTTGTCCGCACAGCCCGGACAATGTGGTGACGGTTGAGAGCCTGAAAGAAACGAAGGTGGATCAGGTCTGCATCGGTTCCTGCACGAACTCTTCCTTATATGATATGCTGAAGGTTGCAGCACTTTTAAAAGGAAAGACAATCAGCCCGGATGTAAGTCTTTCCATTTCACCGGGTTCCAAGCAAGTGCTTGCAATGCTTGCGGAATGCGGGGCTTTGACGGATATACTTGCAAGCGGCGCGAGAGTGCTGGAATGTGCATGCGGACCATGTATCGGCATGGGATTCTCACCGAACTCCGGCGGAGTTTCTCTTCGTACTTTTAATCGGAACTTTGAAGGACGTTCGGGCACAAAAGACGCAAAGGTATACTTAGTATCTCCGGAAACCGCTGTCGCTGCGGCACTTACAGGTGAAATCACAGACCCGATGCTTCTCGGACAGATGCCGAAGGTTACGATGCCGGAAGCATTCAAGATAGACGACAGCGCAGTTCTGCTTCCGGCACCGGAAGCGGAAGCTGCTTCGGTAGAAATTCTCAGAGGACCGAACATCAAACCTTTCCCTGACAGCAAACCGCAGGAAGACGAGCTGAAGGCAGGCGTATCCTTGAAGGTCGGTGACAATATCACAACAGACCATATCATGCCTGCAGGCGCAAAGATACTTCCGTATCGTTCCAACATTCCGCACCTGTCACAGTACTGCTTCGAAGTTTGCGACAAGGAATTCCCGGAAAGAGCTAAAGCAATGGGAAGCAGCATCATCGTGGGAGGAAACAACTACGGACAGGGCTCTTCCAGAGAGCACGCGGCGCTCGTACCGCTTTATCTCGGAGTAAGAGCTGTAGTGGCAAAAAGTTTTGCGAGAATCCATGCAGCAAACCTTATCAATGCCGGAATTATGCCGCTGACATTTGCGAATCCGGATGATTACGAAAAGATCAATCAGGAAGACGAACTTCGCATTACGGGCATTTTCGAAGGAATGGAGTCCGGAGAAATGACACTGGAAGACCTTACAAACGGAGAAAAAATTAAGCTTTTATGCAGTTTTACGGATAGACAAAGAGCGATTTTGAAAGACGGCGGCCTTTTAAAATATGTCGGAAAGGGCGGAAACTAAGAGGAGTCAGACAATGGATAAAGAAAAATATATAAAAGAGGCTTCGGAAAAATTTGAAGCACTGCTCAGAGAGCAGATAAAACGCGCGGAAGATATGAAGAACGCAGCAGGTGCGAAAGACTTTGCAGCTTTGCCGCAGATTACAATCGGTCTTTGCGGCGGAGACGGCATCGGCCCGATTATCATGGCAGAGGCAGAAAGACTGCTTACAAAACTTCTTGCAGAGGAACTTGCATCCGGCAAAGTTGTCCTGAGAAAAATTGAAGGACTTACGCTTGAAAACCGCGTAGCTGTCGGCAAAGCGGTTCCCGATGACGTGATGGAAGAAATTAAATCCTGCGATGTAATCCTGAAAGGACCGACGACGACTCCTAAGGGCGGAAGCATGGGAAGCGCCAATGTAACGCTCAGAAGCGAACTTGACCTCTATGCGAACGTCCGCCCGGTATGCGTGCCGGAGGAAGGCATCGACTGGATGTTCTACAGAGAAAACACGGAAGGCGAATATGTGCTTGGAAGCAAGGGCATTGAAATTCCGGGAACTCTGGCAGTTGACTTTAAGGTTACAACCGAAGAAGGAACGAAGCGAATCGCAAGAGCTGCTTTCGACTATGCAAAGAACAACGGCAAGACCAACGTCGCAATCGTAACAAAAGCCAACATTATGAAGAAAACCGACGGAAACTTTTCAGCTATCTGCCGCGAGGTTGCAGCGGACTATCCGGGAATCGAAGCGGAGGACTGGTATATCGACATTATGACCGCAAACCTTGTGAACAAGGCAATCAGAAATCGTTTTCAGGTTTTCGTAATGCCGAATCTGTACGGTGACATCATAACCGACGAGGCAGCTGAAATTCAAGGCGGAGTCGGAACCGCAGGAAGTGCCAATATCGGAGACCGCTATGCGATGTTTGAAGCAATCCACGGCTCGGCACCGAGAATGATTGAAGAAGGACTTGCGGACTATGCGAACCCTTCGAGTATTTTCAAGGCGACGGAGATGATGCTCAGACACATCGGATTCACCGATAAAGCCGATAAGCTTGCAGAAGCACTTCACGTTTGTTGCGATGTTGAAAAATCCGTGGTAGTGACGGGAATGCGTGACGGCGGGACTTGCCGCGAATTCGCGGAATATATGATGAGCAAACTGTAGTTTGCCGCTTGACATTTACCCCGCCGCGATATAAAATAAATCTATTGAAAATTCAATAGAAACGATGACGAAGAGGAGTAGAAAAGGACCTGCCCTTTACAGAGAATCGGGGACGCGGCTGAGAGCCCCGGAAGAAGGCGTTTTTCGAAGGTTGCTTCTGAGTTTTAATCATAATGAGGGTCTGTTTTCTGAATCGGAAAGCAGGAACAAAGGTGGTACCGCGGAATGATATTTCGTCCTTTGTAAGCGTTGGCTTGCAGAGGACTTTTTTTATTCTCATGCATGCCTCAGACGAAAAAGAGAAAGGAAAATCGAAGAGATGGAAAAAAACTTAGCAAAAACCTATAATCCGAAAGATTTTGAAGACAGAATCTATGAGATGTGGGAGACAAACGGCGCATTCAGAGCAGAAGTAGATAAGGACAAAAAACCTTTTACAATTGTTATGCCGCCGCCTAACATCACAGGACAGCTTCATATGGGACATGCGCTCGACCAGACTCTGCAGGATGTGCTCACAAGGTGGAAGAGAATGCAAGGCTACAGCGCACTTTGGCTTCCGGGCTCCGACCATGCAAGTATCGCAACGGAGGTTAAGGTCGTTGAAAAAATCAGAGCCGAAGAAGGACTCGAAAAAGAAGACCTCGGAAGAGAAGAATTCCTCAAACGTGCATGGGCATGGAAGGAAGAATACGGCGGAAGAATTACGCGTCAGTGCCGTAAGCTCGGCGACTCCTGCGACTGGTCAAGAGAAAGATTTACGATGGATGAAGGCTGTAACCATGCGGTAAAGGCTGCATTCATCAAGCTTTACGAGAAAGGACTGATTTATAAGGGAAACCGTCTTGTAAACTGGTGTCCACAGTGCGGAACTTCGCTTTCCGATGCGGAAGTCGAACATGAGGACAAGAACGGCAAGTATTGGTATTTCAAATATCCTGCTGCAGAGCCGACCGCTGATTTTGACGGAATCGTAGTTGCGACATCAAGACCGGAAACCATGTTCTCTGATGAAGCCATCGCCGTTCATCCGGACGATGAGAGATATAAGGCAGTTATCGGCAGGAAGGTTATTCTCCCATTGGTAGGCAAGGAAATCCCAATTATTGCGGACAGCTATCCTGACCCTGAGAAGGGAACCGGTGCCGTTAAAATTACCCCGGCACACGACCCGAACGACTTTGAAGTAGGGCAGCGTGCAGGACTTCCGGTTGTTTCCTGCATTAACAAAGACGCAACGATGAACGAACTGGCGGGCAAGTACGAAGGTCAGGACCGCTACGAATGCCGTAAGAACTGGGTTGCAGACCTTGAGGCCGCAGGATATCTGGTTAAGACCGAAGAAAAGGTAATTCCGATGGGGACCTGCTACAGGTGCCATACGGTTATCGAAGATATGGTATCCGACCAGTGGTTCGTAAAGATGGAAGAACTGGCAAAACCGGCAATCGAAGTTGCAAAGAATGGGAAATTAAGACACATACCGGAAAGATTTGAAAAGATTTATCTGCACTGGCTGGAAGGAATCAAGGACTGGTGTATTTCCAGGCAGCTTTGGTGGGGGCACAGAATCCCGGCATACTACTGTGAAGAATGCGGAGAAACCGTTGTTTCCTACGATGCACCGGAAAAATGCCCGAAATGCGGATGTACGCATCTGAAACAGGACGAGGACGTACTGGATACATGGTTCTCCTCTGCGCTTTGGCCGTTCTCGACACTCGGCTGGCCGGAAAAAACTCCGGAGCTCGACTATTTCTACCCGACGGATGTACTCGTAACAGGTTATGACATCATCTTCTTCTGGGTAGTAAGAATGGTATTCTCCGGACTGGAATATATGGGAGATGTTCCTTTCCATGATGTATACATCCACGGGCTGGTAAGAGACGCGCAGGGCCGCAAAATGTCCAAGTCGCTCGGAAACGGAATCGACCCGCTTGAAATTATCGACAAATATGGTGCGGATGCCCTCAGATTCATGCTTTCCACAGGTATCACGCCGGGCAACGACATGCGTTTCACCGAAGACAGACTGGAAAATTCCAGGAACTTTGCGAATAAGCTTTGGAATGCGTCCAGATTCGTAATTATGAACCTTCAGGATGAAGAAGGCGAATTCAAGCCGCTCGCAAAATGCTGCGACGACTGCTGCGGCGGCGCATGTGCAAACACGACGAATTTTGCGAATATTCCGCTTAAGGATGAAGATAAGTGGATGATTAAAAAAGTAAACGACGCCATCGAGTATATCGACAACGCGATGGAAAGATATGACCTTGCACTTGCGGGACAGAGGGTTTACGACCTGATTTGGAATGAATACTGCGACTGGTACATCGAGCTTGTAAAACCGAGAATTTGGGGCGACGATGAAGAAGACAAGAAGGTGGTTCGCTTCGTATTGGTAATGTGCCTGAAGAATATGCTGAAGCTCCTGCACCCGTTCATGCCGTTTATCACGGAGGAAATCTGGGGATTCCTGCCGCACGGCGACGACGAGCAGGGCTATCTGATTGCTGCCGAATGGCCGAAGACGAGTGCTGCCTACATCTATCCGCAGGCAGAAAAAACCCTTGAAATGGCGATGGAGGAAATCAAAGCAATCCGTAACATCAAGGCGGAGAAGAATGTTGCGCCTTCCAAGAAGATTAAAGCAATTATCCTTGCGGAAGGAGAAAAGGCGGAAACTGCCAAAGCAGGTGAAGCATATCTTAGAAACCTTGCAAACATCACGGAAATTCTCTTCACGGATTCCAAAAAGGACGTTCCGGAAGACGCAGTATCGGCAGTCATCGACGGAGCAGAAATCTATATCCCGCTTGATGATCTGGTAGATTTCGCAGAAGAACTGGCAAGACTGGAAAAAGAACAAAAGCGTCTCGAAGGCGAGGTTAAGCGTTCGAACGGAATGTTAAGCAATCCGGGATTCGTAAACAAGGCGCCTGAAGCAAAGATTCAAGCGGAAAAAGATAAACTTGCTGTGTACGAAGACATGCTTGCAAAAGTCAGCGCACAGATAGAAGCAATTAAGACAAAATTACAATAAATACAATCATACAATACATTCACAAGAGGTGAAAAATGGCAGATTTAAAAGGCGCAGCCTATGCTGCAGAGGGTGCAATCGGCAAAATACATGAGTTTGAAAAATTCGGATCGGTGCTTGGACTGGAAAGAATGACAAAATTGCTTGACATTCTCGGAAATCCGCAAGACGAATTAAAGGTGATTCATGTTGCCGGAACCAACGGCAAAGGTTCAACTTGCAAATATATTTACAGTGTCCTTCAGGAATGCGGTTACAAGGTGGGGTTATATACTTCACCTTTCCTTGAGATTTTCAATGAGAGAATTGAGCTGGACGGCACATATATCAGCGACAGCGACTTAGCGCAGTACACAGACCGCGTGCTTGCAGGCGTGAAAGAAATAACAGACGCAGGGCTGCAGTCACCGACGGAATTTGAAGTGATTACCGCCATAGCTTTTTTGTACTTCAAAGAAAAGAAAACGGACTATGTCGTGCTTGAAGTAGGCTTAGGCGGAAGAGGAGACTCTACAAATGTTTGCAAGAAACCGCTTATTTCGGTAATCACATCCATATCCTATGATCATACGGACCGCCTCGGCAATACCCTTGCGGAAATTGCCTCGGAAAAAGCCGGCATCATCAAAGACGGCTGCCCGGTTGTCACAAGCGCCGAAGCAGACGAAGCACTCGCCGTCATCGAGCAGGCCGCGGCAGAACACGGGTCCATGTACTTCGAAACCCGCAATCTGCCTTGCCTGATTACAGCCGAAACCTTCGGAGGATCCAAATTCGACATTGATATTCAGGGAGTAACATTCAAAGACCTTGAAATAAGCATGATAGGCGAGCACCAGGTCAAAAACGCAGCGGCAGCCATAGCCGCCTTGTGTATTTTGGAAGAGAACGGAGACATCAGACTTCCGAACGAAGCACTGCGCACCGGGCTTAAGAAAGCAAAGCAGATCGGCAGATTCGAAATTATGACGCCGCCGGGACAAAAGCCGGTTTACATCATTGACGGTGCACACAATCCGGACGGTGCGCTTGCGCTCCGCAGGACGATGACAACCTTCTGCGCGGACTCGAAAATTTTGATGGTTACCGGTATGCTTGCCGACAAAGATACCGATACTATATTGAAGGAATTTACGCAGATTACAGGCGACTTTATTGTCACGGAGCCGGTAAATCCACGCAGAATGTCAAAAGAAGAGCTGAAAGCGAAAATAGAGGCTCTGGGCGGCAGTGTAAAAGCGGCTGCGGAGCATGAAGAGGCTCTCCATGCAGCAAAGGCAATGCAGGACGAGTACGATGTGATCTTATTTGCAGGCTCACTGTATCTGATCGGAGAAATCAGGAGGATGTTATGAAATTTATTTTGCGATCGACAGACGAATACGACAGACTCGTCAAGTTTTTCGTAGAGAACAAACTGGAATTCGACGGCGACGAGGAAGTGGATACAGATATTCTCAAATGCTGGAAGATATCTCAAGCAGAGGGAGATGACCTCAAGCATATCAAGACGGATGCCGGAGACGGCAAAGATTTTATTGCTGCAGGATGTGTTTTGGCGATGAGAGAGGGTAAATATATCATAGACGGAATCGCCGTAGACCCGGCCATGCGCAAGTTTGGCCTGGGACGGCTTTTGATAAACAAGGCAAAAGAAGAAGTCCTTTCAAGAGGCGGCGAGGCGCTGTATCTTGTTGCCAGAGCACCTGAATTTTTCAGACGGCTGGGCTTTGAAACAATACCTGCGGACAATGCACCGAACTTCTTCGAATGCAAGTACTGCCCGCAGTACGGGAAGGAATGTCATCCCGAAATAATGAAATTGGATTTGAAATGAAAGAAAAGAACATGAATTACAGTAAACTTTTGCAGGGAATACTCGACATAGCCGAAGAAATGCTGGTGGCGGGCGCGGAAGTCAGCCGCGTTGAGGACAGTGTGGAGCGCATGTGCAGCGCATACGGCTGTGATCGGGTAAATGTTTTTGTTATTACTTCAAATATACAGGTTACAATGGAAGACCCGGACGGGGAGATTGTAACGCAGATACGAAGAGTTGTAAGAAATGATGTTAACTTTGACAGGCTTGATTTTCTTAATGACTTGTCAAGATATGTGTGCAGAAATTTGCCATCAGTCGAAGAACTGCGCGAACGCTTCGATGAAGTGATGCAGAGAAAGCAGCAGCCGATTGCCTTGAGCCTTCTGAGTGGGATGGCAATCGGCGGAAGTTTTGCTGTCTTTTTTGGGGGAAATATTCAAGACGGAATCGCAGCGGCAATCTGCGGTCTTGCGACCGTCGTGCTCAATTTAGTGGTTTCGAAGCTGGGACAGAACCCGCTTGCAAACATATTCACTGTTTCGTTTGCGGCGGGAATTCTTTCGGTTATTACGGTATGGCTTGGAATCGGCGTGCATACCGACAAAATAATGATAGGTGTAATCATGCTTCTGATTCCGGGAATTGCGATGACAAACGGAGTCAGAGACATGCTTACCGGAGATATTGCTACGGGGATGCTCAGAGTTGCAAATGCGCTTCTGCTTGCGATTGCGATTGCATGCGGTTTTGCGCTTTCCCTTTTTGTGACGGGAGGCGGACTGATATGATGATACAGATTGCAGCAGCCTTCATAGGCTCACTTGGATTTGCCGTTTTTCTTAAAATGAAAGGAAAACAGGTTTTGATGGCAGGAGTCGGCGGCGGACTCACATGGGCACTTTTTCTGGCTTTGCAAAATTATATGGGGGGATTGTTCTTGCCGAATCTTTTGGCCTCCGTATTTGTGGGCATATACGCAGAAATCATGGCACGCGTAAACCGCGCTCCGGCAACGATTTTTCTGACCACAGGTGCGGTTCCACTGATTCCGGGCGGAAGTCTTTATTACACCATGCTTGGCCTGGTATCAAACGATGAGCTTATGTTCGCTGAAAACGGAAGCAAAGCGGCGATTATTGCGCTTGCTATTGCGCTTGGTTTTGTAATCGTAGCCATAGCAAACAACCTTCATCTCAGAGTTCAGAAAGGGCAGTAACATGAGAAAACTTGTGGAATTCATAAAAAAACACAAAATTATAACGATTGTGCTCATTGCAGCGATATTGCTTCTTGCAAAGAGCCTGCTTTTTAAGGATGAAGCGGCAGGTTACCTTCAGGAGACAGCGGAAAAGCGCGACATCGTAACTTACAACAGCTTTGTTGGCAACGTGGAACCGGTATCGGACATACAGCTTGTGGCACAGGCCTCGGAAGAGGTGGTGAGCCTAGCGGTGAAAAACGGAGACAAAGTCAAAGCCGGAGATGTTATCGCAAAGCTTGACACCACTGCAATCGATTACAATATCAAGCTCCAGGAAGCGAACCTGGAAACCGCAAAGAGAAACAATAAATTCAACATTTCCGATGCAAAGCACGGATACGAAAGCTACAAGGAAAGCATCGACAGGGGACTCAACACTTCCATTGAGAGTGCAAGAACACAGATGAACAGTGCCAAAGATGCGCTTCAAGATGCAAAAGACGAGTATGAAGACGCAAAGAAATCGGTGGAAAACGGAAGCTATGAAGGCATCCAAAGCATATATCTGCAGCGGGAGCAGGCCTACAGGGCATATTTGAGTGCCTCACAGGCTTCTTCGGATGCATACCGTACATATGCGTCAAAATATAAAGAATATACAGAGGCAAAGAAGGCATATGACGATGCGGCAAATTCATCCGCAGAGAACACGGCTATCCTGAAAACTGCAATGGACAGTGCGAAAATGGCAATGGACTCCGCAAAGACGCAGGCAGATGCGGCGGATCGAAGCTATGAAAACGCACGCGATACATACAATGACACGGATACGGCATACAAGAACTCCAAGAAGAGCATTCTAAAGAAACTCGAAAGCGCTGTTGACACTGCACAGACCGGGTACGACACCGCAAAGAAAAACTTTGAAATTGCGGAGTTTCAGGTTAATCAGCAGCTTGAGAGTTACGAAGCCGCATACGATAAGACAAAAGCACTCAGCGATGTAAGTGCAGCGGAAATACAGCTCAGCCAGCTGAAAGCAACGCGGGCGGATTATATCATCAAGGCGCCTTGCGACGGAACCGTGACGCAGCTTTCTCTTGAAAAAGGGGAAATGGCAACGATGGGAATGCCGGTCGCAACGATTTCAAATCTTGACGGAATGCAGGTGAATATCAAGGTAGACGAATACACGATAAAAAACGTGCATGTTTCAAGTCCGGTAAAGATCTTGATTGATGCCATTGACAAAGAATATGAGGGAACTCTTGTTGAGGTGGATAAGACCGCAACCGTTGAAGGCGGCGTGTCCTATTTTAACGCAAAAGTAAGCTTTACCCCGGATGAACTTGTGAAGGCAGGAATGAGCGTAGAAGTAAAACTCACGAGAACCGACGAAAGAAATGTTTTGAGCGTTTCACAAGTGAGCCTGCAATACAATGAAGACAATACGGCATATGTCCTCGTTAAGGATGCGAGCGGAAGCATGGAGAAAAGACAGCTTGTGTTGGGCGCCTCGGATGGCATTTATGTGGAAGTTAAGGACGGGCTCAGCGAAGGCGAAGAAATATTTTATCCGAAAAAATTTGATTTTAATATGGAAGAAATGGATTCCATGCGAGAAGCAAGAAACTCCATGATGCTGGGTGAATGATATGGCCGTGAAAGAAATTCTCAGAATGGAAAAAATTGTGAAGCAATATGTCATGGGCGAGGAAGTCTCCACCGTTCTTAAAGGCATCGACCTTACCGTGAACGAGGGTGAATTTCTTGCGGTTCTGGGTCCTTCGGGAAGCGGCAAGTCAACACTCATGAATATCATAGGCTGCCTCGACACGCCAACTTCGGGGGACTATTACCTTTCCGGCAGACATATTTTCAACCAGGATGAAAAAACACTGGCGCATATCCGGAGCAAAGAGATTGGATTTATTTTTCAGTCCTTTTATCTTTTGCAGCGTCAGAATGCCCTTGATAATGTAATGCTCCCGTTGATATATGCGGGAATGAGTACGAGGGAACGCGAAGAAAGAGCGAAACTCATGCTGGAGCGTGTCGGACTTGCGGATAAAATGTATCATTTTCCGAATCAGATGTCCGGCGGTCAGCAGCAGCGCGTTGCGATTGCAAGAGCAATTTCAACCAATCCCACGATTCTGCTTGCGGATGAACCTACGGGTGCACTGGACCAGAAAACAGGCGAACAGGTCATGGAAATCTTCCACGAACTCAATGAAGAGGGCAGAACAATTATCATGATTACGCATGATTCCAAAATCGCATCGCATGCAAAGCGCATCGTGCGTATTCTTGACGGAAATATCAGCGAGGGAGGGTTGGAAGATGCCTAAACTCAGCATGATAAAAGAAAGCGTAATCATGTCTGTCCAAAACATTGTTTCGAACAAGATGCGTTCCTTTCTTACCACTCTCGGAATTATCATCGGCGTGGCTGCGGTAATTGCGATGGTAACGACGGTTTCTGCCGTTTCGGACTACATGATGGATGAATTTTCGAGCCTCGGAGCGGGGACCCTTACCGTCAACGCACCCGGAACGGCTCTTAAAGCGGGTCTTACGGAAAACGACTTGAAAGAGATCGAGGAAATTGACAATGTCAAGGGAATCGCTCCGTCCGTAAGCGTATATGCAAAGGTCGTAAGGAATGACTATGTCAGCGATGATGTGACCGTGACAGGAAGGAACGAGACATATTTTCAAAAGAACGATGAGATGGTGACCTACGGGAGAGCCTTCACAGCACAGGACATGGATGGAACGGTTACCGTCTGTCTGATTGACGATACGCTTGCGAAAACATTTTTCCTGGGAGAAGATCCCCTCGGGGAAACGATTCGCATAGGTGGAATCCGCTATACGGTAATCGGGCTCTGTAGTCCTGACGATACCATGATGAGCATGATGGTCGGAGTAAAGGAAAGCGACGGAAATATCTACATTCCATACAAAAATGCACTGAGCATGAACGGCAGGAATTTTGTTACGAGTCTTGAAGTATACATTGACAACACAGACCTGACAAGCACTTTGGTAGACAATCTTGAAGCTTTTCTTGACAACACATTCAACAATTCCGAAAGTGCATACAGCATTATCAACATGGAGAGCCTTCTTGACATGATGGATACCATGTACGATATGATGAATAAACTGCTTGCCGGGATTGCCTCCATATCGCTTCTTGTCGGCGGAATCGGAATTATGAACATGATGCTTGTAAATGTGAGCGAAAGAACGCGGGAAATCGGACTTCGTAAGGCACTCGGTGCGGAGCCGAAGATTATACAGCTTCAATTCCTGATCGAGTCCATTATTTTGTCACTGATGGGCGGTGCAATCGGAATTTTGTCCGGCGAGCTGCTTTCCTATGTGGCGCTTTCGGCAATCGGAACGGGCTTTGAGGTGAACTTGTCAGCGGTTGCCTTGGGATTCGGATTTTCATTTGCGGTTGGAATTGTCTTCGGCTGGGCACCCGCAAGAAAGGCAAGCCGGCTGAATCCAATTGATGCCCTTCGCAGCGAATAAATATAGGCATACTTTTTCTCTAAAGTAATAGAATGTATAGACACTAAAACTTTAGGAGGAAAAAATGGAAAGTAATGTAGCGGAACTTTGCGGTGTTGTGCTTTCAGAGTTAAGATTCAGTCACAAAACTTACGGCGAAATTTTTTATACTTTCGTTCTGGGAATCGAACGCAGAAGCGGATATATCGATGAAATAAACATTATGGTTTCAGAGCGGCTGATTTTTGACAATCCGCCGAGAGAAGGAGATTTTGTTGAAATAAAAGGCCAGATAAGAACCTACAACGAGATTGTGGATGAAAAAAACAAACTTAATGTTGTTGTTTTTGCCAAGGAAATATATCAAAGCGAAAATTTCGGATATAACGAGAATTACATCTATCTGGAAGGGTTTCTCTGCAAAGAGCCATTGAAGCGAACCTCGCCTCTCGGACGCGAAATCTGCGATATGATGCTTGCTGTAAACCGCATGTATAACAAATCCGACTACATACCGTGCATCGCGTGGGGCAGAAATGCCGGATATGCCGAAAAACTTGGGGTTGGCACCAAGCTTGCGCTGGAGGGAAGAATTCAAAGCAGAGAATACAAAAAGAAGCTTGATGACGGCACTGCCGAGATGCGGAAGGCTTTTGAAGTATCCGTAGTCAAGCTGGAAGAAGCATAATTCAAAATAATATTACCGATGCAAAGGGCTGCCTGCATTAACGCTTACTTCCCATTAATGCAGGCAGCCCTTTGTATCTGAGTGTTCAGGTAAGCAAGCTGC